>NZ_PKKS01000004.1:0-324575 GCF_002859085.1 Pseudomonas sp. QC2
CGCTTCCGATCTCTCGTTAGCGGGAGGCGAATTCTACAGCGTTACACGCTGCTGTCAACACCTCTTTTTCTCCGCTTTCGACCGAGAGGATCGAAACGTTAATAGAGCCAAACAACACTGCTCTACCAACTCCTTCTGGGCTTCGATGAACTGAAGCAACTCGCTGTCGAATCCTGCGTAACTCTTTGTTTACCAAGGAGTTTTCCGTTTCGACTGCGCCGGAAGTGGGGCGAATTATAGACTTCCAGAATCTGCCGTCAACCCTTAATTACGCTTTTGTTGCAGAAAGTGGTTTTTTCGCGATAAGTCGGGGAATCCGGCGCATCACCGGGGGTATCCGCAGCACCAGAAGCAGCGCACCTATAGATGCATAGACAGCCCACTCCTTGAGATCAGCCCGCACTATCCACAACATATGCAGCAAGCCGAGCCCCAGAACGACATACACGAGACGATGCAGCTTTTTCCAACGGCTGCCCAATCGGCGCTGACTGTAACGATTAGAGGTCACCGCTAATACCAACAGCAACAGGAAACCCAGCGCCCCGACAATAATGTAAGGCCGCTTGCGCAACTCCACACCCAGCTGCGACCAGTCCAACCCAAGCACAAACACACAATAAGCAGCCAGGTGCAGCACAACATAGGCGAAGCACCACAATCCCAATTGCCGGCGCACCGCTATCCACCCCGCCCAACCACTAAGCTTCTGCAGTGGCGTCATTGCCAGGGTGATCAGTAACAGAATCAATGTGCCGAGCCCCAGCCGATCTACCAGCACCTTGCCCGGATCCGGCCCGAGGACAGCACTCCATGCCTCATAGAGCCAGAACAGCGGCCATACCGCCGCCGCTATAAAAACGCCAACGCGCCAGATCGGGTAACGCATCAGTAGTTCTTCCGCAGATCGAGACCGGTATAAAGAGCAGCCACCTCGTCCGAGTAACCATTGAACATCTGCGTCTCACGTACATTGGGACTGAACAGGCCACTCGGCAGACGACGCTCCCGCGCCTGAGTCCAACGAGGGTGATCGACCGTCGGGTTCACATTCGCGTAGAACCCGTACTCATCCGCGGCAATGCTTTGCCAGGTGGTTTTCGGTTGCTCACTCACGAGGCTGATCCGCACAATGGATTTCACGCTCTTGAAGCCATACTTCCACGGCACGACCAAGCGCAGCGGCGCACCGTTCTGGTTAGGCAATTCGCGCCCATACATACCCACCGCCAGAATCGCCAGGGGATTCATCGCCTCATCCAGACGCAAGCCTTCTATATAAGGCCAGTCGATCAAGCCAAAACTCGAGCGCTGCCCCGGCATGCTCTTTGGGTCCTGGAGGGTTTCAAAACGGATGTACTTGGCTTTGGACGTCGGCTCAACCTGCTTGAGCAACGCAGAGATAGGAAAACCGATCCAGGGAATCACCATGGACCACGCCTCGACGCAGCGTAGACGGTAGATCCGCTCTTCCAACTGATAAGGTTTCATGAAGTCTTCCAGAGCATAGCGGCCTGGCTTCGCAACCTCACCATCAATAACCACACTCCAAGGCTCGGTCTTGAGTGAGCCCGCATTCGCTGCCGGGTCGCCCTTGTCGGTACCGAACTCATAGAAGTTGTTGTAGTGCGTTGCGTCCTTGAAGGGCGTGATCGCCTCATCCTTCACCGTGATGGCCTGCCATTTTGTGCCTGGCAGCTTCTCGGCAAACCAGGCCGGCGCCCTGCCCGCCTCGACATCGGCATAACGCGAGGCCTCGTCCGCACTGGCCCAACGCGGCAAGCTGCTGGCAGCAATGCCGGCAAGCGCACCACCGAGCAAGCTACGGCGAGAGAGATAGAAGGATTCAGGCGTGACATCCGACTCGTGGCAATCGGACGCTTTGGGCAATTTGATTAACATGGCAACTCCGCAGCATTGGAGAACTGATGTACCAATAGACTGCGGAGTATGGGGGAAATTACATTAAGGCAATGTTTTGTCGCGGCGCAAATGCAGCAAGTACTGAACCGGCCCCGACGCGGCGTAGACCAGGAACGCCAGCAACAGAATACGCGGCGGATCACTGAACACCACGGCGAACACCAGCACCACTGCCAGAATCGCCACGAAAGGCACACGCCCCTTGAGGTCCAGCTCCTTAAAGCTGTTGTACTTGATGTTGCTGACCATCAGCATGCCGGCAGCAGCCACCATCAAGGCCACCAGGAACGACATCTTCGAACCCTGGATCCCGTAATCACTGAATGCCCAGACGATACCCGCCACCACACCCGCAGCAGCAGGGCTGGCAAGACCGATGAAGTAACGCTTGTCGGCGGTTCCCACCTGGGTGTTGAAGCGCGCCAGACGCAAAGCAGCGCCGGCGACATAGATGAAGGCAACCATCCAGCCGACCTTGCCCATATCGCCCAGCGCCCAGGCAAATGCCAACAACGCAGGGGCGACGCCAAACGCGACCATGTCCGACAGTGAGTCGTACTCAGCTCCGAAGGCGCTCTGTGTGTTGGTCATGCGCGCCACTCGCCCATCAAGGCCGTCGAGCACCATGGCCACGAAGATTGCAATTGCAGCAAAACCGAAATACTTGCTGGCACTCACCGCATCACCTGCCGCCAGTGCGCTTTGGGCACTCATGGAGTTGATGATGGAATAGAACCCGGCAAACAGGTTCGCCGTGGTGAACAGGTTGGGCAGCAGATAGATGCCACGATGCCGGACCTTGCGACCTTCCGCGTCATGCCCTTCTTCGACATGCTCATCGATCGGCAGCAGGCTTTCGGCGTCAGAAGCCTGGCTTGGCTCTTCGGGACGTTCGCTCATGGACTTTACCTTGCAACGGTGTGAAAAAAATTCGACAGATACTTGCGGCGAGTGTTCGCCCGCAAACGATGCAGCTTTATACCAGAACCCGCCCCTCAAACGAAAAAACGCGGCCTAAGCCGCGTTTTCTCTTGATACGCTCGACTTAGTTCTTGGCTTTGTCGACGATCTTGTTGGCACCGATCCACGGCATCATCGAGCGCAGTTGCTCGCCGATGACTTCGATACCGTGAGCGGCGTTGTTACGACGCTTGGCGGTCATCGAAGGGTAGCCGGTAGCGCCTTCGCTGATGAACATTTTGGCGTATTCGCCGTCCTGAATACGTTTCAGGGCGTTGCGCATGGCCTGACGGGACTCGGCGTTGATCACTTCCGGGCCAGTCACGTACTCGCCGTATTCGGCGTTGTTGGAGATCGAGTAGTTCATGTTGGCGATACCGCCTTCGTACATGAGGTCAACGATCAGCTTCAGTTCGTGCAGGCACTCGAAGTAGGCCATTTCTGGCGCGTAGCCAGCTTCAACCAGGGTTTCGAAACCGGCTTTAACCAGCTCAACGGTACCGCCGCACAGTACGGCTTGTTCGCCGAACAGGTCGGTTTCAGTCTCGTCCTTGAAGGTGGTTTCGATGATGCCGGTACGACCGCCACCCACGCCAGCAGCGTAGGACAGTGCCACGTTCTTGGCGTTGCCCGATGCGTCCTGGTAGATCGCGATCAGGTCAGGGATGCCGCCGCCTTTGACGAACTCGGAACGCACGGTGTGGCCCGGTGCTTTTGGCGCGATCATGATCACGTCGAGATCAGCGCGTGGCACTACTTGGTTGTAGTGGATCGCGAAGCCGTGGGAGAAGGCCAGGGTGGCGCCCTTCTTGATGTTCGGCTCGATTTCATTCTTGTACAGCGCGGACTGGAACTCGTCCGGGGTCAGGATCATGACCAGGTCGGCAGCAGCAACGGCGGAAGCAACGTCAGTCACTTTCAGGCCGTGGGCTTCAGCCTTGGCAACAGTGGCCGAGCCTTTACGCAGGCCAACAGTCACGTCAACGCCGGAATCTTTCAGGTTACAAGCTTGCGCGTGACCCTGGGAACCGTAGCCGATGATGGCGACTTTCTTGCCCTGGATGATCGACAGGTCACAATCTTTATCGTAATAAACTTTCATGAGGTTCCTCTATATATCCAGGCCGTAAGGCCATTCACTAATTTGGGTTAAATGCTGAGTACTTTGTCGCCACGGGCAATCCCGGTGACACCACTGCGTACTGTTTCCAGAATCGAGGCCGTCCCGATCGACTGGATGAAGCTGTCCAGCTTGTCGCTTGTACCGGTCAGTTGAACGGTATAAACGCTGGCGCTCACATCAACGATCTGCCCGCGATAAATGTCGGTAGTCCGTTTGATCTCGGCACGTTGGGCACCCGTGGCCTTGACCTTAACCAGCATCAGCTCACGCTCGATGTGGGCACTTTCCGACAGGTCGACCAGCTTGACCACTTCGATCAGCTTGTTGAGGTTCTTGGTGATCTGCTCGATCACCTCATCGTGGCCCACGGTGGTCAACGTCAGGCGCGACAGGGTCGGGTCTTCGGTCGGGGCCACGGTCAGGCTTTCGATGTTGTAGTTGCGTTGCGAAAACAGGCCGACAACACGAGACAGAGCGCCGGGCTCGTTCTCCAGAAGCAGGGAGATAATGTGCCGCATGATTAAGTACGCTCCGTCTTGTTCAGCCACATATCGCGCATAGAGCCGTCTTTGATCTGCATCGGGTAGACGTGCTCGCTGGTATCCACCTGAATATCGATGAACACCAAGCGGTCCTTCATGGCGAACGCCTCTTCCATCTTCGGCTTCAGATCTTTCAAATCGGTGATGCGAATGCCGACATGGCCATAGGCTTCAACCAATTTTACGAAATCCGGCAGCGACTCCATGTAGGAATGGGAGTGACGGCTGTTGTAGCTCATGTCCTGCCATTGACGAACCATGCCCAGCACGCCGTTATTCAAGCACACGATCTTCACCGGAAGGCCGTACTGCAGGCACGTCGACAGTTCCTGGATGTTCATCTGGATGCTGCCCTCGCCGGTGACGCATGCAACGTCAGTGTCCGGAAAGCTCAGTTTCACGCCCATGGCCGCAGGGAAACCAAAGCCCATCGTGCCCAGGCCACCGGAGTTGATCCAGCGGTTAGGCTTGTCGAACTTGTAGTACTGCGCAGCGAACATCTGGTGCTGGCCCACGTCGGAGGTCACAAAGGCGTCGCCCTTGGTCACTTCGCACAGGGTCTCGATCACGGTTTGTGGCTTGATGATGCTGCCGTCGCCCTTATCGTAAGGGAACAGGCCGCGATCACCGCGCCATTCGTCGATCTGCTTCCACCAACTGGCAACGGATTCCTTGTTCGGCGTCTCGCCGATGTCCTTGAGCGCAGCAACCATTTCGGTCAATACGCTTTCAACAGGACCCACGATCGGCACATCGGCCTTGATGGTCTTGGAGATGGACGCCGGGTCGATGTCGATATGGATGATCTTGGCATTCGGGCAGAATTTGCTCGCGCCGTTGATCACGCGGTCATCGAAACGCGCGCCCACTGCCAGGATCACATCGGCGTGGTGCATCGCCAGGTTAGCGGTGTAGCTGCCGTGCATGCCGAGCATGCCGACAAACTGACGGTCGGTACCTGGGAAGGCGCCGAGGCCCATCAACGTATTGGTCACCGGCAGGTTGAGCAGTTTGGCCAGCTCAGTCAAAGGCGCAGAACCGCCGCCCAGAATCACGCCACCACCCGAGTACAGCACTGGACGCTTGGCCGCCAGGAGCATTTCTGCGGCCTTGCGGATTTGCCCCGAGTGCCCACGGACGGCTGGGCTGTAGGAGCGCAGCTTGGCCTTCTTCGGGAAGATGTATTCGAATTTCTCGGCCGGGTTGGTCATGTCTTTCGGGATGTCGACCACCACAGGACCCGGGCGACCGGACTGTGCGAGGTAGAAGGCCTTTTTCATGACTTCCGGGATTTCCGACGCATGCTTGATCATGAAGCTGTGTTTCACGATCGGCCGGGAGATACCGATCATGTCGGTTTCCTGGAATGCATCGGTACCGACCATGGTGCTAGCCACCTGACCGGAAATGATCACCATCGGGATGGAGTCCATATACGCAGTCGCGATGCCGGTAATGGCATTGGTTGCGCCAGGGCCGGACGTTACCAGTACCACACCGGCTTTACCGGTGGCACGGGCGTAACCGTCAGCCATATGGGTCGCGGCCTGCTCGTGGCGAACCAGGATGTGGGTAACAGCCGGTTCCTTGAACAGTGCGTCGTAGACATGCAGCAGAGCACCACCTGGGTACCCGTAGATATAGTCGACGCCTTCGTCACGCAAAAAGCGGACGAGCATCTCACCGCCAGATAAAAGCTCCACGTTGTTCACCTCTAAAACGCCAGAATACCGTCCGTTAAAAAAACCGACGGGTCTTAATAGGTTTACTTCTCAACAGAGCATGAGCGACGGTGGTCGCCGACTACGTCAGCACTGACTGAGCAAGTATTGGGATCGTCCCAAGTGTTGCGGGCTTTTCCCACCCAGCGCGAGGTAACGCGTTGCGGGTGTAACAGGTCGGCGCGGATGTGCGCCTCATGATCTGCTGAGCGGGCCTGCTTCTGGCAGTCCCGATACAGCGGACTTTGGATTCTTCTGTTTCAGGACGTTCAAGTCAAGCAATAATTGCGCTTTTTTCCAACTAAGCGCATGAGAACGTAGAAGAAAGGGCTTTGAGGAGGGATAAAACTCGCCTGAATGTCGTCAAGCGGTAGAAATGTGCGCAAGACTGCCGGAAAAACCGGCAGTCAGGCAATTAACGAGCGTCGACGATCAGTTGGTCGAACTTTTTCAGCGCATTACGTAAGCCAAGGCTTTCCAGCGGGCGGTCGGCGTAGACCATCTCGGCCATTTCCAGGATGCCCGACGCATTGGGCAGCGGCAGGTCCTGTTCGAGGATCTGCTTCATGCGCACCAGGAATACCCACTGCAGCCACTGGTGAAAATCCAGCGTATCCACCGAAAAAGGTTCAACGCTGCTGAGCGCCTCGACGCTGGGGGACACCTCGTCCCACCAGCCCTGCACGCGCAACTCGCGCTCAATCAGCAATAACTGTTCGGCAATGGCGGGGAAGCGTGCATCCATCAGAGGCTGACCTTGGCTTTTTGCCGAGCCTGCGCGGCACCGGCGGCATCGCCTTGCGCGGCGCGCGCGTCACCAATCAAGGCCCACAGGCTGGCTTGCAAGTCGGGACGACCGTTGGCCAGGCTCAGGCCACGACGGGCGAACTGCTCGGCCTGCGGAGCATCACCCTGGGCCATGCGAACCTGGGCCAGGCGATACAACACTTGCGGCTCACGCGGAGCCACGCGCTGGGCACGTTCGAGGCTCGACGACGCACCATTCAAATCACCACCCGCCTGCTGTTGCTGGGCCGTGGTCAGCAGCGCAAGCACCGGGCCATCCAGTTGCTCGTCAGCCGACAGGCCGCCACCGCTGGAAGACGATGGAATTCCACTTGGCGTCGACGGCATGGTGTAGGTGCCCTGATTGATCGGCGCAGTTTGAATCGGCGTGGAGTCGATCGGACCCGAGGTGCTTGGCCCTGGCGTCCACGGCTCGGCACTGATCGGCGCAGACGTGGCAGCGCCAGCGCCTGGCACCATGACCACCACACCGGAATCCTGTGGCATCGCCTGGGTCGCAGCTTGCGCTGGACGATTGGTCACGGTCTGGCGGAAGCCGCCATTGGCCGAAATCCGGTCGTTATTGGAGACGGCAGTGCTCGAATCCACCACGGGAATGGAGCCGCGCTGCACGCTGGCGCAACCGTTGAGCAAAGCCAGAGCTGTAATAGCTGGAATCCACCACTTGTTCACTTGAAACCCTCTTTGCTTAATTCATCCAGCCCTTGACCCAATCCATCACCGACTCCGCATCAGCGGGGGCACTGCCACCGCATGCGGCGCCGGGAGGCGGTTCGCTGCCGCGAATATACGGCATCTGCACCGCGCCCGGACAGTTGGCATCTGAGCCCTGCCCCGTGTGCGGATCGATCCAAGCCTGCACGATGTTATCCGGCTGCGGCATGTTCAACGGCAGCGGATCAGCTTTGCGCATGAAACTGGTCCAGACCTGCAGCGCACCGGTGGCACCGGTAAACGGCGTCTTGCCGTTATCGTCGCGCCCCAGCCACACCACCGCCAGCACGTCCTGGCCGAAACCTGCGAACCAGCTGTCACGCGAATCGTTACTGGTACCGGTCTTGCCTGCCAATGTCAGGTTCGCCGGCAGCACGCTATAGACCGAACGCCCGGTACCTTCACGCATCACGCGCTGCATGGCGTTCTGGATCAGATAAATGGAGCCCGCATCAAACCGTTGCTGAATCTGGAACGGGTAGCGCTTGAGCGGCTCACCCTCGGCGGTCAGCACGCTGCGGATCCCGCGCATGGGGGTGTTGAAACCACCGTTGGCGAGGGTCTGGTACATCGTCGCGACTTCCATCGGGGTCATCGCGCCAGCGCCCAACAGGATCGACGGGAAGGCCGGGAACTCACGGGTGACACCCAGCCGCGCGATGGTCTTGAGGACATTCGGCACGCCGACCTCAAGGCCCAGCCGCGACGTGGAAATATTGTAGGAGTGCGCAATGCCCTGATACAGGAATATCGTACCGTGGGAACGACGGTCGAAGTTCTGGGGTGTCCACACTTGGCCATCGGCACCTTTGACCGACAGCGGGTCATCTGAGAGCCAACTGGTCAGGGTGTATTTGCTCGGTTTTTCCAACGCGGTCAGGTAAACCGCAGGCTTGACCAGGGAACCGATTGGCCGCACCGCATCCAGCGCGCGGTTGAACCCGGCAAAGCTGGCCTGACGGCTGCCGATCATGGCTTGCACTTCACCCGTTTCCGGATTGGTCACAACCATGGCCGCTTCGACTTCATCGGAACCTTTACGGCCTGTCAGACGCTTGAACGTGTCATTGACGGACGCTTCGGCCTTCATCTGCAGGATCGGGTCGAAACTGGTGAAGATTCGCAGGCCTTCTTCGGTCAAGTCTTCGTCGCGGTAGTCTTCACGCAGTTGGCGCTTGACCAGATCGATAAAGCCCGGGAAGGAGCTGTCCGCCAGCTTGCCGCGGGTAGTGACACCCAACGGCATTTTCTTCGCGGCAGCGACCTGTTCAGCCGTGGCAACACCTTGTTGCTCAAGTACATCAAGCACGAGGTTGCGTCGCTCCAGCGCACGCTCAGGATTGCGGCGCGGGTTGTAGTAGGAAGGCCCCTTGACCATGCCCACCAGCAACGCAACCTGGTGCAGCTTCAGTTCGGACAGCGGCTGGCCAAAGAAGAACTGGCTGGCCAGGCCGAAACCATGCACGGCGCGCTGGCCATCCTGGCCGACGAATACCTCGTTGAGGTACGCCTCAAGGATTTCCTGCTTGCTGTAGTGCAGCTCCAGCAGCATCGCCATCATGGCTTCAGTGAGCTTACGGGTGAGGCTGCGCTCGTTGGTCAGGTAGAAGTTCTTGACCAATTGTTGCGTCAGCGTACTGCCGCCCTGAGTCATCTTGCCGCCGGAGGTGTTCACCCAGACCGCGCGGGCGATCGACTTCGGCGAAACGCCCCAGTGGTGGTAGAAATCGCGGTCTTCAACAGCAACCAGGGTTTCCAACAGGTACGGCGGCACCTGGTCAAGCTTGATCAGGATGCGATCTTCAAGGTTTTTAGGGTAAATGCCGCCGATCATCAGCGGTTCGAGGCGAACCACCGGCAGCTTCGAGCCATTGAGGGACGACAACTCAGCGACGTAATCGCCGGAAAAGCGCACGCGCACAGGCTGGGCTTTTTCCAGGCCTTCATAGAACTGGAAACCGCGGGTATTCAAGTCGACGGTGTTACCACTGACAGCCGCCGCGCCCGGCCCGTTGCTCACGGGTTCGCGGCGATAGCCCAAGGCGTCGAGTTCGGTCAGGAAGTCATCCTTGCTCAGCTTCTGGCCGGTAAACAACTCCAGCGGGCGTGCATACACCTTGGCGGGAATGGTCCAACGCTTGCCGGAGAACTTCTCCTGGACCACAGCGTCGAGGTACACCGCAAAGCCGGCGAGCACTACGAGCCCCACGAGGCCGAGCTTGAGCGCCCAGCCCAGCCAAGGGCGCAGGCCGCGGGAAGGAGGTTTTTTACGGGAACGGGGAGATCGGGTTCGAGTCATGGCGGCGGATTATACGCACTTTATTGATGATCAACATGAGCCGGACAGCGGTTTGCACGACCGGCCGCAGCAGCCATAATGCCCGCCATGTTTTCCGCCAGACTCTGAAGGATCGCCCGTGAGCCAGACCCTGATCGCCGCCCTGCAAAACCCGGCCTTATACGCCCACCCGGTTGATGCGTTCCAAGTCATCGAGACCCATATTTCCTGGGTCGTGCTGACCGGGCCCTATGCCTATAAATTGAAGAAACCGATGAACTTCGGCTTCCTGGACTTCACGGATCTGGAAAAGCGCGGCCACTTCTGCAATGAAGAGCTGCGCCTCAACCAGCGTTTGACCGAAGATTTGTATCTTGAAGTGTTGCCGATCACCGGCACGGCCGAGGCCCCTCAGTTGGGTGGCGATGGCCCAGTCATCGAATATGCGCTGAAAATGCGTCAGTTCCCGCAGAGCCAACTGCTCAGCACCTTGCAAGCCAACGGCGAATTGACCAGCGCGCACATCGATGAGATGGCCAAGCAAATCGCGCACTTCCACCTCACCGCACCGAAAGTACCGCAGGAACACCCGGCCGGCACCCCGGACGAGGTGATGGCACCGGTTCGCCAGAACTTCGACCAGATTCGCCCGTTCCTCAGTGACAAGGCCGACCTGGCGCAACTGGACGCTTTGCAAGCTTGGGCCGAAAGCAGCTTCGAGCGCCTCAAGCCGCTGTTCTCCCAGCGCAAACAGGAAGGTTTCACCCGCGAATGCCACGGCGATATTCACCTGGGTAACGCGACGTTGATCGATGGCCACGTAGTGATCTTCGACTGCATCGAATTCAACGAGCCTTTCCGCTTCACCGATGTGTACGCCGATACCGGCTTCCTGGCCATGGACCTTGAAGACCGCGGCCTCAAATCCCTGGCGCGCCGCTTTATCAGCCAGTACCTGGAGTTGACCGGCGACTATCAAGGCCTGGAGGTGCTGAACTTCTATAAAGCCTATCGCGCCTTGGTACGCGCCAAGATCGCGCTGTTCAGCATGCCGAGCGAGGCCAGCCCGGTGCAACGCGCCACGACCCTGCGTCAATACCGCAACTACGCGAATCTGGCGGAAAGCTACAGCACCATTCCGTCGCGCTTCCTGGCAATTACCCACGGTGTTTCGGCCGTGGGCAAAAGCCACGTGGCCATGCGCCTGGTGGAAGCGCTGGGTGCTGTGCGCCTGCGCTCGGACGTGGAACGCAAGCGTCTGTTCGGTGAGCAACACGTCGAAAACACGCCGCAGGCCGGTATCTATGCGGCCGACGCCAGTGTGGCGACCTACACCCGGCTGAATGAAATCGCCGGCACCGTACTGCGTGCCGGTTACCCAGTGGTGTTGGATGCCACCTTCCTGAAACGCGAACAACGCGATGCAGCGGCCAAAGTAGCCGAAGCCACCGGCGCGCCGTTCCTGATCCTGGATTGCAACGCGCCGCAAGCCGTAATCGCCAGCTGGTTGGCACAACGTCAGGCAGACAAAAATGATCCTTCCGACGCGACACTGGCCGTTATCGAAGAGCAGCAAGCCAATCGCGACTCGCTGACCGCCGAGGAGCTGCTCCTCAGCAAACGCGTCGAGACCAATGAAAGCGGTACGCTCGATGCGTTGGTGGCGCATATTCGCCAGCGCCTGCCAGGCCTGTAAGAAAAAATTCTTGGTCGTGTCGTCTACTTGGGCGCACGACCCCGCAATAGTGGCACTATAATGGCGCCATAAATCCAACAGGAGTTGTCGTCATGAGTCAGCCCAAGCTTCTTGATACTCCGCTTTACTCGCTCCTGCATAAAGATGATATCCGGGGCTTCAACCAGGAACGTCCAAAAGACGGCGTCATCGACATGCGCGGCGGGGACTTTCGCGGCCTGGACTTGCGTGAGTTGAACGCCACCGGCGTGGACTTTACCGATGCCTACTTCCGCTCTGCCGATTTACGCGGCTTGGACCTGCGCGATTGCTCGCTGGAAGGCGCCAGCCTGGCCCACGCGCAGATATCCGGGACCTATTTCCCTGCGGAGCTGACCGCCGATGAAATCCTCATGTCAGTCAACTTTGGCACCCGCCTGCGTTACCGTACCCGCTAATACTCGCTGCTTCAGCCCGGTATCGCACTGGCGTGCCGGGCTTCCCGCCTGCCGGATCACATCACTCCTCTCGGTCTTTAGGCCGTTTCCGACTAAAGAACTACGCTTTTCCTACTGAGCGCTACACTCCTTTCAGGCTTGCCTGGTCACGATACCCACCGAACCATTCGGCCGTCGCAAGGAGGCTTGATGAACGATGAGCTGCAACACCTGAAAAACCTTGGCAAGACGTCAGCACAGTGGCTGCATGCGGTGGGCATCCACAGTGCGTCCGACTTGCGTCGCCTGGGTGCGGTCGATGCCTACCGGGCCGTACGGACGCGCGGGTTTCGCGCATCGAAAGTGCTGCTGTATGCAATCGAAGGGGCCTTGATGGATGTGCATTGGAATGACATTCCTGCCGAGCGCAAAGAAGCGTTGAACCGGCAATTGGACGCTATTTCGGCCCGCCAAAAAAATTAGATCGACTGGCAAAGCCAACATTTACAGGCATTCCGAACGGACGTTTGAGAAAATCTGAAGAGCCATTGAAAACAAATGTTGACTCTCAAATGAGAATCGTTATGATTATCACAACTGGTCGCGAGATCAGCCGATAACTGAAAGACCATTGGTTCGGACTCTCAGATTATCTCCTCATCAGGCTAATCACGGTTATTTGACCCGGCTCTTGCCGGGTCTTTTTTTGCCCGTAAAACGCTATCGGTACAAAGCCGCCCACACTGCAGTTCAGCGGGCAATGATCAACGGATGCCCACGCTCCGGATGAGGCTGCACAAGCACATCCAAACCAAACACAGCTTTCAACGGCGCCGGCTGCATCACCTGCGCCGGCGCACCCAAGACATGCGGGCGCCCTGCCTCCAGCAGCAGGATCCGATCACAATAACGCGCCGCCAGGTTCAAGTCGTGAAGGATCACCAACACCGCCGCCCCTCGATCGGCAAAAGTGCGAATGGCCTGCAAGGTTGTGTGCTGGTGCAAGGGGTCCAGCATTGACGTCGGCTCATCCAGCAGCAACGTCTGCCCAGCCTCGCCCGGCCATAACTGCGCCAGCACCCGCGCCAGATGCACCCGTTGACGCTCTCCGCCGGACAGCGCCAGGTAGCTGCGACCGCTCAGGTGGCCGACATCTGCCGCCTGTAGGGCTGCCTCGATAATCGCGTCATCACGCAAGCGCCCGGTCTGGTGTGGCAAGCGCCCCATGCCGACAACCTCTTCAACACGGAAAGCGAAGTCCAGCGTCGAACTTTGCGGCAATACCGCCAGGCGTTGCGCCCGTTGCGCGCCACTCCACTCGCTCAACGGGCGTTGGTCCAACCACACGTTGCCGTGGTCAGGAGGCAACTCGCCGCACAATCCGCCGAGCAACGTACTCTTGCCCGCACCATTGGGGCCCAGGACCCCGAGCACCTCGCCCGGCAACAGATCGAGGGTGACGCCTGCCAATACGGTTGTGCGACCGCGACGGATCTGCAGGTCTTCCACACGCAACATCAGGCACGCCCCCGCAACAACAGATAAAGAAAAAATGGCGCGCCGATAAATGCGGTCACAATACCGATCGGCAATTCAGCCGGTGCCAAGGCCAAGCGCGCGACCAGATCGGCAAACAACAGCAGGCTCGCCCCCGCCAGGACCGAAGCCGGTAGCAGCACACGATGATCCGGCCCCGCCAGCAAACGCACCAGATGTGGCACCACCAGCCCCACAAAACCAATCATGCCCGCAGCGGCCACGGCGGCTCCCACGCCTAACGCCGTACAGAAGACCAACTCGCGCTTAAGCCTTTCTACATCGATACCTAAGTGATTGGCCTCTGATTCACCGAGAAGCAGCGCGTTCAGCGCTTTGGCTCGACGCGGCAACCACAGCGCGACACCCGCGCTTACCAGCAACAGGGGCCATAACCGCGAATAGCTGGCGCCGTTGAGGCTGCCCAGGTTCCAGAACGTCAGGGTGCGCAAGGTGGCGTCGTCGGCCAGGTAGGTAAACAGTCCTACCGCCGAGCTGGCGAGGGCTGTAAGGGCGATGCCGGCCAGCAACATGGTCGCGACATGGGTCTGGCCGTTGCGCCGCCCTAGTCGATAGACCAGTGCAGTGACACCCAAGCCGCCAAGGAATGCGCATAGCGACAACAGATAGGGCCCGAATGCATCCGGCAAACCGCCGAAAAACGAACCCCCTACAATCGCCACCGCCGCCCCCAGCGCGGCACCGCTGGAAACCCCGACCAACCCCGGATCAGCCAAGGGGTTGCGAAACAGCCCCTGCATCGCCACGCCCGACAAGGCCAACACGCCGCCGACCGCCAACCCCAGCAGCGTGCGCGGCAAACGGATCTGCCCCAGGATCAGCTCAGCCTGCTCCAGCCCTTGGGCCTCGATCGGCACGCCCATCCACCGCAACGCAGCCCTGAGCGTATCCAGCAAGGGCAGGCTGACTGGCCCCAGCGCCAGCGAAAGCCAAATAGCGAATACACACAGCAGCGCCAACCCCACAAACAGCGTCTTCGGTTTAACCGGAGTGGTCATAGGGCTGGCTTGGCCAGGGACGGATAAAACCCGGCGGACAGGTCCGCGAGGCTTTGTGGCAGGCGCGGCCCAAGCCCACCGACCAGCAAGGTGGGATCGACCTCAAACACTCGCCCGCTTTTGGCCGCTGGCGTGGAAGCCAGGATCGGGTTCTCCTTGAACAGTGCGGCACGCGCCGCCTCACCGGTCAGGGCACGATCAGCAAACACCAGCACATCCGGGCTCAACCCTGCCAACGACTCCACCGAAAACGGCTTGTAGCCAGTATGGGTCGCCAGGTTGCGCCCGCCAGCCTGCTGCAACATCCAGTCAGCCGCCGTGTCTTTGCCCGCGATCAGCGGCTTGCCGCCTGCATGACCGAGCAACAGCAACACGCCTGGCGCCTTTTGGGTCGATTGGGCCTTGCTTACCCAGCGCTTTTGCTGATCCAACGCCTGCTCATATCCGGTAAACAATTCGTTGGCTTTGGCCTCATTGCCCAGCAACGTGCCCAAGTGCTGAAGGTTACCTTTCAGCGTGGGCAGGTCCGGCTGCGCCGAGAACATTTCCACCTGCACACCCGCGTTGCGAATCTGCGCCAGCACGGGCGGCGGCCCCATTTCTTCAGTACCGACCAGCACATGCGGGCGCAAACTCAGAATGCCTTCCGCCGACAACTGCCGCTGATAGCCAATGCTCGGCAACGCCTTGAGAGACTCCGGATGCTGACTGGTGGTATCCACACCCACCAATTTCGACTCACCGCCCAGGGCCGTCACCCATTCCGACAGCGCCCCGCCGGCACTCACCCAGCGTTGTGGCAGTTCGGAGGCTTGAGCCCCGTGGTTGACCAGCAATCCGACAACAAGCGCAATAGCGCTGGTACTCAGGCGCATAACAGGGTTTCCTTGCAAAGGCGGGGCCGCTCAAGCACTCATCGATGAGGCAGATAACGCCCGCCTGGCATCGCATTGAGCGCCCGCTCAGCTAACGGGCGAAGCCGGCATTTGATAATTGTTTGCATTTGAACGTCAAGGCACTTAAGGATTGAAATGAAGTTTCTCTGCCCCTCCGAAACCCTCGCGCCTAACTGCAGCCTCGGTTTTGATATCGACGGCTGCAAGGTGTTGGCGGTGCGTCGGGACGGTGTAGCCTACTTCTACATCAACCGTTGCCCCCATCGCGGCATTTCGCTGGAATGGCAACCCGACCAGTTTCTCGACGCCAGCGCCAGTTTGATCCAGTGCGCCACCCACGGCGCCCTGTTCCTGATCGAGAGCGGCGAGTGCATCGCCGGCCCTTGCGCCGGGCAAAGCCTTACCGCCCTGCCCGGCCGCGAAGATGACCAGGGCCTGTGGGTGGCGCTCTAGTCGAGCAGCACGTCCAGCCGCCGATCCACACAGATTTCTTCGGAAGTCACCCGCACGCCATACGCCAGCACTTCCACCCCCGCCGACTTGGCTTCACGCAGGGCGGCGGCGTAGGCCGCGTCGATTTCCACCGCCGGGCGCACGGCATCAATGCCCGAGAGATTGACGCAGTACAACTGCACTGCACGCACACCCTGCCGCGCCAGATGGGCCAGCTCGCGCAAATGCTTGGCGCCGCGCTGGGTCACCGCATCAGGGAACGCGGCAACCGCAGAGCCATCAAAGCCCAGGGTCACACTTTTGACTTCGACGTAGGCCGCGCCATCGGGATAGTCCAGACGAAAATCGATGCGGCTTTTCTCCTGGCCGTAAGGCACCTCGCGCTTCAACGCAGTAAAGCCGTTGAGTTCGGTGATGACCCCCGCCAGCAACGCCTCCTCGACCAACTGATTGGCACGCGCGGTGTTCACGCAGGCCAGACGCCCCTGGGGCGTCTCGGCGATTTCCCAGGTACCAGGCAACTTGCGCTTGGGGTCATTGGAGCGACTGAACCAGACCTGCCCACCTTCCACCATGCAATTGAGCATCGAGCCGGTGTTGGGGCAGTGAATGGTGAGCAACTCGCCGGTAACGGTTTCGATATCGGTGAGAAAACGCTTGTAGCGACGAATCAGCCGCGCTTCTTCGAGGGGAGGATTAAAGCGCATCAGCCTTGCCAGCTCCGCAAGCCACGGGCGATTCGCTCCACCGCCTCCTGCAGGCGATCGAGGTTTTGCGTGTAGGCAAAGCGCACATGATGACCGGCTTTAAAGCGGCCAAAATCCAGGCCAGGGGTAAAGGCCACATGCTCGGTTTCGAGGAAGTGACGACAGAATGCGAAGGCATCACCGCCGAACGCGCTGATATCGGCATACAAATAGAACGCCCCTTCCGGCTCGACGGCGATGCCAAACCCCAACTCGCGCAAGGCAGGCAGCAGGAAGTCACGACGACGGCCGAATTCAGCGCGGCGCTCTTCAAGAATGCTCAGGGTTTGCGGGGTGAAACACGCTAGCGCCGCGTGCTGGGCCATGCTTGGCGCACTGATGTAAAGGTTTTGCGCCAGTTTCTCCAACTCCCCCACTGCGGCCGGGGGCGCCACCAGCCACCCCAGGCGCCAGCCGGTCATGCCGAAATACTTGGAAAAACTATTCAGGACAAATGCTTCGTCGTCGACTTCCAGCACGCTGGCCGCGTCCGTGCCGTAGGTGAGGCCATGGTAAATCTCGTCCACCACCAAGTGGCCGTTGCGCGCCTTGATGGCGGCGGAAAGCCCGGCCAATTCGTCACGCGTGAGGATCGTCCCGGTCGGGTTGGCCGGGGACGCCACGAGCGCGCCGACACTGTCTTGATTCCAGTGCTTGGCCACCAGGTCGGCGGTCAACTGGTAGCGCACTTCGGGGCCGACCGGCACCAGTTGGGCCGCGCCCTCCACCAACCGCAGGAAGTGACGATTGCACGGGTAACCGGGGTCTGCGAGCAGCCAATGCTTGCCCGGATCCACCAACAGGCTGCTGGCCAGCAGCAAAGCGCCGGAACCGCCAGGGGTGATCAGGATACGCTCGGGGTCGACGTTCAGCCCGTAGCGCTGCTGATAGAACCCGCTGATGGCCTCGCGCAATTCCGGCAGACCACGGGCCGCGGTGTAGCGGGTCTTGCCGTTGGCCAATGCTGCCTGGCCGGCCTGGATGATGGGCTCGGCAGTGGTGAAATCCGGCTCACCGATTTCCAGGTGGATCACGTCATGGCCGGCGGCTTGCAGCTCATTGGCCCGCGCCAGCAATGCCATGACATGAAAAGGTTCGATGGCGCGACTGCGCGCACTGTAGGGCTGAGCCATTAGCCTTCCTTAACGGTAGGGACAAAATCTGGATTCTACCGAACCCTCGCGGGAAAACATGTTCTATTGCCTGCCCGGAGGCATGTGCCGGCCGAGCAAGCGCCTGCAAAACGACTAAAATCAACATTCGAGGCAATGCATACCCAGCAATGGCGGGCTGTCGCAGTTTTGCAAGCGATTTGCCATGGGCCTCGACAACCGGGAGTGGCGCACCCCGAATCTATCTGGTAAGTTCGCCCGCTTGCAGCCGCAGGGCCGGCAGGTGTCGGTGACGTTGCAATCCTGCGCAATGGATTAGAAGAGTGAGAGGCGGTCTATTCATGTCCACCCAAGCAAAGCAACAGCAGCAGAGCCTCAGTGGCTTCACACCTTACGTCGAAGCGAAGGGTGAGGAGTACATGGGCAAGCCCATGCGCCAGCACTTCACCAATATCCTGAAAAAGTGGAAGCAGGACTTGATGCAAGAGGTCGACCGCACCGTTGACCACATGAAGGACGAAGCCGCCAACTTCCCGGACCCGGCCGACCGTGCCAGCCAGGAAGAAGAGTTCGCCCTTGAACTGCGCGCCCGTGATCGCGAACGCAAGCTGATCAAGAAGATCGACAAGACGCTGCAACTGATCGAAGACGAAGAATACGGCTGGTGCGAATCCTGCGGCGTCGAGATTGGTATTCGTCGCCTGGAAGCCCGCCCAACCGCGGACCTGTGCGTAGACTGCAAGACCTTGGCTGAAATCAAGGAAAAACAGGTCGGCAAGTAATCCCTGCCGAACTGAACGAATGGGGCGTGCAAACGCCCCATTTTTGTTTCTGGCGTTTACCGAATTTCCAGTAGTATCCGGCCCATGACAGCCTCTACCTATATCGGGCGTTTCGCCCCCACGCCCAGCGGCCATTTGCATTTCGGCTCCCTGGTCGCCGCCCTCGCCTCCTACCTCGACGCCCGCGCCAACCAAGGCCGCTGGCTGATGCGCATGGAGGACCTTGACCCACCACGTGAAGAGCCGGGCGCCCAGGCAGCGATCCTCCACGCCTTGGAAGGCTACGGTTTCGAATGGGACGGTGAACTCGTCCGACAAAGCGAGCGGCATGATGCCTACGCCAAAGTGCTGAACGATATGTTCAACCATGGCCTGGCCTACGCGTGCACCTGTTCACGTAAACAGCTGGAACCCTACAACGGTATCTACCCTGGGCTGTGCCGCAATGCAGGCCACGATCAGCAGGATGCCGCCATACGGTTACGCGTTCCGGAGCTGGAATACCACTTTACCGACCGCGTCCAGGGCGAATTCCGACAGCACCTGGGCCGCGATGTAGGCGATTTTGTCATCCGTCGCCGCGACGGCCTGTATGCCTATCAACTGGCCGTGGTCCTCGACGATGCCTGGCAAGGCGTCACCGATATCGTGCGCGGCGCCGACCTGCTCGACTCCACGCCACGCCAGCTCTACCTGCAGGAACTGCTCGGCCTGCGCCAACCGCGCTACCTGCATGTGCCGCTGATCATCCAACCGGACGGCAACAAGTTGGGCAAATCCTACCGTTCCCCGCCGTTGACACCCGACCAGGCCACGCCTTTGCTATTGAGAGCCCTGCGTGCCCTCGGCCAGCAACCCGGCGACGAGTTGCTGCACGCCAGCCCACGGGAACTGCTGGACTGGGGCATCCAGCACTGGGATGCCGGCCGGATACCTCGCACACTCACGCTGGCCGAAGCGCAATTGAGCTGAAGGCGCTTGCAGCTTGCCAGGCATCCGTTACCATCGCCGCAGTTTTTCAATCAGAGGCCAACATGTACATCTATCGATTGGTCCTGCTGCTGGTCGTCGGGATCTACCTGTTTTCTCCCGCCATCATGGATTGGTGGATCGACGCCACGGGCGCCTGGTATCGCCCCTATCTGCTGTGGCTGATCCTGATCGTCGTGACTTTCATCCTGCAGAGCCAAAAAGATGCCGATGAGCTTTAGCCTCACCCAGATGCTGCTGATCAGTGCCGCCTACCTGGCCGCGCTGTTCGGGGTGGCCTGGATCAGTGAGCGCGGAATGATTCCGCGGGCGATCATTCGCCATCCGTTGACCTACACCTTGTCCCTGGGCGTGTACGCCAGTGCATGGGCGTTCTATGGCACGGTGGGCCTGGCCTATCAATACGGCTATGGCTTTCTTTCCAGTTACCTCGGGGTGTCCGGCGCGTTCCTGCTGGCACCGGTGTTGCTGTACCCGATCCTGAAAATCACCCGTACCTATCAGCTGTCATCCCTGGCCGACCTGTTTGCCTTCCGCTTTCGCAGCACCTGGGCCGGCGCGCTGACCACCATTTTCATGCTGATCGGCGTGTTGCCGTTGCTGGCCCTGCAAATCCAGGCAGTGGCTGACTCCATCAGCATCCTGACCCGTGAGCCGGTGCAGCACCGCGTTGCCCTGGCTTTCTGCGCGTTGATTACGCTGTTCACGATTTTCTTCGGTTCACGCCATATCGCCACTCGCGAGAAACACGAAGGCCTGGTGTTTGCAATTGCCTTCGAGTCCGTGATTAAGCTGATCGCCATCGGCGGTGTCGGCCTTTATGCACTTTACGGCGTGTTCGACGGCCCGCAGCAGCTTGAGCTTTGGTTGCTGCAAAACCAGACCGCCCTCGCCGCCCTGCACACGCCGCTGCAAGAGGGCCCATGGCGCACGCTGCTGCTGGTGTTCTTCGCCTCGGCGATTGTGATGCCACACATGTATCACATGACCTTTACCGAGAACCTCAACCCGCGCTCGCTGGTCAGCGCCAGCTGGGGTTTGCCGCTGTTCCTGCTGTTGATGAGCCTGGCGGTGCCACTGATCCTGTGGGCAGGCCTGAAACTGGGCGCCACCACTAACCCGGAATACTTCACCCTCGGCATCGGCATTGCCGCCAACAGCCCGGCGTTGGCTTTGCTGGCGTACGTCGGTGGTTTGTCAGCCGCCAGCGGGCTGATCATCGTCACGACCCTGGCGCTCTCGGGCATGGCGCTCAACCATCTGGTGCTACCGCTGTACCAGCCGCCGGCCGAGGGCAACATCTACCGCTGGCTGAAATGGACGCGGCGCGCGCTGATCGTCGCGATCATCATGGCCGGCTACGGGTTCTACCTGTTGCTGGGCGCCGGGCAAGACCTGGCCAACCTGGGTATCGTCGCGTTTGTCGCCACCTTGCAGTTCCTGCCGGGCGTGCTGTCGGTGCTGTACTGGCCGACCGCCAATCGCCGTGGCTTTATCGCCGGCTTGCTGGCGGGGATCCTGGTGTGGATCGTGACCATGCTGCTGCCGCTGGTCGGTAATCTGCAGGGCTTCTACATCCCATTGCTGAACATGATCTACGTGCTGGATGACACCAGCTGGCACATGGCGGCGATTGCGTCCCTGGCCGCCAACGTCTTGATGTTCACGCTGATCTCGCTGTTCACCAATGCCAGCCCCGAAGAAACCAGCGCCGCCGAAGCCTGCGCAGTGGACAACGTGCGCCGCCCGCAACGCCGTGAATTGCATGCCGCCTCACCCCAGGAGTTCGCCACGCAACTGGCCAAGCCTTTGGGTGCCAAAGCCGCACAAAAGGAGGTCGAACAAGCGCTGCGCGATCTCTACTTGCCGTTCGACGAGCGGCGCCCTTACGCGCTGCGGCGTCTGCGCGACCGTATCGAAGCCAACCTGTCCGGTTTGATGGGACCCAGTGTGTCCCAGGACATGGTGGAAACTTTCCTGCCCTACAAGGCCGGCGGCGAAAACTACGTGACCGAAGACATCCATTTCATCGAGAGCCGGCTCGAGGATTACCACTCACGCCTCACGGGCCTCGCCGCCGAACTCGATGCACTGCGCCGCTACCACCGCCAGACCCTGCAAGAATTGCCGATGGGCGTGTGCTCGCTGGCCAAGGATCAAGAGATCCTGATGTGGAACAAGGCCATGGAAGAACTCACCGGTATCGCAGCGCAGCGCGTGGTCGGTTCACGCCTCAATACCTTGGGCGATCCGTGGAAAGAATTGCTGCAAGGGTTCATCAATCTGCCCGACGAGCACTTGCACAAGCAGCATCTGGCCCTCGACGGCCAAACCCGTTGGCTCAACCTGCACAAAGCCGCGATCGACGAGCCCCTGGCGCCCGGTAACAGCGGCCTGGTGTTACTGGTGGAAGACCTGACCGAAACCCAGATGCTCGAAGACAAGCTGGTGCATTCCGAGCGTCTGGCCAGCATTGGCCGACTGGCGGCAGGCGTGGCCCATGAAATCGGCAACCCGATCACCGGTATCGCGTGCCTGGCGCAGAACCTGCGCGAAGAGCGCGAGGAAGACGGCGAGATCATCGAGATCAGCGGGCAAATCCTCGAACAGACCAAGCGCGTGTCACGCATCGTGCAGTCGCTGATGAGCTTTGCCCACGCGGGCGGGCATCAGAACCAAGATGAAGCGGTGTGCCTGGCCGAAGTGGCGCAGGATGCCATTGGGCTGCTGGCCTTGAACCGGCGCAATTTCGAAGTACAGTTCTTCAACTTGTGCGACCCCGACCACTGGGTGGACGGCGACTCACAACGCCTGGCCCAAGTGCTGATCAACCTGCTCTCCAACGCCCGCGATGCAACGCCTGCCGGTGGCGCGGTACGCGTCAAGACCGAGGTTTTCGAACATACGGTCGATCTGATCGTCGAAGATGAAGGTAGCGGTATTCCACAGAACATCATGGACCGATTGTTCGAACCCTTCTTCACCACCAAGGACCCAGGTGAAGGTACCGGTCTGGGCCTTGCACTGGTCTATTCCATCGTTGAAGAGCATTATGGACAAATCACCATCGACAGCCCGGCTGACACCGAAAGCCAACGCGGCACCCGTATTCGGGTGACCTTGCCGCGTCATGTCGAAGCGACGTCCGCTGTGAACTGAGACCGTCGAGAGAATTGAATCAATGCCGCACATTTTGATCGTCGAAGACGAAACCATTATCCGCTCTGCCTTGCGTCGCCTGCTTGAACGAAATCAGTACCAGGTCAGCGAAGCCGGCTCGGTGCAGGAAGCCCAGGAGCGTTTCAGCATTCCCACGTTCGACCTGATTGTCAGTGACCTGCGCCTTCCCGGCGCGCCTGGCACCGAGTTGATCAAGCTTGGCCAGGGCACCCCGGTGCTGATCATGACCAGCTACGCCAGCCTGCGCTCGGCGGTGGACTCCATGAAGATGGGCGCGGTGGACTACATCGCCAAGCCTTTCGACCATGACGAGATGCTTCAGGCCGTGGCCCGTATCCTGCGTGACCGCCAGTCGGCCAGCAGTGCGCCCGTTGAGCAACGCCCGGCAGGCAAAGCGGCCGATAAACCAGGCGTCGATAACAGCAACGGCGAGATCGGCATCATCGGCTCCTGCCCACCGATGCAGGACCTCTACAGCAAGATCCGCAAAGTCGCGCCGACCGACTCCAATGTATTGATCCAGGGCGAGTCCGGCACCGGTAAAGAACTGGTGGCCCGCGCCCTGCACAACCTGTCCAAGCGTGCCAAGGCACCGATGATTTCGGTGAACTGCGCGGCGATCCCTGAATCCCTGATCGAGTCCGAACTGTTTGGTCACGAGAAAGGTGCATTCACCGGCGCCAGCGCCGGGCGTGCGGGCCTGGTAGAGGCCGCGGACGGCGGCACGCTGTTCCTCGACGAGATCGGTGAGCTGCCTCTGGAAGCCCAGGCGCGCTTGCTGCGTGTGCTACAGGAAGGTGAGATTCGCCGCGTAGGCTCGGTGCAGTCGCAAAAGGTCGATGTGCGCCTGATCGCGGCCACTCACCGTGACCTGAAGAGCCTGGCCAAAATCGGCCAGTTCCGTGAAGACTTGTACTACCGCCTGCACGTGATCGCGCTCAAGCTGCCAGCCCTGCGTGAACGTGGTGCCGACGTCAACGAGATCGCCAGCGCGTTCCTGCTGCGCCAAAGCGCGCGCATCAACCGCACTGACCTGAAGTTCGCCCCCGACGCCGAGCAGGCCATTCGGCATTACTCGTGGCCGGGTAACGTGCGGGAACTGGAAAATGCGGTCGAGCGGGCAGTGATTCTGTCGGAGAGCCCGGAAATTTCCGCCGAGCTGCTGGGTATCGATATCGAGCTCAGTGATCTGGAGGAGGACGATTTCATCGGCCTGGCCCCACAGCACGGCGGCGGCAGCAATACCAGCCATGAGCCAACGGAAGATCTGTCACTGGAAGATTACTTCCAGCATTTTGTCCTGGAACATCAGGACCATATGACCGAGACCGAACTGGCGCGCAAATTGGGCGTGAGCCGCAAATGCTTATGGGAACGCCGCCAGCGCCTGGGTATTCCACGGCGCAAGACCGGTGTGGCCAGCGAGAGTTGAGGGTGCGCCCCCACAGGTAACACCCACAGATGTGAAAAAACTGTTACCGCGGATATTTCGCGTAACAAAAGCCGGGGCTTACGGTAACGAAGCCCCGGCTTTTTTTGGTCCGTCAAAAACCCGAAACCCCCTCAACCCCCCGGTTTTGCTGGGCGACGCAAAAGTTGGCACGCACCCTGCTATATGCTTAGTACAAAAACAATAACAAGCTTTGTACAAGACAATAAAAATAAGACGAATCGACTCACGCATAACAAAAACAACACGGCGGAGGCGCAGCTAACTGATTCTTTTGGAGAGGCGTTGCATTTGGGGCTTGCCCCGCAACCAGGCCGAGAACAACAAAAACTGCCCTAAGGCAGAGCCTGAACTGGTTGGATCGTAGATCAGCAACACAGCGACCAAAGCAATCCGTTTGCTCTTGGCTCCCGATTGGGAGTGCCATGAAGGTGAAGCTTCATGGCGAGGGCGATCAACAAAAACAAGAAGCCCGCAACCCATAATAAAAATAGAGCACGCAACTACTTCTGGGGGAGCTTCGGCTCCCCTTGTAGTTTCCGGGATTTGTCTGGCATGAATCACCGTAAAGGCTTATGGCGCAATGCCCTTAGCTTGTTCCTACACCATCCCCTGACTAAATGCTAGAATCCCGGCCCATCATGCGGTCATTCTTCGTTATGGCCGAACATTCCTTCAAACAGTGCATCCCATGCTGAAGAAGTTGTTCCAGTCATTCCGTTCTCCCTTGCGTCGTACGCAACACAAACGCAGCACGCCTGAAGTGCTCAACAGCAGCCAGCATTCGCTGCAACGTGCTCAATTCAGCCGTTATGCAGTGAACATCGTCGAGCGTTTGCAGAACGCCGGTTACCAGGCCTATCTGGTGGGCGGGTGCGTGCGTGACATGCTGCTCAATATCACGCCCAAGGACTTCGACGTTGCCACCAGCGCTACGCCTGAGCAGGTCCGCGCCGAATTCCGCAATGCGCGCATCATCGGTCGGCGCTTCAAGTTGGTGCATATCCACTTCGGACGCGAAATCATCGAAGTCGCGACGTTCCGTGCAGGCCACCCGCAAAACGATGAAGAGGAAGACACCAACCAGTCCTCCCGCAACGAAAGCGGGCGCATCTTGCGCGACAACGTCTACGGCACCTTGGAAGAAGACGCGCAGCGCCGCGACTTCACCATTAACGCCCTGTATTACGATCCGGTCAGCGAACGCATTCTCGATTACGCCAATGGCGTACACGACATTCGCAATAACCTGATCCGCCTGATCGGCGACCCGGTCCAGCGCTACCAGGAAGACCCGGTGCGCATGCTGCGGGCCGTGCGGTTTGCCGCCAAGCTGAACTTCGGCATCGAGAAACACACGGCTGCGCCGATTCGCGAACTGGCACCGATGCTGCGGGAGATCCCTTCAGCGCGCCTGTTCGAAGAAGTGCTCAAGCTGTTCCTCTCGGGGTACGCCGCCGACACCTTTGAAATGCTGGTGGACCTGCAGCTGTTCGATCCCCTGTTCCCGGCCAGCGCCGAGGCGTTGGAATACAACCCCACGTACACCCACACCCTGATCAGCGAAGCACTGATCAACACTGACCTGCGCATCAAGCAGAACAAACCGGTGACCCCGGCGTTCCTGTTTGCCGCCCTGCTGTGGCCAGCCCTGCCAAAACGCGTACTGCGCCTGCAAGACCGTGGCATGCCACCGATTCCGGCCATGCAGGAAGCCGCGCATGAGCTGATCGCCGAGCAGTGCCAACGCATCGCAATCCCGAAACGCTTCACCATGCCGATCCGCGAGATCTGGGACATGCAGGAACGCCTGCCGCGCCGTAGCGGCAAACGTGCTGACCTGCTCCTGGACAACCCCCGCTTCCGCGCAGGCTATGACTTCCTGCTGCTGCGCGAAAGCGCTGGCGAGCAAACCGACGGCCTGGGCGAATGGTGGACCGACTACCAGGATGCCAATGACAGCGAGCGCCGCGACATGATCCGTGACCTCGGCAGCAAAGGCGACGGCGAAGGCGCTGGGCCGAAGAAGCGTCGCCGCAGTGGTACCAAGCGCAAGCGCAGTGCCGCTGATGCCTCGGGCGCTGCAGGCGAATAAACGTGGAACGCATCTACATCGGCATGGGCAGCAACCTGGCTGCCCCGGATCAGCAATTGCGCAGTGCTATTGAAGCGCTGGCGCAATTGCCAGGCAGCACCGTCGCCGGTGTCTCCGCCTTTTATCAAAGTGACTCTCTGCTCCCGGGCCAGCCGCGCTATACCAATGCGGTGGCCGCCCTGGACAGCAGCCTCGCGCCCCTTGAGTTACTGGATGCGCTGCAAGCCATCGAAAACGACCAGGGCCGCGAACGCCTGGAGCGCTGGGGACCGCGCACGCTCGACCTGGATATCCTGCTGTTTGGCGATCACCTGATCGATGAGCCACGCCTCAAGGTGCCCCATTACCAGATGCACCTGCGTGCGTTTGTACTGTACCCGCTGGCGGAACTGGCGCCCGCCACCCTGTCATTGCCTGACGGCCAAACCCTGCGCGACTTGCTGGCCGCTTGCCCGTTTATCGGCCTGGAACGCCTTCCTCAGGACTGACTCAGCCAGCGCCCACATGTTGATCTCCTGTGACGTGAAAACGGCGCTCAAGTTGCTGAATCGCGTCAGTAACAGCGGTAACACCGCCATCGTAACAATGCGGTAACACATCCAATTGACTTCCCGTGTCCTCCTCACGACTATAGGCGTCCCGCTGCCGCCAACCCGGCGCTAAAGGGCGCAATCCAGGCCTTATAAGCACTGCTCTCAAGACAGTGCGCCTGTATAAACGAAGACTCACGCGCGTTACTCGCTGTTTCCAAGCGCCTGAACGAGGACCCTTTTCATGCCAGACATTACCCTGACCACCTTGCAGAGCCTCAAGCTCAAAGGTGAAAAAATCACCATGCTGACCTGCTATGACGCCACCTTCGCCCACGCCAGCTGCCAGGCCGGGGTTGAAGTGCTGCTGGTGGGCGACTCCCTGGGCATGGTTCTTCAAGGGAATGACAGCACCCTGCCCGTCACCACCGATGAACTTGCGTACCACACCGCCAGCGTCAAGCGTGGCAACGATGGCGCCTTCATCATCGCCGACCTGCCGTTCATGGGTTACGCGACGCTTGAACAGACCTTCCAGAATGCCGGCAAGCTGATGCAAGCCGGTGCGCACATGATCAAAGTCGAAGGTGCGGTGTGGCTTGCCGAGTCGATCCGCCTGCTGGCTGAGCGCGGCGTGCCGGTGTGCGCGCACATGGGCCTGACACCACAGTCGGTGAACCTCCTCGGCGGCTACAAGGTACAGGGCCGTAATGAGGCCCAGGCGCGCCAGATGCGCGCCGATGCCATCGCCTTGGAACAAGCCGGCGCGGCAATGATCCTGCTCGAATGCGTGCCAAGCGAACTGGCGGCAGAAATCACCCAGGCCGTGAAAGTGCCGGTGATCGGTATTGGCGCGGGTTCCGCCACCGATGGCCAGGTACTGGTGTTGCACGACATGCTCGGCCTGTCGATCACCGGTCGCGTGCCGAAGTTCGTGAAAAACTTCATGACCGGCCAAGCCAGCATCCACGACGCATTGAGCGCCTACGTCGCTGAAGTCAAAGGCGTGACCTTCCCTGGCGCCGAACACGGATTCTCTGCATGAACACCGTAAAAACCGTACGTGAACTGCGCGCAGCCGTAACGCACGCCCGCAGCGCCGGCAAGCGCATTGGCTTTGTGCCCACCATGGGCAACCTGCACAGCGGCCATGCCACCCTGGTGACCAAGGCCGCCCAACAGGCCGACTTCGTGGTGGCGAGCATCTTCGTCAACCCGCTGCAGTTTGGCGCCGGCGAAGACTTGGACAAGTACCCACGCACCCTCGCCGCCGACCAGGAAAAGCTGCTGCAAGCCGGCTGCAACCTGCTGTTCGCGCCCACCGTCGAGGAAATGTACCCCGGCGGCATGACCGGCCAGACCCGCGTGAGCGTGCCGCAACTGTCTGAAGGCCTGTGCGGCGCCAGCCGTCCAGGGCACTTCGAAGGCGTGGCGACGGTGGTCAGCAAGCTGTTCAACATGGTCCAGCCGGACATGGCCGTGTTTGGCCAGAAGGATTACCAGCAACTGGCGGTGATCCGCGCCATGGTCCACGACCTGAACATGCCCATCCAGATCATCGGCGAACCCACCGTGCGCGCCGACGACGGTCTCGCACTGTCGTCGCGCAATGGCTACCTCACCGATGAGCAGCGGGCCATTGCCCCGGTGCTGTACCGCAGCCTCAGCCAGATTGGCGCAGCGATCAAAGCCGGTGATCACGACTTCGCCAAGCTGCGTGCCGAACAGGTCCAGCAGATCGAAGCTGCCGGGTTGCGCCTGGACTACCTTGAAGTACGCCAGGGCGTGCATTTGCGCCCCGCCACGCCCGAGGACCGCGATATCGTAATCCTGGTAGCCGCTTATCTGGGGGCCACCCGCCTCATCGACAACCTGCACCTGACCCTCGACTGACCCCTCCTTGCTGCGGAAATAAAAAGTGCCGGTATAAAAAAGTACCGGCCTGAGCGCAGACAAAGCCAAGACATATCGACACGCTAGGTTTAATGTAATCGCCCTGCGCTATGGTTAGCGCTGTCCGGAACCCATTGCTTGATAAAAGACTGGACGTTCCGGGCTTAAAAGTGTCCTAAAGGCAGTCCCCGTAATAAAAGGAAACCCGCAGCGATGGCGTACTACCGCACTCCTCATGACGTTACCGCTCTGCCCGCCTGGCAAGCGCTCAATCAACATCGCCAAGCCATGCAGGATTTCAGCATGCGCGAAGCATTCAATGCCGATCCTCAGCGTTTCTCCCAGTTCACCTTGAGCAGCTGCGGACTTTTCCTCGATTACTCGAAAAACCTGATCACCAGCGAAACCCGTGACCTCCTCGTGGGCCTGGCCAAAGAAGTCGGCCTGAAAGACGCGATCAACTCACTGTATGCCGGCGAGCCCGTCAACTCTTCCGAAGGTCGCCCAGCGCTGCACACCGCTCTGCGCCGTCCGGTGGGTGACAAGCTGTCGGTGAACGGCGTGAACATCATGCCGGACGTGCACAAGGTGCTGAACCAGATCACTGACCTGGTCGGCCGCATCCATGATGGCCTGTGGCGTGGCTACACCGAAAAGCCGATCACCGACGTGGTGAACATCGGTATCGGTGGCTCGTTCCTCGGCCCGGAACTGGTCTCCGAAGCGCTGTTGTCCTACGCCCATAAAGGCGTGCGCTGCCATTACCTGGCGAACATCGACGGCAGCGAGTTCCACGAGCTGACCATGAAGCTGCGCGCCGAGACCACGCTGTTTATCGTCTCGTCAAAATCCTTCAACACCCTCGAAACCCTGAAAAACGCCCAGGCCGCCCGCGCCTGGTATCTGGCTCAGGGTGGCTCGGAAGCCGAGCTGTATCGTCACTTCATCGCCGTATCCAGCAACAACGCGGCAGCCGTGGCCTTCGGTATCCGCGAAGAAAACATCTTCCCGATGTGGGACTGGGTCGGCGGCCGTTACTCACTGTGGTCGGCCATCGGCTTGCCCATCGCCCTGGCGATCGGCATGTCCAACTTCAAGGAACTGCTGTCCGGTGCCTACACCATGGACCAGCATTTCCAGAACGCCCCATTCGAAGCCAACATGCCGGTGCTGCTGGGCTTGCTGGGCGTGTGGTACGGCAACTTCTGGGGTGCGCAGAGCCACGCGATCCTGCCGTACGACCACTACCTGCGTAACATCACCAAGCACTTGCAACAGCTGGACATGGAATCCAACGGCAAGAGCGTTCGCCAGGACGGTACGCCCGTCGCTACCGATACCGGCCCGGTGATCTGGGGTGGCGTGGGTTGCAACGGCCAGCACGCTTACCACCAGTTGCTGCACCAGGGGACCCAACTGATCCCGGCCGACTTCATCGTGCCGATCGTCAGCTTCAACCCGGTGTCCGACCACCATCAGTGGCTGTACGCCAACTGCCTGTCCCAGAGCCAGGCGCTGATGCTCGGCAAGACCCGCGTCGAAGCCGAAGCCGAGCTGCGCGACAAAGGCATCCCGGAAGACGAAGTGCAGAAGCTGGCACCGCACAAGGTGATCCCGGGCAACCGTCCGAGCAACACCCTCGTGGTCGAGCGCATCAGCCCGCGTCGCCTGGGGGCACTGGTCGCCATGTATGAGCACAAAGTGTTCGTGCAGAGTGTGATCTGGGGCATCAACGCCTTCGACCAATGGGGCGTGGAACTGGGCAAAGAGCTGGGCAAAGGCGTCTACAACCGCCTGACCGGCGCCGAAGAAACCTCGGCCGAGGACGCTTCGACCCAGGGCCTGATCAACTACTTCCGCGGTCGTCACCGCGGCTGATACAGGTATTGCAGGGCCAACGTCCGTTTGGAGGTTGGCCTTGAACCCTCCCCTTGCAGGGTGCATCTTTATGACTTGTGGCTAAAACAAGAATAAGGATCGCTCATGTTCGATATCAGCACGTTTCCCACCGCCGATGCCGTCCGCCGGGCTGCGCAACTCAGTCAAGAGGACTACCAGCGCCTCTACCGCCAATCCATCGAACAGTCGGATACCTTCTGGGCTGAACAGGCCAAGGCCTTTCTCGACTGGATAACCCCTTGGCACACGGTTCATCGCTCAGACATCAACACCGGCGCCGCCCAATGGTTTGCCGGCGGGCAACTGAACGTCAGCTACAACTGCATCGACCGTCACCTGGGGCAACGCGCCGATCAGCCAGCCTTCATCTGGGAAGGCGATGATCCTGCGAAATCTTCCACAATCACTTACCGCCAGCTGCACCAGAACGTCAGCCGCCTGGCCAATGCACTGAAAAGCCGTGGCGTGAAAAAAGGCGACCGGGTGTGCATCTACATGCCGATGATCCCGGAAGCCGCCTACGCCATGCTTGCCTGCACGCGGATTGGCGCCGTGCACTCCGTGGTGTTTGGCGGGTTCTCACCGGACGCCCTGCGTGATCGCATTCTCGACGCGGACTGCCGCACCGTGATCACCGCCGACGAAGGCGTACGCGGCGGCAAGCCGGTGGCGTTGAAACAAAATGTCGACAAAGCCCTGGCCAGTTGCCCCAACGTCAGCACCGTGCTGGTGGTGGAGCGCACGGGGGCTGACCTGATCTGGGTGAAAGACCGCGACATCAAGTACCGACAAGCCCTGGACGCCGCCAGCGACGACTGCCCGCCCGAGCCGATGGACGCTGAAGACCCGCTGTTCATCCTCTACACCTCCGGCAGCACCGGCAAACCCAAGGGCGTGTTGCACACCACCGGGGGCTACCTGCTGCAAGCAGCGATGACCTTCAAGTACGTGCTCGACTACCGCGACGGCGAAGTGTTCTGGTGCACCGCCGATGTGGGCTGGGTCACCGGCCACAGTTACATCGTGTACGGCCCGCTGGCCAATGGCGCGACCTCGCTGATGTTTGAAGGGGTGCCGAGCTACCCGGACAGTTCGCGCTTCTGGCAGGTGATCGACAAGCACAAGGTCAATATTTTCTACACCGCGCCCACGGCCTTGCGTGCATTGATGCGTGAGGGCCATGGCCCGCTGGAGAACACGTCCCGCGCCAGCCTGCGCCTGCTGGGCAGCGTCGGCGAACCGATCAACCCGGAAGCCTGGGATTGGTACTTCAACGCCGTGGGAGAACAACGCTGCCCGATTGTCGACACCTGGTGGCAGACCGAAACCGGCGGCATCATGCTCAGCCCCTTGGTCAGCGCGCAACGGATCAAGCCGGGCTGTGCAACCCAGCCCATGTTCGGCGTACAGCCCGTGTTACTGGATGAACACGGCAAGGCCTTCAGCGGCGCCGGCAGTGGCGTGCTGGCAATCAAAGCGAGCTGGCCGGGGCAGATCCGCAGTGTGTACGGCGATCCGCAGCGGATGATCGACACCTACTTCAAACCCTACCCCGGCTACTACTTCACCGGTGACGGTGCGCGGCGCGATGAAGACGGTGACTACTGGATCACCGGACGCATCGACGATGTGATCAACGTGTCCGGTCACCGTATCGGCACCGCCGAGGTCGAGAGCGCCCTGGTATTGCACGACCAGGTCGCCGAAGCCGCCGTGGTGGGCTACCCCCATGACGTCAAAGGCCAGGGCATTTATGCCTTTGTCACGCCCATGAATGGCGTGGAGCCCAGCGACGCGTTAAAAAAACATTTGCTGGAATTGGTCAGCAAGGAAATTGGCAGCTTCGCCAAGCCGGAACTGATTCAATGGGCACCGGCCTTGCCCAAGACCCGCTCCGGCAAGATCATGCGCAGGATTTTGCGCAAGATCGCCTGCAACGAACTCGACAGCCTCGGCGACACGTCGACCCTGGCTGACCCGAGCGTCGTAGAGGGCTTGATCGACAAGCGCCTGAACCGATAGGAAACCCCACGTCGCCATGGAATTTATTCGCAGCCGTATCGAAACCCAGTTGATGAGCCTCACCGGCCTGTCGCTGGGCCAACTGGACCTGGAAAACCCCAAGGGTGACCCAGGCCTGTTCGGGCCTGACTCGGTGAGTTGGCAAGTCCATGGCGACTTCACCAGCATGCTCGTCGGCGGCATCAGCGCCTTGATGCTGCAGGCCTTGCACCCCTTGGCCCTGGCGGGTGTATGGGACCATTCGAACTTTCGCCAGGACATGCTCGGGCGCTTACGGCGTACCTCGCAGTTCATCTCGGGCACGACCTTTGGCTCGCGCAAAGACGCCGAATGGCTGATCGAAAAGGTCCGTACCATTCATTTGCAGGTGGTCGGCCATGCGCCGGATGGTCGGTCCTATGCGGCCAGCGATCCGGAACTGCTGACCTGGGTGCATGTGGCGGAAGTCAGTCACTTCCTGGCCGCCCACTTACGGTATCGCAACCCACACCTTTCAGGCCGGGACCAGGACCGTTACTACAGCGAAATTGCCTTGGTGGCCGAGCGGCTGGGCGCACGGCATGTTCCGCGCTCGCGGCAGGAAATTTCGGATTATCTGGCACGTATTCGTCCACAACTGCTGTGCGACGACCGCAGCCGCGAGGTCCTGCGTTTGCTGCTGAATGCGCCCTCTCCCAGTACGCTGGCCAAACCTTTTGGCGCCTTGATGATGCAAGCCGGGATCGACCTGCTGCCGGATTGGGCCAGCGCCATGCTTGGACAGCACCAGAGCCCGCTGCAACGCCAGATGATCCGAGCCGGGGTCAAACGCAGTGCGCCGATGCTGCGTTGGGCCATGCGCAACGGTTCGGTACAACGCGCCCATCGGCGGATGGGGTTGATGTAGGCGACAGCGCATAGCTGTTAAACTTCGCGCCCTCAATTCCCCAGCAAGGCGCGCTCCATGTCTTCCTTGAATCAGGCGCTGCGCGCCGCCCTCGATCATCGCCAAGACCTGATCAGCGAGTTGCACGCCCAGGGCACCGACTGCTACCGCGTGTTCCACGGCAGCCAGGAAGGCGCCGGCGGCCTGACCATCGACCGCTACGGCCCGCAATTGCTGGTGCAGAGCTTCCACCAAGCCCTGCAAACCGAAGCGCTGTTGGACCTGCATCAACAGATCAACCAGTCCATGGGCCTGGAATTGCTGCTGGTGTACAACGACCGTTCCCGTGGCAATTCGCGCATCGACCGCGAAGACACGGTATACCGTGCCGAGCCCGCCGCGTTGGAAGACCTGGTTGGACACGAGTGGGGCCTCAATTACCGCGTGCGCGGGCGCCACGCCGGGCAGGACCCACTGCTGTTCCTTGACCTGCGCAATACCCGTGGCTGGGTCAAGGCGCACAGCGCCGGCAAAAGCGTGCTGAACCTGTTCGCCTACACCTGCGGCGTGGGGCTGAGCGCGGCTGCCGGCGGTGCGCGTGAGGTGTGCAACCTGGACTTTGCCGAGGGCAACCTGGCGGTCGGTCGCGAAAATGGCCTGCTCAACCCGCAATTGCCCACCATGGAGTTCGTACAATCCGACTACTTCCCGGCCATTCGCCAACTGGCCGGCCTGCCGATCACCCAGCGGCGTGGGCAGAAACTGCCGAGCTATCCGCGCCTGGAACAACGTCAATACGACCTGGTTTTGCTTGACCCTCCGGCCTGGGCCAAGAGCGCATTCGGTACCGTCGACCTGCTGCGCGACTATCAGAGCCTGCTCAAACCCGCGCTGCTTGCCACGGCTGACAATGGCGTGCTGATCTGCTGCAACAACCTGGCAAAAGTCAGCATGGAGGACTGGCGCGAGCAGGTACTGCGTTGCGCTGAAAAAGCCGGCCGACCGGTGCGCGACTGGAAAATCATGACGCCCGGAGTGGACTTTCCCTCACAGGATCAACAGCCCCCCCTGAAAACCCTGATACTTCAACTGTAAGACCTTTCCCAAAGGCCCGGCTCTTCGGAACCGAAAACCCGTGCCATACTCCAAGGCACTCCTGTATGACATAGATGGCGCCGCCCCATGCCCAAAGGATTGATCCGCGCCGCTGGCGCCTTGTTGACTGCCCTTGCCCTGTACAGCTTACTGGGCTTTCTGATTCTCCCCGGTATTGCGCTTCGTATCGCCAACCAGCAGTTGGCGAATTACGCCACGGTGCCGGCGCGGATCGAACGGATCGAGTTCAATCCGTTCAGCCTGGAAGTGACGGCCTGGGGCCTGCAAATCGGTGAGCCCGGCAAGGAGCAGGTAGGTTTCGAACGCCTCTATGCCAACCTGCAGATCGACAGTCTCTGGACCCGCGCCTTGCACCTCGCTGATATACAACTGGACAAGCCCAAGACCGAGCTGTTGTTCGACAAGTCCGGCCAGTTGAATCTGGCGCAGTTGTTCAAGCTGCCACCCAGTGAGCCCACCCCGACCGATCCGGATGCCAAGCCGTTTCCGTTGCGTATCGACAGCATCAAGCTGGCGGCCGGCTACGTGCACTTCCAGGATTTACGCCCCAGCGAGCCTATCGAATTCCTCTACGACACACTCGACTTCGAGCTGAAGAACCTCAGCACCCTGCCAGAAGACAATGCCGACATGACCTTGGTCGCGGCAGGCCCTGAAGGTGGGCAGATCGACTGGAAAGGCAATTTCAGCCTGGTGCCGATCACCTCCGAAGGTACGTTGAAGGTCACTGGCGGAAAGATGAAAGCCTGGTGGCCCTACGTACGTGACGCGCTGCCACTGGTGCTTGAAGACGGCGTGCTCAACTTCAGCACCGAATACACGTTCAACCTGGCCAAAGAGACCGAACTGAAGCTGACCAACACCGCCGCCAGCATCGCACCGTTCTCCATCAAGGCCCCCGACGGCCGCCCATTGGTACGCCTGGAGCGCCTGGACGTCAGCGAGACCACCGTGGACCTGGCCAAGCAGCAGGTGATCGTCGGCAAGATCCGCAGCAACAAACTGGAAACCTGGGCGGCGCTTGAGGCCGACGGGCAGTTGGACTGGCAAAAGCTGTTCGCCAGCCAACCGAGTAAACCCGCCAAGGCGCCGGAGCCTGCGACCGCACCGGCCACCGCCGACTCGCCAAAACCCGCGCCCGCCGCGCCAAGCAAACCGTGGCAAGTGCTGCTCAAGGACGTGCAACTGCGCAATTACCAGGTGCACCTGGCTGACCGTCAGGCCAAGCCGGCGGTCGCGTTGGAAGTGGGCCCGCTGAACGTCGATATGCAGAACTTCGATAGCCTCAACCAGAGCCCGTTCACCTTGAAAGTCGACACCGGCCTGGGCAAGCAAGGCAAGCTCCAGGCGACCGGCGAAGTCAACCTCAACCCGGTCAGCGCCAAGCTCAAAGTGAACACCCAGGACATCGACCTCCGAGTTGCCCAGTCCTATATCAGCCCTTTCATCCGCCTGGAACTGCGCAGCGGCATGCTCGGCAGCGCCCTCGATGTAAACCTGAAAAGCACCGCCCCGTTGAAACTGCAAGTCACTGGCCGGGCACAGGTCGACCAGTTGCACACGCTGGACACCCTCAAGACCCGCGACTTCGTCAAATGGCAGCGCCTGGTGTTGGAAGGTGTGAACTATCAACACGGCGACAGTCTGTCGATTGACAAGGTCAACCTGCTGCAGCCGTATGCGCGCTTCATGATCAACGATGACCGCACCACCAACGTGGATGACCTGTTGATACCGCAACCAGCCGACAAGAGCGCGAAGCCCGCCAGCAAAGACAAGCCCTTGGGCATTCGTATCGGGCAAATTGCGATCAATGACGGTTCCGCCAACTTTGCTGACTTCAGCCTCACACCTAACTTCGCCACGGCCATTCAACAGCTCAACGGGCAGATCGGCACGATCGACAGTCGCCAGGCCAAGCCGGCCAGCGTCGATATCAAGGGCAAGGTGGACCGGTATGCGCCGGTGACCATCAAAGGCAGCGTGAACCCGTTTGATCCTATGGCAGCGCTGGATATCGCCACCAGCTTCAAACGTGTCGAGCTGACCACCCTGACCCCCTATTCCGGTAAGTTCGCGGGGTTCCGGATCCGTAAGGGGCGCCTGAATCTCGACCTGCACTACGTGATCACCAAGGGCCAATTGAAGGCTGAGAACAAAGTGGTGGTTGAACAGCTGCAACTGGGTGAGAAAGTCGACAGCGCCGATGCCGTGGACTTGCCGATTCGCCTGGCAATCGCCCTGCTGAAGGACTCCGACGGCAAGATCTCCATCGAACTGCCGGTGACCGGCGACCTGAATAACCCGCAATTCAGCGTAATGCCGATCGTCTGGCAGACCCTGCGTAACCTGGTAGTGCGCGCGGCGACAGCGCCCTTCAAGTTTATCGGTGGGTTGGTGACGGGTGGGGGATCGGAAGACCTGGGGAATGTGTCGTTCGCCGCAGGTTCCAGCGAGTTGAACAAAGACGCTGAGGGCGCGTTGAATAAGCTGGCCAACGCGCTGAAAGAGCGCCCTACCCTGCGCCTGGAAATCGAAGGTACCGCCGCTGCCAGCAGCGATGGCCCACTTCTCGCCGCACAGCGTCTGGAGCGCGAATACCAATACAACTACTACAAGATGCTCCAGCGCCGCGGCGACAAGGTTCCGGCCCAGGCTTCCTTGGTGGAAGTACCGGAGAGTGAAAAAGCGCCCTTGCTGGAAGGCATCTACCGCACCCGTCTGAAACAGCAGCCGCCGGCGGAGTGGAAAGACCTTAGCCGTGATGAGCGCACAGCGAAGCTCAAGGACGGCGTGATCAAGTTCTGGAGCACAAGTGATGTACTGCTGCGCCAGCTGGGTCAGGACCGGGCCAGCACCATCAAGGACTACCTGGTCGACAAAGGGAAGTTGGAAGATGACCGGGTGTACTTCATCGATGCCAACCTGGGCCAGGCCGAGAAGGATGGTCGGGTCGTGACACCGATGCACCTGGATGCCGAGTAACGTCTGAGCGACACCTGTGCAACGGTGGGAGCTGGCTCGCCTGCGATACCGACACCTCCGTGATTCAGCTGAATCGAGGTGTTGCTATCGCAGGCGAGCCAGCTCCCACCGTTGTTATCGGCTGACCTTGCGATTGTGTTCCAGCCCACAATAGAACAGGCCCCGGCACAAGTGCCGGGGCCTGTAATGACCACATCCGTGTGGTCGGTCGCATGAACCTTAGAGGTGCATTGAGTGGATATCTAACTCACGCGCCGCCGCCGCCTAGTTCAGACGAATTGTTGAGCGTTACTCTGCTTTCAGGCCATCGGCCGATACAGCTTTAACGCCTTTGATTTTCTTGGTGATATTCACCGCGGTAGTTTTCTGAGCTTCGGTGACTGCTGCAGTCGAAGACAGGGAAACTACGCCTTTGTTGGTCTCGACTTTGATGTCGGTGCCAGGAATGCCTTTCTCGGTTACCAGATCAGCTTTTACTTTGGTAGTGATCCAAGTATCGGAGGTCGACTCTTTGGCGTTAGCCGCTGCGCCTTTGGTTTTATCGATGTTGTCTGCCTTGGTAGCGCCGCCAGCCAGCAGGCCATCAGCAGAAACGGCAGTCACACCTTTAATTTTCTTGGTGATGGCAACAGCAGTCGCTTTTTGCGCATCCGAGATAGCGACTTCCGAGGACAGGGAAACCACACCTTTGTTGGTTTCAACCTTGATGTCCGAACCCGGAATGCCTTTTTCGGTCAGCAGATCAGCTTTAACTTTGGTGGTGATCCAAGTGTCAGAAGTCGATTCTTTTGCCTTGGTGACTTCACCGGCGGCCAGGGTCATTGGCGCCTGGGAATTCTGTGCGAAGGCTACGTTAGCCATAGCCAGGGTCAGAGCGGTAGCAGTTGCAGTAGCGAGAGCGAACTTCTTCATACGAGTAACTCCTGTTTTATTAAAAGTCTGCAGTGTGTGAACCTTGATGCTGCAGCGTTAACAGGGTTATTGCAGGCAGTGTGCCAAGTCTTGACTAAGCATTAAACCGTTATAAAACAAAGACTTATAAAAACAGGTAATTTTCGAAATCGTGCAACTTGCATGAAACAGTCCGCCCCTGCATGCAAGTTGCGGCTTTTTTTGAGTTTAGTAAGCGCCTGATTATTAGGCATTTTCTCACGGGCATAAAAAAAGGACTCCGAAGAGTCCTTTTTTCAGCGTGAAGCCCGGGGTGATTAAACGCCCGAAGCCTTCGCTGCTGCTACGTCCTTGATGGACAGCTTGATACGGCCGCGGTTGTCCACGTCCAGAACCAGCACTTCCACTTCCTGGCCTTCTTTCAGAATGTCGGTCACTTTCTCAACGCGAGCGTCGCTCAGCATGGAGATGTGAACCAAACCGTCTTTGCCTGGCAGGATGTTGACGAATGCGCCGAAGTCGACGATGCGCTCAACCTTACCAACGTAGATCTTGCCGATCTCGGCTTCAGCGGTGATGCCCAGAACGCGCTGACGCGCGGCTTCTGCAGCTTCCTTGGTTTCGCCGAAGATCTTGATCGAACCGTCGTCTTCGATGTCGATCGAAGCCTTGGTTTCTTCGCAGATCGCACGAATGGTCGCGCCGCCTTTACCGATAACATCACGGATTTTGTCGGTGTCGATTTTCATCGCGATCATGGTCGGAGCATTTTCCGACAGCTCGGTACGCGACTGACCAATGATCTGGTTCATCTGACCGAGGATGTTCAGGCGCGCTTCCAGGGCTTGGCCCAGAGCGATTTCCATGATTTCTTCGGTGATGCCTTTGATCTTGATGTCCATCTGCAGCGCGGTCACACCTTTGGCGGTACCGGCTACTTTGAAGTCCATGTCACCCAGGTGGTCTTCGTCGCCCAGGATGTCGGTCAGGATGGCGAACTTCTCGCCTTCTTTAACCAGACCCATGGCGATACCGGCAACCGGCGCCTTCATCGGCACACCGGCGTCCATCAGTGCCAGGGAAGCACCGCAAACGGAAGCCATGGAGCTGGAACCGTTCGACTCAGTGATTTCCGATACGACACGGATGGTGTACGGGAACACGTCGGCGGCTGGCAGCATGGCCGAAATCGAACGACGGGCCAGGCGGCCGTGACCGATTTCGCGACGACCAGCACCGCCCATGCGACCACACTCGCCCACCGAGAACGGAGGGAAGTTGTAGTGCAGCATGAAGGGGTCTTTTTTCTCGCCTTCCAGGGTGTCCAGCAGCTGTGCGTCGCGGGCAGTACCCAAGGTCGCAACAACCAGTGCCTGGGTTTCACCACGGGTGAACAGGGCCGAACCGTGAGTCTTCGGCAGAACGCCGACTTCGATGTTCAGCGGGCGCACGGTGCGGGTGTCGCGGCCGTCGATACGTGGCTTGCCGTTAACGATGTTTTCGCGAACGGTGCGGTATTCGATTTCACCGAAGGCTGCTTTGACTTCGCTGGAAGAAGGCTGGCCTTCTTCGCCGGACAGCTTGGCAACGACTTGGTCCTTCAGCTCACCCAGGCGAGCGTAACGGTCGGCCTTGACAGTGATGGTGTAGGCGTCGGAGATAGCAGCGCCGAACTCGGAGCGGATAGCGCCCAGCAGTGCAGTGGCTTCTGGCTGTGGAGCCCAGGTCCAGGTTGGCTTGGCCGCTTCGGCAGCCAGTTCTTTAACGGCGTTGATCACGACTTGGAACTCGTCGTGAGCAAACAGTACGGCGCCCAGCATCTGGTCTTCGGTCAGCTCTTTGGCTTCCGATTCAACCATCAACACGGCTTCCGAAGTACCGGCAACGACCATGTCCAGGCTCGAAGCTTTCTGCTGCTCGTAAGTCGGGTTCAGCAGGTAGCCTGTGCTTTCGTGGAAGGCGACGCGGGCAGCGCCGATCGGACCATCGAAAGGAATGCCGGAAATAGCCAGGGCCGCCGAGGTACCGATCATCGCAGCGATGTCCGGATCGGTCTTCTTGCTGGTGGAAACGACGGTGCAGACAACCTGCACTTCGTTCATGAAGCCTTCTGGGAACAGCGGACGGATCGGACGGTCGATCAGTCGGGAAGTCAGGGTTTCTTTCTCGGAAGGACGGCCTTCGCGCTTGAAGAAACCGCCAGGGATCTTACCGGCAGCGTAAGTCTTTTCCTGGTAGTGAACGGAAAGAGGGAAGAAGCCTTTGCTCGGGTCAGCGGTCTTGGCGCCAACAACGGTCACCAATACGGTGACGTCGTCGTCAACGGTAACCAGCACTGCGCCGGAGGCTTGACGGGCGATACGGCCTGTCTCGAGGGTAACGGTCGACTGACCGAACTGGAATTTTTTGATAACCGGGTTCACGGTGTCCTACCTTCTTTGTGGCTCTTGGGGAACTTGTCTTCTTGCGAAATTCTTGGGCAATGTCGGGAATCGGCCCGCCGCTTGTCCAGGGTAAAACGTGTATCCAGATAAAACTTGAGGCTGGGAGCCTGCCATGGGCCAGCGGGAATCCCACTGACACACGGCAGACAACCAACCTCTAGCGCAATCGCTGATTAGCGACGCAGACCCAGGCGACCGATCAGAGTCTGATAACGACCCAGATCCTTGCCTTTCAGGTAGTCCAGCAGCTTACGGCGCTGGTTTACCATGCGGATCAGACCACGACGGGAGTGGTGATCTTTACCGTTGGCCTTGAAGTGACCTTGCAGCTTGTTGATGTTGTGGGTCAGCAGTGCAACTTGCACTTCTGGCGAACCAGTGTCACCAACAGCTTGCTGATAGTCAGCTACGATTTGTGCTTTTTCTTGAACGTCGAGAGCCATGAGGCAATCCTTTTTTCAGGAAACCACCCAAAGGGCGGTTTCAACAGGCCAGGGACAAATCCCTGTATCTAAAAATGAGTGTTGACCGTGCCTGTTAACAGCCACACTCGTTCGGTCATTCTGACCGAATCAGTCGACGCGGCGCGATGCGCCCGTCTTCGCTCACTTCACCGATACCGATAAAGCGACCGTTATGATCCTGTACCCGCACCATACCGAACTTCGGAGCGTCCGGGGCACGTACCGGTTGGCCGTTGAGCCAGTAGAACGCGCTGTGCTCCGAAAAGTGCAGCAATGGCCAATCCAGTAGACCGCTGTCCGACGGCATCAGGAAACGATCAACCGCTTCGTTCCCCCCTTCGGCGTGTACGGCTTCCAACTCTTCCAGCGTGACCGTCTGGGCCAGGCTGAACGGACCTGCCTGGGTGCGTCGCAGCTCTGCAACGTACGCGCCGCAACCAAGCTTTTCACCGATATCTTCCACCAGGGTACGGATATAGGTGCCTTTGCTGCAGTCCACGGCCAAGCGGGCAGTGTCGCCTTCATGAGCGAGCAATTCCAAGCGCGCAATAGTAACAGAACGCGGTTCGCGCTCCACTACTTCGCCCGCACGTGCCAGCTTGTAGAGCGGCTGGCCATCACGCTTGAGAGCCGAGTACATCGGCGGTATCTGACTGATTTCCCCACGAAAACCGGGTAAAGCAGCTTCAATATCAGCACGACCAACGGTCACGTCGCGAACCTGCAAAACATCACCTTCAGCGTCGGCCGTGGTGGTGGTCTTGCCCAGTTGCATCAGGGTTTCGTACCCCTTGTCGGAATCGAGCAGGTATTGCGAGAACTTGGTGGCCTCACCAAAGCACAACGGCAGTACGCCGGTGGCCAGGGGATCAAGGCTGCCGGTGTGCCCGGCCTTCTCCGCATTGAGCAGCCAGCGGACTTTCTGCAACGCGGCATTGGAGGTGAAGCCAATGGGCTTGTCGAGCAGAATGATGCCGCTGACATTGCGACGGATACGTTTGACCTGAGCCACCGCTTACTCCTTGGCGTCTTCAGGTGTGGACGGATGCTGGCTGTCTTCAGCCACGGCGCGCTCGATCAGCGCCGACAGGTGCGCACCACGTACGACGCTTTCGTCGTAGTGGAAGTGCAACTGGGGAACACTGCGCAGCTTCATCTCACGGGCCAACTGCATACGCAGGAAGCCTGCGGCGGCGTTGAGCACCTTGATGCTTTGTGCAATTTCTTCGGCGCTGTCCTGCCCCATCACGGTGATGAAGATCTTGGCGTGACCCACGTCACGGCTCACTTCAACAGCAGTGATCGTGACCAGGCCAACGCGGGGGTCTTTGACTTCGCGACGGATCAGTTGGGCCAGCTCGCGCTGCATCTGATCGCCGATACGCTGGGTACGGCTGTATTCTTTTGCCATGTCTTGTTACCTGTTACTGCCACACGGTGAAACCCGTGGGGTCTGAAAGCGGCAAACGCCCGGCCTGACAAAAGCCAGACCGGGCGTTGCGTTTAGAGTCCGGACACTGCGCGGGGCATTTGCATGCCCACACACGGCGTGGCTCCTGAAGTGCGCGAGTTAGAGGCTGCGAGCAACCTGAACCTTCTCGTAGACTTCGATCTTGTCGCCAGCCTTGACGTCGTTGTAGCTCTTGACGCCGATACCGCATTCCATGCCGGCACGTACTTCGGAAGCGTCATCCTTGAAGCGGCGCAGGGATTCCAGCTCGCCTTCGAAGATAACGATGTCTTCACGCAGTACACGGATTGGACGGTTACGGTACACAGTACCTTCGATAACCATGCAACCGGCGATCGCGCCGAATTTCGGCGAGCGGAACACGTCACGCACCTCGGCCACACCCAGGATGTTCTCCCGGACGTCGCTGCCAAGCATGCCGGTGAGGGCCTTCTTGACGTCTTCGATGATGTCGTAGATGACGTTGTAGTAACGCATATCCAGGCCTTCCTGCTCGACGATCTTGCGAGCGCCAGCATCGGCACGCACGTTGAAGCCGAACAGTACAGCGTTGGAGGCCAGTGCCAGGTTGGCGTCGGATTCGGTGATACCACCGACACCGCCACCGACAACGCGCACTTGCACTTCGTCGTTACCCAGGCCGTTCAAGGCGCCGTTCAACGCCTCGAGGGAACCACGGACGTCAGATTTGAGGACGATGTTAAGCGTCTTCTTCTCTGCCTGGCCCATGTTCTCGAAGATGTTTTCCAGCTTACCGGCGTGAGCACGAGCGAGTTTGACTTCGCGGAACTTGCCTTGACGGAACAGAGCCACTTCACGGGCTTTCTTCTCGTCCGACAGCACGCTCATCTCGTCGCCAGCGTCCGGGGTACCGTCCAGGCCGAGGATCTCGACAGGGATGGAAGGACCGGCTTCTTTGATTGGCTTGCCGTTCTCGTCGAGCATGGCACGTACACGGCCGTAGTTCGAACCAACCAGCACCATGTCGCCTTGGCGCAGGGTACCGTCTTGAACCAGAACGGTTGCAACCGGGCCACGACCTTTGTCGAGACGCGATTCAACCACAACACCGCGACCTGGGGCCGATGGGGTTGCCTTGAGTTCGAGTACTTCAGCTTGCAGCAGGACGGCTTCGAGCAGCTCGTCTACGCCAGTACCGACTTTCGCCGAGACCGAAACGAACGGCGTATCACCGCCCCACTCTTCGGACGTCACGCCGTGAACCGACAGTTCGCTACGGATGCGATCGAGATCGGCGCCCGGCTTGTCGATTTTGTTCACGGCAACAACCAGTGGAACACCAGCGGCCTTAGCGTGCTGGACAGCTTCAATGGTCTGCGGCATCACGCCGTCGTCCGCTGCAACTACCAGGATCACGATGTCAGTCGCCTTGGCACCACGGGCACGCATTGCGGTAAACGCGGCGTGACCAGGGGTGTCGAGGAAGGTGACCATGCCGCGCTCGGTTTCAACGTGGTATGCACCGATGTGCTGGGTGATACCGCCGGCTTCGCCAGCAGCTACCTTGGCACGACGGATGTAGTCGAGCAGCGAAGTCTTACCATGGTCAACGTGGCCCATTACGGTCACAACTGGCGCACGGGAGAACGTCTCACCTTCAAACTTCAAGGACTCGGCCAGGGAGTCTTCCAGGGCGGTGTCGCTGACCAGGGTCACTTTGTGGCCCAGTTCTTCGGCTACCAGCTGAGCAGTTTCCTGATCAAGCACCTGGTTGATGGTCGCTGGGGTACCCAGTTTGAACATGAACTTGATGATTTCAGCAGCCTTGACCGACATCTGATTGGCGAGATCGCCAACCGTGATGGTCTCGCCGATCTGCACATCACGCACGACAGGGCCGGTTGGGCTCTGGAAACCGTGGGCGTTGCGCTTTTTCAGCTTGGCCTTGCCGCGACCACCACGACGGAAGCCATCGCTTTCTTCGTCGGTGGTGCGTGGAGCAACGCGTGGAGCAGGCGCTTTCTCTTTGACCGAGGCACGATGCGGAGCGTTTTTACGCTCGCCATCGCCACCACCACCGCGACGATTGTTATCGTCGGCACGTGGTTTGTCCGGACGACGAGGTTCGTCGCGCTTGCGGGCGTCAGCAGCCGGTGCTGGTGCGGCGGCAACCGGAGCGGCCTCACGCACAGCTTCAACAGGCGCTACAGGAGCGGCGACCGCTTCAGTACCAGCAGGTTGCGCAGCAGCAGGCTGGCGACGCGCTTCTTCTTCGGCGCGACGCTTGGCTTCTTCTTCAGCCTTCTGACGAGCAGCATTTTCTACTGCGCGACGTTCTTCCAGTTCGCGTTTGCGCTCGGCTTCGATTTCTTCCGGGCTGCGCTGTACGAAGACTTTCTTCTTGCGTACTTCAACGCTGATGCTCTTGCTACCAGCAACACGCAGGGTGCTGGTGGTTTTGCGCTGCAATGTAATCTTGCGCGGTTCTTCCACTTTCGCCTTGTGGCTGCTCTTCAAGTGAGTCAGCAAAGACTGCTTCTCACTATCGCTCACACCTTCATCGGCGGCGGTGTGCGGCAGACCTGCCTCACGCATCTGCTGCAACAGGCGCTCTACCGGTGTTTTGACCTCATCGGCCAGTTGTTTCACCGTGACTTGCGTCATGCACTTCTCTCCTCAGGCCGCGCCTAGTTACTCGAACCAATGGGCTCGGGCGGCCATGATCAACTTGCCGGCACGATCATCGTCAATGCCGTCGATGTCGAGCAGATCGTCAATAGACTGCTCGGCCAGGTCTTCGCGGGTAATTACGCCGCGCACCGCCAGTTCCATCGCCAAATCCTTGTCCATACCCTCAAGCGAGAGCAGGTCTTCGGCCGGATGGGCGTCTGCCAGCTTTTCCTCAGTAGCGATGGCTTTAGTCAACAAACGATCCTTGGCCCGAGCGCGAAGCTCGTTGACGGTGTCTTCGTCAAAGCCGTCGATGTTGAGCATTTCTTCCAACGGTACGTAGGCAATCTCTTCCAGGCTGGTGAAGCCTTCATCTACCAGCACCTGTGCCAGGTCTTCGTCGACTTCCAGCTCGTCGATGAAGTTGCGCAGGATGTCACCGGTTTCAGCTTGCTGCTTAGCCTGGATGTCCGATTCGGTCATCACGTTCAGGGTCCAACCGGTCAGTTGGCTCGCCAGACGCACGTTCTGACCACCACGACCAATGGCCTGAGCCAGATTGTCTGCGCCAACGGCGATGTCCATTGCATGGGCATCCTCGTCAACGATAATTGCCGCCACTTCAGCTGGCGACATGGCGTTGATCACGAACTGCGCCGGGTTATCGTCCCACAGGACGATGTCCACACGCTCACCGCCCAGTTCGCCCGACACTGCCTGGACGCGCGAACCGCGCATACCAATGCAAGCGCCTTGCGGGTCGATGCGTTTGTCCTTGGACCGAACCGCGATCTTGGCGCGCGAACCCGGGTCGCGGGACGCAGCCATGACTTCGATCAGGCCTTCGGCAATTTCCGGCACTTCGATACGGAACAGCTCGATCAGCATTTCCGGCGCGGTACGCGACAGGATCAACTGAGGGCCGCGGTTCTCGGTGCGGATTTCCTTGAGCAGCGCACGCAAGCGCACGCCAACCCGGAAGGTTTCGCGAGAGATGATGTCTTCGCGGGCCAGCAACGCTTCGGCGTTGTTGCCCAGGTCAACGATCACGTTGTCGCGGGTTACTTTTTTCACGGTGCCGGAGATGATTTCACCCAGGCGTTCGCGATAGGCGTCAACGACTTGAGCGCGCTCAGCTTCGCGAACCTTCTGCACGATGACCTGTTTGGCGGTCTGTGCAGCAATACGGCCGAATTCGATCGACTCGATCTTTTCTTCGACGACATCACCGACCTGGGCGCCTGGATGCGTTTCGGCAACCTTGCTTGGCCAGGTTTCGATGGCCGGATCATCAAGATCGGCCTCTTCGACGACCGTCCAGCGACGGAAAGTCTCATAGGCACCGGTGTGGCGGTTGATTTCCACACGCAGATCAACTTCGTCTTCAAAACGCTTTTTGGTAGCAGTGGCCAGGGCCAGCTCCAGCGCTTCAAAAATCACGTTTGCCGGTACGCCCTTTTCATTGGATACCGACTCAACAACCAGCAGTACTTCTTTGCTCATCGTACGCCTCGCCTTTCGCAAGCCATTGGATCCGCGGGATCCGCGTCTCAGTCAAAACTGGGAATAATGTTGGCCTTGTCGATCATATCGATCGGCAACAGGAACTCATGGTCTTCTACCTGCACCACGACGTCCTGCTCTTCTACACCGCGCAGAAGGCCCTGAAAGTTGCGTCGCCCTTCGAACGGGGAGCGCAGCTTGATCTTCACTTGTTCACCGGCAAATTTTGCAAACTGATCAATAGTGAACAGTGGGCGTTCCATGCCTGGCGAGGAAACTTCTAAGGTGTATTCAACGGAGATCGGATCTTCAACATCCAGCACACCGCTGATCTGACGGCTGACAATGGCACAATCGTCCACCAGCACGCCGCCCTCTTTATCGATATAAACGCGCAACATTGAGTGGCGACCTTGAGCCGAAAACTCAATACCCCAGCATTCATAGCCTAGGGCCACGACCACCGGGGCCAACAAGGCCTGCAACTCTTCTAGCTTGCTCGACACCTGAACCCCCTCGTGCATGTATGTGCATGCTGTGCAAAATAAAAAAATGGGCGAAACGCCCATCCTTGAAACGCCGTCGAACAGCGGCGTTGAAAGTGTCCAGCTAACAAAAAGCCCCTTAAAAGGGGCTCCGCTAAAACTGGTTGCGGGGGCCGGATTTGAACCGACGACCTTCGGGTTATGAGCCCGACGAGCTACCAGACTGCTCCACCCCGCGACAAAGCTGGGGCGGAAGTATACGACCGATCCCTTACAGGGTCAATGTAACCTTCCACCTACAAGAAAGCCCGCAACAGCGGGCTCTCCTGATAATTGGTACCGAGAAGGGGACTCGAACCCCTACACCCTATGGGCACAACCACCTCAAGGTTGCGTGTCTACCAATTCCACCACCTCGGCAATACAGCGCTTACAACCCTTCTTACTTCTGCTCTTGAGCTGGAGGTACGTCAGTCGCTGGAGTAGCCGACTTTTGCTCTTGAAGCACCGGGACATCATCAGAAGCCGGTTTTGCTTTTGGTACTTCCAACACTGCTGGGTTTGGGAGACCTACTTGAGTCAGCACATGAGCTTTCTCTTTAGCAAAGTAACCTAACCCCAAGCTGGTTATGAAGAAACCGGCGGCAAGTATAGCAGTAAACTTACTAAGAAAGGTAGAGGAACCTTGGCTTCCGAATACAGTATTTGAAGCACCTGCACCGAAAGACGCACCAGCATCCGCACCTTTACCCTGTTGCAACAAGACCAGGGCAACTACGCCCAAGGCAGCCAACAGATGAAAAACGACTACGACTGTTTCCAGCATTTTTTCAGTTTCCCGCGGCGCGACAGATCGCACCGAACTCATCTGCATTCAGGGAAGCTCCACCAATGAGCCCCCCATCGATATCCGGCATGCCGAACAGTTCGACCGCATTGGCCGCCTTCACGCTGCCGCCGTATAGAAGCCGCACACCTTGTGCGACTTCAGAATTCTCTGCCGCCAACTGCGCGCGGATGGCTGCGTGCACATCCTGCGCCTGTTGCGGTGTAGCAGTCAGCCCGGTGCCAATGGCCCAGACCGGCTCGTAAGCAATAACCGCCTTTGCAAACGCACCAACACCCAGCTCCTCGATGATGCTGCCAAGCTGACGCGAGACAACTTCAAGAGTCTTGCCCGATTCACGCTGCTCAAGGGTCTCCCCTATGCACAACACTGGAATCAAGCCACAAGCCTGTGCCGCTGCGAACTTGCGATTGAGTGTCCCATCACGCTCGCCCATCATCTGACGACGCTCGGAGTGCCCGACAAGCACATAGGAACAACCCGCATCAACCAGCTGACTCGGTGCAATCTCACCGGTCAACGCACCTTGCATGGCCTCCACCGCAGAATTCTGCGCGCCGACCTGAATCGACTTACCTTTCAAGCCATCAACCACTTGGGTGATATGCAAGCAAGGCGGGAACACCGCGATATCAACACCGCTAGGCAAGGCCAAGTGACGAAGGCCATTGATCAGCTCAGCGACACTGGCGCGGGTACCGTGCATCTTCCAGTTACCAGCTACCATAGTGCGACGCATGCTGTACCTCGTCGGTCAAAGTGGGCGCAGATGTTACCCAACCACATCATCACTGGCAAGCCGAATTCAGGCGCAAACTTCAGTTACCAGTTTTGCCAGGTCTTCGGCATGGCCGCGAACCTGTGTTTCGTCATCACCTTCGACCATGACACGCACCAGAGGCTCTGTGCCGGACTTGCGCAACAACACTCGACCACGCCCCGCCATTGCCAGGGTCACGCGCTCGCAAGCCTCTTTGACAGCGGGGTGCTCGATCGGGTTTTCACCACCGGCAAAACGCACATTGAGCAGCACTTGCGGGCATTTGCGCAGCGCCTGACGCGCCTGGGCAAGACTCTCTTCGCGACGACGCAACGACAGCAGAACCTGCAACGCAGCAATGATGGCATCGCCCGTAGTGGTGTGCTGGAAGCAGACAACGTGCCCGGAATTCTCACCCCCCACCTGCCAGTTACGTTCCAGCAGTTCGGCGATCACATAGCGGTCACCGACATTGGCGCGCACGAACGGGATGCCCAGGTCCGCCAAGGCCAATTCAAGCCCCAGGTTACTCATCAGCGTACCGACGACACCACCTTGCAGCTTGTTACGCTCATGCAGGTCGCGGGCAATGATGAACAAAAGGTCGTCCCCATCAACGATCGCCCCCGTATGGTCCACCATCAGCACACGGTCACCATCACCATCGAAGGCAATACCCAGGTCAGCATGCTCGGCAAGGACGGCGGCCTGCAGTTGCTCCATATGCGTGGAGCCGCAGTTGTCGTTGATATTCAGCCCGTTCGGCTGGGCCGACAGAACGGTCACGTCCGCCCCCAATTCCTTGAATACGCTTGGCGCCACTTTATAGGTCGCACCATGGGCGCAATCGACCACAATCTTCAAACCGGCGAAATTGGTGCTGCTCGGCACACTGCTCTTGCAGAATTCGATATATCGACCCGATGCGTCGTTGATACGCGACACCTTGCCCAACTTGCTGGACTCAACCACCATCATCGGCGCATCCAGCAGCTCTTCGATCATCAACTCGATCTCATCCGGCAGCTTAGTGCCCTGACCCGAGAAGAATTTGATGCCGTTGTCGTCATGGGGGTTGTGCGAGGCACTGATCACAATACCGGCTTCAGCGTGAAAGGTGCGCGTCAGGTAGGCGATCGCCGGGGTCGGCATAGGGCCCAGCAGCATGACATCGGCACCCGCGGCGGACAGGCCTGCCTCCAGTGCGGACTCAAACATGTACCCTGAAATACGGGTGTCCTTGCCCACCAGGATGCGACACGCCCCCATACTGCGGAACGCCATACCCGCCGCCCAACCCAGCTTGAGCATGAAATCAGGAGTAATCGGAAATTCGCCGACCCGACCACGGATACCGTCGGTGCCAAAGTATTTTTTAGTCATAAGTGCTCCATCATTCTTATTCGGCTGATTCTACCGCAGCAATCATGCGCACCACATCCACCGTCTCGGCGACATCATGCACACGCAAGATACGCGCGCCCTTGCTGACTGCAAGCGCCGCCAGTGCAAGACCACCATACAGCCGCTCACCCACCGGACGATTCAGCGCCAGCCCTATCATGCTCTTGCGCGAAACGCCGACCAAAAGAGGCCGACCAAGCGCATGCAGGGATTCCATATGCTTGAACAGGCTTAGATTGTGCTGCAGGGTTTTAGCAAAGCCGAAGCCGGGATCGAGGATGATCTTTTCCGCGGCAATCCCCGCGACAGCACACTGAGCGACCCGCTCAGCGAGAAAACCACACACCTCGCCAACAAGGTCCTCGTAATGAGGGCTGTCCTGCATGTTGCCGGGCTCTCCCAGCATATGCATCAGGCACACCGGCAAACCGGTAGCGGCAGCGGCATCGAGGGCACCGTCACGCTGAAGAGAGCGCACATCGTTGATCAACCCCGCTCCCAGTCGCGCAGTTTCGCGCATCACGGCCGGGGTTGAAGTATCAACAGAGATGATCACATCCAGCTCGCGCGCAATGCGCTCGACTATCGGCGCCACCCGCTCCAGCTCCTCCAAGGGAGAAACGATGCGAGCGCCAGGTCGGGTCGATTCACCACCGACATCAATGAGCGTCGCTCCCGCAGCCACCATTGCCGCAGCGTGACGCAACGCAGCATCGAGCTGGCTGAAGCGGCCGCCATCGGAAAAGGAGTCAGGGGTTACGTTAAGAATGCCCATGACATGTGTATGGGCCAAATCAAGAACCCGGTTGCCGCAAGGCAACCGGGTGGAGGACAACGCAGAAGTCATTTCAAACCTTAGTGGTCGGCTGCCGGGCCGCCGATTGGGGTTTCAGGGCGCTCGTTCTGAACCACTGGCGGAGTGCCAGAGGTGCCCGAACCGCCTTCCCAATCGCGAGGCTCGCGGGGTGCGCGACCGGCCATGATGTCATCGATCTGGTCGGCATCAATGGTCTCGTACTTCATCAGCGCATCAGCCATGGCGTCCAACTTGTCGCGGTTGTCAGTCAGGATTTGCTTGGCCGTGCCGTAGCACTGGTCAATGATGCTGCGCACTTCGGAGTCGATCAGCTTGGCTGTCTCACCCGAGAAGCTGGCGCTTTGACCGCCACCGCCACGACCCAGGAACACTTCGCCTTCTTCCTCGGCATACATCAGCGGGCCGAGTTTTTCCGACAAGCCCCACTTAGTCACCATGTTCCGCGCGATCTGGCTGGCACGCATGATGTCGTTGGAGGCACCGGTAGTCACGCCGTCGAAACCCAGGGTCATCTCTTCAGCAATCCGGCCGCCGTACAGCGAGCAGATCTGACTGATCAGGGCGCGCTTGGAAAGGCTGTAGCGGTCCTCTTCCGGCAGGAACATGGTGACACCCAGCGCACGCCCCCGGGGAATGATCGACACTTTGTAGACCGGGTCATGCTCAGGCACAACGCGACCGACAATGGCGTGACCGGCTTCGTGATAAGCGGTGTTCTGTTTCTCTTTTTCGGACATGACCATGGATTTGCGCTCGGCGCCCATCATGATTTTGTCTTTGGCCAATTCGAACTCTTTCATCTCCACGATGCGCTTGCCGGTACGGGCAGCGAACAACGAAGCCTCGTTGACCAGGTTGGCCAGGTCAGCACCCGAGAAACCTGGCGTACCACGGGCAATCACGGCCGGAGCCACGTCATCGCCCATGGGCACCTTGCGCATGTGCACTTTCAGGATCTGTTCACGACCACGGATATCCGGCAGGCCAACCACAACCTGGCGGTCGAAACGGCCTGGACGCAGCAACGCAGGGTCCAATACGTCCGGACGGTTGGTTGCAGCGATGACGATGATGCCGTCGTTCATTTCAAAGCCGTCCATCTCAACCAGCAACTGGTTAAGGGTCTGCTCACGCTCATCATGACCGCCGCCCATGCCGGCACCACGATGGCGACCAACGGCGTCGATTTCATCGATGAAGATGATGCAAGGCGCATGCTTTTTAGCCTGCTCGAACATATCGCGAACACGGCTGGCACCCACACCCACGAACATCTCGACGAAGTCAGAGCCGGAAATAGTGAAGAACGGCACCTTGGCTTCGCCGGCAATTGCCTTGGCGAGCAGGGTTTTACCGGTACCTGGTGGCCCCACCATCAAGACGCCGCGAGGAATGCGGCCACCCAGACGCTGGAACTTGCCCGGGTCGCGCAGGAACTCGACCAACTCACCTACTTCTTCCTTGGCTTCGTCGCAACCGGCAACGTCAGCCAGGGTGGTCTTCACCTGATCTTCGGAGAGCAGGCGTGCCTTACTCTTGCCGAAGCTCATCGGCCCGCCCTTGCCTCCCGCGCCGCCCTGCATCTGGCGCATGAAGAACATGAACACGGCGATGATCACCAGGATCGGGAAGCTGGCTACCAGCAATTGGGTCCAGATACTTTGCTGCTCAGGCTGCTTACCTTCGACAACCACGTGGTTATCCACCAGGTCGCCGATCAGACCATTGTCCTGGATTGCCGGACGAATGGTCTTGAAGCTGTCGCCATCGTTGCGTTTACCGGTGATCACATAGCCATCAACCGCTACGCGCTCGACCTTGCCATCCTTAACTTGCTGGATGAAGTCGGAATAGTTGAGGGTCTGCGGCTCGTTAGGGCTGGAGAAGTTGTTCATCACCGTCACCAGGACTGCCGCGATGATCAACCACAGGATCAGATTCTTTGCCATATCGTTCAATTAACTACCCTCTGAAGCAAGCTCCGCTACTGGCGCGCGCTTCGCATGATATTCACCGGCCTAACTTACTACATTACCTACAACACTGGCAGGCGCCGTCTGTAACCCTTTGTGAAACTTTGACTACACAATATTCGTAAAGCTTCGTGACGAAAGCGATATAAAAAAACCTATCGCCCTCCTCGAATTCCTCAAAAGCGCTCTTCACTCGCCGCGCCTTCGACGCCGCGGAAGCCGCGGCACAGCAGGTATTGCTCTCTGGAACGGTCTCGGGAAGAGTCGGGCTTGCGCGTCTGCACCTTGTCGAACAACTTGCGGATGTTCTTGTGGTACTCGTCGAAACCCTCGCCCTGGAAGACCTTCACCAGGAAATCACCCCCCGGACGCAACACCCGACCCGCCAAATCCAGCGCCAATTCGCAAAGGAACATGGCACGTGGCATATCGACAGCCGGTAATCCACTCATATTGGGGGCCATGTCGGAAATCACAAGGTCTACCTGCGAATTTCCCACAGCCTCAAGAATCTGTGCGAGCACCGTATCCTGGGTAAAGTCACCATGAACAAAGGTCACATCGGGGATGCTGTCCATTTCCAGAATGTCGGAAGCGATCAGACGACCCTGCCCACCAATCAGACGACTGGTCACCTGGGACCAGCCACCCGGGGCCGCGCCAAGGTCGATAACGCTCATGCCTGGACGAATCAACTTATCCTTGTCCTGGATCTCCAGCAACTTGTAGCTGGCCCGGGAACGGTAGCCATCCTTTTGCGCCTTTTTGACGTAAGGATCGTTGAAATGTTCTTGTAGCCACTTAAGGCTGGTTTTGGAACGGGCCACGGGCCACCTCGAAAAATAAAACGGGTCGTGATTAACTGGGCGGTCCCGGACTCGCTCGGGTAAACTGGCCGCCGCTTTTTACAAGATCAGACGCAGGGGTCAGATTATGCCGCTCACTCAAGAGCAGAAGAAACAGTACAAATCCATTGGCCACCATCTGAAACCAGTTTTGATTGTGGCAGATAACGGTTTGACTGAAGGTGTGTTAGCCGAGTTCGAACGCGCACTGAACGATCATGAACTGATCAAGATCAAGGTCAATATCCTCGACCGCGAAGCGCGCCTGGCCGCCATTGCAGAATTGTGCAAGGTGGGCAAAGCGGACCTGGTCCAGGTCATCGGCAAGATGGCGCTGCTGTATCGCAAGAACTTCAGCGTCAACAAGCAGCTGTCGAACGTACATCGCTTCAAGTAGTTTTCAAATGATAAAAAGGGTCACGGGCGTGCTTCGCGCGCCCCGCCACTCCATCCCGGTGCGGGCTGTATAACCAGCACCAGGCCGGAGAACCCTAGCACAAGATAGCTGAATAGCTGCCAGCGCAACGCTTCCGGCTGCCAGACATGCACGATGCAATACATTGCACACGCATACAGCGCCATCAACAGCAGTTGCCCGCGAATATCCCGCCACAAACTCTCCAAGCCTTCAGCCTTGACCAGCACCAATGCCTGGAGCGTTACGCACGCCGCCGCAAAACCCACCAGCAACGCACTGAGTAATCCGTCGATCTCATCGATCAACAACGGCGCCAGCCCAATCAGGCCCAGCGCCGGTAACACACCAATATGCAGCAACCACAGGCCGCCGACCCAAAGCATCTGGGAGAGCTGCCAAAGCATGGCGCCCGCATGAAGCGGGCGCCGCCTTTCAGACGTGACGAACTTCAACAATCTCGTACTCGATCACGCCACCCGGCGTCTTCACGGCCACCACATCACCCTCTTCCTTGGCAATCAAGGCGCGGGCAAGCGGGGAACCGACGGAGATTTTGCCGAGCTTGAAGTCAGCCTCGTCCTCGCCAACGATGTGGTAAACCACGCTCTCATCAGTTTCGACGTTGGCGATTTCCACGGTGGTGCCGAAAATCACCTTGCCGGTGTGCGGAATAGTCGTGACGTCGATGATCACCGCATTCTGCATACGGCCTTCGATGTCACGAATCCGCGCCTCGACCATACCCTGCTGCTCGCGAGCAGCGTGGTATTCGGCGTTTTCCTTCAAGTCACCCAGCTCGCGGGCCGTACCGATGTCCTGGCTCAGCTTTGGACGTACGACCTTGGTCAGATGGGCGTGCTCCTCTTCCAGGGCCTTGGCGCCCTGGACGGTCATTGGGTATTTGATCATGCCTTCAATCCTGCGTGTAGGTCCTGCAAGCGACGCACGGTTTTTTCTGGACCGAACTTGAGCGCTTCGCAGATGGCTTCGCCAGCAGCAATGGTAGTGGTGCAGTAGATCTTGTGCTGCAAGGCATTACGACGAATGGAGTAGGAGTCCGCGATCGACTGGCGACCTTCGGTGGTGTTGATGATCAGGGTGACTTCGTCATTCTTGATCATGTCGACCACGTGCGGACGGCCTTCCGTCACCTTGTTCACGCGACGCACTTTCAGGCCGGCAGCTTCGATCAGCTTGGCGGTCCCGGCAGTGGCCACGACTTCGAAGCCCAAGTTGATCAGATCACGGGCTACGCCCGCAACCAGCGGTTTGTCGTCATCACGCACGCTGATAAACGCGGTACCGCCGGTTGGCAACACTTCGCTGGCGCCCATCTGAGCCTTGGCGAACGCTTCACCGAAGGTATCGCCCACGCCCATCACTTCACCGGTGGACTTCATCTCTGGGCCCAGGATCGGGTCCACGCCAGGGAATTTGGCGAATGGGAATACCGCCTCTTTCACGCTGTAGAAGTTCGGAATGATCTCCTTGGTGAAGCCGATTTCCTTCAGGGTCTTACCGGCCATCACGCGAGCAGCGACCATGGCCAGGGACACACCAATGCACTTGGAAACAAATGGCACGGTACGCGAAGCACGCGGGTTGACTTCGATGACGTAGATGTCTTCGCCTTGCAGCGCCAACTGTACGTTCATCAAGCCGACCACGCCCAGCTCCAGGGCCATTTTCTTGACCTGTTCGCGCATTTCGTCCTGGATATGCGCCGGCAGCGAGTACGGCGGCAGCGAGCAAGCGGAGTCACCGGAGTGAACGCCCGCCTGTTCGATGTGCTGCATGATCGCGCCGATCACCACGTCGGTCCCGTCGCAAACAGCGTCTACGTCCATCTCGATGGCGCAGTTGAGGAAGTGGTCCAGCAGCACCGGGCTGTCGTTGGACACTTTCACCGCATCACGCAGGTAACGTTTGAGCTCGTCTTCTTCGTAGACGATTTCCATCGCACGACCGCCCAGTACGTAGGACGGACGCACCACCAAGGGGTAACCGATCTTGCTGGCCGCGCGGATCGCTTCATCTTCGCTGCGCACGGTGGCGTTAGGCGGCTGACGCAGGTTCAGACGCTCAACCATCTGCTGGAAACGCTCACGGTCTTCGGCACGGTCGATAGCGTCAGGGCTGGTGCCGATAATCGGGACGCCAGCGGCTTCCAGTGCGCGAGCCAGTTTCAACGGGGTTTGGCCGCCGTACTGGACGATCACGCCTTTTGGCTTCTCGACGCGACAGATTTCCAGCACGTCTTCCAGTGTTACCGGCTCAAAGTAAAGACGGTCGGAAGTGTCGTAGTCAGTGGAAACAGTTTCCGGGTTGCAGTTGACCATAATGGTCTCGTACCCGTCTTCGCGCAGGGCGAGAGCGGCGTGTACGCAGCAATAATCGAACTCGATGCCTTGGCCGATACGGTTTGGACCGCCACCCAGGATCATGATTTTGTCGCGGCCCGACGGCGCAGCTTCGCACTCTTCCTCGTAAGTGGAGTACATATACGCAGTGTCGGTTGCGAACTCGGCCGCACAGGTATCAACGCGCTTGTAGACCGGGAAGATGTCCAGCTTGTGGCGATGCGTGCGCAGGTTCTTCTCGGTCACACCCAGCAGCTTGGCCAAGCGCTGGTCGGAGAAACCTTTGCGCTTGAGGCGGAACATCAGGTCGCGGTCGATAGAGGACAGACCGAGGGTCTTGACCTTCTCTTCTTCCTTGATCAGATCTTCGATCTGCACCAGGAACCACGGGTCGATCATGTTCATGCCGAAGATGTCTTCGACGGTCATGCCGGCGCGGAAAGCATCGGCTACGTACCAGATACGCTCGGCACCCGGCACGGTCAGCTCACGCTTGAGCACGCTCATGCTTTCCGGGTTGCTCAGGTCGAGCTTCTCGTCCAGACCGCAAACGCCCACTTCCAGGCCACGCAGGGCTTTCTGCAGGGACTCCTGGAAGGTCCGGCCGATAGCCATGACTTCACCGACTGACTTCATCTGAGTGGTCAGGCGGGCGTCGGCTTTCGGGAATTTCTCGAAAGCGAAGCGTGGCAGCTTGGTGACGACGTAGTCGATCGACGGCTCGAAGGACGCCGGCGTTGCGCCGCCCGTAATTTCGTTCTGCAGCTCGTCCAATGTGTAACCGATCGCCAGCTTGGCAGCGATACGCGCAATCGGAAAGCCGGTAGCTTTCGATGCCAGCGCCGAAGAACGCGATACACGCGGGTTCATTTCGATCACAACCATGCGGCCAGTGTCCGGGCAGATGCCGAACTGGACGTTGGAGCCACCGGTTTCCACGCCAATCTCACGCAGCACCGCCAAGGAGGCGTTACGCATGATCTGGTATTCCTTGTCCGTCAGGGTCTGTGCCGGAGCAACAGTGATCGAGTCACCGGTGTGCACGCCCATCGGGTCAAAGTTTTCGATAGAGCAAACGATGATGCAGTTGTCCTTCTTATCGCGGACAACTTCCATCTCATATTCTTTCCAGCCAATCAGGGATTCGTCGATCAGCAGCTCTTTGGTCGGAGACAAGTCCAGGCCACGGGCGCAGATTTCTTCGAATTCTTCACGGTTGTAGGCAATACCGCCGCCCGTGCCGCCCATGGTGAAGGACGGACGGATGATGCACGGGAAGCCCAAGCGTTCCAGGACAGAATTGGCCTCTTCCATGCTGTGGGCGATACCGGAACGCGGGCAATCAAGGCCGATGGACTTCATGGCCTTGTCGAAACGCGAACGGTCTTCAGCCTTGTCGATGGTGTCGGCATTGGCGCCGATCATCTCTACGCCAAATTTTTCCAGGACGCCTTCGCGCTCCAGGTCCAATGCGCAGTTCAGGGCGGTCTGGCCACCCATGGTTGGCAGCAGTGCGTCCGGACGTTCTTTCTCGATGATCTTGGCAACGGTCTGCCACTTGATCGGCTCGATGTAGGTGGCGTCGGCCATGTCCGGGTCGGTCATGATGGTGGCCGGGTTAGAGTTCACCAGGATGACGCGGTAACCCTCTTCGCGCAGGGCTTTACAGGCCTGGGCGCCGGAGTAGTCGAATTCGCAGGCCTGGCCGATCACGATCGGGCCAGCGCCGAGAATCAGGATGCTTTTTATGTCTGTACGTTTTGGCATGGGTTTGTCACTCAAATCCGCAGGTCAGTCGGCAAGCCGTCTTGAACAATCTTTGATGAGCCTGCGGGGGCCACCGAAGCTCGGGGCCGCCCGCAAGCCGCTCAGTCAGCGTCGCTTGGCCATCTCATTGATGAAACGGTCGAACAGCGGCGCTACGTCGTTCGGGCCCGGGCTGGCTTCAGGGTGGCCCTGGAAGCTGAACGCGCTCTTGTCGGTGCGCTCGATGCCCTGCAGGGAACCGTCGAACAGCGACTTGTGAATCGCGCGAACGTTGCTCGGCAGGGTCGCTTCATCCACCGCAAAACCGTGGTTCTGGCTGGTGATCATCACAATGCCGGTGTCCAGGTCTTGCACAGGGTGGTTGGCACCGTGATGGCCGTGCCCCATTTTCAGGGTCTTGGCGCCAGAGGCCAGGGCCAGCAGCTGGTGGCCGAGGCAGATACCGAATACCGGAATCTCGGTCTCCAGCACTTCTCTGATCGCCTGGATAGCGTAGTCGCAAGGCTCAGGGTCACCCGGGCCGTTGGACAGGAACACACCGTCCGGCTGCAGGGCGAGCACGTCGCTGGCCGGGGTTTGCGCCGGCACCACGGTCACGCGGCAACCGCGCTCGACCAGCATGCGCAGGATGTTGTACTTGACGCCGTAGTCGTAGGCGACCACGTGGTAAGGCAACTCGGCCGCATCGATGGTCGCGTGGCTATCGGTCTTCAAGTCCCAGACAGTGGAGCGCCACTCGTACTTCTCTTTGACGCTGACGACTTTCGCCAGGTCCATGCCCTTCAGGCCAGGGAAGCCTTGGGCTGCGGCAATCGCCGCCTCTTCGGAAATATTGTCACCGACCATGATGCAGCCGTTCTGCGAGCCTTTCTCACGCAGGATGCGTGTCAGGCGACGCGTATCGATACCGGCGATCGCCACAACGTTGTTGGCTTTCAGGTAATCGGACAGCGACATCGTGTTACGCCAGTTGCTCGCAACCAGCGGCAGGTCACGAATCACCAGACCGGCCGACCAGACACGATCAGACTCGACATCTTCCGGTGTCGTACCGGTGTTGCCGATGTGCGGATAGGTCAGGGTAACGATCTGTTGGGCGTAGGAAGGATCGGTAAGGATTTCCTGATAGCCGGTCATGGCAGTGTTAAACACCACCTCTCCAACGGTTTGACCGTCGGCTCCAATGGCTTCGCCGCGAAAAATGCTGCCATCAGCAAGGGCGAGTATGGCTGGCTTAGTCAAGAAGACCTCCCGTAAATAAAGCCTGAAAGGGCGATCGCAGGTTGTAAAAAAGCGGAGTGACGTATGGACACGTCACCCCGCTTCTTCACTGAATTATTCTGCGCGCTTTTAGTGGACACACTAAAGCTGTAGCTTACAGAAAAAGGCTTTTTTGGTCCACCGCTAATGAGCCTTAAAGGCAGGGGAATGCGACAGGACGTCGCTTAGCGGGTAAAAACGGGGCCTAAGCATAAGCTTGGGCCCCTGTTTTAGCTACTGATTAGTGCAGATCCAGCACGTCACGCATGTCATAAAGGCCCGCCGCACGACCTTCCAGCCAGAGCGCAGCACGTACCGCCCCCTTGGCAAACGTCATGCGGCTGGACGCCTTGTGCGTGATTTCCAGGCGCTCGCCCTCGGTGGCGAACAATACGGTGTGATCACCCACCACATCGCCACCGCGCACGGTTGCAAAACCAATGGTGTCACGCGCACGCGCACCGGTATGGCCTTCACGGCCGTACACCGCCACTTTCGACAAGTCGCGACCGAGCGCATCGGCGATCGCTTCACCCATGCGCAACGCGGTACCCGACGGCGCGTCGATCTTGTGACGGTGATGAGTCTCGATGATTTCGATATCCGCCTCATCCCCCAGCACGCGCGCCGCCAGATCCAACAGCTTGAGCGACAGGTTCACACCCACACTGAAGTTGGCCGCGAAGACGATCGGAATGTCCTTGCCCGCCTCCGCCAGCAACTGCTTCTGCTCAAGCGTCAAACCGGTGGTGCCGATCACCATCGCCTTGCCCGCCTTGCGGCAGAAAGCCAGGTTTTTCAGCATGACGTCCGGCAGAGTGAAATCGATCAGCACGTCGAATTCGTCAGCCACCTGCTCCAGGTTGCCGGACAACGAAACACCGATACGCCCCAGCGAAGCCAACTCACCCGCATCCGCACCGATCAATGTGCTGCCGGGACGAACGATCGCTGCGGTCAGCCCGGAGGCCGGCGAGCGCTGCTGCACCGCCTCGACCAGCGTCTTGCCCATGCGCCCGGCAGCGCCCATTACGGCTATACGTCGCATACCCAACTCCTTACAGGTCGCCGAAGAAGCGCTTCACGCCATCGAAAAAGCCCGTGGTTTTCGGCGAGTGGGAGTCATCGCCTTCCAGCGAGCTGCGGAACTCTTCCAGCAATTCGCGCTGACGACGCCCCAGATTGACTGGCGTCTCAACGGCAACGCGGCACATCAGGTCGCCAGCACCACCGCCGCGCACCGGCGCAACGCCTTTGCCACGGATACGGAACTGTTTGCCGGTCTGCGTGCCTTCAGGGATCTTGAGTTTGACACGACCATCAAGGGTCGGAATCTCCAACTCGCCACCCAGCGCCGCATCAACAAAACTGATTGGCACTTCACAGAACAGGTGCTTGCCGTCGCGCTGGAAGATCGAGTGCTCGCGCACATTGATCACCACATACAGATCGCCCGTAGGGCCACCTTGAGTACCCGCCTCGCCTTCGCCCGACAGGCGAATACGGTCGCCGGTATCCACACCCGCAGGCACTTTTACCGACAGCGTCTTGTACTCTTCGACACGACCTTCGCCGTGGCAGGAGTCGCACGGGTCGGAAATGATCTTGCCCTGGCCATGGCAACGCGGGCAGGTCTGCTGCACCGAGAAGAAGCCCTGCTGCATGCGGACCTGGCCGATACCGCCACACGTCGGGCAAGTGATCGGCGAGGAGCCTTTCTTGGCACCCGAACCATCGCACGGCTTGCAGTTGACCAGCGTCGGCACACGGATATTGACGCTGGTGCCGCGCACGGCTTCTTCCAGGTTCAACTCCAAGGTGTAGCGCAAATCACTGCCACGCTGGGCGCCGCCCCGCTGACCACCCCGGCCACCGCCGAAGAAGTCGCTGAACACGTCACCGAAAATATCGGAGAAGTTCTGGCCGCCAAACCCGGCACCGCCACCGCCCATGCTCGGGTCGACCCCTGCGTGACCGTACTGGTCGTAGGCCGCACGCTTGTTGGGATCAGACAGGCATTCGTAGGCCTCATTGGCCTCTTTGAACATTTCTTCGGATTCTTTGCTATCCGGATTACGGTCCGGGTGATGCTTCATCGCCAGGCGACGGTAGGCCTTCTTCAGGTCCGCCTCGCTGGAGCCGCGCTCCACACCCAACACTTCGTAATAGTCACGCTTTGCCATAAGTCTTTGCACTCTTAAGGACGTTCGGCCAGACCCTCCTGAGCCCTGCCAAACTCGTTGAGCCCCAATACAGGCCCGGACCCAACTCACGTCAATTCAACGATCCTGGTCATTACTACTTTTAGCCAGGGACCCGGCCAAAATGCGGTACTTCTTACTCGGAAAGCAGGAGCATTCCCGATCGTACCGCCAGCATCCGAACCTTGTCGCATGCTGTAAAAATTCGCATACCCCAGACACGCCAACGCGGGAGCAAGCTCCCGCGCGGCGACATCCTACCAGTCACCGCTTGATAGCGGTCAACCGGGCGACCAACTTACTTCTGGTCTTTGACTTCTTCGAACTCGGCATCGACAACGTCGTCGTGCTTGGCTTCAGGCTCTGCCTGTTGCGCGGCACCATCAGCTGGCTGACCTTGTTCGGCATACATTTTCTGGGCGACAGGTGCAGAAACTTTCGACAGCTCTTCGATCTTGGCTTCGATAGCGGCCTTGTCGTCACCTTTGACGGCGGCTTCCAGGGCAACTACGGCAGCTTCGATAGCGGCCTTCTCTTCAGCAGTCACTTTATCGCCAGCATCAGCGACCATTTTGCGCGTCGAGTGAACCAGTGCATCACCCTGGTTACGGGCGCCAGCCAGCTCGGCAAACTTGGCATCCGCATCAGCGTTGGCTTCAGCATCACGAATCATCTGTTGAATTTCTTCATCAGACAGACCGGAGTTGGCCTTGATGGTGATCTTCTGCTCTTTGCCAGTTGCCTTGTCTTTCGCGCCGACGTGCAGGATACCGTTGGCGTCGATGTCGAAGGTCACTTCAATTTGTGGCACGCCACGCGGTGCTGGTGGAATCTCAGCCAAGTCGAACTTGCCCAGGGACTTGTTCTGCGCCGCTTGCTTACGCTCACCTTGCAGCACGTGAATGGTCACCGCGCCTTGGTTGTCGTCGGCAGTCGAGAACACTTGGGATTTCTTGGTAGGAATCGTGGTGTTTTTCTCGATCAGCGCAGTCATCACGCCGCCCATGGTTTCGATACCCAGGGTCAGCGGGCTGACGTCCAGCAGCAGCACGTCTTTCACGTCACCGGCCAATACCGCGCCTTGGATGGCAGCACCCATGGCAACCGCTTCGTCCGGGTTCACGTCTTTACGTGCTTCCTTGCCGAAGAACTCGGTAACTTTCTGCTGCACCAGTGGCATACGGGTTTGACCGCCCACCAGGATCACGTCGTTGATGGAACCTACGTCGATACCGGCGTCTTTCAGCGCAATGCGGCAAGGTTCGATGGTGCGCTGAACCAGGTCTTCAACCAGTGCTTCCAACTTGGCGCGAGAGATCTTCACGTTCAAGTGCTTAGGACCGGTGGCATCTGCAGTGATGTACGGCAGGTTCACGTCGGTCGACATGCTCGAGGACAGCTCGATCTTGGCTTTCTCAGCCGCCTCTTTCAGGCGCTGCATGGCCAGCGGGTCACCCTTGAGGTTCATGCCGCTTTCTTTCTTGAATTCGTCAACGAGGTAGTCGATCAGACGAATGTCAAAGTCTTCACCACCCAGGAAGGTGTCACCGTTGGTGGCCAACACTTCGAATTGGTGCTCACCGTCAACTTCAGCGATCTCGATGACCGAGACGTCGAACGTACCGCCACCCAGGTCATAAACGATCACAGTGTGGTCGCCCTTGGCCTTGTCCATACCGTAAGCCAGAGCAGCTGCGGTGGGTTCGTTGATGATGCGTTTAACGTCCAGACCCGCGATGCGGCCGGCGTCTTTGGTTGCCTGGCGCTGGCTGTCGTTGAAATAGGCCGGAACGGTGATGACCGCTTCGGTGACGGTTTCGCCGAGGTAGTCTTCGGCGGTTTTCTTCATCTTTTTCAGGACTTCAGCCGAAATCTGCGGTGCAGACATCTTGTTGCCATTTACTTCAACCCAGGCATCACCGTTGTCAGCCTTGGCGATTTTGTAAGGCACCATCTTGATGTCTTTCTGTACGACTTCTTCGTCGAACTTACGACCGATCAGACGCTTTACCGCGTACAGGGTGTTGTGCGGGTTGGTGACAGCCTGACGCTTGGCCGATTGACCAACGAGGATCTCGCCATCATTTGCGTAAGCGATGATCGACGGCGTAGTACGCGCGCCTTCGGCGTTTTCGATAACTTTGGCTTTGCCGTTTTCCATGACGGAGACGCAGGAGTTGGTGGTCCCCAGGTCGATACCGATAATTTTGCCCATGATTTACTCTCCCGAAACTTGAATTTGGATGCCGCAGCAGTGGTGGCTAACTGCGGTAGCACTTAAACGCTTGACTTATAGATGGGGGCCTTACGGCGTATTTCAAGCCTGCTCATCAATAGAAGGCGAAACCGGTGCAGGTGCTTTGCTCACCACCACCATCGCCGGACGCAGCAAGCGACCGTTGAGCTGATAACCCTTCTGGAACACCTTCAACACACTGTTAGGCTCCAGATCATGGCTTTCCTGCATGGCCATGGCTTGGTGATGCTCAGCGTTGAACGGTTCGCCGCCGACTGGATCAATGGCTTCCAACTGGTAACGCTTCAGGGTGTCCTGGAACATTTTCAGGGTCAGCTCGATCCCTTCGCGCATCGGGCGGATGTTTTCGTCATCCGGGTTGGACAACTCAAGACCACGCTCCAGGCTGTCGATGATCGGCAGCAAGTCACTGGCGAATTTTTCCAGTGCGAATTTGTGAGCCTTCTCTACATCCTGCTCGGCACGGCGGCGGACGTTCTGCAGATCGGCGGCAACACGCAAAGACTGGTCCTGCGCAGCGGCCAATTGCTCTTCGAGCACCTGCACACGAGTTGCCAGCTCATCGCCGACAGCCGAATTGGCGTCTGGAGTTTGCGTATCCTGCGTCTGTTCGTCAGCCATAGTTTTCTCCTTTCAAAATCATGCGCGAACTCAACTCGCGCTTCTGTTCCGGTATATGGGGCCACAATTTTCAGGTTCAAGGGCGCGGGCGTTACCAAAAGTCTTTCCTATGACCGGGATCAATTCCTGCCTATACATTCCTCATCGCGCTAAAAAAAGCGTTCATCCAAGCAAATCGAGCTAATCATCAGGATTGTCAGCCCCGAACAAAACACTGTATAAATAACCAGACCTAAAGCCTGGGAGCGGCCGTCATGCTCGTGCACCTGTCCGTACATAACTACGCCATCGTTGAACACCTGGATCTCGAACTGGATCGCGGGATGAGCGTAATCACAGGCGAAACCGGCGCCGGCAAGTCGATCATGCTCGACGCCCTGGGCTTGACCCTTGGGGACCGTGCCGACAGCGGCGTGGTGCGCCCCGGCGCGGACAAGGCCGATATCCTGGCCACTTTCGACCTGGCGGATATTCCCGAGGCCGAGGCCTGGCTGGCAGAGCGCGACCTTAATAATGAAGGCCCGTGCATCCTGCGCCGGGTCATTACTGCGGAAGGCCGCTCACGCGGCTATATCAACGGCACCCCCTGCCCACTGGGCGACTTGAAAGCCCTGGGCGAACTGCTGATCGATATCCACAGCCAGCATGAACACCAGTCGCTGCTGAAAACCGACACTCATCGCCGCCTGCTCGACGAATACGCCGGTGCGACAGACCTTGCCCGCCAGGTGCAACTTGCCGCCCAGCGCTGGCGCCAAACGCGCCAGGAACTGGAGCGACTCTCCAATTCCGGAGACGAACAACGCGCTCGCCACCAGCTACTCAGCTATCAGCTCGAAGAGCTGGAAAGCCTGGGCCTGGGCGAGACTGAACTGGAGCAACTCGAGCAGGAACACAAGAACCTCACCAACGCAGAAACTCTGCTGGGCATTTGCCGCCAGGTGGTGGAGCAATGCAGCGAGAGCGACTCCGGTAACGTACTCAACGCGCTGACCGCCAGTCTCAATCGCCTGTCCAGCGTGAACAACGCCTCCGGTTCCCTGAGCGAGGCCACGACCTTGCTCACCAGCGCACAGATCCAAGTAGAAGAAGCCGTCGGCGAATTGAACCGCTTCCTGGATCACTTCGATGCCGACCCGGCACGCCTGCAGGAAATAGAAGAACGCCTGGACACCATCTATACCCTGGCGCGCAAACATCGAATCCAGCCCACCGAAGTGGCGACGATGCAGCAAAAGTTGCTGGATGAAATCGAGACCCTGAATGCCAACGACGAATCCATCGAGCGCCTAGGTGACGAGCTCGCGTCCTTCGCCCGCCACTACCAGGAAAAAGCACGCGAACTGAGCGACCTGCGCCACCAGGCAGCAACCGGCCTGGCCAGCGCAGTGGAGCTGGAGATCCAACGCCTGGGCATGCCTGGCGGGCGCTTCACCATTGAACTGCACGCCAGCACCAGTAACGAATTGCAGCCACATGGCCTGGAACAGGTTGAACTGCTGGTCAGCGCCAACCCTGGGCAGCCGCTCAAAGCATTGGCAAAAGTGGCCTCCGGCGGTGAGCTGTCTCGGATCAGCCTGGCGATCCAGGTGATTACCGCGCAAACCTCTCGGGTACCGACACTGGTGTTCGACGAAGTTGACGTGGGGATTGGCGGGCCGACAGCGGAGATTGTTGGCCAATTATTACGACGCCTCGGGGATCGGGGCCAGGTACTGACGGTCACTCACTTGCCACAAGTGGCCGCCCAGGGGCATCAACATCTGTTTGTGCACAAGGTACGCGGCAGTGATGCAACGCACACAGCCGTGTCCAAGCTGAACAAGTCGGAACGTGTGGAGGAAGTGGCGCGCATGCTTGGCGGCATTGATTTGACCAAGGAGTCCCTGGCACACGCGAAAAAAATGGTCGTGGCTGCGAAAGCCTGAGCAGAGCGCTTTCGCTCATCTTTCCGGCTTATAGAAAGCACGAAGGCGACCCTAAGGTCGCCTTCAATCGTTTTGCAGAGCGAATCTGCAGCGATTTTTACTTTTTCTTACGGATGTACAGAACCAGATTATGGTCGACCAAATCGAAGCCATGCTCCTCGGCAATCTTATGCTGAAGCGCCTCGATTTCCGGGCTGGTGAACTCGATAACCTCATTGGTATCCAGGTCAACCATATGGTCGTGATGACCACCGTCAGCCAATTCGAACACTGCATGACCGCCGTCGAAATTATGACGAACCACCAGCCCTGCGGCTTCAAACTGGGTCAGCACACGGTAAACCGTGGCCAGGCCGACGTCCTCGTTAGACTCCATCAGCGCCTTGTAAACATCCTCGGCACTCATGTGGCGCTGCTCAGCAGAATCGAGCATTTGTAGAATCTTGACTCGTGGCAGAGTCACTTTAAGACCGGCTTTGCGTAGTTCGCTATTTTCAACCATGGTTAGCTTTCTCGCGGATGCTGCTTCGCAGCTTCTCTTAATACGGGTATGATCGGCGTTTACGTTGTCCCAGCCAAGATAGTGGAAGTCGCCCACCGATGCAAAACACCAAGCTCTTGCTAACCAGTTTCACCTTTGTGGGACTGCTCGCACTCGCCGGTTGTTCATTCCCCGGGGTTTACAAAATCGACATCCAGCAGGGCAATGTCGTCACGCAGGACATGATAGACCAGTTACGCCCCGGAATGACCCGACGGCAAGTACGGTTTATCATGGGTAACCCCCTGCTGACCGACACTTTCCATGCCGATCGCTGGGATTACCTCTACAGCCTGCAGCCAGGTGGCGGTGAACGCCAACAGGAGCGCGTCAGTGTCATCTTCAATGGCAACGACCAGCTTGTCAGCCTGTCCGGCGACTTCATGCCCGGCGTGAGTCGTGATGAAGCCCTGCTCGGCAAGGATAACGGCACTAACGTGACCGCGCCTGCGCAGGAAGGTGAAAAGCAGAAGTCGGAAGTACCGGCCAAGCCAGGCTCCCTGCTCGACAAGATCCAGAAAGACGTCGACGGCGTGGAAACAGTTCCCGTCCCGACACCACAGCCTCTGGACACCAGCCCGCAGTAAGTTTGCGTCGCTCAACAAAAAGCCCGGCACGCCGGGCTTTTTGTTGCGTGCCATTTGGCGAGCCTATGAGCCCTGCTGTTTAGCCCGCGCAGCCTTGGCCGCGCGCAGTCGGCGCACCTCTTTTGGGTCCGCCAGCAACGGCCGGTAAATCTCAATACGATCACCTGCTTGCACGGCACGCACCTCAGCATCCGCAACCACCTTGCCGAATATGCCCAAAGGGCAGCCAGCAAGATCCAGCTCAGGAAACTGCGCTGCGATACCTGACGCCCGCACCGCCGCGCGCAGGCTGGTGCCCGCCACCACCTTCATCGCCAGCAGAACCTGGCGATCCACGGCCGCATACACCACTTCAATCTCAACCATGCAGTTGTTTGGCCCGCTGGCAAAATGCATCCACCAGCGTATTAGCTGCCTGATTGAACAAGGGGCCCAGCGTTGCTCGCACGATAGGCCCGGCGTAATCAAAGGAAAGGTCAAGGCTGATTTTGCAGGCCTTATCCGTCAGCGCCTTGAATACCCACACCCCATGCAGCTGGGTGAACGGGCCTTCCTGCAGATTCATTTCGATGGATTTCCCAGGCACCAGCGCATTACGCGTCACAAAGTGCTGGCTAAGGCCGCCTTTCGCGACCCCAACACTGGCGACCATGTACTCATCACCGCTTTCCAGCACCTCGGCCTTCGAGCACCACGGCAGGAATTCCGGGTAACGCGCCACGTCGTTGACCAGGTCATAGAGCGCCTGAGCCGGATAAGGCAGCAGCGCTGAACGTTGAATATGCGTCGTCATGTGTGCGTTATTTCCACAGCTGAGCGGCAAACATCGCGAAAGAACAGCCCGATCCGCGAAAGAAAAAAACCAGAGAACTGCCCGCATTGTCCGGGATTCGTCGAACACGCTCAAGCACGCAGGTTGACCGTAGCCGACACGCTCGCAACTCCCTATAATGCCGCCCCTATGGCTAAACAAAAGAAACACCCCACAGGGACCATCGCGCAAAATAAAAAGGCGCGACACGATTACTTCATCGAACATCGGTTCGAGGCTGGTCTGGTCCTGGCCGGCTGGGAAGTAAAGAGTCTGCGCGCCAGCAAGCTGCAACTGGTCGACAGCTATGTGCTGCTCAAAGATGGCGAGGCATGGCTGCTGGGCAGTCACATCACCCCGCTGACTACCGCGAGCACCCACGTGATTGCTGACCCGGTGCGCACGCGCAAGCTGCTGCTCAATGCACGCGAACTGGAAAAGCTTGCCGCCGCCGTACAGCAGAAAGGCTATGCCTGTATCTGCCTGTCCTGGTACTGGAGCAAGCACCTGGTCAAATGCGAGATCGCGCTGGGCAAAGGCAAGAAGGAATACGACAAGCGTGATACCGAGCGCGAGCGCGATTCCAATCGCGAGCTGCATCGCGCCGTGCGCAACAAGGGCAAGGAAGACTGATCCTTGCAAACCTGTAGCCCTGGGAGCCTCCCTCGGCTACAGGCCCTTGCGCCGCTCCGCACGCGCCACGCGCTGAACCTCCTGACGAACCTCCTCCAACACTTCCTGCACATACAGCAGATGACGCGTTGAAACTTCCCGCGCCTGCTCGGCACGCCCTTCGATAATCGCCAGGTACAAATCCCTGTGCTGACTGATCAGCATGTCGCGGGTTTCCGTACGCTGTTGATACATCCCCCCGATGTTGGTCACCACGTTACGCTTCAGCAGGTCGAACAGACCGCGAATGGTGTGCAGCAACACGGCATTGTGGCTGGCTTCGGCGATAGCCAAGTGAAACCTGGCATCCGCCGCCCCCTCTTCAGCTCGGCTCACTTCATCGGAGCGGGTGTAGCAGTCTTGGAGCGCTTCGAAAGCCGCCGTAAGTCGTTCGCGATCGACCTCGGTGGCACGTAGCGCCGCGTAATAGGCGCAAGAGGCTTCAAGGGTCTGGCGGAACTCCAGAAGATCACGCTGGACCTCGGGATTATTCTCCAACAGGTGGAGCAGCGGATCACTGAACGTGGAGCCCAAGGACTCCGCCACGTAGTTACCACCCCCCTGACGACTGACGAGCAAACCTTTGGCCGCCAATTTCTGGATTGCCTCCCGCAAAGACGGACGCGACACACCAAACTGCTCAGCCAAAGCGCGCTCGGCGGGCAAGCGCTCGCCCGACTTCAGCGTGCCCTCAAGGATCATGCCCTCAAGCTGCTCGACGATATCGTCGGACAAACGGCGCTGACGCACCTGATCAAACCCCATAACTCACTCTCCACCATCCCGACCACTCGCCGGGCCCTCTATTCTGGCCTATCGCCGCACTAGCAGCACCTATCAGAACGCCTTCGATTTATCCGCTCAGATCCGTCGCCCACCCACCTACGACCAAAGTTTCGCGAGCGGCAAATTGACACACCGCCCTGAAGCCTTTTAACCTAGCCCACAGCGATTGTAAATTGGTATTACCAATTATCCAAGCTGACCAAACAACAACAATCAGGGGCCACCCCATATGCAAACCTGGCAACAGCTCTACAGCCCGCTCGGCAGCCTCGGCCTGTCCGCATTAGCGGCCGTCATTCCGATCGTATTCTTCTTCCTGGCCCTGGCCGTGTTTCGCCTCAAAGGCCACGTGGCCGGCAGCATCACCTTGGCGCTGTCGATCCTAGTGGCGATCTTTGCCTTTAAGATGCCGGTGGACATGGCACTGGCCGCCGCCGGTTATGGCTTTGCCTACGGCCTGTGGCCTATCGCGTGGATCATTGTCGCCGCGGTGTTCCTCTACAAACTCACGGTCAAGAGCGGCCAGTTCGAGATCATTCGCAGCTCGGTGCTGTCGATCACTGACGACCAGCGCCTGCAAGTGCTGCTGATCGGCTTCTGTTTCGGCGCCTTCCTGGAAGGTGCGGCCGGTTTCGGCGCCCCCGTGGCAATCACCGCCGCACTGCTGGTCGGCCTCGGTTTCAACCCGCTGTACGCCGCGGGTCTGTGCCTGATTGCCAACACCGCACCGGTGGCCTTTGGCGCATTGGGTATCCCGATCATCGTTGCGGGTCAAGTGACCGGCATTGATGCGTTCAAGATCGGCGCCATGACGGGCCGCCAACTGCCGCTGCTGTCGCTGTTCGTACCGTTCTGGCTGGTGTTCATGATGGACGGCCTGCGCGGCGTGCGTGAAACCTGGCCGGCGGCGCTGGTAGCGGGCTTGAGCTTTGCCATCACCCAGTACTTCACGTCCAACTTCATCGGCCCTGAACTGCCGGATATCACCTCGGCCCTTGCCAGCCTGATTTCCCTGACCCTGTTCCTGAAAGTGTGGCAACCCAAGCGCACCGCTGGCGCACAGATTGCCGGCGCCACTTCCAGCGCGGCAGTCACCGCCAGTGCCGGCGGTTTCGGCCTGCCACGCAACACGGTTGTCTCGCCCTACAGCCTGGTGCAGATTTTCAAGGCTTGGTCACCGTTCCTGATCCTTACCGTGCTGGTGACGATCTGGACGCTCAAACCGTTCAAGGCGATGTTCGCCGCCGGCGGCTCGATGTACAGCTGGGTGTTCAACTTCGCGATTCCGCACTTGGACCAAATGGTGATCAAGGTCGCACCCATCGTGACCAACCCCACCGCGATCCCGGCTGTGTTCAAGCTGGACCCGATTTCCGCGACCGGCACCGCGATTTTCTTCTCTGCATTGATCTCTATGCTGGTGCTTAAGATCAACATTAAAACTGGTCTTACCACTTTAAAAGAGACCTTCTATGAACTTCGCTGGCCCATCCTGTCCATTGGCATGGTGTTGGCGTTCGCATTCGTCACCAATTACTCCGGCATGTCGTCGACCATGGCGCTGGTATTGGCCGGCACCGGTGCAGCCTTCCCGTTCTTCTCGCCTTTCCTCGGGTGGCTGGGCGTTTTCCTGACAGGTTCTGATACCTCGTCCAACGCCCTGTTCAGCTCGCTGCAGGCCACCACCGCGCATCAGATCGGCGTGAACGACACGCTGCTGGTCGCGGCGAATACCAGCGGCGGCGTCACCGGCAAAATGATCTCGCCTCAATCGATCGCCGTGGCGTGCGCCGCCACTGGCTTGGTAGGCAAGGAATCCGACCTGTTCCGCTTTACCCTCAAGCACAGCCTGTTCTTTGCCACGATCGTCGGGCTGATCACCCTGGCCCAGGCCTACTGGTTCACCGGTATGCTGGTGCACTGAGACCTGCACGCAATAGGGTAAGAATCGACGCCGGATACGATTCCGGCGTCAGCTATTTCTGGAGGACCGATGAGCCTGCCTGCTGCTTTCCTGAGCGACGTCGCACACTTGATCCCGAAAGATCGGCGTTTCGACGACGCGCTTTCCACCCTCGCTTTCGGCACCGACGCCAGCTTTTACCGACTGATCCCACAGTTGGTGATCCGCGTGGAATCGGAGGACGAAGTCGTTACGCTGCTGCAACTCGCTCAGCGCGACCGCGTACCGGTAACCTTCCGCGCTGCGGGCACCAGCCTGTCCGGGCAAGCCATCAGCGATTCAGTGCTGATCGTACTGGGCGACAACTGGAACGGCCGCGAAATCCGTGGGCAAGGCACACAAATCCGCCTGCAGCCCGGTGTCATCGGCGCTCAGGCGAATGCGTGGCTGGCACCGTTCGGGCGCAAGATCGGGCCGGACCCGGCGTCGATCAACGCCTGCAAAATCGGCGGCATCGTCGCCAATAACGCCAGCGGCATGTGCTGCGGCACGGCGCAGAATACCTATAACACCTTGGCCGGGATTCGCCTCGTACTGGCTGACGGCAGTCGCGTGGACACCGAAGACGCGGCCAGCGTTAAGGCGTTTCGTGAACAGCACGGGCCGCTGCTTGAACGCCTGGCGACACTGGGCCGCGAAACCCGGGCGAATGCTGAGCTGGCGGCAAAAATACGCCACAAATACCGTCTGAAAAATACCACCGGCCTGTCACTCAACGCCTTGGTGGATTTTGATGAGCCACTGGATATCCTCAGCCACCTGCTAGTGGGCTCCGAGGGCACTCTTGGTTTTATCAGCGCGGTCACCTACGACACCGTGATCGATCACCCGAACAAAGCATCGGCGTTGATTGTGTTTCCGGACGTCGAGACCTGCTGCAACGCAGTGAGCGTCCTTAAAACCCAACCGGTCTCGGCCGTCGAGTTACTGGACCGTCGCAGCCTGCGCTCGGTACAGAACAAGCCGGGCATGCCCGCGTTCGTACAGCAGCTATCGGAAACTGCCTGCGCCCTGTTGATCGAATCCCGCGCGGCGTCGTCGCCCTTGCTGCATGAGCAACTGGCGCTGATCATGGCCTCCCTGGCCCAATTCCCGGTAGAGAAGCAGGTCGATTTCACCGAAGACCCCGTGGAAAACGCCCGCCTGTGGGCAATCCGCAAAGACACCTTCCCGGCCGTCGGTGCCGTGCGCAAAACCGGCACCACCGTGATCATCGAGGACGTGACCTTCCCGGTTGAGCAACTGGCAATCGGCGTCAACCGCTTGATCGAACTGTTCGACAAACATCACTACGACGAAGCGATACTTTTCGGACACGCACTGGAAGGCAATCTGCACTTCGTGTTCACTCAAGGCTTCAACAGCGCGGAAGAAGTCACACGCTACCAAGCGTTCATGGACGACGTGGCGCAATTGGTGGCGGTGGAGTTTGGGGGCTCGTTGAAAGCCGAACACGGCACCGGCCGCAATATGGCGCCGTTTGTCGAGCTGGAATGGGGCAGCGACGCCTATCAATTGATGTGGCAACTCAAGCGGCTACTCGACCCCAACGGCATCCTCAATCCGGACGTGGTGCTCAGCGAAGACCCACACATTCACCTCAAGCACCTCAAGCCGCTGCCCGCCGCCGATGAGCTTGTGGATAAGTGCATCGAATGCGGCTTCTGCGAGCCAGTGTGCCCGTCGAAAGGCCTGACCCTGAGCCCACGCCAACGCATCGTGATCTGGCGCGATATCCAGGCAAAAAAACGCGCCGGTGTCGACACCACTGAGCTGGAAGCCGCCTATCACTACCAGGGCATCGACACCTGCGCTGCCACCGGCCTGTGCGCCCAACGCTGCCCCGTGGGAATCAATACCGGCGACCTGGTGAAAAAACTGCGCAGCCGCGACGCCGACCGTACGAAAACGGCCGAATGGCTCGCCACTCATTTCGCCACTGCACTGCAAGGCGCGCGCTTTACGCTGCATGTGGCCAATGGCGCGCGCATGCTGCTGGGCGCGCCTCGCCTGGCGAAGCTGTCGGCCAGCGTGACCAAGCTGTCCAAGGGACAGATTCCGCAATGGACCCCTGCCATGCCGCAGCCGGAAAAAGCCATTCGCTTCAGCCCGGCCGTGACGGACGAGCGGCCACGTGTGGTCTACCTGGCCGCCTGCGTGTCACGCACCATGGGCCCGGCGGCGGGGGATAAGGAACAGATGTCGCTGTATGACAAAACCCGCAATCTGTTGGAAAAAGCCGGTTACCAAGTCGTGTTTCCCGACAATCAGGACAGCCTGTGCTGCGGCCAGCCTTTCGCCTCCAAAGGCTATGCCGAACAGGCCGAACACAAGCGCCAGGAACTGATCGGCGCGCTGCTGCACGCCAGCCGTGGAGGGCTCGATCCGATCTACTGCGACACCAGCCCCTGCACCCTGCGCCTGGTACAGGACCTGGGCGAAACCCGCCTGGATCTTTACGACCCCGTGCGTTTTATCCGCACCCACCTGATGGATCGCCTCGACTTCACGCCCCAGGAAGCGCCGATCGCCGTGCACGTCACCTGCAGCACCCAGCACCTGGGCGAAAGCCAGGCCCTGATCGACCTGGCCCGACGCTGCTCCAACACCGTGGTCATCCCGGAGGGCATTCATTGCTGCGGTTTTGCCGGCGACAAAGGCTTCACCACGCCGGAGCTCAACGCCCACTCACTGCGCACGCTCAAGGACGCGGTGCAATATTGCAGCGAAGGCATCTCCACCAGCCGCACCTGCGAGATCGGCCTGAGCCAGCATGGCGGCATTGATTATCACGGCTTGGTCTACCTGGTGGACCGTGTCACCCAGGCCCGCGCACACTGATCCAGCAAAAATGATCCTGCAAAAAAACAGAACCCCTGCGCGCCGGCGCAGTCATCTGCATAGGCCTCGACAAACGAGGCTCATCCGTGATGTCGCTGGCAGCCGTTCAACGCCAGCAGCGTCGAGCCCCTTTGCGCAAGGAGATACCCTATGAAGCGTTCCGCTCTTGCTGGCTTGTTCGTTACCGCTGCGATGTTGGCTTCGCCTGTGTTCGCTGCGGGCGAGCCCGATCTGTGCAAAATCAATCTGGACAAAATCAACAACGGTAAAGCGCTGCTCGCCACTGACACCAGCGGTAAAAGCGGCGAGATCGACACCGCCGTCTCCCAGGCCAAAGCGGCCCACGCCGCAGGCGATGACAAAAAGTGCATCGAGATCACCTCGAAGGCACTGCAAGACCTGCAGAACAGCGAAAAAGGCGGTCAATAGGCTGCTCCGTCGCGGAAGGCAAACCTTCGGGTTGGCCTTCCGTGACCGTTTGGCGTACACTGCACAGGCTTGTCACTCACTAAGAAACAACGAGTTACAAGCACGGGGCCGTTTAGGATTCGACGCCGGTCGCGAAACTTTAGGTGCATGCCGAGTTGGTAACAGAACTCGTAAATCCACTGTTGCAACTTCTTATAGTTGCCAATGACGAAAACTACGGCCAGGAATTCGCTCTCGCTGCGTAAGCAGCCTTAGCCCTGAGCTTCTGGTACCTTCGGGTCCAGCAATCACCAGGGGATGTCTGTAAACCCAAAGTGATTGTCATATAGAACAGAATCGCCGTGCAGTACGTTGTGGACGAAGCGGCTAAAACTTACACAACTCGCCCAAAGCACCCTGCCCTTCGGGTCGCTGAGGGTTAACTTAATAGAAACGGCTACGCATGTAGTACCGACAGCGGAGTACTGGCGGACGGGGGTTCAAATCCCCCCGGCTCCACCACTTCAACATCTAAAGACGTCCACGGACGTCTTTTTTTGTGCCTGAAATCCAGTGAATACAAGGGCTTAGCGTCCTAGAGCATCCATCAACGCCCGAGACCATCTACGATTTCGTGTATTCCAAGTGGTATTCCAGGCTCTCACCTGCTATTTTTTGGAATACATAAATAGCACTGGAATACACCATGGGGGCCCAAGCCACGCGCCTTTCAGACCTAAAAGTGAAAGCCGCAAAAGCCAAGGAAAAGGACTATATCCTCACGGATGGCAATGGCCTTCAGATGCGAGTGAGAATTAATGGCTCTAAGCTGTGGAATTTCAACTACATCCATCCCGAGACGAAAAAGCGGATAAATATGGGATTGGGTACCTTTCCTGAGATCAGCCTGGCTCAAGCACGCAAGAGAACGGTGGAAGCGAGAGAGCTCGTTGCCCAAGGGCTGGACCCTAAAGAGAAGCGCGACGCCGAGCGGCACGCAAAAAAAGCAGCAACGGAACACACCTTCGAAAATATCTCGACAGAGTGGTTCAAGCTCAAAAAGGATTCAGTCACTCCAGCTTATGCCGAGGATATTTGGCGCTCCCTCACGCTGCACGTTTTCCCTAACCTGGGCACGACCCCAATATCAGCTATCAGCGCTCCTAAGGTCATCACTTTACTTCGCCCCCTTGAAACGAAGGGCAGTCTCGAAACTGTTAAACGCTTAACCCAGCGACTCAATGAAATCATGACCTACGGTGTCAACTCGGGATTGATTCACGCGAACCCGCTGACCGGAATCCGTTCTGTCTTCAAAAAACCCAAAAAGACAAACATGGCGGCCCTTGCGCCCGATGAGCTGAAGGAGCTCATGGTGACAGTTGCCAACGCCAGCATCAAAAGAACTACGCGCTGCCTGATTGAGTGGCAACTTCACACCATGACTCGGCCAGCCGAGGCGGCCACATCGCGCTGGGATGATATCGACTTCGAGAAGAAGATCTGGACGATACCGGCTGAGCGCATGAAGAAACGTCGAATACACATTATTCCGCTCACAGAGCAGGCTTTGGCGATTCTAGAAGTTATGAAACCCTACAGTGGGTATCGAGAGTACGTGTTCCCGGCAGACCGAGATCCTCGCACCCACTGCAACAGCCAGACCGCCAACATGGCCCTAAAGCGAATGGGCTTCGAAGGGCGCCTGGTAAGTCATGGCATGCGATCAATGGCTAGTACCATCCTCAACGAGCATGGCTGGGACCCGGAGTTGATCGAGGTAGCACTTGCCCACGTCGATAAAGATGAGGTGCGTAGTGCTTATAACCGAGCGGAGTACATCGACCGCAGACGCCCAATGATGGCCTGGTGGAGTGACCATATCCAGGAAGCTGCTACCGGAAACCTGTCGGTGTCAGCTATCCGAGAAAATAGAGATAAAAAAGTTGTTGCGATACGATGACCCCACGGCGACTTCCAACACAGAGATGCCGTTGGCCAAAGGCAGCAATCAGAAGTGGACAATCGAGTGTTAGCTATCACTGCGTAAATTCACAAGCCATGACCCACCCGCGCGCATGATCACCTACACCCTCTGCTCCAGCGGTGATCTGCGCCTTTCCATCCTAAGAGCCGAAATCTGGTGCGCTTCGATATTTGCTTGAGAAAGCTCGAACTAGTAGGCGAATAAACCCAGAGGTCACTGATATCTCCTTGCGGGGCTACCTACGATTCGTACTTCTGTACCAAACAAGCCGAACATCGGCTTTGAGCACTTTAAACCGAGGCTCGTAATCCAGCCATCCAGAACCAGAGCCCACGACGTTATTAATTTATCTAGGCGTTGGGGCGATTCCGCTTGATTTCGCTCCACTTCTAATTCTGCCTGATGGATTTTTAGTACTTTTTCCTGCTGTGCCTTTTTTAACTTTGGTTTTAACAGTACTCGTCGCTTTCTTTTTAAGCTTCTTTGTTGCTTCCTTCTGAGCAACCTTAATACGGTATGCTGCAGATTCAGGGATGTGCAGGAGTTTAATCCCGTATCCGTATGAAGTTATAGTTTTCCCGCAATTTTGAAGCGTTACTTTGCTAAAGAATGGGATATCTAGACATATGGAGTTTTCGCCATCAACTATTGCATATACGATGTCATTTCCTTTAGCTTCAAACTTCTCTGACAGTGCAGGAAAGCCTTGTTTTGCTAGCTGCTTATTTACATCCCTAACGAATTCAGACTCACGAACTAAAAGCGTAGAAGCAACTAAGCCTTGCGCAAATAAATGACTAAGATTAGAAGAGCCTCGTCCTCTCTTTACGTGGATAAACTCCCCTCTTTCGCCATCACCTTGCTTTTTATAAATATCACATACCTCAATCTTGTCATAGCTACCGCCAAATCTAATTAGCTGCCGATCAAGCATCGCATGAGTGGAAGACGCCTGAGCACATACGTACTCATTGTATTCTCCTTCACCGGAGTGATCGTATTCCACAAAAGGGACAGCGAAAATTTTCTTATCAAGATTAGAGTAGTACTTCTCAACAGATGCTTGGAAAGAGGCTTCTACGCCAAACCAGCTTCCAGCATGCAAGATAAATAACTTAGCCTTATGCTTTATCTCAGCATATATGCACTTGAAGGCACTAAATCTCGCAGGTACCCGCCCATCAGTGTAAATCATATAAATATCACGACGTTTAACAGTATCTAACGTCGCATCACGTCGAAAAGTGTCGAGAAAATTTTCAAGATCCAAAATTTCCTGTATATCCGAGCCCTCGGCTTCTGCCCGATAGGAAAATCCGGCCACGTTACTCCAGTCAATAATATCGGGAATTGCAAGCCACATATTGCTTTTTTCGGAAGATCTCAGCGCACTCCAAAGTTGCGCCTCCAGTTCTTCAATAACATTTTTGTCCTTTACAGGAAGTAGATTCTCGACCCACGAGAACTCGCTATTATGACCATCGAGACTTCGGGCCAAATAATCCTTCGAAGCAGATCTATCTAGTACCGCCGTAAAAAACTTTTCTAGCCCTGCTAGTTCAGCAGGAACTGAAGCCTTAAAGGAGTCTATACCCGCGATCAATGGCCCAAGAACATCAGAGTATTCAGGCTTTGTAAAGCCTACCAACCCCCTCAGCAGATCCTGCTCAGCATTAATCATGTAATCAGAGACTGAGGATGCCTTTATAGTTTGCGTCCGGCTTATTCTTGGCGACGCATCAAAAGTCTGCCGATCAATTGACGCAATTCTGTCTGGCGAAACGCTATTTAGCACAACCCTTATGCCGAATCTATCTTCAATCAACCGCGGCTCAATCATGTGCCGCCCATGTCCAAAGGCGACCGCAAACTGTCTTGAATTATGAGTAACTATGAGAAGAGCAGATACGCTTTTATTTGTCCAACTCTTAGTCTTTACGCTCTCATTCAACCCTTGGGCAATGAACTCAAGCCAATCAGGTGTAGTTTCAAGTATCGGCTTCCGAATGAAGAGAGTACCGTAAATCCCTTCGGGGCCGAGGGGGTGCTTTTCCGTCTGAATTTTCTGGGGTTTACCGCCTGCTCCTATTGGGCTAGCAATTACGTCTCTATCGCCCCACAGGATTCCATTGTTTTCTTTCAGCAAATAGACGTTTAGCGGTATCTTTTTCCCGTTCCCTTTTATGCTCATCGCTCCTCCTAAGCGCAGCGATAGTCGCTGCTTGGCAAACACACGCTAAAGGTAGCCCATTGCCACCCACTGCAGAGTACCCCAGGCCTCTGCCGTTTGCTAATGACTCCAAAAGGCGAACAGGCTCTGCTAACTCGGAACTCCTAGAATCTCCGCATGCGACCAACCTCAGTCCCTTGTACGCTCGACTGCAAGATGCTCCTACTCAGCAGTTACATGAAGCCGCTCGGTGTGATCGGACAGTAGTGCGTGCTCTCCTCTCCGAGACTGCGCACATGCAGGCTGCATTGCTATGTGTATCGACTGCAGGAGCCTATGAAGTATGTTTCGCGTTGGCAAATCCGGTGCAGGACGCTCGTAGTAAAATGCTTGTTTCCAAGAAGGACTGAAAATCTGCATATCTGATGGCGTACGTCAGGACGCCTGGAAAGCATCAGTGAATGTCCATCCTGGGCACTAGCGGCCAGTTCACCACTATCCGCTTCTGGCGGAAAACTGCCGTTGTGAACGGCAGCCATTGGCAGATGGCAAATATTCAGGTCAGACAAGCAAAAGGGGCGAAGTCAAACTCCTTGTTCGAGTTGATGATGTTAGCGCATGGTTAACTACACCATTCAGCATCAAGCAGCACAAGCTTGTCATTTTGGCGCGTAAAGAACACACGGAAGCTATCTATCCTAGTCACATATATTTCTTCGCTTACACCACGCGCACGCTGAACGTTTCCACCTCTTTCCAAGTCTGGTGGATTTAGGTTTTCTAAAGTGGAAATCATTTTTTTGACGGAAAAGCGAATGTGGTTTTCTGGTCGCTCTGCCTTTTCCTGGAATTCTTTCGACACAAGTACTTTCATTTGATCCCCATTCTCTTAAGGAGTTCTTTTGCATCCATCAGCATTGCTTGTTCGGGGTTCTTGCGTATATGACTCGCGGCACCTTCGAGTTGAGCCTTCCGAATGTAAGCTATGCAATGCGCCGCATCACCGAATTTGGATACATCCTCATCAAATCCTATGCAATACCATTGGAATCCTAAAAGCATTACTGCGGCAACGATTAACGCCCAGAACGCAGATGCTGTATATATCAACGTCCAGTCTAGCTGCCCCTGGGGCATTATTTGGGTAGCTAAGATACTAGATAGTAATCCGATAAAAATGGTAAGTAACAAATTCATTGAGGCTCTTGTTCTGGGCTCGATTAGCCAAGCTTTCCAGTGCATCAAAAAACTCCATTATTTTTTGTCGTTGAGCTGGCTATCACTGATGCGCGTCGATGTTCAATGATTCGGTTATGAGCAGGGTAGTTGTATCAAACACTGACCGCAATGGCCATGACTCACCTCTTAGGCAAAACACACATCTTGTAGATGAGCTCCGTGCAAGGGCAGCCTCCCTGGTAGCTGCGCTGAGTCGTTTACTGCCGTACCGGACGCATATTTGATTCGAAAAAATCTCAACCACACATCACTGCTTTGACATCCCACCATGGAGCTTCGAACCATGTCACTGCATTGCCCGCGCTGTCACTCCCCCAAAGTTGCTTCTTTCCATCACGCAATGAAAATTGGCGCAGCCATTGGCACCCTCGGCGGCGCTGCTCGTGGCGCCAGCGCAGCACTTGCTGGCTGTCAGGCAGGGGCGCTAATCGGCGCTGTCGCCGGGCCTGTCGGCATCACCCTCGGCTCGGTATCAGGCGCAATCCTCGGTGGCCTAGCTGGCAGTGCCAGCGGCTGTGCGCTCGGCGCTCAACTGGGTGACTCGCTAGATCGTTACGTACTCGCCCACAACCTCTGCTTGCTCTGCGATCACCGCTTCAACCTACCAGCCTAAACTATTTCACCTCACTCATTAATCACGTTCGGAAAGTGCTGCGCGATGCGCAGCATTTATGCCGGCTTGCACCCTAAGGAATCGTCAACATGGCTCATCAAATCGAACACATGGCTTACACCGGCACGACTCCCTGGCATGGCCTGGGCAGTCGTCTCACCGAAAAACAACCGCTGGAAGTCTGGCAACGTGAAGCCGGGATGGATTGGAAGATTCAGGAAAGTCCGGTTCACTTCAAATCGGATGCTATTGGCCATATGGGCAGCATTCACTCCTTCCCGGAACAGAAGGTGCTGTTTCGTTCTGACACCAAAGCCCCACTGTCCGTCGTGTCACAGCGTTACCAAGTGGTCCAGCCCCGTGAGGTGCTGGAGTTTTACCGAGATCTGAGCGAGCGCTCAGGCTATGAGCTGGAAACCGCTGGAGTGCTGAAAGGTGGCCGCAAGCTCTGGGCGCTGGCGCGCACCGGGCAATCGACAGCGCTCAAAGGCAATGACGTGGTGAATGGCTACTTGCTGCTGGCCACCTCCTGCGACGGCACACTCGCCACCACCGCAACGCCGACCACCATTCGCGTGGTTTGCAACAACACACTGACGATTGCCATCAATGGCGCCAGCCAGGCGATCAAGGTGCCACACAGCACGCGCTTCGATCCTCGCACCGTCAAACAGCAACTGGGTATTACCGTCTCGCAATGGGACGACTTCATGTACCGCATGCGCACACTCGCTGCCCGCCCCGTAAAAGACCATGAGGCCAAGGCATATCTGCGCAGTGTGTTGTGTGAGGCACAGACCGGTAAGACTGAGCATACGGGTCTCTCAAATGAGCGCGCCTTAAACAAAGTGCTGAGCATGTATGAAGGGCACGGCCGAGGCGCCGATCTGGAAGCGGCCAAGGGCACCGCCTGGGGTTTGCTCAACTCAGTCACCGAGTACGTCGATCATGAGCGCCGGGCACGCAGCAATGAGTACCGCATGGACACGGCTTGGTTTGGCCAAGGTGCTGTCATCAAACAACGGGCACTCGACGCAGCTCTTCGATTGGTAGCCTAACGCTGTTCTCCACCACCGCTGCTTGAGCACTCTAAGCTCAAGCAGCTTGATTCCTGAAGGAAATCGCGATGAACGTAATACGCTTTATCGGTCTACTTTTTGTGTTTTTCGGAATACTGGCCAGCTGTGTATTGGCCGTTTTGCTTGTGTTCATATTGGCGCGCTTTTGGCCATTGCTGATCGCTGTAGTGCTCTCTTGCCTGATATTTGAACTCATCACTAAGAAGGCCGAGGCAAGGCACATGCAAAATTAGTTTGAAGGCCCAGCGACAAGCAGCTCATCAAGCTTACTCATCAGCTCCACGCGCCCGAGCGTATCAAGCTTATGAAATTTGGCGAGCAACTCAGCCTCATCATCCTCAACGGCATAAAAAAATGCTGCCGGTACGTTGAGCACCTTGCTCAAACGCTCGACAAAATCAGGAGCTGGAACCCGCTTTCCCAGCTCATAGCGGTTCATGCGAGTACTCGCAGACATCTCATCCAGCCCTGCGTCCAACCCCAATCGCTCTTGCGATAAGCCCGCCTGCACGCGCGCCTGTTTTATGCGCTTTCCCAAGACTGACATGCACACGCCCATTTACCAAAAAAGGCATCGTGATTGCTTGTCTATCGCCCGATACTACCGTTTTGGTAGTATCGAGAAGAGCTACGCACCCAGCGAGTCTCTGAGACAACGCAGCTCCCTCGGAGATGCATCAAGACTTCGCTGATTTTTACTTCTAATACAAAGGCACCTCCATGAAACGCTCTACACTTGCCCTACTCCCTTTTTTGATGATCCTTGGCAGCGCGGCACAGGCACAAGACGATGTGGCAGCATGTACTCTAATTCGAATAGACCAGTACTACGGGCTTAAAGAGTGGGATTGCCGTGTTCCAAATACCCCGGTCCGGATTAGTAACATCTACACGGACAAAGAGGGGCAAAAGCGTGTTGAGAGCATCAGCAGCCAACAAAACGCGATGTGCGACGATCAAGGAATCTGCTCGAATAGTGGAAGTTTTGCTGGCAATGCACCTGGGGGGAGCTATCACTACACATTCGGGTGGTATTTGGGAACCGACACCAACGGAAATCCTGTTTCTTACAAAAACGGAATCGGGCCTGGGTTTGGAGGCAAATATTTTAATACTCCTACAAAATCAGCCCCCGCTGAGCCATCCACCTCTCTACCTGAAGTGGTGTGCATGCCGACTGCGACATTTAACTGCTCGATTGATGGTAAAGAGATAGAAGATAAAGATTTACCGAAGTATCTGCCGGTCGTAGAGGAACAAGGCGTAAAGAAAGCGGGTGGTAGCTGCGAAAGCGTGCCGCTTTGTTTCGACAAGGGCATGATACTCTTGGGATTGAACAAAAAATTCTTTTAGCCCCTTAACTCACCACTTATTAGTATTATTATTAATCAAGCTGCTGCGTCTTTCGCCCCCCTGACCAACTAGACCGATACAATTTCAAAGACTGAAACTATCTAATCACAGGTGGAAAAATTGAGTAGGAAGCGAAAAATCTTCCTACTCTCTCTATCAAACTTTATTTTTAGTAGCTATTAATACGCCCACTTGTCGTAAACCAAAGGAGAGGAATTCAGCAGGGCCCTACTCTCTCGCCAGCGTGGCAAATACCCATCGATCAGTTTTGAAAATCGGTGATTATGATGCCGCTCCAGCAAATGAACCAATTCATGTACTAGTATAAACTCTAAACACTCAGGAGACTTTTTAGAGAGCTCGAGGTTTAACCAGATGCGCTTAGCTTGAGTATTGCAGCTACCCCACTTAGTTTTCATCTTTTTCACACCCCAGAAACTAGGAACCACTCCCAATTTCTCCTGCCAGCCTCCGATCAACACCTGCACTCGCTCTTTAAGCTGGCAGCGGTACCACTCGTTGAGTATTCGGATACGAGATTCCAAGCCTGCTTCCGGACGTATGAAAAATCGTATTCTAGTCTTACTCAGTTTAATTTCCGTTTTACCTGCACGTTCAATTACGTCCAACCGGTAGCGGCGCCCCCATAGATAATGGGTTTCACCAGAGACCATCTTACGCTCAGTCTGCCGAGGTTGCGTGGTGAAGTCCCTCTGCTGCCTACGAATCCAGGCTAGTCGGTGGATCACTGCAGTACGTAAGGCCGTATCGGATAGATGCTCAGGCGCTGAGACACGCACCCTGCCCTCTGGCGGCAAAACACTAATATGCAGGTTCTTGATCGCCTTACGATGGAGTTCAACCACAAGGCTACCGATCTGAACCACTTCCATCAGCGGTAATCCTTTTGAGCCTTGATCAGCTCCATGAGATTAGGAATATCAACGTTATAACCTGCACTTTCCTCACGGACCGCATTGGTCAGTTCTCGCTCTTTAAATCGGTCACCGACCCAATCAGCTTTCTTGGTATGTCGTACGGCGGTATCTATACGAGTAGCTAGCACCTCATCCCGGCCAAGGTTGTCATACAGTGCACGCTTTGCCGACGTATCAATTGAACCTGGATACCGATGTTGTCTGTTATTTCCAGGATTTATCACCTTGCGCGCTAAGTCTCGAATTTGCTCCAGATAATCTTGATAATTCAATGCCTTCTGCCTACGCAACTCGATCAACTCATCAAGCAAAACAGACATTTGCCCATAGTACTTGGGGTTAACTGGGTTTTCATCAATGATGGTTTTACGTACGTTATTTTCGATGGTTTCGGCCATGGCATCGGGATCTCTACTCAGTTCTTCAGAGACATCCTCCAAAGCAGCAGCGCCCTTCTCCACCACCAATTCAATCAACCCTAACTCTTCAAAGTCCATCAGTATTTCACTATCATCCGCCCTGACATACATATCCATCAGCTTACGCATCGCTGGTTCGTATCGCTTCATCTCAACCAAATCACCACTGGCGAGCTTCACTTCATCACGAACCCTTTCAAAATGGATTACATCAGCACGGATTGCATCTTCTTGGGCCTGATTGTAACCAGCCTCAAACATCTCGTTGGCTAGATTGGCCCAGGCACGTAATAGCTTTGCCACGAACTGATAAAGCGCCAGTCGCAAGGCCTCCTTCTCAGGCAGGTCGTCTTTGTTCTCTCCAGAAACACCGCAAAAATAGTGTCTGTAATCCTGTATGTTGCGCGGCGCCATTACCGGCTCACAGAGTGCGCGTACGGCCTCTAGGGCGTTATCCAGATCCTCCCGCCCCTGAACCAAGCGATCTTTCAACAGCCCGGCGACATCCTCCTTGTCATACTGGTCAAAAGCGCCGGCGGTGTAGTCAGTAATGGCCTTATCCAGGGAGCGAAACAGATCCTTGTAGTCGATGATGTAACCGTACTCCTTGTCATCACCATCCAGGCGATTGACCCGGCAAATTGCCTGGAACAGGCTGTGATCGGTCATCTGCTTATCAATGTACAAGTAGGTGGCCGGCGGCGCATCAAAACCCGTAAGCAACTTGTCGACCACGATCAGCAGGCGCATTTGTCCTGGTTCATTAATGAAGCGCTGTTTGACTTGCTTTTCGAACTCTTCAACGCGTTTGGCTGCTTGCTCGGCGGGTTGGTCAAAGTAGTTCGCCAACATGCGCCGGTAGATCTCGTATTTGGCCAGTTTTTCTGTCAACCCTTCGCCAGTCTCTTCCCCCTTGATCTCGGAGGCTATCGGCTTGTAGCTTGTGACAATGGCGCACTTTCCAGCAAGGTCTGTCTCACTGAACAACTCATAGACCTTGCACGCCTGATAAACGCTGGCACACACCAAAATGGCGTTACCCCGGCCATCCATAAGGCGCGGCCGTGTATCCATATCAAGCATGATGTCGTTGACGATCTGCTCCAGCCTCGACTTGCTTGACAACAGTTTCTGCATCGAGCCCCATTTCTGCTTGAGCTGTGTTTTGCCAAGGTTCGACAGGCCTCGTGTCTTGGCCTCAAACCACTCATCCACCTTCTTCTGTGAAGTCACACGCTGGTCGATATCCCGCGCCTCATAGCGCAAATCAAGCACCACTCCATCGGCCACCGCTTCGTCGAATTTGTAGGTATGAATGAAGGGGCCAAAAATCTCGATCGACTTTTTCTTGTCCTTCTTCATCAACGGTGTGCCAGTGAAACCGATAAACATGGCTTCCGGCAAAATTTCCTTCATCGCCTCGTGCAGCTTTCCGGACTGAGTACGATGGCATTCGTCAACGAACACATAAAGATCGCCTTTGACACGAAAGTCTTTAGGCAAGCTGTTACGCAGCTCCTCAATAAAAGCGTTGGCCGAGTCTTCTCTCTCGGACTCGTCCTGGCGACCAAACTTGTGCACCAACGAACACACCAGCCAAGGTACGGGCGTATTCAGCGTATCGAGCAGATCAGCACCGCTTTTGCTACGCAGTATTTCCTCGTCAACACCATAGAAAACCTTCTCAATTTGCTCATCCAACTCAGTACGATCGGTGATAATCAGCACGCGTGAATTCTGAATATTTTCCCGAATCCACTTGGCCAGCCAGACCATGGTCAAGCTCTTGCCGGAGCCCTGAGTGTGCCAAATGATCCCGCCCTCACGTCGAGTTAAAAATGGCTTGCTCGCCTCGATACCGAAAAATTGGTTATGCCGGCAGGTCTTCTTGGTACCGGCATCAAACACAATGAAATCATGGATAATCTGTAGAAAGCGCTGTTTACTGCACATGCAAGCTAGGTGGTCATCGAGCAAGTAACCGGAAGACTCTGTCGTGGGTGACTCTTTCCATTCCAGGTAGTATTTTTCTGGCGTTTCGATAGAGCCGTAGCGCAGCCCTTGAGTGTCGTTTCCAGCCATAACCAGCTGCTGGGTGCTGAAGAAATTGCGTATGAAGTCTTTCTTCTGATTGTCCAGGTTCTGCCTGATACCTTCGGAGACTGAGACTGAGGAGCGCTTCAGCTCAATCACACCTAGAGCAATGCCATTCACATAAAGCACAATGTCCGGGCGCTTCTTATTCTCGCCCTTGATCGATACTTCTTCAGCGATAGCGAAGTAATTAGCCTCGGGATTTTGCCAGTCAATCAACCAAACAGTTTTGTTCTGCTCACCAGCTCCTTCTTTATCTTTCACGCCATAGCGCAATAGCTGATAAACCGCCTTGTTAGCGTCATACAGATTCTTGCCTTCACCCAACGCAGCGGCCACATCCAGCTGACGCAAAACACGTATAATCAATGCGTCGCTAATGCCGCGCTCCTGTAACCATCGACTCAGCAGACCTGACTCAATATTGCGGTTACCTTCACGCGTATGCCAGTCTCCAAGATGGTGCCAGCCGAGTTGGTCCTGGAAAAAACGGGCGACACGTTGCTGAGTGACGCGTTCACGCTGGCCTACATTACTCATGCAAGATTTCCTTACAAAATCCGATTCCTACACTTTAGTAGATGAAGAGCTGCTGCCTAAGTCAGCTACAACTAGCCATCACGTTCAAAGGTCACTCTAAAACGCCCAGAAAATTAGGCCAACGCGGCAGTATAAAGTCTCTGGGGTAAAAGCCTGCTGGCCAATGTTGGTAGATGATCTCACAGCCCGCCCAGTAGGGTGATCAGCAAAATCGCACGCAAAAAAATTTACTAGCTCCATAGCTCGACATGATGATCCAGTAGCCCGCAGAAATCGCTCAAGTCTTCTGCCTACCGGGTCATCTTTGCCCATTTCTAGTCAAAGCCACGCTGGTAGCTGCCCAGCGTCAGCAATCAGCAATCAGCAATCAGCAACTGATCGAATCTCTACGCCTTAACACAGACGGGATAACTGCCTTCCTCATGCCAACCTATTCCTGCCGGTCAGCAATTCATACATCATTCCTTGTTTAATGTCGCGGGTTTTAATGAGACGAAGTTCAAGAGATTGGATTTCTGCCTCAATATCCGAAAGTACATTCGCGATTGCTACCTGCTCATCAGGCAACGGTAGCGCGAGCATCAGCCCCATTAAATCACGCGTATAAATAGCTGCGACACTTGTTGTGCCCGTGGCAATACTCGCCAAAGCACTAATAAAAAATTCCGTATTTAACAACGCATTCATAAATTCACCACTTGAAACCACGGACGAATCAAAGCAAATCCGCATCAAGTTAGAATTAAAATACGCCCGCGGCAACTCACCTCTCCAAATAGCAACCTTCCCAACCAACTCCAAAGTATTTCTAGTATTAAAAATCACATCTCCAGAGCGCAAACGATCCCTTTCAGCAACCGCCCCAACAACATACTCCAACTTATCAAGAACAATTCTCCCCCTTCCCAAATTACCCATTTTTATTAATGGTTTTTGGTTTTCCGACTCATTGTTAGCATAATTCCCACCAAGCTGTGTAGAAGACACACAATCCTTAAATGATTTAATTACCCAATCTTCTGGGATTCTCCCCAACTCCGTTTGTCTCATCTCTTTGGGTCGACCGTTGGAGTAGTTAGCGAATTGCGGCAACCGTGTGCGACCGGTAAGCAGTTGCTGCACGGTGGCAGTTTTGATGGCCTGTTTTTTGGTGATCAGGCTTTCTAAGCTACTGATCAGGGAATCAACATCGGACAGAGCATTAGCAATGGCAACTTGTTCTTCAGGATCGACAGGAACATGAATAATTTTTTCTAAAATATCCCCCCTAGACAGTCCAGGTATCAAACCTGTAGCTGCACCACTGAAAAAATCTCGCTTGCTTGATATTAATTGATAAACAAACCGAGCGTCCCAGCTACGCACACGAACAGCCATAAGCTGCCGACTTATGCAATATTTCTTATCCGCCAGCGCTAAAGAACCAACACCCGATCCTTTTACCGTAACAAGAATATCGCCCTCATCACAAATAGCACTCGGTCGAGTCGTATACTTAGTCAACTGTATTACGCCATCCGGGAAATCAGCAGGCCCCGTCAAGTATGGCGTGCCAACACCCTGATTATTGCAATAGCAGGCCATCACGTGATGACCTGAAATCAAGTCAACGAACTTGCCTAACTGAACGTATTGCCAACCACTCAAACACTGCAACTCTTCGTTTGATTGTTTATCCACAGAGTACTGGGGACTAGCTTTTACATCTTCATCCCGTTTGCTCATACCTCCAATCCCATTGCACGAAGATGCCCAACAACCCGCTTACTCAGACTTTCGACATCGGCAGTCAGCTCCGGCAAGGCACTCGCATAACGCTGCTCTAACTCACGCACACGATTGGCCAGTTGCTGGGTAACCCGCTCGATCTCGGCCTCGATACCAGCCTGCAGGCTGGCTAGCCATTTATCCTCGATCAACAAGGCTTGGATATCGCACGGAATGAGCGCTGAATATTGGCGAAACACGCACTTATCCAGAGCATCTGTCTCGACTTTAAGGGCACTCTTTGCGTCAGCCTCAGCATCGAATAGCTTCTTCACTTGCTTGAGCACTGCAACTTCATCCGGGTCTGTGGCCAACCTCTGCCGTGCGCTCACGCTTGATTTAGTGATCCGGTCCTTATCGTTGAGCGCCTCATTGAGCACCCCCTCATCACCGCAGTGTTCTTCAACGAAGCTTTCCAGTTCCTGGCTCGCGCTGTCGTAATCAGCTTGCAGTTGGCGGATACGCGCCACCTTTTGCGGGAAGAAGCGCATGCTGATCAGAGCAGGTGGTATCAGCTCAGCCTTGTACTTACTCTTGCCGATGATTAGATCCGGCGCTTCCTTAAGTTTTTCGCCCTTCTTGACTACTAACTCACGCAAAATCTTGCCGGCAGACCAATCGTCCTGCACCAGCACGTAGACATCGTCCTGCATCGTCTCGGCCCAGTAGTCCATGAGAATTTGGTAAATGTCGTATTTGCTCAAAAGCGGGATTGCACTGTAACGCTCCAGCAAGTCCTCAGAGATGCGATGGATTACGGTCTTGGGTTTATCTCCAAGTCGGATACTACGTAGATTGCTGCTGACCCTCCAACTCTGGAAGGGCGCAAGGCTACGCTTGGCAAAAGTGGAGAACTCAGGATGGGCAAGAATGGTGCTCTTGACCTGATTGGCGTCCACCAAAGCATCGCAATAACCAGGACGCCCGGGTTTGAACAGAGCCTCACGGAGGCTGGGGAACACCTGCCAGTAATGCTCCAGAGCATCGACATCAGCACTGGGAATACCACCATATAGGTGGGCAGAGAGATCATGTAGGTCTTCCGGCTCGCTAGCGTCGATATAACGGGGGATGTTCAGGTTGTAGTCCTGACCGGCAATCTCGGCGAGCGGCACCATGCGGCTGTAACGCGAAACTTGCAGCTGCTTGGTGAACACATCGACAACTTTGTGAATGTCCTGATCGCGCAGACGGTTCTTGTTGCCGTCCTTCTTAAAGCCCTTGCTGGCATCAATCATAAAGATCCCAGTGGATTGCTTAGCCTGCTCCTTGTCCATCACGATGATGCACGCGGGGATTCCTGTACCGTAGAAAAGGTTGGGCGGCAGGCCGATGATGCCCGTGATGTAACCTTGCTTGACTAGGTTCTCACGAATTCGTGCCTCAGCATTGCCACGGAATAGCACGCCGTGGGGTAAAATCACCGCCCCCTTGCCGGTACTTTTCAAAGATTTGAGGATATGTAACAGGAAGGCGTAGTCGCCGTTTTTCTCAGGAGGTATACCCCAGTTGAAGCGACCAAACAGATCCTCTGTAGGGTTTATGCCGTTTGTCCAGTTTTTGTTGGAGAAAGGCGGGTTAGCCACCGCAAAATCAAATAGTTTGAGCTGGCCTATTGGGTCCTTCCAGTGCGGATCTGACAGGGTATTACCTTTCCAGATTTTGCCGGTAGCATTGTTGTGCAAAATCATGTTCATGCGCGCCAAGGCCGCGGTGGCGTTATCCATCTCCTGACCGAAAATCGACAGACCACGAGGCGCTTCATCACTAGCTTTAAGCAGTAGCGAGCCCGACCCACAAGCCGGGTCATAGACGCTGGCGTCTTGCGGCGTGTCATGACTAATACCGATCACTTTGGCAACAATCTGAGAAACCTCCGAAGGAGTGTAGAACTGGCCCTTGCTCTTGCCCGATTCGGTCGCGAAGTGTCGCATCAGATATTCGTATGCGTCACCCAGCAGATCGTCACCGTCGGCGCGATTGCTGGACATGTCGAGCCCTTCGAAAATGCCGACTAGCTTAGAAAGCCTATCGATCATTTCCTTATCTTTGCCGAGTTTGTCTTCATCGTTGAAGTCGGCGACATCGATCACTCCCTTGAGGTCGTTCTCCTCGGCAAGTCGACCAATGATGGTGTTGATGTCTTCGCCGATATTCTTGCTGCCCTTTAGCTCCACCATGTCATCAAAGCTAGCCCCCTCCGGCACCAAGATCATGCCATAAGGGTCACCTTTGAATTTGTCGGACACGTATTTCATGAACAGCAGGGTCAGGACGTAATCCTTGTACTGGGAAGCATCCATACCGCCGCGTAATTCGTCGCAACTGGCCCAAAGGGATGAATAGAGAGCAGTTTTCTTGATGGCCATGGGATTCCGTGTTCAGGGCAGCAACCAAAGCAACCGTTGCCTTGGCGCGATGATTCAGTGTTTTATCGTCACCAATTATCACATCTTGCATGGCATAAGACGATCAACGATCTACAGCAGTACCCCTTGGATCGCCAGTCGAATGGATACGGCACCACGACTGAAAAACTCCGTGGTACTCATCCATTGCTACAACCAAATCCATGCTGACCGCATCCGAACACCTTTGTAACTGACTTACAGAGATAGCTGGAGCGGCGGAAAAGAGCAGGAAGCACACTCTCATCTGAAGGAGCATTTCGATCCATTCGATAGGTTGCATTCACTGGCACCTCGACTAACCCATCAACTTGATCGACCGGTAACCGCAACGCGCTCGCCCAGGCCTCGTTCATACGGCGGAAAATATTTGTCTTCTCAGAATGGATACGACCAACCGAGTAAAAAGCGTCGCGATTGAGCAAAATCAGAAGGTGGTAATGAGGTAGACCGCGCTGCCCCTGCTCCCTTGTCCAGACATATCGAACCTTAGACGGATGCGCGCGCCTGCTGTGCTCTCTAGCCTTTTCGCGGTTGTACTGAATTTTTGCTTTAAATGAAGCGATGAACCTGCTGATCAATACATTGGTGAAGACGTGGTCGTCCAACTCGGTGCTAGAAGGAAGACGCAGGTCAACCCTGAACGCTAGCACCCTAGGATATTGCTCTATCGCAAGGTCGATAGTGCGCTTCAAATCAATCAGATATTCACGGATAAAGGGACCCTTCTCGACCATTACTGGTAGTCCCTCGAAGGTGTCAGCGTGAAACTGATGAAGGTTTTTGTTACCGGGATGGCGAAGCATGGCTACTACTCTTTGGTTGAGATTCATAACCTCCGCACCTTGAGTAGTTTTTAACCGTTACCTTTGGCAATGCCCTTACGCCACCATGGTTGGTTAACCCGTGGAGGTGAGCATCAGCATGGTTGCTTAAAGCATATTACCCGCACCGAGAAAGACGGCTCCAAGAACCACGGAGGTAAATCGTTGGCCCTACCAGCTGAGCTTCCTATTTTTTATAATTTTTTACTCTGGCAAAAAATTATCGAATTAAGAAATCGCGCTGCTACCGAAATGAGTCAGCGCTGACAGCGCTAGAAAGCAAAGCCGCCGATTCCCTATCAAGACGTCAGCACCGTACCGGCATAAAGGCCATGATCGGATCCACTCCGATCATGGCCTTTATGTGGGTTCTCCCACTCCGCTAACGCGACAGTTCATTCGGCTAGGTCGCGTTCCTCGATCCTGGCCAAGATCCATTCGTGCACTTCTCCTTCGACCCAACCAACGCAACGCTCCCCCAGCGAGACTGATTTGGGGAAAGTACCTTCGTCGATGTATTTATAGATGGTAGACCGGGCCAGGCCGGTCGAATTGATGACGTCTTTCAGGCGGATGATTCTCATGAACGGGATCCTCTTGTTCGCTCAGAGGATTGGCAAGAGCAGTAATAAAAAACGCGCCTTGACGGTGGCTCATCAGTGCTGCTTGAAGCTTGGTCACTCACACATGGTTCGCGCGAATAAACCAACAGGTGACCGTCACTCCGCACTCCATCCTTGACCATCTGAAGTGATAAACCTTGAATTTTACAGAGCGTAGGTACCCACCCTCACCAATCAAGCAGGCGCAAAAAAACGAAATGGTCCCTGCCACGATGATTAACCTGGGCTGGTCGTCCTGATACGGCATGAACGCTCACAACCCAGGGCCAAAAAAAGCCTAAACCCTTAATAATCTGAAGAAACCTAGAAAAACGGCTTCACCATAGGGTATTGAATTCAATAAAACGCTGTAAATAGCCAATAAAACCTATCAATTTTATAAAAAATAATTCCTAGAATCACAATAGAATTAACATAGTATTTAGTTAGAATATCTATAGAATCTTCATAAAACCGGATTAGAATAAAATTGATCATCGAGCCGTGATGGCGATAAATTTACGAATTTCTTAACTTAAAGGAGATAACCGATGGCTGTTCGCGCTGAAGACGAGGAGGTCGACGAGTTGAGCAGGCTGCTCCAAGACCGTCGTCACGATCATCGCAGCGACATCTGGCTGTGGCTCTGGCTGTATCAATACAAAGAAGCCGACTTCGATACCGCCACTTGCAACGGCAGTGCGATGAGAGAAACCCTCTCCCATTTTCTAAGAAGAAAAACCAGCCTTCTAGAAAGGATTAACTCGGAGAAAGATCGGTTCTTGGTTCCAAACGAATATCTGAAATGGATTGAGGGGCATGAGCGACAATTTCTATGGCTCCTTCCTCGCATTGAAGCCATCACCGATTTACGGCCTCCTCACGGATTGCCTCGGGGCCTGGTTCACCTCACCGGAAAAAATCTTCTCATCGGCATGCTTGACCTATGGGATATCGATATCGCCAAAAAAGTGGACGAAATCGATCACCTACGCCTCGATTGGTTAGAACACAGGGCGCAAGACCGTGATTTCGAGTGGTTTGAGGACAAAAAAGAAGGCACCAAACGATGCAGGTGTGCATGGGAATGGCTAGAAAAGAACGACAAATCTATATTTAGGGGACGTCAAGCGATCGGCAACCATAACGAGCTGCTCATATACTTCGACAAAGCTGCTCATGGTCACAACGAACGGAAAGCCATCGTTCAGAAAATCAAGAATCGATGGAATCGTAAGCAGTTCAATGAGCGTGCAGGGGATAAGAAGCAGTGCAACGTCATGCTGTCGAGAAAAGTCATCCTGCAGTTGGATGAGCTAACCGAAAAGCACAATCTGAAACGAGCACAAGTATTAGAGCTCTTAATCACAGCAGAAGCGGATGCAGGGGAGTACCTAGCCGAAATCGGAAATCCGTCGATTTCATAATCCCTGAGGGGCCAGGCATTCTGCCAAACTTCTTGAATAGGTATTCCAAATAGTATTCCAAGAAAAAAATCTAAACGTAAATTTCTTTATAATTCAGCATATTGAGAAACCTGTTCAGATTACCCCGGCCCAATTCGAAGCATCGACAAAACCCGCCTTGCGCGGGTTTTGTTGTTTCTGAGGTTTGGAAAGCCCGACAGGACGGACCTTCAGAATTTTCCTTCAAGCTATCGCGCCCTTGATGAACTGGCGCAACCCACGCCACAACGCTAACTTCCTCCCGTCGCTCCTCATCAGCGACCGGCTTTGACAGGCCGAAAAGTGTAACCTTTCACACCCCTTGATAAGACGGCATGCTTGACGCGTTCCGTTTTGTTCATGGCGGCTGTGCGTGGGGCATCTTCGGGTGCGCCGGGTTCCTACACTTCCGGTCTGTCAACCCGCGTACAGCTGCCACCCATTCCTGTTTGACAGCAGGGGGCGGTAGCTCCTTAAACAGTGTGGGAGCTTCATCATGAAAAAGATCACCCCCAATCCCCCCTCCGCAACCCTCTTCACCATCGCTCCGGACGTCACCTCCGAAACCCTGCTGATACAAGCCAGCGAAACCCTCGCCTCACTCAACGCCATGACCACCGACCTGGCCTTCGAACTCGAGGGCGCCCACCGTCACAAGCTGCTGGCCACCCAGCAACTGGTCGTGCTGGGCGAGCTGTTGGTCGAGCGAGTGCTGGTCCTCACCCAAGACACGCAAACATTCCAGTAACGAAAAAGCCGAGGCGCATTCAGCGACTCGGCTTTTTGCTGTCCGCCTGGAATCCCCCCACACTTGCGATTACCCTGCTCTCCTCTATCAGACAACCGGAAGTCCGATACCCGTGTTCAAGCCACTCGCCGCTCTCGCCCTCGCCTGCGCCCCTCTGCTCGCAACCGCCGCCGACCTGGCCGGTGTCTGGACGGGCACCTTGGGTAAATCCGCGATCACCGTCTGTTTCAACGGTGCCCACGGCGCCAATGGCAGTTATTACTACCAACGGATTCTTACGCCCATTCAACTGACCCAAGCCAACGCCAGCGAGCCCTGGGTGGAAGAAGGCCAAACCGGTTTCTGGCAGTTGGACGACCCGCAAAGCGATACGTTGACCGGCACCTGGAGCAAAGCCTTGGGCGGCAAAAGCCTGGTACTGATGCTCAAGCGTGCAGACACGGACAGTTGCGCCAGCGACACCTACAACAACCCGCTGGAGGCGACGCCGCCAGCGGTGAAGGTCGAGAAGAAGACCTTCGCCGAACACGCTTATCAGGTGAAGACCCAAGGCGGGCAGGTCATCCTGAAACTCGAGGGCGACGGGGAAGCCATCGATAAGATCAACCGGGATCTCGCACGTATGGCTATCAATCCATACGGCCAGGCCGACTTCTACAGGGAGCGGCGCAACTCACTGGACCAGAGCGGCGGCACCACCACCAGTGAGATCGCGGTGGAGCCGTTCTACTGGTCATCGCACTGGATCACCGTGCGTTTCTATCGCTGGTCGGCGGGCTACGGGCGCGGGGGCATCAGTTGGGGCCTGCACAGTTGGAACCTGCAAACCGGTGAAAAGGTCGACCCCTGGACGTGGTTGGGCGGCCATGAGCAATGGGACACGCCCTACTCGGGTCAGGTCAAACTGCCGCCCGCTTTCAGCACCTGGCTGACCAGGCAGACCACCACGGACGAGGGGTGCCCGGCCGTGACCAGTTATTCCACGTTCGACTTGAGCTTCAACACCCAAGGGCTGCAACTGTCGACGCCCGCCCAGGGCGATGGTTGTGACAACGAGCTGAGCTTCACCTGGGAGCAACTGGAGCCAGTGCTGACGCCGGAAGGTAAAGCCGCACTGCCCAGCTTGATGGCGCCGTGACCGACCTTACAAAAAACCCACATTCGTTCACGAAATATTCAGAAACGCCGACGGATACTAGCCCATTGCAATGACCACTCCCCCGAGCGGTCCCCCGCCTCGGTAGCCACAACCCATGACGCGCCCCGCTCCTTTATTACTCCTGCTTGCAGGTCTGTTGTTCTTCTTTGCCCTCGGTAACCATGAGCTGCAAGGCTCCACCGAAGCCCGCGTGGCCGGCATCGCCATGGCCATGCACCTGGACAATAACTGGGTTGTTCCTCAGTTATTCCGTGAGCCCTTCCTGGAAAAACCGCCCCTGAGCCTGTGGATCGATGCCGGGGCGATTCGCCTGTTCGGCGGCACCACCTGGGCCGTGCGCCTGGCGTCGGCGTTTGCCGGGTTGTTCAGCGTGATGCTGCTGTATGGCATGCTGCGCAGGTTCGGGCGACCGCAGACGCTGGCGTTCAGTGCGGCCTTGATCCTGGCGACCATGGCCAGCTACTGGGGCAATGTGCGCGGCGTGGGTGAAGACTCGCTGCTTACCCTCGGCGTGACCACCGCGTTGCTGGCGTTCTACCAGGCCGTGCGGCCCGATCGTGAAGGCTCCAGCGCGGGCGCATGGGCACTGTTTACTGCAGGGATGGTGATCGCCACGCTCAGCAAAGGCGTGCTGGGCCTGGCGATGCCGGGCATTGTGATTTTTGTGTACCTGGCCATCACCAGCCTGATGGACAAGCGCCTGCGCATTGGCGATTGGCTCAAGCCTGCGCTGTTTACCTTATTGGCGTTGGTGCCGCTGGTGATTTGGTTGGGTTTCCTGTTCCAACGCGGCGGGCTGCAGGCCGTGGCCGAAGTGGTGTTGACCAACAGCGTCGGCCGGTTCAGCGGCTCGTTTGTCGAGGCCGGACACTACGAGCCGTTCTACTACTACATCGCCAAGTTGCCCGAAGCGTTCCTGCCCTGGAACATCCTGGTCTACCTGGGCCTGTGGCATTTCCGTAAAAGCCTGATGCGCAACCGCTACCACCTGTTCTTCAGTGTCTGGCTGGTGGCGCAGTTCACCCTGCTGACCCTGGCATCGAGCAAACGCACCGTGTACCTGATGGCACTCACTCCGGCCGCCGCCGTACTGGCTGCGGAATACGCACGGGTATTGCTGGACTGGCTGAAAACTCACAAACCCGCACTGCACACCCATCACAGAACCCTGGTGGGCAGCGTGTTCACCCTGGCCGTCGGTTGCTACCTGATTGCGGCCTTCTGGTTCGCGCCCAAAGCCGACGCGCACCACTCGTTTATACCGGTGATCAGCCAGGTGCAGGCATTGAAAGACGAAGGCAGGGAGGTGGTGTTGTTCCGGCCTAACGAGCGCATCGCCGGGGCCAGCGTGTTTTACCTGCTGGCCTATTTGCCGATCCTGCAAACCGAGGCGCAGTTGCACAACTACCTCAGTGCCAAGCCCGGCAACGTTGCATTGCTGGACCATACCGATGACCTGAACACCCCGGTCAAGGTGATCAAGCAGATGTCGATCAATCGCCAGCCTTACTACTTCGTGGAGGAGTAAGGCCAGCGCAGGGCATCAGTGCTTGGTGACTTTGTCCAGGTACCCCATGGCAAACGCCGAGACCACGAAGGTCATGTGAATGATCACGTACCACATCAAGTGCTGCGGATCGACGTTCTTGGCGTCCATGAAGATGCGCAGCAAGTGGATGGACGAAATCGCCACGATGGACGCCGCCACTTTCATCTTCAGCGACGAAGAGTCCATGGTGCCCAGCCAGTTGAGTTTCTCTTTGTTGTCATCGATATCCAGCTGCGAGACGAAGTTCTCGTAGCCGGAGATCATCACCATCACCAGCAAGCCACCGACCAGGGCCATGTCGATCAACGACAGCAGCACCAGGATCAACTCGGACTCGGCCATCGAGAACACGCTCGGCAGCAGGTGAATCACTTCCTGGAAGAATTTCAGCGCCAGCGCCAACAACCCCAGGGACAAGCCGAAATAGATCGGCGCCAGTAGCCAGCGCGAGGCGTACATAGCATTTTCGATAAAGCGTTCCATTGGATCTCACACAGCTTGGCTAGAAATGGCGGCGAGTATACCAGCCGCCACAAGACACCTGTCACCACGAGAAAACTGACGTGGGCGGCATCTGTAAGGGAATTTTTCTGCTAGTGTCGAGCCCAATAAATCGGCTCGATGACGTCGGACAGGAAAAACTCAGATGATGGATGTGCGATCCCCTTTGGCCAGTATCGGCCTGTGCGCGGCATTGCTGCTGGCCGGCGGCTGCTCCCCCAGCGACGAGCAGAAGCAGGCGACCCTCGAAGAGAAAACCGCCAAGTTCGAACAGTCCCTCGACAGCATCCAGGACCCCAAGCTGCGCGACGCCATCGCCGATCTGGGCGGTTCGTTGCTGTTACTGGAACGGGCTCAGGCCAAGCTCGCCACCAAGCCCATCGAAGCCGAATACGGCGAAGACAGCTTGGCACTGCTCAAGCACTACCCCACGCCCCAGGCGCTGGTGGACACCTACATCAATGGCCTGTTCGTGCTGCGCAAGACCTCCCATTCCGACTATTTGACGGACTTGCAACCGGTCTTCCCGTTCACGTTCAATACGTCTGACCAGTTCCCCTTCCCCCATGGCCTGGAATGGCAGTCGGTCACCTTGAGCAACAACAAGGTCATCCCCTTCCAGCCGGAATGGTCGGAAACCGATCCCGGCATCCAACTGAGCCCCAGCAGCTCCAACTTGACCAACCCGGATGACCTGACGGTGACCTACCCGTTCATCGACGGCATCGAGACGGAAAACAAGAGCCAGCCCCAACCCATCAACCTAAAGGGCACGGTCGAAGTGATCGCGCCGGGCAAGGTGTTGACGTTTGACCTGTCGAAAAAGGACGTGGGCCACACGCGTACCGAAGGCAATATCACCCTCAAGCTGCTGCTCCTGGAGAAAAACTACGCCGAGATCGAGCTGACCAACAGCCAAGCGTTGGCGCCGGAAGTCGGCGATGAATCGCCCAACCCGCTGCTGGTACAGGCACGGGACAGCACCGGGCAATTCCTCACGCGCTCCGGCTCGATCAATGAAAGCAGCGCGCAGGTGGCGTTCTACGAGAAACAACTGGCCGAGATGCAAAAGCAGAAGGCCTGGTCGGAGGCATTCGAAAAACAGCTTACCGATGAACAAAAAGCCTTCGAACACAAGCAGAGCAGCCATTACGCCAAGGTGTATTTCAATGGTGTGATCGACAACCTGCAGGTCAACGTACTGGATTTCTCCACCGCTACCCGCACCCGCAAGGACCTCGACCTGCCGGTGCTGCGTTTCGGCAAGAACAGCCTGCAACAAACCGTACAGGCCTTGCCGATGCCGGTCACCGTGTATGACGACGGTGCCGCCAGTTGGCTCAAAGACGCGAGCATGACCGAAGAGCAGTTGAAAAACAGCGTCACCATCAGCCAGTCGGTCGAAGACGCCAGTGCGGCGCACATCGTGTTTGACCACCCTTTCACCTTCAACGACGACATGGTGGGCAGCGAGCGCAACAGCAGCGAATCACCGGTGACCTTCTTCACTGCCGACGAAAAAGGCGAACGCGGCGAGCCGATCGAATTACCGACCGAGGCCTTCGAACTGAACCCGGCGCGCGGCACCCTCACCTACGATCTCAACCTGTTTCCGGAAAACCCGGCGTATGTGGTGGGCTCGATTCCGCTGTTCCTGGCGACCATCGAGAAAGCCGAGATAGACGTGGCCAAGCTGCCTAAAGGACTGTCGCTCAAGGACAACGCGCTGGTCGTCGACCAAAAGGAATTCCCCGCCGACAGCTGGCGCTTCTACGCCAAGGACGCCAGCGGCAACTACCTCAAGGAAATCCTCGGTGTGAGCCACCGCGCCGAGGAGTACGGTACGGCGATGTTTGACGTGCATTACTTCTACGGCCAGCCGACGACCCTGGAAAGTTACCAGCGCACCGACCTGAGCACCGTGCAATACGGCTTCGAAGTCAAACTGGACAAGCCCGAGAGCAAGTAACCGGCGCCTACAGGGCCAGTTGGTCATGCCCACCGTTGAGTTGGCGCAGATGGGCCTGCATGTGCAGGCACCAGATCTGCGGATCGCCCGCCAGCTCATAGCCGTGCAGGGTCAGGCTGTCCACGATGGATTCGAGAATATTTTCCGCGACGAAAGGCCCTGGAAACGGGCCTTGGGACTTGATGGTGGACGGCTGTTCACCGGTCATTCCGGCGGCAAACAACAAGGTCCACATCCCGTTATCCCCCGCAAGAGGGCGAATGGAACATTCAATACGGGTGACCAGGCCAAAGCACTGGCGGGTGAGGCAGAGGTTGCGCGACATGGCGGCGGCCCTCGGTAGATCGGTGTTCAACCTGCGCCTGGGGCGAGGCTGTTTCTATCCAGCGACTCCTGTGGATATCCCTTGAGCTCAGAATAGAAGAAAACCACGACAAACCAAGGTTGTAGAGACCAACGGGCGTTAGCTCTACAGACCCCAGTCAATTTTTTGGCTAAGACACCCTCCGTAGTGAGCGGGCTTGCCCCGCGCTGGGCTGCGCAGCGGCCCCGAACCCAAACGACGCAACCTGTCGGACACTGCGCAGCGGTCCTATTAGGGCTGCTTTGCAGCCCAGCGCGGGGCAAGCCCGCTCACTACACAGGTCAAGTCGGCTTGGCTTCCGCCAGCGCCTGTTGTGCCAACTCTTTCTCCGCTTCTTTCAAGTCCTCTTCGCTGATCATCTCGGCAATTGCCCGCAGACGCTCTACCACGCGCGCATTGACCGTGCCTTCCGGGAACTGACCTTCTGCATCCGGCTCACCGGCATCCTCGCCCACCAGCAGGCTCAATGCCTCATCCGCCTGGCGCACCGCATAGATATGGAACTGCCCGGCACGCACGGCCTGCAGCACCTTCTCATCGAGCATCAGCGTGGCGACGTTGGCCTGGGGAATGATCGCGCCCTGCTCCCCGGTCAAACCGCGCGCTTCACACAGGCGGAAGAAGCCTTCGATCTTCTCGTTGACCCCGCCCACCGCCTGCACTTCACCAAACTGATTGATGGAACCGGTGATGGCAAAGCACTGCTTGAGCGGGGTTTTCGACAAGGCCGAAATCAAGGTGCACGCCTCGCCGAGGGACGCACTGTCGCCGTCCACGTAGCCGTAGGACTGCTCCAGCGCGATGCTCGCGGAGATCGCCAGCGGGAATTCCTGCGCATAACGGCTGCCCAGATAGCCGGTGAGGATCATCACGCCCTTGGAGTGAATCGGCTGGCCGAGGTTGACCTCACGCTCGATGTCGACAATACCGCTGCCGCCGGGGTACACCGTGGCGGAAATCCGCGCCGGCACGCCAAAGGCCGAGTCACCGACTTCCAGCACCGTCAGCCCGTTGCACTTGCCCACCGCCGCACCGGCGGTGTCGATCAGGATGACCCCGGCGAGCATGTCGTCGAGAATCCGCGCCGAGACTCGCCCAGTGCGCGTGGCCTTGGCCTTGAGTGCGCGCTCGATATGGCCGGCGTCGGTCATCTCGTCACCCGCCAGGTGGCGAATGAAATCCGCCTCGCTGACCAGCTGGAACAAGTCCCCAATGCGCGCCGACAAGCGCCCCTGGTGTTCCGCCAAGCGTGCGCTGTAAGTGGCCAGCCGTGCCACCGCATCCGAGGTCAGCGGCGCCATGCCTTCTTCCGAGGTGCGGGTTTTGAGCAACTGGGCGAACTGCTCCAGGCTTTCGTCGACCATCGGGATGTCTTCGTCGAAGTCCACCAGCACCCGGAACATCTCCTGGAAGTCTGGGTCCGCGTCCTGCAACGCGTAGTACAGCTGGCGGGAGCCGATGATGATGACCTTGACCTGCAACGGGATCATCTGCGGGTTGAGGGTCACGGTGGCCAGGCGGCCCAGCTCGCCCAATGGCGATTCCATCTTCAGCTTGCGCGACTGCAGGGAGCGCTTGAGGGCGTCCCAGACAAACGGCTCACTGAGCATTTTTTCGGCTTCAAGAATCAGGAAACCGCCGTTGGCACGGTGCAGCGCACCTGGGCGCAACTGACGATAAGTGGTGTAGAGCGCGCCCTGGTCGGTGCTGTACTCGATACGGCCGAACAGGTTGTCGTAGGTCGGGTGCGGTTCAAACACCACCGGTGCGCCACCGTTGACCGGATGGCCGACCACCAGGCTCGGGCAGTACTGTTCTTCAAGCAGCTTGCGCGCCTGGGCGTCGGTCTTGGCGTCGTCGACCAATTGCTCGACCACGGTCTTGAGCAGGTACACCTGCATGGCTTGCAGGTAACCGCAGACAGCCGCATTTTCCGCGTACTTTTCCGACAGCGGTGCGAGCAATGGCTGCAGGGCCAGGGTGATGGTTTCTTCGTTGAACTGGCGCAGTTGGTTGTTGGACTCACGCTTCCACTGCGGCAGGCTGGCCAGTTCTTCGTTGAGGCGCTCTTCCAGCTCGGAAATATCCGTGTGGAAACGCTCACGGTCGGCTTCCGGCAACTGCGAGAACTCGGCCTCGTCCAGCGCCTTGCCGTCGAGCATCGGCGTGAACGCGATGTTGGTGCTGTCACGGTACAGCGCCACGTCCTTTTCCAGGGCCAGGCGTTCGATCACGTCCAGCGCCTTGTCGTAGCGCTGGTTGAACGCACGGTCGATGGCGCTTTTGCGTTGTTGATACGTCGGGTGCTCGAAGACCGCCGGGAAAGTGGCCACCAGGTTGTCGACCAGGCCGTTGATATCGCTGATGAACGCCGCTGCGCCGCCGCCCGGTAATTCCAGGGCACGCGGTTCGCGAGGCTCATCGAAATTGTTCACATAGACCCAGTCCGCCGGGGTCTGCAGGCGCTTGCCTTCGGCCTTCAGGTAGCGTTTGACGAACGAAAAGCGGCCGGTACCCGGCTCGCCCATGACAAACACGTTGTAACCAGGGCGTGGCATGGCCACACCGAACTGCAAGGCTTCAACCGCACGTTCCTGGCCAAGCACACCGCGAAAGGGCTCCAAATCATTGGTGGTCGAGAAGCTGAACTGTTCAGCGGAGAAAGGGCGAGTCAGCGCTTCGGGCGCTAGACGCAAGCTGGCAGCAACAGGATCAGGCATCGGGCTTCCTTACATCAGGCGGGGCAGATGACGGCATTCTGGCTCCCGCTTACGCGCTCTGGCAAGGCGCGCTTGAGGGAAAGCCGTAGACGCGGGATGCGTCCTGCAAAAAAAACGCGACATCGCGAATTGTTTTATAAAAACACACGGAACCCTTGGAACGTGCCTAAACTCCAAACTGCGCGGGTTGGACTAATAACCGATCCCTAGGGCGCTATGAAGTGCCTGAACCCTTGTCCATTGGTTTGCACACAATAGAGAACAAAGCTATGAAACGGATCCTTCTCGGTACTCTCTTCACCGTCGTCTCCCTCAATGCAATGGCAGAAGCACCAGGTGGCCCGAACTGCGGTTGGGGCAACATGTTGTTCGAAGGCCAGCGCGGTACTCCAGCTCACTTCCTGGCTTCCACCACCAACGGTACTTCGGGTAACGCCACCTTCGGCATGACCTCGGGCACCAACGGTTGCAGCACCAACAGCGCCCTGACTTACGGCGGCAAATCGTGGATTGCCATGAATGGCATGATGAACGAGCTGTCCGAAGACATGGCCAAGGGTAACGGCGAAGCGCTGACCACCTACGCTGTGGTACTGGGCGTTGCGCCTGAAGATCGCGAGCACTTTGCTGCCGTGACCCACGAGCACTTCCAGCAGATCTTCAGCAAGGCTGACGTGACCGCTGACGACGTGCACAACAACACCATTGCTGTACTGAAAAGCGATGCCCGTCTGGCGAAATACGCTACCCAGGCTTAAGCTCGATCCGCCCGCGTCTTTCGAGGCGCGGGTTTTATTTTTTCGACCTGTCCCCCTTGGGTCTTTTTTTTATTCCGACTTAAGTAGCCCCCATGCTCAAACGCCTCGCTTGCCTGGCTCTCTTCGCCTGCGCCCCGCTGCATGCGGCCCCGCACCTCGATGATCAACGTTTGCAGCAACTGGCCAACGACCCTTTCTGGTTGTCTTTGGGCCACTACGAAGCCGGAAAAATCAGTGGCTGGCGCAGCTATGTCAGCGACAAAAAGTTTTTCCTCGCCGCTGACGGCGCCCACCACCCGGACGCCGAACTCAAGGCCACGGTCGACGCCCTCTACGCCCCGGCCAGCCTGGGTGAAAAACACGCCCAATGCGTTTACCCCGCGCGCACCCGCTGGCTCAAGGACCAGTTGCACCTGGCCGACCTGCCCGCTGTCGACTGCAAAGAATTCAAGCAGTGGTTCAAGGACGTTGCGCCCCACAGCGCGGTGATGATCTTCCCGGCGGCCTACCTCAACAGCCCGTCGTCGATGTTCGGTCACACCCTGCTGCGCATCGACCAGGCCGACGTGCAAAGCAACAACACCGCCTTGCTCAGCTACGCGATCAACTTCGGCGCCTACATCGAAGGCTCCGACAACAGCATCCTCTACGCCTGGAAAGGCCTGATGGGCGGTTATCCCGGCCTGTTCGCGCTGGTGCCTTATCAGGAGAAGTTGTCGGAATACCGCAGCCTCGAAAACCGCGACCTGTGGGAATATCGCCTCAACCTCACCCAGGTCGAGACCGAGCGCATGGTCGAGCACGTGTGGGAACTCAAGCAGATCCAGTTCGACTACTTCTTCTTCGACGAAAACTGCTCCTATCGCCTGCTGGAACTGCTGCAAGTGGCCCGCCCCGGCCTGCGCCTGACCGAACAATTCCCGCTGACCGCCATCCCCACCGACACGGTAAAAGCCGTGAAGGACGCCGGCCTGGTCGAGAAAATCGACTATCGCCCCTCCCGTGAACGCGAGTTGCTGGAACGCGCCAAGCCGTTGGACAGCGACGAGCAACAATGGGTATTGAAGGTCAGCGACGACCAGAAGCAACTGCAGGAGCCGGCTTTCAAAGCCCTGCCCCGCGAACGCCAGGCCCTGATCATCGACGCCGCCTACCGCCTCGGCCGCTACCGCGCGAATGGCTTGGAACGCGACACCGAACGCTCCCAACGCAGCTTCGAACTGCTGCGCGCCATCAACCAGAACCCCGCGCCTGACCTGAAGATCACGCCCCCAGGCCTGCCGGAAAACGGTCACGAATCGCGCACCTGGCAAGCCGGCATCGGCACCCGTGGCGACAAAGCCTTTGGCGAATACGGCCTGCGCATGGCCTACCATGACCTCAACGACAACGCCGAAGGCTTCCCGCTGGGCGCGCAGATCGAAATCCTGCAAATGAAACTGCGCCAGTACGAAGGCAACCACTGGCAACTGCAGCAACTGGACCTGGCCACCATCCGCTCCCTGACCCCGCGCAACGCCCTGTTGCAGCCGTGGTCATGGCAAGTCACCGGCGGCCTGGAGCGAGTACCGGGCAAGCACGACGACGAAACCCTGGTCGCCCACGTCAACGGCGGCGCCGGCGGCACCTGGCAACTGCGCGACGACATGCTCGGCTTCGCCCTTGGCACCGTACGCGTGGAACACAACAACGACTTCAACGAAGCCATCTCCCCGGCGGCCGGGTTCAACACCGGCGTGCTGTGGAAGAATCCGCTGGGCAACCTGAGCCTGGAAGCCAAAGGGGACTTCTTCACCAACGGCGAAGTGCGGCGCAGCATCAGCCTGAACCAGCAGTGGGAATTGTCCCGCAACCTGGGCCTGCGCCTGAGTGCACAGCGCGAGTACAGCCATTTATCAACGCCGGTGAATGAAGTGATGCTTGAAGTGAAGTGGTATCACTACTGATCGGTAAGACCCGGCGAAGATCCAATGTGGGAGGGGGCTTGCTCCCGATGGCGGTGTGTCAGTTAAGTATCCAGTAACTGACATACCGCCATCGGGAGCAAGCCCCCTCCCACATTTAGTTTGGTGTTGAGCTGAAAGCACTGTGCGGCACGCTCACAACACCTTTCTCACGCGCCTTTCACACCTCCTCGACAAATCCCCTTCTAGACTCTCCCTATCAGCCGTGAAACGGCCAGGGAGTACGCCATGTGGCGGTCTGCGGTATTGCTGTGTGTGTGGGTGGGGCTGTCGGGTTGCCAATCGACCCATCAGGATTTACTGGCCAAAGGTTACCCACCGGCATTTGCCGATGGTTTTGACGATGGCTGCAGCAGTGGTCGCCAAGCGGCTGGCGTCATCAGCGGGGAGTTTCGCAAGAACGTGCCGCGTTATCTCAAAAACCGCGAATACGCCGAAGGCTGGGAAGATGGTTTTCGCCAGTGCAAAGCCATGCGTGAGAATGAAGAGCTGCGTGACTACAAAGACAATCACTGGGACGACCGCGACCGCGCCTGGCAGCACGAGAAAGACCGCGACGCAGCCCGGGCCTATCGTTTGCAATAGGTCGTTTTCAGACATCCATCGAAACTAAAGCGCGGCGACCATGGCCCAAGCTCCATAGAGGGAGAACGTCATGAGCCGAGCTTTTGTAAACGAAGACAACGCCGCCGCCCTGGCCGACCAGCCGGTGGAGCGCCAGGTCAGTGAGCAGCCCAACCGCCTCACCGCGCAAGGGCTGGCGCAGTTGCAGGCCAAGGTTGCGCAGTTGCAGCACGCATACAGCATCGAATCCGCCAAGGGCGATAAACAGCGCCAGGCTGACCTTGAACGGGATTTGCGTTACTTCAACCAGCGGCTGCAAAGCGCCCAGGTCGTGGCACCGGCCACCTCCACCGACAAGGTGCAGATCGGCAGTTGGGTGACCTTCGCCAACGAACAGGACGAGCAGCAGCGCATCCAGTTGGTTGGCGAAGACCAGGCCGATGCCAACGCCGGTTTGATCAACTGGGGCTCACCCCTGGGCCGCGCATTGCTGGGCGCTCAGGTGGGCGACGAGGTGCTGTGGCAGCGCCCCGTCGGCGATCAGTTGATCGAAGTGCTGCGCATCGAGCCCGAGGTTTAGACGATGCCTTGGGCCAACATCGCGTCAGCGACTTTCACAAAGCCCGCGATGTTCGCGCCTTTGACGTAGTTGACCCGGCCGTTTTCCTCACCGTAGTGCACGCAGGCATGGTGGATCGATTGCATGATGTTGTGCAGCTTGCTGTCCACTTCGCCAGCGGTCCATAGCAGGCGCATGGCGTTCTGCGACATTTCCAGGCCACTCACGGCCACGCCGCCGGCGTTGGATGCTTTGCCGGGCGCGAACAGAATGCCCGCGTCGATAAAGATATCCACAGCCTCCAACGTAGTCGGCATGTTGGCGCCTTCGGCCACGCAGAGGCAACCGTTGCGCAGCAGGGTGCGGGCGGCTTCGGCGTCGAGTTCGTTCTGGGTGGCGCAAGGCAGCGCGATATCACAGGCCAATTCCCACGGGGTTTTACCGGCGCGGAATTCCAGGCCGTAACGCGCGGCCAATTCGCTGATGCGACCACGCTGGACGTTTTTCAACGCCAGCAGGGCTGACCATTGCTCCTCGGTCAAACCGCTTTCGGCGTACAGGGTGCCTTCGGAGTCGGAGAGGGAAATCACTTTGCCACCCAGGTCCATGACCTTACGCGCCGCGTACTGCGCGACGTTGCCGGAGCCGGATACCGCCACGCGCTTGCCTTCCACCTGCTGGCCATTGCGCTTGAGCATTTCTTCGGCGAAGTACACGCAGCCGAAACCCGTGGCTTCGGGCCGAATCAGGCTGCCGCCGTAGGTCATGCCCTTGCCGGTCAGCACGGAGGTGAACTGGTTGCTCAAGCGTTTGTACTGGCCGAACAAAAAGCCGATCTCGCGCGCGCCCACACCGATATCGCCGGCCGGTACGTCCACATCTGCGCCGATATGCCGGTACAGCTCGCTCATGAACGCCTGGCAAAAGCGCATGACTTCGGCGTCGCTCTTGCCCTTGGGGTCGAAGTCGGAGCCGCCTTTGCCGCCGCCCATCGGCAGTGAGGTCAGGGAATTCTTGAAGGTTTGCTCGAAGGCGAGGAACTTCAACACGCCCAGGTTCACCGATGGGTGGAAGCGCAGGCCGCCTTTGTACGGGCCAATGGCGCTGTTCATCTGGATACGGAAACCGCGATTGACCTGGACCTTGCCGTGATCATCCACCCAAGACACCCGAAAGGTGATCGCGCGTTCCGGCTCGCAGAGGCGTTCGAGGATGCCCGAGGTCAGGTAGTGGGGGTTGGCTTCAAGAAAAGGCCACAGACTACGTAGGACTTCTTCTACGGCCTGGTGGAATTCTGGCTGGTCAGGGTCGCGTTTCTTGAGGCGGGCAAGGAAAGATTCCACGGATTCGATCATGAAAAGTCTCGGCAGATTGATTGTTTTTAAATGAGATTGAGCCGGACCTTAGCAACTCGAATCGCACCTGAAAAGCGCAAAATGTCGCCTTTGTGAATTTAAATGGTGCATTGGATATAAATAAACGCGCTTTATCGCACCAAAAAAGGGATTTCAACTCAGGGTACGCACCAATAGTTAAACCGCCTTCGCGAGCAAGCCCGCTCCCACATTTGATAGGGTTCCAACGTTGGAATGCGATCACATGTGGGAGCGGGCTTGCTCGCGAATGAATCCACCTCGGTCTTCCAGAAAAGACGAAAAAAAAGCGGAGCCCGAAGGCTCCGCTCTTTCACACCACTCACCCAGATCAGGCGAGTTTTTTGTGGCGTACACGGTGCGGCTGGGCAGCGGCTTCGCCCAAACGCTTTTTACGGTCCGCTTCGTACTCGGTGTAGTTACCTTCGAAGAACACCGCTTGGGAGTCGTCTTCGTACGCCAGGATGTGGGTCGCGACGCGGTCAAGGAACCACCGATCGTGAGAGATCACAATGGCGGCGCCCGGGAAGTCCAGCAGGGCTTCTTCCAGGGAACGCAGGGTTTCAACGTCGAGGTCGTTGGACGGTTCGTCGAGCAGCAGCACGTTGCCGCCCTCTTTCAGGGTCAGGGCCAGGTGCAAGCGACCGCGCTCACCACCGGACAGGTCCTTGACGAACTTCTGCTGGTCGCCGCCCTTGAAGTTGAAACGGCCGACATAGGTACGCGACGGGATTTCATAGTTGCCGATACGGATCTGGTCGGAACCTTCGGAAATCTGCTGGAACACTGTCTTGCTGCCGTCCAAGTCTTCACGGCTCTGGTCCACACAGGCGAGCTGCACGGTTTCGCCGACTTCGATAGTGCCTGAATCCGGCGTTTCCTTACCCATCAGCATGCGGAACAGGGTGGATTTACCCGCACCGTTACCACCAATAACGCCGACGATCGCGCCTTTTGGCATGGAGAACGACAGATTGTCGATCAACACGCGGTCGCCATAGCCTTTGGAAACGTTCTTGAATTCGATGACCTTGTCACCCAGGCGCGGGCCGGCCGGGATGTAGATCTCGTTGGTCTCGCTGCGCTTTTGGAATTCCTGCGATTGCATTTCTTCGAAGCGTTGCAGGCGTGCCTTGGATTTGGACTGGCGGGCCTTGGCGCCTTTGCGCACCCACTCCAGTTCTTCCTTCATGGCTTTTTCATGCGCCGATTGTTGCTTGGATTCGGCAGCCAGACGGTCGGACTTGGCTTCCAGCCAACCGGAGTAGTTGCCCTCGTAAGGGATACCGGCGCCGCGGTCAAGCTCGAGGATCCAACCGGCAACGTTGTCCAGGAAGTACCGGTCGTGCGTGATCGCAACCACGGTGCCCGGGAAGTCGTGAAGGAAATGTTCCAGCCAGGCGACGGAATCGGCGTCCAAGTGGTTGGTAGGCTCATCGAGCAGCAGCATGTCGGGGGCCGACAGCAGCAGGCGGCACAGGGCCACACGACGTTTTTCACCCCCCGACAGGAATTCGACCTTGGCGTCCCAGGCCGGCAGGCGCAGCGCGTCGGCGGCGACTTCCAGCTGACGCTCCAGGTTGTGACCGTCGCCGGCCTGCAGGATGGCTTCAAGCTTGGCCTGTTCCGCTGCCAGCTTGTCGAAGTCGGCATCCGGTTCGGCGTAGGCGGCATAGACTTCATCCAGGCGCGCCTGGGCGTCCTTGATGACGCTGACGGCCTCTTCGACCACTTCACGTACGGTCTTGGTCGGATCCAGGATGGGTTCCTGTGGCAGGTAGCCGATGTTCAGGTCGGGCATTGGGCGGGCTTCGCCTTCGAACTCAGTGTCGACGCCGGCCATGATTTTCAGCAGCGTGGACTTACCCGAACCGTTGAGGCCGAGCACGCCGATCTTGGCGCCTGGGAAAAAGGACAACGAAATATTTTTCAGGATTTCCCGCTTCGGAGGGACAACTTTACCCAGCCGATGCATGGTGAAGACGTATTGAGCCAAAATGTGGACCTCATGAAAAAGTGAGAACAGGCCTACGTAGCGTCATGGCGCGGTACATAGCATTGCGAATCCTCAAGGTTAACCTAAGTGACCGAGCGTATCGAAATCTATCTGTTAGATTAGCCGACCATCCCCCCCCTCAGCGGTTTCAGGAAACAACCTTCATGCTCAGCGTCATGTCTGCACTCGCGTTGCTGCTGTTAATGCCGGGGCCCACCAACACATTGCTATTGCGCTCGGGATTACTCACCGGGTTCAGGCGCGCCTGGCCACTGAGCCTGCTGGAATGCCTGGCGTACCTGGTGCAAATATCCTTTTGGGGCTACCTGCTCAGCCATCTGGGCGACAGCGCGCCATGGGGGCTCAAGCTCGTGCAGTTCGCTTCGGTCTGTTATTTGATCAGGACTTCCTACCTGCTGTGGTGCAATCCCGACGAAACACTCCACTCCGCGCCTGCAGCACGCGTATCCAAACTGCATTTCTTTTTGCTGACGCTGATTAACCCCAAGGGATTGCTGATCGTCTCGTTCATCGTCCCGATGCAGACGTTTGCCGACTTGAACCTGTTTGTGCAGTTCGTCGCACAATTCACGCTGGTGGTGATACCGGTGGGCTGCACCTGGGTACTGTTCGGTGCCCGCATCAAACAAGGCGGATACGCCTGGTTGACGCCCCACACCATCAACCGCGCAGCCTCTGTGGTGATCAGCCTCTTCACGCTGGCGATCCTGACCCGGCTGGCAGACAGCCTGATCCATACCGGCAGCGCGCTTTAGTCCCCGCCAAGCGGGGCTGGCACTTTGCCACAAGTCAAGGCATGCTAGCCGCCCTCCGGGCGTCCGGCTTATAGTGCACGTCGCGCGCCAGTCCAGCCAAACCGCAGGATCACAGCTTGTCCAAAGTCACGCCGCCAACTCCCCTGCGCGCCGCTCATATTGCGCCGGGAGCGCCCCTGCACGGCACCCTCAAAGGCGCATTGGCGACGCTCGTCCTCATGCTGCTCGCCTTATTGTTCTGGCAACTGCTGGACCAGCTGCAGCAAAACCAGAAAAACCAGCAGCAATACACCATCGACTACAGCGCCGACCTGGCTGAACAGATCAGCCTGAACATGGCCCTGAGCGCAAAAATCGCCCTGAACCTGCTGCCGATGATCGAACCACCGCGCGACAGCGAACAGCAACAGGCGTTGATGCGCACCCTGCAGCGCTCGCTGCCGGAGCTGCGCAGCCTCGCCCTGCTCGCCCCCAGCGGCGCGGTGATCAGTGACAGCGCCAGTGACAGCCAGGACAGCGCCTTGCTCGAGGAGTTGGTGCAGCGCAGCCACGGCCAGTCCTACTACCTGAGCAACAGCAACGACGGCACCCTCATCTATTTATTGCTGCACCAGCCCAGCGGTGGCTCGAGGGTTTACTGGGCGCTGCGCCTGTCGCCCAATTACCTGGCAAACCTCACACGCCAGGACGGCCAGGGCCTGCGCCCCATGTGGGCCATCGAGAATCGCCTCAACCACCGCGTCATCAGCCGCGACAGTGGTATGCCGGCGCAGTGGACGTCCGCCCTCACCCCGGACGAACTGAATAAAAGCGTACTGGTCACGCCCCTGAGCAAAAGCGACTGGCAGCTGCGCGGGTTGTTCGACCGCACCGCCGTGCTGGAACAACTGCTGCCGGCGTTCATCGGCAAATGCCTGCTGGGCCTGGCCTTCTCTCTGATCCCGGTAATCGTGCTGCTGAACATGCGCCGTCGCCAGCGCCAGGTGCATGAAGGGCGGCGACGCTACCAGGATATTTTCGAAGGCACCGGCGTGGCCCTGTGCGTGCTTGACCTGTCAGGCCTGAACGCCTTCTTCCAAAGGACCCCACTGGAGACTCGCGAGCAACTGCACGCCTGGCTGCAGGACAACCCCGATGAGCGTCAGCAACTGCTCAAGGAACTGCGCATCACCGAGGTCAACCAAGTGGCGGTGCGCCTGCTCAACGTGGGCTCTTGCGAGGAGGCCTGGGAACGCCTGATCGATGACTGCCCGCGCAACGCCACCTCCATCGGCTACCAGATCCTCGAAGCCGTGCTGACCCAACAGCACCAGTTGGAGCTGGAAATCCAGCTCAAGGACGTGGCCGGTAACGAGCAGTACCTGTGGCTGGTGATGCGCCTGCCGGAGCAGCAGGACGACTCCAAGGCCGTGATTCTCAGCATCAGTGATATCACCAGCCGCAAACTGATCGAGTTGTCGTTGGTGGAGCGCGAGAGCTTCTGGTCGGACGTGGTGCGCACCGTCCCCGATCACCTGTACGTGCAGGACGTGATCAGCCAGCGCATGATTTTCAGCAACCACCATTTGGGCCACACCCTCGGCTATAACAAAGCCGAACTGCAGCAAATGGGCGAATACTTCTGGGAAATCCTGCTGCACCCCGAGGACGCCGAGCACTACCACGACTTGCGCCAGCAACAACGCCAGGTCGGCTACACCACCCAATTGCAATGCCAGTTGCGCTTTCGCCATCGCAACAACCAATGGCGGCGTTTTGACATACGCGAACAGGCCCTGGCCCGCGACAAGTCTGCGCAGATCACCCGCATCATCGGCGTGGCCAAGGACATCACCGATCAGATCGAAGCCAGCGAATCCCTGCGCGACAGCGAACAGCGCTACCGCATGCTCGCCGAAAGCATCAGCGACGTGATCTGCTCCACCGACAGCCAGTTGGCCCTCAATTACATCAGCCCTTCGGTCAACGCCGTGCTGGGCTATGACGTGGATTGGGTGTTCAAGAACGGCTGGCAGTCGATCATCGCCAACCCGCAGCAACTGACCGGCATTTATAGCCTGGTGGAACAGGTCAGCCGCGCCTTGGGCGATATCGAAGCACTGAATAAGCTGCGCGATGAGATTCAAACCCAACTGTTCCTGTTCGACTGCCTACGCGCTGACGGTCGCAAAGTGCCGATCGAGTTACGCCTGGTGCTGGTGTGGGACGAACACGGCGCCTTCGAAGGCATACTTGGCGTGGGCCGCGATATCAGCCAGCAACGCCGTGCCGAGAAAGACCTGCGCATGGCGGCCACGGTCTTCGAACACTCCACCTCGGCGATCCTGATCACCGACCCCGCCGGTTACATCGTGCAAGCCAACGAGGCGTTCAGCCGGGTCAGCGGCTATGCGGTCAGCGATGTACTCGACCAGTTGCCGAACATGCTCACCGTCGACGAACAGCAGGAAGCCCACCTGCGCTACGTGCTCAAACAGTTGCACCAGCACAGCACCTGGGAAGGCGAAGTGTGGCTCAAGCGCCGCAACGGCGAGCATTACCCGGCCTGGGTCGGCATTACCGCCGTGTTCGACGACGAAGGCGACCTGGCCAGCTATGTGTGCTTCTTCAGTGATATCAGCGAGCGCAAGGCCAGCGAGCAGCGCATCCACCGCCTGGCCTACTACGACGCCCTGACCCACCTGCCTAACCGCACGCTGTTCCAGGACCGCCTGCACACTGCGTTGCAGTCGGCCGAACGGCAGAAGTCGTGGGTGGTGTTGATGTTCCTCGACCTCGACCGCTTCAAGCCGATCAACGACTCCCTGGGCCACGCCGCCGGCGACCGCATGCTCAAGGAAATGGCCACGCGCCTGCTGGGCTGCGTGGCCGAAGACGATACCGTGGCGCGCATGGGTGGCGACGAGTTCACCTTGCTCCTGCAACCGCGGATCAGCCGCGAAATGGCGCTCAACCGTGCGATCCATGTGGCCGAGCAGATCCTCGCCAGCCTGGTGAAACCGTTCGTACTGGAAGGCCGCGAGTTCTTTGTGACGGCCAGTATCGGCATCGCCCTCAGCCCGCAGGACGGCAACGAGCTGAGTCAACTGATGAAAAACGCCGACACCGCGATGTATCACGCCAAGGAACGCGGCAAGAACAATTTCCAGTTCTACCAGGCGGACATGAACGCCAGCGCCCTGGAGCGCCTGGAGCTGGAAAGCGACCTGCGCCACGCCCTGGACCAGAACGAATTCGTGCTCTATTACCAACCGCAGTTCAGCGGCGACGGCAAACGCCTGACCGGCGCCGAAGCCTTGCTGCGCTGGCGTCATCCGCGACGTGGCCTGGTGCCGCCGGGGGATTTCATCCCGGTGCTGGAAGAATTGGGCCTGGTGGTGGACGTGGGCGACTGGGTGATCAGCGAAGCCTGTCGCCAGCTCAAGACCTGGCACCAGAACAAGGTCCGCGTGCCGAAAGTCTCGGTGAACATCTCCGCCCGACAGTTCTCCGACGGGCAGTTAGGCACGCGCATCGCCACCATTCTCAAGGACACCGGCCTGCCGCCGGCGTGCCTGGAGCTGGAGCTGACCGAAAGTATCCTGATGCGCGAAGTCAACGAAGCCCTGCATATCCTCGACAGCCTGAAAAACCTGGGCCTGAGCATTGCGGTCGACGACTTCGGCACGGGTTATTCGTCGCTCAACTACCTCAAGCAATTCCCCATCGATGTGTTGAAGATCGACCGCACCTTCGTCGACGGCCTACCGTCCGGCGAACAGGACGCGCAGATCGCCCGCGCGATTATCGCCATGGCCCACAGCCTGAACCTGGCCGTGATCGCCGAGGGCGTGGAAACCCATGAGCAGCTGGACTTCCTGCGTGAGCATGGGTGTGACGAGGTGCAGGGCTACTTGTTCGGGCGGCCGATGCCGGCGAATCGGTTCGAGGCGCAGTTCAGCAATGATGCGCTGTTCATGTTCGACTGAAATTCTGCGGTGAGGCTACTGGCCTAATCGGGGGCAAGCCCCCTCCCACATTCTGATCTGTGAACACATTCAACTGTGGGAGGGGGCTTGCCCCCGATTAGGCACTCACAGCCACCGCCTATCCCAGATGAGCCCCGCTTGTCCGCGACATGATGTCCTTTCATATGCCATCTAAAACCCATTGGGTTAGAATGCCCTCCTTTTCTGCCCCCGATCCTTGAGGACCGCCATGTTCAGCCGTGATTTGACTATTGCCAAGTACGACGCCGATCTCTTCGCCGCCATGGAGCAAGAAGCCGTGCGCCAGGAAGAGCACATTGAGCTGATCGCTTCGGAAAACTACACCAGCCCTGCGGTGATGGAGGCTCAAGGTTCGGTTCTGACCAACAAGTACGCCGAAGGCTACCCAGGCAAGCGCTACTACGGTGGTTGCGAGTACGTCGACGTGGTTGAGCAGTTGGCCATCGACCGTGCAAAAGAACTGTTCGGCGCCGATTACGCCAACGTCCAGCCGCACGCCGGTTCCCAAGCCAACAGCGCCGTGTACCTGGCCCTGCTGCAAGGCGGCGACACCATCCTGGGCATGAGCCTGGCCCACGGCGGTCACCTGACCCACGGCGCCAGCGTTTCGTCCTCCGGCAAGCTGTACAACGCCGTTCAATACGGTATCGATGCCAACGGCCTGATCGACTACGACGAAGTCGAGCGCCTGGCGGTCGAGCACAAGCCAAAAATGATCGTGGCCGGTTTCTCTGCCTACTCGCAGATCCTGGATTTCCCACGCTTCCGCGCCATCGCCGACAAGGTGGGCGCGTACCTGTTCGTTGACATGGCTCACGTAGCCGGTCTGGTCGCCGCTGGCGTCTACCCGAACCCGGTGCCTTACGCTGACGTAGTGACCACGACTACCCACAAGACCCTGCGCGGTCCACGTGGCGGCCTGATCCTGGCACGCGCCAACGCCGAGATCGAGAAGAAGCTGAACTCCGCCGTATTCCCTGGCGCCCAAGGTGGCCCGCTGGAGCACGTCATCGCCGCCAAAGCGATCTGCTTCAAGGAAGCGCTGCAGCCTGAGTTCAAGACTTACCAGCAACAAGTGGTGAAAAACGCCCAGACCATGGCCAGCGTGTTTATCGAGCGCGGCTTTGACGTGGTGTCCGGCGGTACTGAGAACCACCTGTTCCTGCTGTCGCTGATCAAGCAGGACATTTCCGGTAAAGATGCTGACGCTGCCCTGGGCAAAGCCTTCATCACCGTGAACAAGAACTCCGTGCCGAACGACCCACGTTCGCCGTTCGTGACTTCGGGCCTGCGCTTCGGCACCCCGGCGGTGACCACTCGCGGCTTCAAGGAAGCAGAGTGCAAGGAACTGGCTGGCTGGATCTGCGACATCCTGGCTGACCTGAACAACGAAGCCGTGATCGACGCGGTGCGTGAGAAGGTCAAGGCCATCTGCAAGAAGCTGCCGGTGTACGGCGCTTGATTGCAGTTGCTTGAATAAGAAGCCCGGCTGAAGAGCCGGGCTTTTTTATGCCAATTTCAGTTTGGAATGCGCTCCCACATTTTGATCGTATTTCAATTCAGGATTGGTAGACCTTTGCAAAGCCGTCGCGAATCTTGTCTTCCGGCAATTCGTCGGCAATAAACACAATCACACTCTCCCGTGCCTCGCCTTCGGCCCACTCGGTATCCCAATCGAAACCGTAGAGCTTAAGCACACCCTGGAACACCATGCGCCGGTCTTCCCCGGCGATGTTCAACACGCCCTTGTAACGCAGCAATTGCTTGCCATGGTCTTCCAGCAGTTCGTTCATGAACTCACTGAGCCGGTCGATATCCAGCGGTTCCTCGGTACGCAGCACCAGGCTGGAAATACGGTCGACGGACGGCGCGGCGCTCACCGGGCGCAGGCTCATGCCGGCGTTGAGGTTGAAACCGCGCACATCGAGCAGTTCAGCCAAGTCAATGATGCCATGGTCCACCACGCGTATCGGCGCACGGCGGTTGATGCGCGTGAGGCGTTCGCTGAGCGCATCGAAGGTGGCGTCATCCACCAGGTCGCGTTTGCTCACCAGCAGGCGGTCGGCAAAACCGATCTGGGCCTGGGCAATGGTCTGGGTCAGGTGATGTTCAGCGTGGGCGGCGTCCACCAAGGTGATGATGCCATCGAGGATGTAGCGCTCGCGCAATTCCTCGTCGATGAAAAAGGTCTGGGCCACGGGGGCCGGGTCAGCGAGGCCGGTGCACTCGATCACCAGGCGGTCGAAGGCGATCTCGCCGCTGTCCAGACGCTCGAGCAGCAGGTACAGGGCTTTGGTCAGGTCGGTGTGGATGGTGCAGCACACGCAGCCGTTGGACAGGGTCATGACTTGCACCGGTTCGGCGCCCAAGAGCTGGGTGTCGATACCGGCGTCACTGAATTCGTTTTCGATCACGGCGATTTTAAGGCCATGCTCGGCCTTGAGCAGGTGGCGCAGCAAGGTGGTCTTGCCGGCCCCGAGGAAGCCGCTGAGGATGGTTACTGGAATGGGAGAGGACAAAATATTCTCCTTGGAGGAATACAAAAACAAATGTGGGAGGGGGCTTGCCCCCGATAGCAGTGTGTCAGGCACTGGTATGTCACTGACACATCGCTATCGGGGGCAAGCCCCCTCCCACAATAAACCACTGCTAGCCCAGGTTACCGAGTCAGCAGCACTTGGGCCCACCCTTGCCGCCGTAACGGGCCTCTTGGCGTTCCCGGAAGAACGCCTTGTAGTCCATCATCGGTTTGTCCGGGTGTTTGGTTTGCATATGCTCGACGTAGGTGTCGTAGTCGGGCATGCCGACCATCAGGCGCGCGGCCTGACCGAGGTATTTACCGAGGCGACTGATGTCATTGAACATGGTTGCAATCCTCGATCACGCGTCCGGAACAGCCTGGAACGGGGCTTCTTTATCCGTACGTTCTTTGTTGCCCCAGGCGGCGACGCCGACCTTGAGCGCATAGAACAGGATGCTGAATACCACGAACAGGAACAGCGCCGTCAGCGTTGCGTTGGTGTAAGCGTTCCAGATCACGTGCTGCATCTGGTCGATGTTCTTGGCCGGGGCCAGGATCTGACCATTGGCCAACGCATCGCTGTACTTCTTGGCCAGCGACAGGAAGCCGATCGCCGGGTTGGCGTCGAACAGCTTGATGAAGCCCGCGGTGGTGGTGCAGATCAGCAGCCAGACGGCCGGCAGCATGGTCACCCAGATGTAGCGTTGGCGTTTCATTTTGATCAGCACAACGGTCGCCAGCATCAGCGCGATACCCGCCAGCATCTGGTTGGAGATACCGAACAGCGGCCACAAGGTGTTGATGCCGCCCAGTGGGTCGATCACGCCTTGGTACAGCAGGTAACCCCACATGGCCACGCAACCGGCGGTCGCGATCAGGTTGGCGGTCCATGACTCGGTGCGTTTCAGCGCGGGCACGAAGGAGCCCAGCAAGTCCTGCAGCATGAAGCGACCGGCACGGGTACCGGCGTCGACGGCGGTCAGGATGAACAGCGCTTCGAACAGGATCGCAAAGTGGTACCAGAACGCCATGGTGTTTTCACCCGGCAGTACGCTGTGCAGGATCTGCGCGATACCCACCGCCAGGGTCGGTGCACCGCCGGCACGCGCCAGGATGGTGGTTTCACCGATGTCATGGGCCACGGCCGACAGGGCTTCAGGGGTAATTGCAAAACCCCAGCTGCTGACGGTTTGCGCCACGGTCACCACGTCGGTACCGACAATAGCGGCCGGGCTGTTCATGGCGAAGTAAACGCCAGGCTCGATCACCGAAGCGGCAACCATCGCCATGATGGCCACGAACGACTCCATCAACATGCCGCCATAACCGATGTAGCGGGCATGGCTTTCGCTGGCCAACAACTTGGGCGTAGTGCCCGAAGAAATCAGCGCGTGGAAACCCGAGACCGCGCCGCAGGCGATGGTGATGAACAGGAACGGGAACAAGCCGCCCTTCCACACCGGGCCGGTGCCGTCGATGAACTGGGTCAGTGCCGGCATTTTCAGGTCGGGCATGGTCACCAGGATGCCGATGGCCAGCGCGATGATGGTGCCGATTTTCAGGAAGGTGGAGAGGTAGTCACGCGGTGCAAGGATCAGCCACACCGGCAGTACCGCTGCAACGAAACCGTAGCCGATCAGCATCCAGGTGATCTGGATCCCGGTGAAGGTGAAGGCCTTGGCCCACACCGGATCAGCAGCAATCTGCCCACCCAGCCAGATCGAACCCAGCAGCAACAGCACGCCAATGATCGAGATTTCACCGATGCGGCCCGGGCGGATGTAGCGCATGTAGATGCCCATGAACATCGCGATCGGGATGGTCGCCATCACGGTGAAGATGCCCCACGGGCTCTCGGCCAGGGCCTTGACCACGATCAGCGCCAGCACCGCGAGGATGATGATCATGATCAGGAAGCAGCCAAACAGCGCGATGGTGCCGGGGATGCGACCCATCTCTTCGCGAACCATATCCCCCAGGGAACGGCCGTTACGACGCGTGGACAGAAACAGGATCATGAAGTCCTGCACCGCACCGGCCAGGACCACGCCGGCAATCAGCCAGAGCGTGCCGGGCAGATAGCCCATTTGCGCCGCAAGCACCGGGCCGACCAGCGGGCCTGCACCGGCAATCGCGGCAAAGTGGTGACCGAATAGGATGTGTTTGTTGGTCGGCACATAGTCCAGACCGTCGTTGTTGAGCACTGCGGGGGTGGCCCGCCGTGGGTCGAGTTGCATCACATTGTTAGCGATGAACAAACTGTAGTAACGGTACGCAACCAGGTAGATGGCCACAGCCGCGACCACAATCCACAAGGCGTTGATCGCCTCGCCGCGGCGCAAGGCCACTACGCCTAGGGCGCACGCTCCTACAATTGCCAGCACCAGCCAGGGTAGGTGGCGTAGTAGGCTATTATTATTTTTCATTTTTATATTCCAGCCAGGGTGGACAGAAAGGACAGCCATCCGGAGTTTAGCGCTACTGGCCTTAAAGGCCACCCCCCTACGTTGGTCTAGAGCCTTCTAGGGGCAAAAAAAGCAGAAATAACGGCCCGAAGATGGCGCAGGGCTACAATCCTTCTAACCACAGAGGGTTTCACCATGACCGAGCAGCCGTCTGACCGCCGTCGTTTTCGCCGGATCGCCTTTGATGCCAAGACCGAACTTCGGCAAAACGGGCACGAATGGCCAGTGCAATTAGTAGATTTGTCGCTGAAGGGCCTGTTGGTGCAACGGCCCGAAGACTGGAAGGGCAATAAGGCGCTGCCGTTCGATGTCGACATACGCCTGGACCCCAAGGCGCATATAAAGATGCAAGTGAAGCTCACTCATGAGGATCATGGGCAACTGGGTTTTGTGTGCAAAGACATCGATCTGGAGTCGATCAGCCACTTGCGGCGGCTGATCGAGTTGAATCTGGGCGACCAGGAAGAGCTAGAGCGAGAGCTGGGTGCTTTGCTGGAGGTATGAACCCCCATTATGGTTGAGCATGAATGGCTGACAGGCGCTGGATTGGTGCTGTTGGGTGTTATAACGGGTTTTATCGGAACCAATACGGGAGGCAGTGTATTTCTAACCGTTCCAGTGATGATCTGGCTTGGCATACCTCCTCAGTCTTCGATAGCGACCGCTCGCCTGGCTTCGGTAGGCACTATGTTCGCCGGCTTGAGGCACTTTCATAACAGTGGAAAAGTGGATTACAGGCTAGCGGCCCCCGCGGCGGCACTTGGGTTGGCGGGCGCCTTGATCGGTGCAAGTCTGCTCGTGCAAATAGACCCCGCGCTGCTGCATAAAATCATTGGCGGCCTGACGCTACTCTTGGTGGCACTTTCACTCATCAGGAAGCCTCATTCGCCGAAGGCTACACCCTCATCGCTCAGGCGCTTTTGCGGCTATGTACTGTTTGTTCCCGTGGGCATGATTGGCGGTTTATTTGGCGGACAAGCCAAGTTATCAACTTATTTGTATATTATTTTTTTTAAAAAAACGATCAGTGAGTCAATGGGTACTCGGAAAGTCGGAGGTCTCATCCTCTCAGTGGGATCGTTAATAATATTCGGTATCAGCGGCATCATTAATTGGCAGTACGGATGTTGCCTGATCATAGGCACGCTGGTGGGCGCCAATGCGGGCGCCAAGTTTGCTCTACAGAAAGGCGATAAGTGGATGGAGAGCGCTTTCAATGTCGTCGTCGTTGCCTTGGCGTTGAAAATGCTCTTCTGGTAGCGGTTCTCTCACGGGAAAAACGACCGTTCAGGGAAATGCCGTACGCGTGGGGAAGTCGCTTTCCGTGTCCCAGTAACCCGCTTTCTGGCTCACCGCGACCTGCCACTGCCCATCCACAAAACGATAGGTTTGGTAGCGGGTGGCAAAATCATCCTCGCCATCACCGTCCATAAATGAAGAAACTTGCAGCAGCTCATCCGCGCCACCTTTGACCGCCGATGCAACCCGCCACGCGGCCTTGCCGGTCTGGGCCAAGGTCAGCGTTTTGACCTTGCCGTCAGCGTCCTTGTAACTCATAGGCTCAAGTTTTTGCTTGGCCGGCAGCAGCAGTTGAGTCGCCGGGCCACTGTAACTCCCCATTGGCGCGGTTTGATCAATGATCAGAAAATACACCGCGTCCGGCAGGCCTTTGAGCGGGGCTTTCTTGACCTCGGCCAAAGGATAACCGAGGTCGTCGTGCGCGACTAAATCCCCCGACGCCGACAGCAATCGCACCTGGGCTCCGAGCAGCGGGTTTTCTACCAGGTCACCGGGTTCGTCGAACGAATCCTCATCCAGGCCACTGCCCCAACTGTCCTTGTGCATCTGGGCGCTGATGCGTTGATCTTCGAGTACCTGCAAGACGCTGCCGTCTTGCGTCACCAGTTTTTGGGCCAGGCGGTAACCGGCCGGCAGCTTGGCCGCGTCGGCCCATGCCATCGCAGGCAACCCGGCCAAGACGATAAACAAGGCGATTACGCCCCACCTACTCGATCGTTGCATTGCATCCATCCTTGATCTACTCGAAAAGTGCATCCAACGCCTGCTCCAAGCGCGTCACCCCAATAATCTGTATCCCCGGCGGCGACTCCTTCGGCGCATTACCCTTGGGCACGATGGCGCGCTTGAAGCCGTGCTTGGCTGCTTCCTTGAGGCGCTCCTGGCCGCTTGGCACCGGGCGAACTTCGCCCGACAGCCCGACTTCGCCAAACACCAGCAGGTCGTGAGGCAAAGGCCGATTGCGCAAGCTCGACATCACAGCCGCCATCAACGCCAGGTCGGAGGCGGTTTCCAATACCTTGACCCCGCCCACTACGTTAAGGAACACATCCTGGTCGTGGGTCGGAATACCACCGTGACGGTGCAGCACCGCCAGCAGCATCGCCAACCGGTTCTGATCCAGGCCCAGCGTCACGCGGCGCGGGTTGGCCAGATGGCTGTCATCCACCAACGCCTGCACTTCCACCAGCATCGGGCGAGTACCTTCCCACGTCGCCATCACCACACTGCCTGGGACTTCTTCCTGGGCGCGGGTCAGAAAAATCGCCGACGGGTTGGAGACTTCTTTCAATCCGCGGTCAGTCATGGCGAACACGCCCAACTCATTCACCGCGCCGAACCGGTTCTTTACCGCTCGCAGCAAACGCAGGCGGCCATCGGATTCACCTTCGAAATACAGCACGGTGTCGACCATATGCTCCAGCACGCGTGGCCCGGCCAATGCGCCCTCTTTGGTCACATGGCCGACCAGGAAGATCGCCGTGCCGCTCTGCTTGGCATACCGCACCAACAGCGCGGCGCTCTCACGCACCTGGGATACACCGCCCGGCGCCGATTGCAGTTGCTCGGTGAAAATCGTCTGGATCGAGTCGATCACCATGACCTTGGGTTTTTCGATCCGGGCCGTGGCGATGATGCTTTCGATGCAGGTTTCGGTCATCACCCGCAGTTGGTCCTGAGGCAAGCCCAGGCGGCGGGCGCGCATAGCGACTTGTTGCTGGGATTCTTCGCCCGTGACATACAGCGCCGGCATGCGGCTGGCGATGCTGCACAGCGTCTGCAACAGGATGGTCGACTTGCCGATACCAGGGTCACCGCCGATCAGCACCACCGAGCCGTCCACCAGGCCGCCGCCCAACACGCGGTCAAGCTCACCGGAGGCTGTGGAGAAGCGCGGGATTTCTTCGACGCTGACTTCGGCCAGGGTCTTGATCTGCGCCTGCTGGCCGGTCCAGCCGGCACGGCCGGTGGGAGCCGCCGCGCCGCCGCTTTCGATCATGGTTTCAGTCAGGGTGTTCCACGCGCCGCATTCGGTGCACTGGCCGGCCCACTTGGGAAAGGTCGCGCCGCACTCCGTGCAGCCGTACATGCGCTTGGCCTTTGCCATTTGAGAACCTCCAACTGAAAAACCGCGATGATAGCTCAGCGCGGCGCCGGGGTCCGGATTTCACCGCTGGCCAATCGTGAAGCACTGTTGCCGATCGGGTCTTCAGCATTGAGGTCCGCGCCCTTGGCTTTGAGTTCGTCCAGCAACTCGACACGCTTGAACAGCCCGGCGTACATGGCCGCGGTCTGCCCGGCGCCGTTGCGCTGGTCGGGGTTGCAGTCGGTGGCGAGCAGGCGCTGGGCAATCTTCAGTTCGCCTTTGAAAATCGCCCCCATCAGTGCGGTATTACCACGTTTATCCTGCACGCAGGCGTCGGCGCCGGCGCTGAGCAGGCGCTCCACGAACGGGCCCTGCCCGTGGTAGGCGGCGAGGATCAGCGCGGTGTAGCCCTTATCGTCCTGAGTGTTGAGGCTGTAGCCGGAGTCGATAAAGGTATTGAGCATGTCGATATCGCCCCGCCGGGCAGCGTCGAAATAGTAGTCCTGCAGCTGGGCCTTGAGCGCCACCGGGTCAGGGGACTCGGCCTGGGCGACAAAGGCCAGCATGGCCATCAGCAAACCGATAGAGATACGCATGAGGTGTTCTCCTGCAAGGGTCGACGCCCAGGCATGGGCGTCGACCGCAACCAACGGATCAGTCAGTCAGTTTTTCAGCCAGCGCTTTCACGCGCGCCAGGTCACCTTTGGCGACTTTGGTCACGCCAGTGCCGTATTCCGGGTCGGCCTTATAGAGGAACGACAGGATGATGTGCTTGCTTTCGTCATCCGTGGTGGCCAGGGAGCCGCCGAAGTTATCGATCAGGTCCTGACGCTCTTTGGGGCTGTAAGAGCGATACAGGTCACCGGCCTGCTTGAAGTTCTGCTCGCGCTGGATCTTCGCTTGTTGGGTGCTGCCCGACAGCGCCGACTGGCTGTAACGCGCGGTCTGTGGCTCTTCGCGAGGTTCCAGGCGGCTTGGCTGGTAGTTCACGCCGCTGGTGGTCTTGCCAGTATTGAGTGCACCGTCCTGGTTACCGTTGTTGACGGTCACCCGTGGCGCGTTGATCGGCAGTTGCAGGGCGTTGGCGCCCAGGCGGTACATCTGGGTGTCGGCGTAGGAGAACACGCGGCCTTGCAGCAGGCGGTCTTCCGACGGCTCGATGCCCGGCACCAGGTTGGCCGGGGCCATGGCCACCTGCTCGGTTTCCTGGAAGACGTTGGCCGGGTTACGGTTCAACACCATCTGTCCAACTTTGCGCTCGGGCACATTAGGCCAGATCTTGGTGGCGTCCAGCGGGTCGAAGTCGAACTTGGCCAGGTCTTCAGGCTTGAGCACCTGCACGTACAGGTCCCACTTGGGGAAGTCGCCCTTGTTGATATGGGTGACCAGGTCGTTGGTCATGTGGCTGTAGTCACGCCCCTGCACTTCGGTGACTTGCTTGGGATCAAGATTCTTGATGCCTTGCAGGCTCTTCCAGTGGAACTTGACGTAGTGCACCTCGCCCTTGGCGTTGATCAGCTTGTAGGCGTGCACGCCGTTGCCGTCCATCTCCCGGTAGCTGGCCGGGGTGCCGGAGTCGGAATACAGCTCGGTGAGCGTACGGGTGGACTCGGGTACGTGGGAGAAGAAATCGAAGCGACGGGAATCGTCATCCAGGTTGGTGCGCGGGTCAGGCTTGAAGGCGTGGACCATGTCCGGGAACTTGATGGCATCACGGATAAAGAACGTCGGGAAGTTGTTGCCGACCAGGTCCCAGTTGCCATCGGCGGTGTAGAACTTGGTGGCGAAGCCGCGTGGGTCACGCAGGGTTTCCGGGGAGTGGTTGCCGTGGACCACGGCGGAGAAGCGCACAAACACCGGGGTGGCTTCGCCGGCTGCGAATACCTTGGCCTTGGTCAGGTCGCTGAGGCTGTCAGTGACGGTGAAGGTGCCGTGGGCGCCGGTGCCACGGGCATGTACCACGCGCTCGGGGATGCGCTCGCGGTCAAAGCGTTGCAGCTTTTGAATAAGCTGCACGTCTTGCAGCAGCACCGGGCCATTAGCGCCGGCGGTCTGCGAGTTCTGGTTGTCGCCGACAGCGGCACCATTATCGCGGGTCAGGTTAGCGGCTTGCACTGAGAGGGAAAGCAGGCTGGCGGTCACCAGTACCAGCGCGGTTCGCGCTGCAACAGGCCCGCGGGTCATTGGGGTTTTCATCAGGGTTTCCTCTGGTTTTTTTAGTGCACATTCAGTTGTGCTTGCCAGAGGCTAGTGACCCGAGCGCCAGAAGATAAATAGAAAAGCCATACCAACCCGATTAATAAAATAATCTGGTAAGCCACTGATGCCACGCGTATTTCGCGCGCGATTGGTGGCACTTTGCAAACTATTTGCGATTTAATGTGTCGATTAAAGCTAACAGTGTTAGCGGTTGTGTCAGGCAAGCCCGCTACGACTGACTTACACTAAGTGCCACCCTTCTCATCTGTAACAAGGAATAACCTATGGGCGTGATCAGTGAGTTCAAGGCCTTCGCGGTCAAAGGTAATGTGGTCGACATGGCCGTCGGTATCATCATCGGCGCAGCCTTCGGCAAAATTGTTTCTTCGTTTGTAGGCGACGTGGTGATGCCGCCCATTGGTCTGTTGATCGGTGGCGTGGACTTCGGCGACCTGGCGATCACGCTCAAGGCGGCGCAGGGCGATGTGCCTGCGGTGGTGCTGGCATACGGCAAGTTCATCCAGAGCGTGATCGACTTTGTGATCGTCGCGTTTGCGATCTTCATGGGGGTCAAGGCGATCAACCGTCTGAAGCGTGAAGAGGCGGTAGCGCCTAGCCTGCCACCAACGCCGACCAAGGAAGAAGTATTGCTGGGTGAGATCCGCGATCTGCTCAAGGCGCAGAATGACAAGCCGCTTCCGTAAGTACAGGCTTGGAAAAAAGGCGCCTGCTTGAGGCTAATGCCAGTCAGTTAAGAAGCAGCAAGAGCGAACAGTAACCTGTGGCGAGGGAGCTTGCTCCCGCTGGACTGCGCAGCAGTCCCAGTCTTTTGAAACAAAGAGCTGGGGCCGCTTCGCGACCCAGCGGGAGCAAGCTCCCTCGCCACAGGTACGGTGCTCACCCTTAACTGACTGACATTAGCCTGCTTGAGGCGCCTTTTTAATTACCAGTAGTTTTCCACGGCCACCTGGCCAGGGCGGCGGCTCAAGCTCAGATTCATGTCGCGCTGTTTGAGCAACTGGCGCGTGTCATCGACCATCTGCGGGTTACCGCAAATCAGCACGCGGGAATGTTCCGGGGTCAGTTCGACGCCGGCCGCGCGTTCCAGCTCGCCATTTTCGATCAACGTGGTAATACGCCCATTCAGCGCGCCCGGATGTTGCTCACGGGTGACGATAGGGATGTAGGTGAGCTTATGCGCATGCTCAGCCAGGTACTCGCGCTCGCCCAGTGCCTTGATCAGCGACTGATAAGCCAACTCCCTGGCTTCGCGCGCGCTGTAGACGAGGATGATGCGCTCGAATTTCTCCCAGACTTCGAAGTCCTGCAGGATCGACAGGAACGGCGCCACGCCAGTACCGGTGCCCAACAGCCATAAGTCGCGACCATCGACGAAGCGATTCAAGGTCAGGAACCCCGTGGCCTGGCGCTCCACCATCAAGGTATCGCCCACTCTCAGGCGGCTAAGTTCACTGGTGAACTCACCCTCCGGGACGACGATCGAGAAGAAATCCAGGTGCTCATCAAACGGCGAAGACACCAAGGAATAGGCGCGCCATACGGTGCTGCCATCCGCCTTGGTCACACCCAGGCGCACGAACTGGCCGGCGGTAAAACGAAAGCCTGGGTCGCGGGTGGTGCGCAGCGTAAACAGGCTGGGGGTCAGCGATTGCACATCGAGCAAGGTCTGGCGGGTAAATTTCTCAGCACTGGCCGTCATGGGGGGCTCCGTTCTACAGGTGCCCTAGTGTCCCTCAAAGTCGCCTGTGGAAACACCTATGGTTGGTAGTGGCATCGTAAACCCACAGAACAGTGGCAATTTAATACCAACCCCAAAACATTTCGCTATTAGCGTGTATCAAAACGTCACAAACATACTGTTAGTTGAGCATTACAGCGTGCCCAACCCACTAAAAAACCGTAAGAAACTAAATGACGCCTTTTTGAGGCTTACTAAACATCCAGTGAAAAAACCTTAAACCCTGCCGCGCAAGAACAAAAATTTCCTTTCGCAATGTAGGCCCTGTCCTACACTCACTGGCGTACAGCGTTGGGGGTCCAGGACGTACCCCAAGTCAGAGAAAACCCATGGAGAGTTACCAATGCTTAACTGGCGCAACACTAGACTCCCCAAACTGGAAGGCGAGAACGAGATCACCAGTGTATTTGAGATGGTTATCAACCAAACGTATGAACTCGGCTTCCAATATTGTTCCTTCAAAATGAGCTCGCAGGTATCCGAAAACCAAACCAATCCGATTGAATTCACCAACTATCCGAAAGAATGGACGACCGTCTATAACCAAGCGCGCTACTTCGATGTAGATCCCGTTGTTAAACACTGCAAGCGATGTGTATTACCCGTCGTCTGGGAGGGAACCTTATTTAAAGATGCACCCAGCCTATGGTCCTTGGCCCAAACCTTAAATGTGAACGTGGCATGGACCCAGGCCGTGCATGATTTCCAGGGTGTGTTCAGCATGCTGACCCTGAGCCGTGGCACCGACGATGTAAGCCCGGTAGAGTTGTATGAAAAGGCGGGCCACGTCTTGTGGCTGTGCCATGCCATGCATGCCGTCGTGGCGCAAAAATACGCCGGTAAACCCAGCGCCCTGCCACCGAGTAAGCTGACGCCACGGGAAACTGAAATTCTCAAGTGGTCCGCCATGGGCAAGACAGCGTCGGATATCGCTACCATCCTTTGTCTGTCGGAGCGTACGGTGGGGTTTCACATCAGCAGTACGTTCAAGAAACTGGGGGTCAATAACAAGATTGCCGCCGTGCTCTGTGCCTCCAAAGCGGGGCTGTTCTAACCGTGGCAGAAACACCGCATGTAATCGCTCTGAAAAAAACGTAACATTTACGCCCGGTTCTGAGTGATGAGCAGCCCCCCAGGTGCCGCTCGACGTTCGCTCAGACGGTTCGGCCCATGACTGCCGAACACCCATCGTTTACCCAGAGCCTGTCCCGCCATGCCCCTGCTCGAAAGCCCTTTCGCCCAGCTCGATCTGATCCGCCAGCCAGAGCAACATAACGATCCGCTGCAAGCCTTCGACGCCGCCGACGAATACCTGCTGAGCCATTTGGCCGATCAAACGCCGAACGCCAGCACCCGCGTGTTGGTCCTCAATGACAGCTTTGGCGCCCTGGCCGCCAGTCTCGAAGGCAAGGTGCAGGTCACCTCCAGCGGCGACTCGTTCCTCGCGGCCCAGGGCCTGGAGAAAAACCTGGTGCGCAACGGCAAGACGTTTAACGCCGTGCCGTTCATTCCCGCCAATCAGACCCTGGTCGGGCCTTTCGATCGCGTGCTGATCCGCGTTCCGAAAACCCTGGCCTTGTTGGAAGAACAACTGATTCGCTTGCAAGGCCAACTGGCACCGGGTGCCGAAGTCATCGCCGGGGCGATGATCAAGCACTTGCCACGGGCGGCGGGCGAATTGCTGGAGCGTTACATCGGGCCGATGCAAGCGTCGCTTGCGGTAAAAAAGGCGCGTTTGCTGATCGCCTCCGTTGAAGACCGCCCCGTTGCCGTCTCGCCCTACCCCACCCGCTACACCGTGGACGCACCGGCCATTGAATTGCTGAACCACGCCAATGTGTTCTGTCGCGAAAGCCTGGACATCGGCACCCGCGCGTTCCTGCCACACCTGCCGAAGAACCTGGGCAGTGCCCGCGTGGCAGACCTGGGCTGCGGCAACGGCATACTGGCGATTGCCAGCGCGCTGCAGAACCCCGAGGCGCACTACACCTTGGTGGATGAATCCTACATGGCCGTGCAATCGGCGCAGGAAAACTGGCACGCCGCCCTCGGCCAGCGCGAGGCGGTCATACGCGCCGGCGATGGCCTGGCAGGGCAGGCGCCCGACTCGCTGGACGTGGTGCTGTGCAACCCGCCCTTCCATCAGCAACAAGTGGTCGGTGACTTCCTTGCCTGGCGCATGTTCCAACAGGCACGGGACGCCCTGGTGGTAGGCGGCGCCCTCTATATAGTCGGCAACCGTCATCTGGGTTACCACACCAAGCTCGCGCGCTTGTTCCGGGGTGTCGAGCAAGTCGCCACCACGCCAAAATTCGTGGTCCTCAAAGCGCGCAAATAAAAAAACCCTGCTTCTCTTGCGAAAAGCAGGGTTGAAAATCCGGGCCGCGAGGCCCGGATCGGGATGTCAGTGGGTCGTCAGGCCGGCCGCATTCATGAACATGCGCATCAGGCTGGCCACGACGAACAGGGCCAGCACGCTGCCGGTCCAGATCATCGCCAGCCACCCCAGGCGCCGCCACAGCGGCTGTTTCTCGGCCTGTTCAATCTCGTGCAACGAAGGTTTGCCGGACATGGAACGACCCTCCTAGTGATAACCGTCTTCGTGGGTGACCTTGCCGCGGAACACGTAGTAGCTCCAGAAGGTGTAGCCCAGGATGAACGGAATGATGAATAACGTGCCCACCAGCATGAAGCCCTGGCTTTGCGGCGGCGCGGCAGCGTCCCAGATCGACACTGAGGGCGGAATGATGTTCGGCCACAGGCTGATGCCCAAACCGCTGTAGCCCAGGAAAATCAGCACCAGCGTCAGCAGGAACGGTGTGTAGTGCGCATTACGCGCCACGGCGCGGATCAGCCCGTACATGGTCACCAGCACCAGGATCGGCACCGGCAGGAACCAGAACAGGTTCGGCAGCGTGAACCAGCGCGAGGCGATTTCCGGGTGCGTCAGTGGCGTCCAGATACTCACGATGCCGATGACCGCCAACACCACGAAGGCCAACGGCCGCGCGAGGTTGTGCATCTTTTCCTGAAGCGGGCCTTCGGTCTTCATGATCAGCCAGGTGCAGCCGAGCAACGCATAGGCCACGATCAGCGCCACGCCGCAGAACATCGTGAACGGCGTGGCCCAGTCCAGCGAACCGCCGGCGAACTGACGGTTGACCACCGGGATGCCATCGATAAACGCCCCCAACGCCACGCCCTGGAAGAACGTCGCGGCCAGCGAGCCGCCGATGAACGCCTTGTCCCACAGGTGACGTTTATGGTCCTTGGCCTTGAAGCGGAACTCGAACGCTACGCCACGGAAGATCAAGCCGATCAGCATCAGGATCAACGGCAGGTACAGCGCCGACAACACCACCGAATAGGCCAGCGGGAACGCGCCGAACAACGCCGCGCCGCCGAGTACCAGCCAGGTTTCGTTACCGTCCCAGACCGGCGCCACGGTGTTCATCATCACGTCACGGTCGGTCTTGCCCGGGATAAACGGGAAGAGGATGCCGATACCCAGGTCGAAGCCGTCCATGACCACGTACATCATGATGCCGAAGATGATGATCACGGCCCAGATCAGCGGAAGATCAATACCCATCTCAATTCCCCTTGTGCTGGATGTGCGCGTGATCGTCGTCGGCACCGTCATCGGCTGCAGACAACGGACGAGCCGGCGTGCGTTTCTGGCCAGGGCCACCGTGGGTAGGTTCGCTGCCTTCGTGGGTCTGGGGCCCTTTGCGCACCAGGCGCATCATGTAGCCCAGCCCCGCACCGAACAGCGCGAAGTACACCACCACGAACAACACCAGGGTGATCGTCATCTGCGCCAGGCTATGCCCGGAAGAAGCGTCCGCCGTGCGCATCAGCCCGTAGACCACCCACGGCTGGCGGCCGATCTCGGTGGTGAACCAGCCGGCGAGAATCGCGATCAGGCCGGACGGGCCCATCCACAACGCCAGGTACAGGAACGGTTTGGACGTGTACATTTTGTCGCCCCGGCGCAGCCAGAGGCTGAACAGGCCGGTGAAGATCATCAGGAAGCCCAGGCCGACCATGACCCGGAACGACCAGAACACGATGGTCGAATTTGGGCGGTCCTCAGGCGGGAACTCCTTGAGCGCCGGCACCTGTTTGTCCAGGGAATGGGTCAGGATCAGGCTACCCAGATAGGGGATTTCCACCGCGTACTTGGTTTTTTCGGCCTTCATGTCGGGCCAGCCAAACAGGATCAGCGGCGTGGGTTCGTTGCCGATGTTTTCCCAGTGACCTTCAATCGCAGCGATTTTCGCCGGCTGATGCTTCAAGGTGTTAAGGCCATGGAAGTCGCCGATCACCGCCTGGATAGGCGCGACGATCAAGGCCATCCACATCGCCATCGAGAGCATTTTACGGATCGCCGGGTTGTCCTTGCCGCGCAACAAGTGCCAGGCCGCCGAGGAGCCGACGAAGAACGCGGTGGCTACAAAGGCTGCGGTGGCCATGTGCGCCAGGCGATAGGGGAACGACGGGTTGAAGACGACGGCAAACCAATCGGTCGGAATCACCCGGCCATCAATGATTTCAAAGCCCTGGGGCGTCTGCATCCAGCTGTTGGACGAGAGGATCCAAAACGTGGAAATCAGCGTCCCGACGGCCACCATCACGGTGGAGAAGAAGTGCAGGTTGCGCCCGACCTTATTCCAGCCGAACAGCATTACGCCGAGGAAACCGGCCTCAAGGAAGAAGGCCGTGAGCACTTCATACGTCAGAAGCGGCCCGGTGACCGCGCCGGCGAAGTCCGAGAAGCGGCTCCAGTTGGTGCCGAACTGGTAAGCCATGACCAGGCCGGAGACCACACCCATGCCGAAGTTGACGGCAAAGATCTTCGACCAGAAATGGTAGAGGTCACGGTAGGTGTCGTTACGGGTCTTGAGCCACAAGCCTTCCAGCACCGCGAGGTAACTGGCCAGGCCGATGGTGATCGCCGGGAACAGGATGTGGAAAGAGATGGTGAACGCAAATTGAATTCGGGCGAGATCTAGCGCCTCCAAACCGAACATAAGTCTTCCTCTGTCAGGTAATACCGGCTGCTGGCGGAAGCCTGCACCCACTGCCCCCACGGATATGGAGTCTGGCGAATTTCAATTCGTTTCTTTTTTTAACCATCGCGTAGGGAATCTGGCCCTGAGGCCGCCAGGTCAATGCCCGGGCGGGCATTGATCTGGATCAAGCATTGCTAAAAGAGTAGTCCCATTTTCAGGAATGAACTGTGTGGTCTTTTGCCGCGTGACAGACTGCCTCAGCTCAGTTGTTGCAACTATCTGTTACAACTTAATGATAATCTCGGCCCTCCTCCAGCCCTGACCTGAAGCCCCGATGCCTAGTGAACCCGCGTTGCTGTTGCGTCATCACCGCCCTTTCATCGCGTTCTGGCTGGCGCGCATCTTTACCGCCAGCGGCTTCCAGATGCTCACCGTGGCCATCGGCTGGAACCTCTACCAACTGACCGGCAATGTGCTGGACCTGGGGTTGGTTGGCCTGGTGGAATTCGTGCCGCGCGTGCTGTTCATGTTGCACACCGGGCACGTGGCCGATCGCTATGAGCGGCGCAAGGTCGCGGCCATCTGCCAGACCGTGCAGGCGCTGATAGCCCTGAGCCTGGCGATTGGCGGCCTGACCGGCAACGTGACCCGCGAGATGATCTTTATCCTCGCCTTTCTGCTCGGCGCCGCGCGCTCGTTTGAAATGCCCACCACCCAGGCCATGTTGCCAAGCATCGTGCCCAGCGCGTTGTTCCCACGGGCCGTGGCGTCGTCGCAGTCGGCCCAGCAGTTGGCAACCATCGTCGCGCCGGCGCTCGGCGGTTTGCTCTACGCGTTTGGCAGCGTGTGGGTGTATGGCCCCACGGTGGTGCTGTACCTCATTGCCTGCGTGCTGACCCTCAACCTGCCCGCACGCCAGACGCCGCTCAACAAAGGCAAGGCCACCCTGGATTCGCTGTTGGCCGGCATCCGGTTTATCCGCAGTCGCCCGGACATCCTCGGCGCCATCTCCCTCGACCTGTTCGCCGTGCTGCTGGGCGGCGCCACCGCGTTGCTGCCGGTGTTCGCCAAGGACATCCTGCTGACGGGTGCCTGGGGCCTGGGTCTGCTGCGGTCGGCGCCGGCCGTGGGAGCGTTGTTGATGTCGCTGTGGTTGGCGCGGTTCTCGGTGGATCGCCATGTAGGCCGTGTGATGTTCACTGCCGTGGGCGTGTTCGGCGTGGCAACCATTGCCTTCGGCCTCTCCACGTCGTTCTGGTTTTCCCTGGCGGTGCTGGTGGTGCTGGGGGCGGCGGACATGATCAGCATGGTGATCCGCGCGTCGTTTGTGCAGTTGGAAACACCTGATGAAATGCGCGGGCGAGTCAGTGCCGTCAACGGCCTGTTCATCGGCGCGTCCAACCAATTGGGCGAGTTCGAATCCGGGATTACCGCCCACTGGTTCGGCACCGTGCCCGCCGTGGTCATGGGCGGGATCGGGACGCTGGTGGTGACTGGGGTGTGGATCAAGCTGTTCCCGACCCTGGCGAATCGGGATCGCATGCATGTGCCGGTGGAAGAGCCCGCTCAAAAAACCACCGCATAACCCATGTGGGAGGGGGCTTGCCCCCGATAGCGCCATGTCAGTCACAGCATCGTTGACTGACACCCCCCATCGGGGGCAAGCCCCCTCCCACCTTTAGATAATCAGTGCTTGCCAGAGCATGTCAGAGCACCTTATCCAAGGTGATCGGAAACTCCCGAACCCGTTTGCCGGTGGCGTGATAAATCGCATTCGCCACCGCCGCTGCCACGCCGACAATACCGATTTCACCAACCCCCTTGGACCCCAGGGCGTTGACGATCTCGTCATGTTCCTCGACAAACACCACGTCGATCTCGCCAATATCCGCGTTTACCGGGAGGTGGTACTCGGCCAGGCTGTGGTTCATGTAGCGCCCCAGTTGATGGTCGATCTGGGTTTCTTCGTGCAGGGCCATGCCGATACCCCACACCACACCGCCAAGGATCTGGCTGCGCGCCATCTTCGGGTTGACCACACGCCCGGCGGCAATCGCGCTGACCACCCGACGGACCTTGATGGTGCCCAGGTCTTCATCCACCTGCACCTCGACAAATACCGCCGAATGGGTGGCGGTGCTGTAGCCCTCGCGTTTTTTGTCGGGCTCGCTGTCGACCTGCACGTCCAGCGCGTCTTCGCCACTGTCCTTGACCAACTGCGCCAACGAAACGCTCACGTCGCCCGTATGCAACTGGCCGTCTTCGAAGCGTACGGATTCGGCGTCCTTGAAGACCGGGTAAGTCTGGCGGGCAATCTCCAGCAACTTGGCATTCAGCGCCTCGCAGGCTTGCTGTACGGCGGTCCCCACAGAAGACACGGTAAACGATCCGCCCTGCAGCGGCGCGGTGGGCAATGACGAATCGCCCAGCATAAACACTACGTCCTCGACCGCCACACCACTGGCCTGGGCCGCGATCTGGGTCATCACCGTGTAAGTGCCGGTGCCGATATCGGTGGTGGCGCTGCTGACCGTCAGCTTGCCCTGCGCGTCGATCCGCGCCTTGGCGCTGGCCTTCATCTGCATGGCCTCCCATACCCCGCCGGCCATGCCCCAGCCGATCAACTGGCGGCCGTCGCGCATACTGCGCGGTTCCGGGTTGCGCTGGCTCCAGCCGAAACGCTCGGCACCTTCGCTGTAGCATTCGCGCAGGGCCTTGCTCGACCAGGGTTTGTCTTCGTTCTGGTTGCGCTCGGCGTAGTTGATCAGCCGCAGTTGCACCGGGTCGATCCCCAGCGCGCAGGCCACTTCGTCCATGGCGCACTCCAGGCCGATCACGCCAAGGGCGGCACCGGGAGCGCGCATGTCCATGGGCGTGAACACATCCAGGGGCACCAGTTTGTAGGTCAGTTGCACGTTATCGCAGTGGTAGAGCATGCCGCTCCACTCCACCACATGTTCGCTGAAATCCTCGAAGCGCGAGGTCTGGCCGATAGCGGTGTGTCCGAGTGCCAGCAGGCGTCCGTTGGCGGCGGCGCCCATTTGCAAGCGCTGCAAGGTGCGCGGGCGGTAGCCGAAAGTGAACATCTGTTGGCGGGTCAGGGTGACGCGCACCGAGCGTTTGAGCGCCAGGGAGGCCATGACGGCCAACGGCAACTGGTACTGCGGGCGCAAGCCGGAGCCAAAAGCGCCGCCGACGAACGCGGCGAAGATGCGCACCTGGCTTTTATCCAGGCCAAAGACTTTTTGCACATAGGCCTGGCAATTCTGTGGGCCCTGGGTCTTGTCATGGATATGCAAGGTGCCATCGGGTTGATACAGCACGGTGCTGGCGTGGGGTTCCATCGGGTTGTGGTGTTCGATGGGCGTGCTGTAGTGCAGATCCAGGCTGACGGCGGCGCCGGCCCACTCGGCCTGGAAGTTGCCACGCGGCGCCGGCGGGGTTTGCGGCGAAGCATGGGCCTGTTCCTGCAAGGCCAGCAGGTCGGTTTCGAAGGCTTCGGTTTCGTACTCGATGTCCACCAGGGAACCGGCATGCCGCGCCAGCTCCAGGTTATCGGCGATCACCAAGGCCAGGGGCTGGCCGCTGTACAGCACGCGGTCGTTGTATAGCGGGCGGAACGGCGAGCCATCGGCGGCGTCGTCGTCCTGGAAAGCGTCGTCGTAGCTGGCGATCCTCGGCCGGTTGAGGTGATGGATAACCTCCACCACGCCCGGCAGGGCCAGCGCCCTGGAAGCATCGATGCGCAGCACACGGCCCTTGGCGACGGTGCTGGACACCACGCTACCGTGCAGCAGGCCATGCTCGGGAAACTCCCCGGCATAACGTGCCTGGCCGGTGACTTTGAGCAGACCGTCCACCCGGTCCAAGGGTTTGCCGATAGCGGTCATGGCTGTTCTCCTGCGACAGCAGCGTCGCTCAGGGCGCGAATGATCGCCCGGCGCGCCAGCTTGATCTTGAAGCCGTTGTGCGCAAGCGGCTCAGCGTCTTGCAGCAGGGCATCGGCGGCGTGGCTGAAGGTTTCGCGGCTGACGACCTGGCCGATCAGGCCGGCTTCCACGGCGCGGTCACGCCAGGGTTTGTGGGCCACGCCGCCGAGGGCCAGGCGTGCATCAACGATGAGGTCGCCGTCCAGTTCAAGCGCTGCGGCAACGGACACCAGGGCGAAGGCATAAGACGCGCGGTCGCGGATTTTCAGGTAGTGACTGTGGCTCGCCAGGTTATCGGCGGGCAGCTCGATCGCGGTGATCAGCTCATCGTCAGCCAATTGGTTGTCCCGTTGCGGCGCGTCACCGGGCAGGCGATGGAAATCGGCAAACTCGATGATCCGCGCACCACCACGCCCTTCCACATGCACCCGCGCCTCCAGCGCAGCCAGCGCGACGCACATGTCGGACGGATGGGTCGCGACACACTCTTCACTGGCGCCGAGGATCGCATGGATGCGATTCAAGCCGGTTCGCGCCGGGCAACCGCTGCCGGGTTCACGTTTGTTGCAGGGCACGGTGGCGTCATAGAAGTAGTAGCAACGGGTGCGCTGCAACAGGTTGCCGCCGGTACTGGCCATGTTGCGCAGTTGCGGCGAGGCGCCCGCGAGGATGGCTTGCGACAGCAATGGATAACGCTGTTCGATCAGCGGGTGCCAGGCCAGGTCGGCGTTGCTCACCAGGGCGCCGATCAGCAGTCCGCCTTCGGCCGTTTGCTGAATGTCATGCAACGGCAGGCCGGTGATGTCGATGAGGTGCTCGGGGCGGCTGATGTTTTCCTTCATCAAGTCCAGCAGGTTGGTGCCACCGGCAATAAAGCGCGATGCCGCGCTGCTGAGGTGGACCGCCTCCTGTACATCCGCCGGTTTGCTGTAATGGAAGGGGTTCATTGCTCACCTCCCACGACGTCCACGATGGCATCGCGGATATTGCTGTAGGCACCACAGCGGCAGAGGTTGCCGCTCATCAGCTCTTGGATCTGCGCGGTGTCGCGGGCACGGCCTTCATTGACCAGGCCGACGGCGGAACAGATCTGGCCGGGGGTGCAGTAACCGCACTGGAAGGCGTCGTGCTTGATAAAGGCTTGCTGCATCGGGTGGAGCACGTCGCCGTCGGCCAGGCCTTCGATGGTGGTCAATTCGGCGCCGTCGCACATGACGGCGAGGGTCAGGCAGGCGTTGACGCGTTTGCCGTCGCGCAAGACGGTGCAGGCGCCGCATTGGCCGTGGTCGCAGCCTTTTTTGCTGCCGACCAGGTCCAGTTGCTCGCGCAGCAGGTCCAACAGCGTGGTCCAGGGCAACACGTCCAACTGGCGGTCCTGGCCGTTGAGGCGCAGGCGTATCGGGTGGCTGACGAACGGCTGGGCCGCCGCGCCATTGGGGGTCGCGCTCATAAACACCTCACGGGTTGGTGTACATCCGCGGCGTTAGAAAAGTCGCCGTCTCAGGGGTACGACTTCCCGTGGTTTTGAGCGTTCAAGAAGATTGATCAGCGGATATTGAGTAGGGTTTTCAGGGTGTTTCGCGGGGGGTTGATCGAGGCGTTGCTGTATTCGAACCAGCCCTGGGCCTCCACATTCAGGTCAAACACATAGATGTAGCCCATCAACGTGCCGGCCCCGCTGCAGGCCTCGCTGATGTTGCCGACCTGGCATACCGGCGTGCGCTGGCCGTTCAACACCGCGCCATTGAAGAGGCCAACCGGGTTATTGCCCAGGCCGACTTCCATGACAGAAACCTTAGTCGGCCCACGGTGCGTACACATCTGGGTCGTACTCACACGCTCAGGAATGGTTTCCGTGCAACGCGCCGACTCAACCTTGAACACACGCACTTCGCTCAACGGCGGTGCAGTCGCGCCCCACGCCGGTGCTGCACCGAGCAACAGGCTGATACAGGGGATCAGGGCTAGACTCCACGGGCTGGCGTTTTTCATGCGGCGGATGACCTTCGTTTAAACGTCGGCGCAGTATGCCTCAAGGCCTCGGCTGCTGGTATGATGCGCCGCTTTTTCCGATCCTCTCTGAAACCACAGGCGCTTGGCGCAGTTTGTGCTTTGACTTAGAGGTCAACAAATCACGACGCCACAGAGCGTCACTGGGAGCAGGCATGCTGGAAAAGCTGTTTCAACTCAAGGCACACAACACCAACGTGCGCACCGAGATCCTCGCGGGCATCACGACATTCCTGGCCATGGCCTACATCCTGTTCGTGAACCCGAGCATCCTCGGCGAGACCGGCATGGACAAAGGCGCGGTATTCGTCGCCACCTGCCTGGCCGCCGCCATCGGTTCGACCGTGATGGGCCTGATCGCCAACTACCCGATCGCTCTTGCGCCGGGCATGGGCCTCAACGCCTTCTTTACCTACACCGTGGTCCTGCACATGGGCCACACCTGGCAGGTTGCGCTGGGGGCGGTGTTTATCTCGGCGGTGCTGTTCTTCCTGCTGTCGATCTTTCGCATTCGTGAGTGGATCATCAACGCCATCCCCCTGCCCCTGCGCTCGGCGATTGCCGCCGGTATCGGCCTGTTCCTGGCGCTGATCGCCCTGCATAACGCCGGGATCGTGGTGAGCAACCCGGCCACCATGGTGGGCCTGGGCGACCTGAAACAACCGGCGCCGATCCTGGCCACCCTGGGTTTCGTGCTGATCGTCGCGCTGGAAGCCCTGGCCGTACGCGGCGCGGTGCTGATCGGCATCCTGGCGGTGACCATCGCCTCGATCGTATTGGGCTTCACCCCGTTCATCGGTATCACCTCGGCACCACCGTCCCTGGCCCCGACCTTCCTGCAGCTGGATATCAAGGGCGCCCTGGATATCGGCCTGGTCAGCGTGATCTTCGCCTTCCTGTTCGTGGACCTGTTCGATAACTCCGGCACCTTGATCGGCGTGGCCAAGCGCGCCGGCCTGATGGGCAAGGACGGTCACATGCCGAAAATGGGCCGTGCGTTGATCGCCGACAGTACCGCCGCCATGGCGGGCTCCCTGCTGGGCACTTCGACCACCACCAGCTACATCGAGTCCGCTGCGGGCGTGAGCGCCGGTGGCCGTACCGGCCTGACCGCCATCGTGGTCGCGATCCTGTTCCTGCTGGCGTTGTTCTTCTCGCCACTGGCCGCCAGCGTGCCGGCCTACGCCACTGCGCCGGCACTGCTGTTCGTGGCCGTGCTGATGACCCAGGGCCTGGCCGAGATCGACTGGGACGACATCACGGTTGCAGCGCCGGTAGTGGTCACCGCCCTGGCGATGCCTTTCACTTACTCCATCGCCAACGGCATCGCCTTCGGTTTCATCGCCTGGACCGCCATCAAGCTGCTTTCGGGCCGCTACCGTGAGCTGAACCCGGCATTGGTGATTCTGTCGATTCTGTTTGTAATCAAGCTGGGCTGGTTCAACGCATGACTTTTGACGCCGCACGCTACACCGCTCAACTGCAAGACAAGGTCACGCGCTTGCGTGACCTGCTGGCACCGTTTGACGCGCCAGAGCCACAGGTCTTCGACTCGCCGCTGCAGAACTTCCGCCTGCGCGCCGAGTTCCGCCTGTGGCGCGAAGGCGGTGAGCGCCACTACGCGATGTTTTCCCAGGACGACAAGCGCACGCCGATCCTGATCGACGAGTTCCCCATCGCCAGCCAACGCATCAACCAATTGATGCCGCAGCTCAAGGCCGCCTGGCAAGCCAGCGCCGCCCTGAGCCACAAGCTGTTCCAGGTGGAGTTCCTGACCACCCTGGCCGGCGATGCGATGATCACCCTGTGCTATCACCGCCCACTGGACGAGCATTGGCACACCGCCGCGAATAAGCTCGCCACCGACTTGAACGTCAGCATCATCGGCCGCTCCAAGGGCAAGCGCGATGTGATCGGCCACGACTATGTAGTGGAAAAACTCGAGGTCGGTGGCCGCACGTTCAGCTATCGCCAACCCGAAGGCGCCTTCACCCAGCCCAACGGCACGGTGAACCAGAAGATGCTCAACTGGGCCTATGACGCCCTGGGCGATCGCCCGGACGATTTGCTCGAGTTGTATTGCGGCAACGGCAACTTCACCCTGCCCCTGGCAACACGTGTACGCAAGGTGCTGGCGACCGAGATCAGCAAGACCTCGGTGAATGCGGCCTTGAGCAACCTCGATGAAAACGCGGTGGGTAACGTCACCCTGGTGCGCCTCTCCGCCGAAGAACTCACCGAAGCGCTGAATGAAGTGCGCCCGTTCCGCCGCCTGCACGGTATCGACTTGAAGAGCTATGAGTTCGGCAGCGTGTTCGTCGACCCGCCGCGCGCCGGCATGGACCCGGACACCTGCGAACTGACCCGGCGCTTCGACAACATCCTGTACATCTCCTGCAACCCCGAGACGTTGGCGGCGAACATCGCGCAATTGCATGACACGCACCGGATTACGAAGTGCGCAATGTTTGACCAGTTCCCGTGGACGCACCATATGGAATCCGGTGTGTTACTGACTCGGCGGTAGTTCAACGTCCTCAGGTTCCTTCTTGCGTGGCCGCCCGCCCTTCTTGCCATTGGCTCGGGCGGCGGCGGATTTGGCGGCGCTGCTTTTGCGACCGTTGCGCGACGCAACCAAACTGGTGGCTAGGTCCATGAGCGGTTTGCTGGTGGCGATCAGGCCCGTGACCGAAACATCCAAATCCCGGGCCTCACAGCACAGCGCCTTGCCGCCAAAGCCGACTTCCAGTTGCTCAAAGTCCTCCAAGGAAAACCCCGCGAACTCGGGCAGGCCAGCCACCGGCAGTAAAACGCGACTGCCGTCGCTGAAGCCGATGGAAAGGCAGTTGTCTTCATAACGCACAGAACTGGCGCGGGCATAAAGGTGCCGTGTCTTGCGCCCTCGGGCTATCGCCTTTTCGACGTCGGCCTCAGTGACCGGTTTATAGGGTACGACTTTGGCTTTTACGATTTGCTTCACCATCCAGAAAACTGAAACGAAAACACGCATCCCACTCCTTCCCCCTGACATGCACATGGGGCGGGCAATGCTCATCCCTGATAAACACCGAAATCACATATCCCTTGTAAGCGCCTACTCTCATCGTAACCCATCAGTTAGGTTATTTTCCGCCAGGTAACAGTTTTCCCCTGTCACCCGACAACCGGCTCCATTTTCCCGAAGCTGTTTCACAGACTAGTAAGCACAAAAAACCCGGCGAATGCCGGGTTGTAACCACTCATGCCGAGGGCTGGAAATACCCCGCCAAGGCCCGCAAGTCCTGCTCGCTCAGCAACCCCGCGTAATACTTCAACTGAATCCGAGCCAGCAGATACGCATGCCGCGCATTCGCCAGGTCGCGGCGGGCGGTGAAGAGTTGTTGTTCGGCGTCGAGCACGTCGAGGTTGACGCGCTCACCGCCGGTGACGCTTTTCTGGGTCGCGGCGACCAAGGCAGTGGCCGAGCTGACGGCCATTTCATAGGCGCGCACTTTGGCGGCGCCGCTGGTATTGAGGTTGAACTGCTTGCGCAACTCCACCAGCGTGGCCGAGGTTTGCGCGTCCAACTCGTACTGGGCCTGGGACAGCTGGTTCGCCGCCTGGCGGGTGGAGGCCGACACCCCACCGCCGGCAAACAGTGGCAGGCTGACCTGAATACCGACACTGTTGGTGTCGTACTGTTGGTTGTAGCTGCTTTCCGAGTCAGAACGGGTCTGGCGACTGGTGGCGTACAGGCTGACCTTGGGCAGGTGGCCTGCACGTTTGCGCTCCACTTCATAGGACGCTACGTCCAGGGCGTGGTGCTGGGATTTAAGCTCCGGGTTATTGGCCATGGCCATGTCGCGCCAGGTCTCGAAACGGTTGGGCTGCAGGGGCGGGATGTCGAATTGGCGCGTCAATGGTGCCAATTCTTCGATCTGCAGCGGCTGGCCGACGATGGCTTCCAACTCGCGCAGGGCGCTGTCCTGAGCATCCAGGGATTCGATTTCTTCTGCCTGGGCCAAGCTCAGGCGCGCCTGGGTTTCCAGCACATCGGTGCGCGTCCCCTCACCGCCCTTGAGCAGGCGATCATTGAGTTGCAGGCGCTCGGCATACGCGCGTTTCTGCGCACGGCTCAGCTCGATACGTTCTTGCGCCAGCAAGGCCTGGCTGTAGGCATTGAGCACCCGCACTGCCAGTTCCTGGCTCTTGCCGCGAAAGCGCTCGTCGGCCATCAACGCCTGGGCGGTGCCCTGGCGAAACCGCGCATAGGCTTCGTAATCCAGCAAAGGTTGCTGCAAGGTCAGAGTCGACGCGTAACTGCGGTAGTCACGGTCGCTGGTGACCTCACCCGCCGTCACTTCAGACGCGTTGCGCGAGTTGTTATAGCTCCATGACAGGTTCGGCAACAACGCCGCACGCCCGATCACGCGATGTTCTTCACCGGCTTCACGCTCCTGGATAGCGGCCTGAAAAGTCGGATCATTGCGCAGGGCCAAGTCGTAGGCATCCAGCAAACCCAAGGCGTGCGCCGCCGAGGTACAACCGAAAAACAGGGTAAACAGCAGCGCCTTCATTCTTCCACCAGGGCCATATGGGTGCGATCCAGCAGGGGTTTGAACAGGTAGTTGAGCATCGAGCGCTCACCGGTCTTGATGAAGGTTTCCACCGGCATGCCGGGACGTATCTGCACGCCGTCCAGTTGTTGCATGCCGGCCGCGCTGACCTGGGCGCGCAGCGTGTAGTAAGGCTCGTCGGTGCGTTCATCGACCTGGCGATCGGCCGAGACCAGTGTGACCTCACCGGCCACCCGTGGCGTGGTGGCCTGATTGAAGGCCGAGAACAGCAACTCCACCGGCAAGCCCGGATGCACCTTGTCGACCATCTGCACCGGCACGCGCGCCTCCACCAGCAAGGGTTCGCCCTGGGGCACGATGTCCATCAACGCCTGGCCGGGCTTGATTACGCCGCCTTCGGTGTACACATCCAGCCCCACCACCACACCGGACGCCGGGGCGCGCACCAGGCTGTTGGCCAATTCGAACTCGGCCGAGGCCAGTCGATTGCGCAGGTCGTCGCTGCGGGTACGGGTCTCGGCCAACTGGCCGCGCAGGTCTTTCTGGAAGTCTTCGCCGAGCTGACGGATGCGTAGCCGCAGTTCGAGCACCTGGCGCTGCAACTGACCGATACGACCATAGTCCTCGGCGATGGCGCCATCGACCTGCGAGTACAGGCGCTCGCTGTCGAGCAGGCGGTTGCGTGGGATGTACCCGTCACGCGCCAACGCGCGCAGGCCTTGCAGTTGCTCACTCAACGCCGCACGTTGCTGGACTTTGCTGGCTTGCGAATCCCGCGTGCCGCGCAGCTGCGCCTCGGCGCCGGCGATGGTTTCGCGCAGGCCTTGTTGCTCGGTAGCCAGGGCCTGGGCACGGCTATTGAACAGCTGCCGTTGCAGGTTCAGGGTGGCCGCTGCTTCAGGATCGTCGAGCAGTTCGGGAGCAAAAGTGATTGCCGACAACCCTTCACTTTCGGCACTCAAGCGCGCTTCGCTGGCCAGGGACGCCACGTATTGGCTGCGCAGGGACTGCATCTGCCCGCGCAATGGGGTTTCCTTCAAGCGCAGCAGCACCTGGCCGGCACTGACCACCTCACCGTCGCGCACGTCAATGCGCTCGACGATACCTCCAGCCGGGTGTTGCACGGTCTTGCGATGGCCCGAGACCATGACCTTGCCCGACACCGCAACGCCCTTGTCCAACGGCGCCAACGCCGCCCAACCAAGGAAACCGGCAAAGCCACCGAGCACCAACAGCCAGCCAATGCGCGAATATTTCTTGTCATCCAGCGCCAGCACGTTGTTCGGCGCCTCGCTGACCAACACAGGTTTGCTCTGGCTCATGCCTGTTTTCCTTCACCGAGGCGGTAACTCATGCTCAGGGTCGATACCGGCTTGCTCGCGGCGGGCTTCTGCCGTGCCTCCAACACACGCGCCGTAGGGCCTAACGCCTGCAATTGACCGTCCTTGAGGATCAGCAACTGGTCAGTCAGGCTCAGCACGTTGGGTTTGTGGGTGATCAGGATCACGGTACGGCGCTGTTGCTTGAGCTGGCCGATGGCTTGGAGCAGCGCGTGCTCGCCCACCTCGTCGAGGTTGGCGTTGGGTTCATCCAGCACGATCAACGCAGGCAGGCCGTACAGCGCACGGGCCAGCGCAACGCGTTGCTTCTGGCCGCCGGACAAGCCGGCGCCGCCCTCCCCCAATGGCGTGTCGTAGCCTTGGGGCAGTTGCAGGATCAATTCATGCACGCCAGCCATTTGCGCAGCAGCGAGGACTTTATCCGCGTCGACCTCGGCAAAGCGTGCGATGTTTTCCGCAATGCTGCCGGCGAACAATTGAATGTCTTGCGGCAGGTAACCGATGTGCGGACCTAACTGCTGCTTGTCCCACAGGGCCAGGTCGGCACCGTCCAGCCGCACCTTGCCGGCCAGGGGCGCCCAGGCGCCCACCAGTATTCGCGCCAGGGTGGATTTGCCGCAGCCCGACGGCCCGATCACGCCCAGCACGTCGCCTGCCGCCAGGTTAAAACCGAGGTTGGCCAGCGCCGGCCGACGGCTGCCGGGGGCACAGGCGCTGATGTGCTCGACGCTCAGCTGGCCTTTAGGCACCGACAGGCTCATAGGGACTGGTCGCGCCGGGTTGGCCTCCAGCATCTGCGACAAGCGTTCGTACGCCAGCCGCGCCGAGCCCCATTGCTTCCACACGCCGATCAGTTGGTCGATGGGGGTCAACACCCGGCCCATCAGGATCGAGCCGGCAATCATCATCCCCGGCGTAATATCGCCCTGCACCGCCAGCAACGCGCCCAAACCCAGGACCAGGGATTGCAACGCGAGGCGCACGCCCTTGGACCAGGCGCTGACGGCTGCGGTCTTTTCACTGGCCAGGTTTTGCTGGGCCAAAAACGCTTGATGCTGGCCGAACCAGCGTGCGCGCAACGTGCCGAGCATGCCCATGGCTTCGATGGTGTCGGCATTGCGCAGGTTGGCCGTGGCCTGCTGGCTGGCGCTGATGGACAGTTGGCTGGCCAGGGCCATCGGAGCCTGACTGACGTGGTGGTTGACCCACGCCAGCGTCATCAACAGCAGCGCGCCGACCAGTGCCAGCAGGCCGAGCCAGGGGTGAAACAGGAAAATCACCAACAGGTACACCGGAAACCACGGCGCATCGAAAAACGCGAACAACGCCTGGCCGGTGGCGAACTGGCGCAGCGTGGTCAGGTCATGCAGCGCCTGGCCGGCCGCCTGGGTGCCGCCCTTGAGTTGCGCTTCGAACGCCGCGTCGTACACCCGTTGGTTCAAACGCATGTCCATCTGCGTGCCGAGGCGAATCACCACCTGGCTGCGCACCCACTCCAATGCGCCCATCAGGCCGAACAGGCCGAGGATCATCAGCGTCAGCATCAACAGGGTCATCTGATTGCCCGAGGCTAGCACCCGGTCGTACACCTGCAGCATGTACAGCGCCGGGGCGAGCATCAGCAGGTTGATCACCGCCGAGAACAGGCCGATGTTGAAGAAGCCACTTTTATAGGCCGTGAGGGCGGCCAGGGTTTCGTTGCCGGCGTGGCGCATCTGGGGATTCTCAAAGGGTTGAGCGGGCAGCGTCGTCGCGTTGACAGGCCATGCGACGCTGCGCAGAATTCGGCACCGCCGTCGCCTGAAGAGTTAGAAGGCTTGGGCAACGGCGGTGTGTCATGCGGCGAATGGGAGAGCGATCTTCCATTCGCTTTTTTCATGCAGCGGATTTAGGCCGCGAGTGCCCAGTCCTGGGCCACGTCCTGCACGCCCACCAGTGCAACGTCGGTGGTGGTCGAGGACGCCGCGTGGGCCGCGAGGCCGGCGGAGATCTCGTCGAAGGTGTTGGCCGTCGACAGGCTCGGGTCGATAGCGCCCAGCAGCTCGTTGAGTGCCGATTCCAGTGCACTGGTGTTGCCCTGGATCAAGCCGTAGATCACGCTCTGCACATCGTTGCCGACGCGGCCTGCACCTTCGGCGGCGGACAGGTCGAGGCCATTGAAGGCGACTTTGTAGGCACTCAGGTCGAAGTCGCTGCCACTGCCGCCGGTCAGGCCGGTGCCCAGCTCGACGTTATCCAGTTCGCCCCACAGGTAGTGGTTCAAGTTGCTGCTGGCCGGCAGTGTTGGATTGAACACGTAGTGCAGGCCGTTGCTGGTGTCGCTGTCGGCGATGAACGCGTAGTCGGAGTTGTTGGCGCCATGGGACGCGTATTGGTCACCGGCGAAGGTCCCGTTGCTGAAACCACCGTTGTTGCCGCCAGTGCCATGACCTGCCGTGGCAAAACCAAGAGCCCAGTCCGACAGGTAGTCAGACAGCGAAGTAGTGCCCAGGTACGACTCGTAGCTAACAGAAATAGTCATCACTAAACCTCATAATTACAGCGCTATTGATCAATGCGCAGCTGCGCACTTTTTACCCAACCCTGGGCAAAACCGTGGTTGATGCGGTGCCGTGGCACCGGTATCAGAATTTGTATTCGAGCATTCCGCTCAAGGTCCGGCCGCGAGCCAGGCTGAGGTTGTTGGCATCGCCCATGGCGACGAAATACGCTTCGTCCGTGGCGTTTTCCAACGCCAACGCGATGTTCAATTGATCGGTCATCCAGTAACTGGCGTAGACGTCATACACGGTGTATTTGGGCCACATGGCCTGGTCGATCAGGTTGTAGCCCTGGTTGTCCAGGTTTTCCCCGTTACCCGAGCTGTAGCGAACACGCACACCGGTATCCAGGCGCTTGTCCAAAAAGCGCGCGCCCAACGTCAACGACGCGCGATCAGCAGGGGTGTAGGTGGCGTTGCCCATGATCTTGCCGCAGCTTTCCTTGGCATTGGCGGCCTCGTCATCCAACAATTCGTAGCGGGTCACAGGGCGGAAACCGATGGTGCCGTTGGGCCGGGTAAACCGTTCGATAACGGTGGTGCTGGGACCGGCCTTCTTGGCCCCGCCCAGGTAGTAGTTCTTCGAACAGAACTCGTTGCTGCCGATCATGTGCGTGTAACTAAGGTTGGTATACGCACGCCCCATGTCGTAGTTGAGTTGGTACTCAAGGCCCCTGAACCGCGTGTCATTGAGGTTGTTGGTATACGCCATGATCCCGTTGAAACCCCCAACGGACGTCTCCGGCAAACTCACACTGGTATTGAGGAAGGTGAAATTCTTAATCTTGGTGTCGAAGTACGCCACCTTGATGCCCAGTCGGTCGTCATTGAAAAAGAGCGACTCCTTGAACACGTTCATCCCCACTTCCCAATCGCGAGACTCCTCTGGCTTCAGGTAAGGATTGGGGAATACCCGTTCATTCGAACCACCCCCGTGGGGGCGGCCGCTCATAAAGGTTTCAGTGACAGCCGGCGGGCGCCAGCCCTTGCCCCAGCGGGTATACAGTTGCAGCCAGTCGACCCCAGGCTTGATGCCGATACCGAAGGTCGGCGAAAACCGTCCGTCTTCACGGTCGATATCAAAAATGTCCTCGACACGCTTCGCGCCCGTCGTACTGGTGTAAAACCGGTCGCGCTTCCACAGCGTCATCCCGGTGACACCCTCCAGCCGATAACGGTCGTAACGCAGCCCGGCATCCACGGTCAGCCAGTCGTCATATTCGTATTGCAGGTTATTGAACACACTGGCGATGGTGCGCTTGCCTTCCGGGTCGGCACTGGGGGTGTAGGGCAGTGATCCGGAGTTGATCGTGTTGGTGGACTCGATCTTGTTGGTACTGGGCTTGAAGGTGTCCTGATACATCTCCAGGCCATAGTTCCAGCTCAGATGCCCCACGCGGCCCAGGTCGAAGCGCGCCGTGTTTTCGCCCTGCAGGCCCCAGGTATCGGTCTGGAAATGGTCGGTGTATGCCGGCGTATAGTTGCCGGAACTCAGGGACGCGAGGTTGCCGGCGTTGGAACGATCCAGTTGGGTGGTGACGTAATAGAGCTTGGCCTTGAAATCGATCAGCGCGTTATCCGGGCTGTAGCTGTAGTCCAGCGCCGCGTTTTTCGCGTTGAGGTTGTTCTTGCCGGTGCGTACGTAATAGCTGCTCTGAAGATCATCACTGATGTAGCCCCAGGCGTCATTGCTGTCGGTATCGCTTTCCAGGTAGCTCAATTGCACGCGCTGATCGTTGGGCAGGTTCAGGCCGAACTTGACGATCTGCGACCGGGTCACGCTGCCGGTATCACCGACTTCGCTGTTCAACCAGTCGTCGAAGGCGACCGGGGCATACTTCCTGGCCCGCAGATTGGTGCCCAGGTTCTGGTCATTGTGGGTGCCGGCCCGGTAGTTGCCGAAATGGCGCTCGCTGTAGCCGAGCAGCACATCGCCGCGCTCATCACCAAAGGCAAACACGCCACTGCCATTGAAGTAGGTACCGTTGCCCAGCTCACCGATACCGCTGCCCGCGCGAAAACGTCCGCCGATCTCTTTACCGTCCTTGAGGAACTCGCTGGCCTCCAGGGTCTTGAACGAGGCGATCCCGCCGAGTACGGCCGCCCCACCCTGCCCCGACTGGCTGCCCTTGTCGATCTCGATGCTGGAAATGAACTCCGGGTCAATCAGCATGGTGCCATTGCGCTGCTGGTGCCCATTGACGTTGAAGTTCTGGCGCATGCCGTCGATGTTCATGTTCACACGGCCATAGTCCTGAACGCCGCGAATGTTCACGGAAAGACCAGGGTCGCGTTGGTCAACGGCGGTGTAGACCCCCGCAGTTTCCTCCAGCATGTCGGCCGCGTGACGGGGTGGGCGCTTGTCGATCATGTCACGGCTGATGACTGCCACGGACTTTGGGGTCTGGTACACCCAATCGCTGGCCTGGCCATTGGTGTTACCGGTAATGGTGGTAGTGCCCACGGTCATGGCGCCGTCGTGATCGTCACTGACGCGGTTGAGCGTGACCTGGCGCTCGCCGGTAAAGCGATACTCCACCGGCGCGGCACCGAGCAAACGGCCCAGGCCTTCCTGCACGCTGAAACTGCCCTTGATCGCCGTACTGCTCAAGCCTTGCAGGCGCTGGCTGTCAAACAACACCTGCAAGCCAGCCTGGTCGGCGAAGGCCAGCACGGCACTGCCGAGAGATTGCACGGGGATATCGAACGTCAACACAGCAGGTTGGGTAGCGCCCGATTGAGGCTGCGCGGCATACACCGGCGCCACTGCGGCGAACAGGCCCAAGTGAATGGAAAGGGCTAACCGGCTACCGGTGATACGCCCCTTGTTGAGTGCTGACATTTCGATTGTTCCCTGCGCTAAGCGTTTTTTGTTTATGCGAATGCTTCTCACCTAGCAAGACGTGCGAAGCGCAGGAAGTCAGTAAGACTTTTCCAAAAGTTTTTTAACGAAGGGGTTCAAGCAGGAAACTGAGCCGGCTTGCCGGCGATAGCCATAGATACGGACACGCCAACGCTAACCACGATGCGAAGCGAGCCGCTCTTGATCTTGATCGTGCTTTTGATCTCAGGCGCCCCATCAAACACGCTGGCCGTAATTCGACAGGGATTTGGGGGGTAAACCGGCAGGGATGCCGGTTTAGCCGCCCCGCGCCATGGATGGCGCGTGGCGGCGGCCCCCCAAATCCCTGGCGGATTACGGGCACACCGAGCCTAGGCGAGGTGCCGAGTGTTGGGGCGAAGGCCTTTTGGTTACTTTTGGGCCTTTTCCAAAAGTGACCCGCCGTAAGGGCGGAACCCATAGTGGCCGTGACCTAAATAACGGATATGTACCCGGTCTGATCCAACATCCTGGTCGTCTACCAGCCCGCCAGCGGGAGCAAGCTCCCTCGCCACAGGTCCAGCGCCATAGCCAGAATTGTGTAGATACCGAGGCCCCGATGGCGCTGAATCAGTCACCTGATGAATTGACTGACACACCGCTATCGGGGGCAAGCCCCCCTCCCACATTTGGATCGCGGGGTAACCGTTAGATTATGGTCAGCTGTCAGGCCGCCGGCGGGAGCAAGCTCCCTCGCCACAGGTCCAGCGCTATACCCAGGGTGGTGTAGATACCGATGCCTCGATGGCGCTGAACCAGTCACCTGATGAATCGACTGACACACCGCTATCGGGGGCAAGCCCCCTCCCACATTTGGATCGCGGTCAGCTGTCAGGCCGCCAGCGGGAGCAGGCCTAACTCACCACAGGTCCAGCCCACACCTACAGGACAATCAATAGATCAAGCTGAGGCCCGCCAGATCCAAACGCTGCACGTGCAGCTCCTGGGTGAGAATGCCAAGGGCAGTGTCGAGCATATCAAGCCGAAACACCCCGCTGACCTCACGATCCCCCAGCGCCGAATCCGCCAGCACCACACGCCCAGGACGGTAGCGGTTAAGTTGCTCGATGACCTTTGCCAGCGGCTGGCGATCAAAGATCAACACACCGCGGCGCCAACTGGTGGCCCGCTCTACATCGAGCTGGTCGATGGGCACGATGCCTTCCTGGAGGTTGTAGCGTGCAGCCAGGCCCTCCTTAAGCACCCTGTCGGCCGGACCTTTTTTCGGGATAGCTTGCAGGGAAACCTCGACACTGTGCTCCAGCACCCCAACCCACGCCTGGCCATCGCCCTCGCGCGCCACCACAAACCGCGTGCCCAGTGCACGGGTTTGCCCCCCGGCGCTCTGCACCACAAACGGCCGGGTTTCCTGGCCCACCCTCGGCGCCACATCAAAGATCGCCGAGCCCTGGAGCAGACTGATACGGCGTTGCACACCGTCGTAGTCCAGGCGAATGGCACTGCCGGAATCCAGCTCTACGGTACTGCCATCGGCCAGGTGCACGGTGCGCACCTCGCCTTTCTGGGTGATGTAGTCGGCTTGCAGGCGCAACAACACGTCCGGCCCGCGCACCCAGCCAACACCGGCCACCACCACGACCAGCGCGACAGCCGCCGCACGTTGCCATGGCCTGCGTCGCTTGGACCGGCGCACCGGCAGCGTCGCCGCCGGCGGGCGTTGACGCTGCAGCGGTTCATCCTTGTACACCTCACCCAATGCCGCCCACGTCTGTTCGGCAAAGCGCAAGGCCGCTTCGTGGCGGCTGTCGCAGGCGATCCAATGCTGCAGCTCGGCCTGCTCCTGGTCGGTCAGGGCACCGGCGTGCAAGCGCACCGCCCACTCGGCGGCTGCCTCGGTAATGCTGTGCTGTTGCGGACCCTGGCTATTCACGTGTGAATCTCGAATTTTTCGTTATGTAACGCTGTGACGACTGACCTGGCATTTTTCGGTAATTCATTCGTCGGATGGCGCCACCTCGCCTTCCTGCAAGCGCTGCATCACGTAGGCCAACGCCTTGGCCAAGTGCTTTTGCACGGAACTGTCAGAAATGTCCAGGTGCCGGGCGACCTGGGCGTGGGTCATGCCTTCGATGCGGTTGAGACGGAAAATCTGCTGGGTACGTTCCGGCAACTCCGCCAGTGCCTGCTTCAATGCCTGTCGCTGTTGCTGCGCCATTGCCTGAGCCTCCAACCCGGCCACGTCATCTTCAATCTCGGCCAGCGCCTCATGGGGCACGGAGTCTGTCTTGCGCCGTGCTTCCTGGCGAATATGGTCGATCAGCAGATTGCTCGCCGTTCGATAGAGATAGCCCTGGGAGTTGTCGATGCGCTCGCCGGCCGGTTTTTCCGCCAGGCGCAGGAAGCTCTCCTGCACCAGGTCTGCGGCCAACTGCGGGTCCCGTACCTTGCGTGCCAGATACCCACGCAAGGTATCGGCGTGCTTGAGAAACAGGCCTTTGAGATCCACGTCCGACAAACCGACTCCCTGGAATGTTAAGGAAACAGGCGGGCATCTTAAGCGTTGTCGAGAATGATTTTCAATTGATATCTAATCTGATTCCAGCGCGCGAAGGGTCTGATTAACAGTTCGATAATCGAACAGATCCGCTGCCATCAATTGACCAAATTAACTAACCAGTACATTTTATCCCCACAACGAACAATAACTGTGGAGACCCTCCCTATGCCGCCCATCGTGCTGGTGCTCAACGGCCCCAACCTCAACCTGCTCGGCACCCGTGAGCCCGCCACCTATGGCCATGAAACCCTGGCCGATGTCGCTGCCCTGTGTGGCCGCAGCGCCGAACAGCTCGGGCTGAAAATCGAATTTCGCCAGACCAACCACGAAGGCGAATTACTCGACTGGATCCACGGCGCCCGCGCCCGTTGCGCCGGTATTGTGATCAACCCGGCAGCCTGGACGCACACGTCGGTGGCGATTCGCGATGCGCTGGTCGCCAGCGAAGTGCCGGTGATCGAAGTGCACCTGTCCAACGTGCATGCCCGTGAGGCGTTCCGTCATCACTCTTTCGTATCGCCCATCGCCAAGTCGGTGCTTGCCGGGTTCGGCAGCCATGGCTACCACCTGGCCCTGGAACATTTCAGCCACCTGCTCAAAGGGGCGGCCCGATGAAACCGCGCATTCTCGCCGGCTTGATCGGCAGCGGCATCCAGGCCTCGCGCACCCCTGCCCTGCATGAACAGGAAGGCGATGCCCAAGGTTTGCGCTACCTGTATCGCCTGATCGACCTTGAACCGCTGCGCCTGGACATCAATGCCCTGCCCGACTTGCTGGAGGCCGCCGAGCTCATGCACTTTACCGGGCTGAACATCACCTACCCGTGCAAGCAGGCAATCCTGCCATTGCTTGATGAATTGTCCGACGAAGCCCGGGGCATTGGCGCGGTTAACACGGTGGTGTTCAAGGACGGCAAACGCATCGGCCACAACACCGATTGCCTTGGGTTCGCCGAAGGGTTTCGGCGCAACTTGAACGACGTCGCCCGCCAACGCGTGGTGCAGATGGGCGCCGGCGGTGCAGGTGCAGCAGTGGCCCATGCGCTGCTGGCGGAAGGCGTGGAGCACTTGAGTGTTTTCGATGTGGACGCCAGCCGAGCGCGCGACCTTGTGGATAACCTGGCTCAGCGCTTCGGCACGGGGCGTGCGCAGGTCGGCACACACTTGGAAAATGCGATGGCCGAGGCCGATGGTTTGGTCAACACCACACCGATGGGCATGGCCAAGTTGCCCGGCACGCCGGTGCCTGCGTCCTTGTTGCGGGCTGAATTATGGGTCGCCGAAATCGTGTACTTCCCGCTGGAAACCCAACTGCTGCGCGACGCCCGCGCCTTGGGTTGCCGCACGCTGGATGGCGGCAACATGGCGGTGTTTCAGGCGGTGAAGGCGTTTGAGTTGTTCAGTGGAGAAGCGCCGGATGCACAGCGGATGCTGCTGCACTTCCAAAGCATGAATACCTGACGGTAGAAACCGGAGCAAAATGTGGGAGGGGGCTTGCCCCCGATGGCGGTGGATCAGCCACCTTATCAGGAACTGGCCTGCCGCAATCGGGGGCAAGCCCCCTCCCACATTTGATTGCATTCCAACCTGAGTACTCAGGCCTGCAAGTAGCGCATCACCGACTCACAAATCATCTCGCGGTGCCGCTGCTTGATCGCCTCATCCGACAGTTCGATCTGAAAGATCTCACTGAACGTATGGCGGTTGGACACCCGGTAAAAGCTGAACGAATTGATCAGCAAGTGCACATCCAGCGGCTCCAACCCTTCCCGAAACACGCCCATCTCGGCCCCACGACGCAACGTCGCACCCAGCGCCTCGAGGATGTTGCTGTTCATCGCCTTGATCGAATCCGAACGCTTCACGTATTCGGCATTGTGGATATTTTCGATGCTGACGATGCGCACGAAATCCACGTTCTGGTCGTGGTGATCAAACGTGAACTCCACCAGCCGCCGAATAGCATCACGCGGTTCCAGGGCGGTGAGGTTCATGCGGGTTTCGGTGTTGCGGATGTCACCGTAGAGCTTCTCCAGCACCTCGACGTACAACTGTTCCTTACTGCCGAAGTAGTAATAGATCATGCGTTTGGAGGTGTGGATGCGCTCGGCGATCGCATCCACGCGAGCGCCGGAAAGGCCCTGCTGGACAAACTCGACAATGGCTTCCTGGAGTATGTTTTCGCGGGTCTTTTCCGGGTTGTTCTTCCGGCTCTTGCGGGGTGCCTCGGAGGTCATGGTGCGCTCACGGCCAGTGTTATGCAGGCGCTGATTATGGGCCGCGAGGCCTCCCGAAGGAAGCACCCGGCCAGCCGTTATAAACGCGCCTGGCGCACCGCACCGCTGCGCGATTTGGCCATCGCCGCCAGGCGCACCGCCACGTTGGCCGCGCCGTAGCCGGCATAACCGTTCTTGCGCTGGATGATCTCGAAGAAAAACCGCCCTTCAAACGGCTCGGTGTACACGTGAAATAACTCACCGCCTTGGGCGTCGCGGTCGTACAGCACGTTGTAGTACGCCAGCTCGCTGAGGAATTCGTCGTCGAAATCGAAACGCGCCGCCAGGTCATCGTAATAGTTGAGCGGAATATCCAGCAGCGGCACACCCGCGTCTTTGGCGCGGCGCACTTCGGCGAAAATATCCGCGCAATCGAAGGCAATGTGGTGCACGCCCGAGCCGCGATAGCTCGACAGTGCGTGGGAAATGGCCGTGTTGCGGTTCTCGGAGATATTCAGCGGCAGGCGGATCGAACTGCAGCGGCTGCGCAGGGCGCGGCTTTTCACCAAGCCGTAAGGGTCAGGCAGCACCACTTCGTCGTCGGCTTCGAAATCCAGCAGGCTCTTGTAGAACAGCACCCAACTGTCGAGGCTGTCGGCCGGCAACGCCATGGCCATGTGGTCGATGCGCAACAAGCCGCCGCTGGTTGAAGCGGCGGGCTGCAGGTTGAAGTCGGTGTCGTACAGCCCGCCTTCGCTCGGGTCCACCAGGTAAATCAGGCTGCCATCCGGCGCGCGCACCGCCGCCAGCTCCAACTCGTTGGGCCCGACCAGGCCGCGATACGGCTGGCCCTTGTACGCCACCGCCCGCTCCAGCGCCTTCGCGCTGTCCTTGACCCGAATCGCGGTGGCGCACAACGACGGCCCGTGGGCTTCGAAAAAGTTGTGGGCAAACGAATAGGGTTCACAGTTGAGAATCAGGTTGATATCGCCCTGGCGCAACAGGCTCACGCTCTTGGAGCGATGCTGCCCGGCCTTGACGAACCCCAGGCGTTCCAACCAATGAGTGAGCTTGGCGCCGAGGCTTTCGTCAACGGCAAACTCGAGGAACTCGATGCCGTCGTATTCGCTGGCCGCCGGGGTATCAAACAGAATCTCGGCAGGTTGCGCGGGCGCTTCCTGTTTCAGGCGCTCGCGGGTTTTCTCTTCCAGGTACAGCAAGGAGCGCAGGCCATCCGCTGCGTTCGCCCGAGTTGGCGCGGCGCGGAAGCCGTCGTTGAAAATCTCCAGGGACAGTGGCCCGGTGTAGCCACTCTTGATGATCGGTGCGAGGAAACCCGCCAGGTCGAATTCGCCTTGGCCGGGGAAGCAGCGAAAATGCCGGCTCCACTCCAGGACGTCCATGGCCAGGACCGGCGCGTCGGCCATTTGCACGAAGAAAATCTTGTCGCCGGGGATGTCGGCAATGGCGCTCGGGTCGCCCTTGAGCGACAGGGTGTGAAAGCTGTCGAGCAACACGCCCAGGCTGGGGTGATCGACCTGACGCACCAGGTTCCACACCTGTTGCCAGGTGTTCACATGCTTGCCCCAGGCCAAGGCTTCATAGCCGATACGCAGGCCACGGCGGCCAGCATGTTCGGCCAGCAGGCTCAAGTCATCCAGTAGAATGCGTTCATCGCCCACGCAATCGGCCGAGGCATTGCTGCACACCAGCACCAAGTCGGTGCCCAACTCCTGCATCAGGTCGAACTTGCGCTCGGCACGCTCGAGGTTGCGCGCCAGGCGGTCACGGCGGCAACCTTCAAAGTCGCGGAACGGCTGGAACAACGTGATAGCAATGCCGAGGTCGGCGCACATCTGCCTAACTTCACGCGGGCTGCCATCGTAATACAGCAGATCGTTTTCGAAGATTTCGACGCCATCAAACCCGGCGGCCGCGATGGCTTCGAGTTTTTCCGGCAGGGTTCCGCTCAAGGAAACGGTGGCAATAGAGCGTTGCATGGGCGACTCCCGGCATTTGAGACTGGTCTTATTTACGGCAAATTATTGGCCGCTAAACTGTCGACAGCAATTAAAATGTACGAACCGGTTAGTTTTTGGTGCGATTATCGAACACTATGCCTGTTTGGCGAATTGACGATTTTTTAAGCGCTGCGCACCATCGATCCAGTAACAAAGACCCAGAACACACCATAAAAATTTCAAAAAACGGGTACAACCACATGCCTCTGCAAAACTCCGTCCTGGCCGACCGCCCGGGCAACCCGCACGCCGGCATCGGCGACAAGATCCGCGGCGCCCTGGCCGTGGGCAAAACGCGCTGGGGCATGCTGGCCCTGGTGTTTTTCGCCACCACCCTCAACTACATCGACCGCGCCGCACTGGGCGTGATGCAACCGATCCTGGCCAAAGAGATGAGCTGGACGGCGATGGACTACGCCAACATCAACTTCTGGTTCCAGGTCGGCTACGCCGTCGGCTTTGTGCTGCAAGGCCGCCTGATCGACCGGGTCGGCGTCAAACGCGTGTTCTTCTTCGCCGTACTGCTGTGGAGCCTCGCAACCGGCGCCCACGGCCTGGCCACCTCGGCGGTGGGCTTTATGGTCTGCCGCTTTATCCTCGGGTTGACCGAAGCCGCCAACTACCCGGCGTGCGTCAAGACCACGCGGTTGTGGTTCCCGGCGGGTGAACGTGCCGTGGCCACCGGCATCTTCAACGCCGGTACCAACGTCGGCGCGATGATGACCCCGATGCTGCTGCCGTTGATCCTGCATGTGTGGGGCTGGCAGGCGGCGTTCCTGTGCATGGCCTCGCTCGGTGCGATCTGGCTGGTGTTCTGGGGTTTGAAGTACTACAACCCGGAAGACCACCCTTCGGTCAAACAATCCGAATTGGACTACGTGCAGCAGCAAGTCGAGCCGGAACAACCGGGCGTCCCCTTCAGCCGTATCCTGCGGATGCGCGGCACCTGGGCCTTCGCCATCGCGTATGCCCTCACCGCGCCGGTGTTCTGGTTCTACCTGTATTGGCTGCCGCCGTTCCTGAACCAGCAATACAACCTGGGCATCAACGTGACCCAGATGGGTATCCCACTGATCATCATTTACCTGACCGCCGACTTCGGCAGCGTGGGGGGTGGGATTCTGTCGTCGTTCCTGATCGGCCGAGGCATGAACTCGATCAAGGCACGCCTGCTGTCGATGCTGCTGTTTGCCTGCTGCATCGTCGGCGTGATCATGGCCGCCGGTTCCAGCCAGCTGTGGGTCGCGGTGTTTGCCATCTCCCTGGCGATTGGTGCGCACCAGGCCTGGACCGCCAACATCTGGAGCCTGGTGATGGACTACACGCCCAAGCACATGATGAGTACGGTGTTTGGTTTCGGCGGCATGTGCGCGGCCATCGGCGGTATGTTCATGACCCAGATCGTCGGCCACATCCTCACCGTGACGAACAACAACTACACAGTGTTGTTCACCCTGATCCCGGCAATGTACTTCATTGCGCTGACCTGGATGTACTTCATGGCGCCGCGCAAGATCCCTACCGTAGACGTCTGAGCAACCGTCTGAGCTATCTGCGCCGCTGCTGCCAGGCAGCGGCCAACCCGCTCATGCAGATCACCCCGATGCCGACCACCGTGGTCACATCGGGGGTATGGTTGAACACCAGCCAGCCCAACAACCCCGCAAACACGATCTGGCAATAGCCGAACGGCGCCAGCAAAGCCGGCGCCGCGAAGCGAAACGCTTGGGTCAGCATCAAGTGCGCGGTCATGCCGCACGTGCCCAGGGCCAGCATCAACACGCCATGCCACAGCGTGGGGATCTGCCAGAAGAACGGCACCATGGCGCTCATCACCAAGGTATTGCACAGCCCGGCAAAGAAGTTGCTGGTGGTGGGGGTGTCGAACTTACTCAAGATGCGCGTGAGCAGTTGGTAAAAGCAGAAGAACAGCGCCGAACACAGCGGCAACAACACCGCCGGCGTGAAAAGTTCGCCGCCTGGATGGATGATCACCAGCACCCCGATAAAGCCACAGATCACCGCCAGCCATTGGCCGCGTGTCACATGCTCACCCAGCAGCGGCACCGACAGCGCCGTCACTAGGATGGGCGCCAGGAAGTTCACTGCCGTGGCTTCAGCCAAGGGGATGTAATGCAGCGCCGCCGTGAAGAACAAGCTGGTGCCCAGCAGACACAGCGCCCGCACCACCTGCATCCCCGGCCGTTTGCTGCGCAGTACGCGCAACCCCGATTGCGGCAGGAAAATGCCGGCCATCAACAAGGTGTGCACCAGGTACCGCGCCCACACCACCATCACGATCGGGTAGAACCCGGCCAGGTATTTGGACAGGGCATCGTGGCTGGAGAACAGGAACGTCGCCAGTACAATCAGCAGAATGCCTTTGAAAGGATGGTTGATGCCGGAAAGGGGGGTACTGACAGTCATTGGATTCTCTTGCGTGGCGAGCTGAACGCTGAGCACTGAACGAAGCAGCGCTCAACCCGGTAATCTAGCAGCCGGGCCGGAGTCTGCCCCAAGAGCATAACCAAACACCGGGCGAACAGCGCACTAAATCACGGGATTCGAGTCCAACGCTGCACGATTGCCCTCGCGCTGTACACTTTTTAACCAAGGCCTTGCCGCTATGAAAAAAACGTTTTTTATTCTGTCTGCCCTTGCTCTGCTGGCTGCCTGTAATCAGGAATCCAAGGAAGCGCCAAAACCCGCACCGGCGTCCGTACAAGCGACCCTCGTGCCGCAAACGCCGCCTACCGACAAATGGGTGGGCAAGTGGATCGGCGTCGAAGGCCTGTACCTGACCATCGCCAAGGACGACAGCATCGGCCGTGGTCACTACCTCCTCACCATGCAATACGGCCTCGACGCCGATGACGCCGGCACCTTCAAAGGTGAGGCCAATGAAGACGGCATCGCCTTCAACCGTCCGGACGGCCCACAACTGCTGCGCGCCGGTGACGGTGAAGCCACCGGGCTGAAATGGCTGGCGGATAAAAAGGACTGCCTGATTGTCGATACCGGCGAAGGGTATTGCCGCTAATAACGGCCATACTCAACCAACATCCCTGTAGGACCGTTCATCAAGAGGATTGCCCCATGCTATGGAAAAAAGGCCGACGCAGCGACAACGTGGTGGATGCCCGCGATGACAGTGGCGGGGGTGGCGGCGGCATGCGCTTTGGGGGCGGTAAAGGCTTGAGCCTGACCGCGATTGTGCTGATCGTCGGCATCGGCTGGATGACCGGCCAGGATCCGTTGCAGATCCTCGGCCAACTGACCGGCCAGATGGAACAGGCGCCCTCGGTGAGCACGCAATCGCGCCAGGCGCCTCCGGCCAACGATGAACAAGCCGATTTTGTACGGGCCGTGTTGGGCGATACCGAGGACACCTGGGGCCAGGTGTTCAAGGAAAACGGCCTGGCGTACAAGAACCCGAAACTGATTCTGTTCCGTGGCCGGGTCAACTCCGCCTGCGGTGGCGCCACCTCGGCCAGTGGCCCGTTCTATTGCCCGGCTGACCAACAGGTGTACCTGGACCTGGATTTCTTCCGGGAAATGTCGCAACGCTTCCAGGCCGCCGGCGACTTCGCCCAGGCCTATGTGATCGCCCACGAAGTCGGGCACCACGTGCAGACACTGCTGGGCATTTCGTCGAAGATCCAGGCCGCACGCCAGCAAGGCCGCCAGATGCAAGGCGACGGCGGCCTGTTGGTGCGCCAGGAGCTGCAAGCCGACTGCTTCGCCGGGGTGTGGGCCAACCGTGCGCAAAAGCGCCTGAACTGGCTGGAACCCGGTGACATTGAGGAAGCACTGAATGCGGCCAACGCCATTGGCGATGACCGCTTGCAGCAACAGGGTCAAGGGCGCGTCGTGCCGGACTCGTTTACCCACGGCACCTCGGCGCAGCGCGTGCGCTGGTTCAAGACCGGCTTCGCCCAGGGCCAGATCACTCAATGCGACACCTTTGCCGCCAAGAGCCTCTAGATGAATAAACGATTGGGATTGCTGCTGGGTGCGCTAGTCACCTGTTCCGCCTTGGCCGCCGAGCCTGTCGTAAAAGAGCATGGCGTCAAAGAAGTCAGTCCCGATCGTTTACACCTGGAGGCCGGCGACCTCAGCCTGGGCTTGAGCCAGGACTGGCGACAGCCACTGCCCACGGTCACCCGCGCCTTGATCATCGTGCACGGCCGCCTGCGCAACGCGCAGACCTACCTGCAAAGCGGTGAAGATGCCGCCGAGCAAGCCGGGCTTACTGCCAGCACGCTGGTGATCGCGCCGCAGTTTCTCAACGCGTCCGACGTGAAGCGCAACCACCTGGGCCACTCGGTACTGCGTTGGAAGGGCAACGACTGGATGGCCGGCGAGCCCTCGACCGGACCGGGCCAAATCAGTTCCTACGGCGCGCTGGACCAGATTATCAAGCACCTGGGCAACCGCACATTGTTCCCGGCGCTGAAAGAAATCGTGGTCGCCGGCCACTCCGGCGGCGGCCAGGTGGTGCAGCGTTTCGCCCTCACGGGCCACGACCACCCGATGCTGCAGACCGAAGGCATCAGCCTGCGCTACGTGGTGGCCAACCCGTCGTCCTACGCCTACTTCAGCCCGCAGCGCCCGGTGAAGTTCGACACCGCCAGTTGCCCCGGCTTCAACGACTGGAAATACGGCATGCAAAACCTGCCGGATTACGCCAAAGGTCAGCGCGCCGAGCAGCTTGAAAACACATACGTGTCACGCAACATCACCTACCTGCTGGGCCAACAGGACACCGACCCGAACCATCCCGCGCTGGATAAAAGCTGCGCCGCCGAGACCCAGGGCGCGTATCGCCTGATTCGCGGGCACAACTATTTTGACTACCTCAAGCAGCGGCATCCGCAGTTGAGCCATAGGCTGGTGGAGGTGCCGGGGGTGGGGCACAACGGGGATGGGATGTTTACGTCGCCGGAAGGCCAGAAAGTACTCTTCGGGAAATAACTGCCAAAATCGGATTAAAAATATGGGAGGGGGCAAGCCCCCTCCCACATTTGATTGTCAGCGTATGGGCTGGATCATCCGGCGCAGCACCGCACAATCCTCGGCATGCCAATCCGCCAATTCAGGCCAGGGATTTTCCGGCAGGTTCACCAACACCGTCCGCGCCCCCGCCGCCCGGCCACAGTCCAGGTCAAAGCGATAATCGCCGACCATCACCATCTCGCTCGGCGCCACGTCCCAGGCCGCTGCCAGTTTCAGCAAACCACCCGGGTCCGGCTTCGGCGGCGCATCTTCACGCCCCAGCACATCCTCGACGGCAAAGCAGTCCGCCAGGCCAATCGCCTCCAGCGTGATATGCGCCAATTCCCGCGCATTACGGGTCAGGACACCCAGGCGATCACCACGCCCGGCCAGCTCGCGCACCAGTTCCACTGCACCTTCAGCCGCGACGGAACCCTGCGCCAGCTCCCGTTCATGCTCCAGCAGCCAGGCATGCTTGGCCGCCGCGACCTCCGCCGGCAATGCCGCCAAGTGAGTGAGGATGTCGTCCTCGGGTGGAATCTCCAGCGCCACGCGAATGGCCGCAAAGTCATGCACGGCCACCGTGAGGGTGCCGTCCATGTCGAACACCCAGTGCCTGACGTCCGCCAGGCTCATGCCCAATCCTTGCGATGACGAATCAAACCTTCCTGCGTCACCGAGGCCACCAATTGCCCGGCGCGGTTGTACACGCTGCCACGGGAGAACCCACGGGAATTACCGGCCCACGGGCTGTCCATGGCATACAGCAGCCAATCATCGGCACGCAGGTCGGCATGGAACCACAACGCGTGGTCGAGGCTGGCGACTTGCATGTCTTTCTGCCACACGGTCTTGCCGTGGGGCAGCAAGGAGGTGGTCAGCAGGCCGAAGTCCGAGGCGTAGGCCAGCAGGTACTTATGCAGCGCAGGTGTGTCGGCCAGGGCGCCGTCGGCGCGGAACCACACGTATTTGACCGGGTCGGAGGGCTGCGGGTTGAACGGGTCTTTCTCGGTCACCGGGCGCACTTCGATCGGTTTGGGGCACAGCAGCTTGTCGCGCATGTGCTCGGGGATCAGGTGCGCCCGCTGCTGGGTCAGTTCCAGCTCCGACGGCAAGTTTTCCGGACCGACCACTACGGGCATGGTGGTCTGGTGATCGAAGCCTTGTTCGTCGTATTGGAACGAAGTGGTGCAGGTGAAGATCGGGTGGCCCTTCTGGATCGCCGTCACGCGGCGCGTACTGAAACTGCCACCGTCGCGCACGCGGTCCACCGAGTACACCACCGGCAACTTCGCGTCGCCAGGGCGCAGGAAATAACCGTGCAGGGAATGCACATGCCGCGCTTCTTCTACGGTCTGGCTGGCTGCCGACAACGACTGGCCGAGCACCTGGCCACCAAACAATTGGCGAAAGCCCAGGTCCTGGCTGCGGCCGCGAAAGAGGTTTTCCTCGATCGGCTCCAGGGTCAGCAAGTCCACCAGATCTTCCAATACTTGGCTCATAGAGCAACTCCTAAAATCTACGGGGCATTCCGGGCTGCCTATCCGTGCAGCGTGTCCAACCATTGGGCGCGGGTGATGCGATACAAAACATGATGGCGCAGCGGGTCATCGGCTGCGACCTTGGGGTGTTCAAAATCTGCCAGGGGATCGTAATGCATACCGATGGCCTGCATGACTTTTTGTGATGGCAGATTGGCTTCGGTGGTGAACGCGACGATTTCGTCCAACTGCAAACGGTCGAAACCACAGCGCAACGCCGTCCAGGCCGCCTCGCTGGCGTATCCCAGGCCCCAGTGCTCGCGGGCCAGGCGCCAGCCGATTTCCACCGCCGGGGTAAAGTCGGTTTCAAAGCTGACATTCGCCAGCCCGGTGAGGCCGATGAATTCACCCGTGTCCTTGCGCTGTAACGCCCACAGGCCAAAGCCGTATTCGGCGAAGTGGCCGCGAATCCGGCCGATCAAGGCGGCGCTTTCCAGGTGGCTCAACGTGGCCGGGAAATAGCGCATCACCTGCGGGTCGGCGCACATGCGTGCAAATTCCAGCAGGTCGCTGTCGCGCCATTGGCGCAGCACCAGGCGTGCACTTTCCAATTCAAGTATCGGCTCCATGGGTCCCCTCCCTTGCCATGTGCGTGAGTGTACCGCGCTGTTAAGATCCCTCGCAGGTTCCCGTCAGAAAATCCCATGCCTTTGCCATTGATCTACCACGATGACTACAGCCCCGAGTTCCCGGCGGAACATCGGTTCCCCATGGACAAATTCCGCCTGTTGCGCGACCACCTGGTGGACAGTGGCCTGACCGAGGACAGCCAATTGCTGCGCCCGCAACTGTGCCCAGCGCAGATTCTGGCCCTGGCCCATGACACGGGGTATATCGAACGCTACATGAGTGGCGAACTGTCCCGCGAAGACCAGCGCCGCCTCGGCCTGCCGTGGAACGAAGCCCTGGCCCGGCGCACCGTGCGTGCGGTCGGCGGCTCGATTCTCGCGGCAGAACAGGCGCTGGAACACGGCCTGGCGTGCCACCTGGCGGGCGGCACCCACCACGCCCATTACGATTACCCCGCGGGCTTTTGCATCTTCAATGACCTGGCGGTGATCAGCCATTACCTGCTGGCCAGCGGCCGGGTCAACCGCGTGCTGATCTTCGATTGCGACGTGCACCAGGGCGACGGCACCGCGCGCATCCTCCACGACACGCCGGATGCCATCACCGTGTCGCTGCACTGCGAAAAGAACTTCCCCGCACGCAAGGCCCAGAGCGACTGGGACATTCCGCTGCCCATGGGCATGGGCGATGCCGACTACCTCAAGGTGGTGGACGACGCGCTCAACTACCTGCTGCCGCTGTATCAACCGGACCTGGTGCTCTACGACGCCGGCGTCGATGTGCATAAGGACGACGCCCTCGGTTACCTCAAGCTGACAGACGCCGGCGTCGCCGCCCGCGACGAAAGCGTGATGCGGCACTGCCTGGGCCGCGATATTCCGGTGATGGGTGTGATCGGCGGCGGCTACAGCAAGGACCGCCCCGCCCTGGCCCGTCGCCACGGCATCCTGCACCACAGTGCGCAACGGGTGTGGACGTCATCAGGTTGTCACTGAACCGTGGGCGTTACCCACATTGCCTGTGGAACCACCTGTGGATAACTTGAGCGTAAGCCTCTGAAAGCGAGCTGCCGTAAGGCTTGTAGGAAAGTGTACGTTTTTTGATCAGGCAGCCACGCTGTCGTCGGGTAGAATACGCGGCCTATTCAAGCCACCAAAGCCCTGCCCATGCCCCAGACCTCACCTCACCACGTCACCCTGATCGGTGGCGGCCCTGCCGGGCTGATGGCTGCCGAAGTCCTGAGCCAAGCGGGCGTGCGCGTGGACCTGTACGACGGCATGCCCTCGGTGGGGCGCAAATTCCTGCTGGCCGGCGTGGGCGGCATGAACATCACCCACTCCGAGGCGTACCCGGCGTTTTTGTCGCGGTATGCCGAACGTGCGCCGCACATGGCGCCGCTGCTGCGTGGGTTTGGCGCCGAGGCGTTGTGCGAATGGATTCACGGCCTGGGCATCGAGACCTTCGTCGGCACCTCCGGCCGAGTATTCCCGACCGATATGAAAGCCGCCCCGCTGCTGCGCGCCTGGCTCAAGCGCCTGCGCGATCAAGGCGCGGTTATCCACACCCGGCATCGTTGGGTGGGGTGGAATGCAGAGGGTGGTTTACTTATCCACAGCCCGGACGGCGATAAAGTTGTCCACAGCGACGCCGTGCTGCTGGCGTTGGGCGGTGGCAGTTGGTCGCGCCTGGGTTCCGACGGTGCCTGGCTCAAGTTGCTGGAAGACAAAGGCGTGCCCTACGCCCCCTTGCAACCGAGCAACTGCGGCTTCGAGGTGTCGGCCTGGAGCGAATTGATGGTCAGCAAATTCGCCGGCGCGCCGCTGAAGAACGTTGCCATTGGGCTGGCGGATGACAAGCCTCGGCTGGGCGAATGCGTGGTCACGGCGACCGGTATCGAAGGCAGTTTGATCTATGCACTGTCGGCGCCTATTCGTGAGGCGATCAATCGCAACGGTTCGGCCACCGTGCATATCGACTTGCTGCCGAGCAAGCCGCTGGACAAGGTCCAGGCCGCCTTGGCCAAGCCGCGGGGTTCACGTTCGATGAGCAAGCATTTGCACAGTCAGTTGGGGTTGGAGGGGGTGAAGGCCGCGCTGTTGCGTGAGTTGGCACCGGCCGAGCACTTCAATGACCCGGTGCAACTGGCGGTGGATATCAAGGCCTTGCCGTTGACGCTGGTGAAGACACGGCCAATGGATGAGGCAATCAGTACGGCGGGCGGGGTGCCGTTTGAGGCGCTGGATGAGCGCTTGATGCTCAAGCAGTTGCCGGGGGTGTTTTGTGCGGGGGAGATGCTGGATTGGGAAGCGCCGACCGGGGGCTACCTACTGACAGGATGCTTTGCCAGCGGAAGGGCGGCTGGGCGGGGGATGTTGGAGTGGCTTAAGCGCTGAGATGTGTGGTGAATCCAGAGCCGGCATCGCAGGCAAGCCAGCTCCCACATTTTGATGTGTGAATACAGTCAAATGTGGGAGGGGCGGTGCGACGATTCGACTTGCCCCCGATGAGGCCATCAGCAGCGCCGAAAAATCACTTCTTCTTACGCGGCCCAGTATTGAACACCGGCACCTTGCGCACCGGCTTGATCGAAGGCTCCACCGGCGCTGCATCCCCGCTGTCCACCCACTTACCCAGGTTGCGCTTACCGCCACCCCCCGACGTTTTAGGCTTCTTCGGTTTTTTCGGCTTCTTCACCACCTGCCCGCTGGCGTCGGTGTCCGGCACACGGTGCTCCGGTTCGAAGTCCGGCTCCATCTTGCGGGTCAGGGTCTGACGCGTGAGCATCTCGATCGCCGACAGCATGTTCACTTCATCGGCACACACCAGGGAAATCGCCTCGCCGGTGTTGCCCGCACGCCCGGTACGACCGATGCGGTGGATGTAATCCTCGGCCACGATCGGCAGGTCGAAGTTGACCACCAGCGGCAAATCTTCGATGTCCAGGCCACGGGCCGCCACGTCGGTGGCCACCAGGATCTGCACTTCACTCGACTTGAAGCGGTCCAGCGCACGTTGGCGGGTGGCTTGTGGTTTGTCGCCGTGGATACCGTCGGCGTTGATGCCCAGGCCTTGCAACTTATCCACCAGCGCATCCACGCCGTTACGGGTCTTGGCGAACACCAGCACCTGCTTCCAGCGGCCTTTGCGCATCAAGTGCACAAACAGCTCCGACTTGCGCTTCTTGTCCACCGGCACCACCCACTGCTTCACGGTGTTGGCGGCGACGTTGCGCGGGCTGACTTCGATGGTCAGCGGGTCGTTGAGCATCTGCCCGGCCAGCAGGCGGATCTCATCGGAAAAGGTCGCGGAGAACAGCAGGGTCTGGCGCTTTTTCGGCAACATGCGGTAGATGTTCGCCAGCTCTTCGGAGAAGCCCAGGTCGAGCATGCGGTCGGCTTCATCCAGCACCAGGGTTTGCAGCTGGTTGAGTTTCAGCGCGTTCTGGCGGAACAGGTCGATCAGGCGGCCAGGCGTGGCGACCAGAATATCGACACCTTTGCGCAGCTTCATCATCTGCGGGTTGATGCTCACACCGCCGTACACCGCGTAGGTGGTGAGTGGCAGGTGTTGGGCGTACTCGGCGACGCTGGCATGAACCTGCTCGGCCAGCTCGCGGGTCGGGCACAGGATCAGCGCGCGCGCCGAGTTGGCGGCGACTTTCGGCCCTTCGGTGGTCAGCAGTTGCAGCAGCGGCACGGCAAAACCGGCGGTCTTGCCAGTGCCGGTCTGGGCCGCAGCCATCAGGTCGCGACCGGCCAGCACCGCCGGAATGGCTTGCGCCTGCACCGGCGTCGGGGTCTGGTAGCCAAGCGTCTCAAGGGCGCGCAGCAAGGGTTCGATCAGGCCAAGGGTGGCGAAAGTCATGTGTTTACCGTAGGAAAAATTCAGCGCAAGGGCGTAATGCGCCGCAGTTTACCTTATTTCCGGCTTGGGCTTTCGCCACTGGGGCAAGCTGATCAGCAGCACCGCGCTGATGATCACCAACATCGCCAAGGCTTCTTCCAGGCCGATGGTCTCGCCGATAAACACGATCCCCAGCAACACCGCCACTGCGGGGTTGACGTAGGCATAACTGGTCGCCGCTGCGGGACGTACGTGCTTGAGCAGGTACATATAAGCGTTGAAGGCGATGATCGAGCCGAACACGGCCAGGTACGCCAGGGCCAGCCAGCCTTCCAGCGGCGGCATGGCTTGCAGGCGTTCGCCGGTGAGCGCGCTGGCGATCAACAGCGTCACGCCGGCCACCAGCATTTCCGCAGCGCTGGCCATGGCTCCCGGTGGCAACGGCAGGCGCCGACTCCACACCGAACCAAACGCCCACGACGCCGCAGCAAACAGCAGCAAAGCAGCACCCATCGGGCTCGATTGCAACGTGCTGCCCATATTGAGCATAGCGATGCCGATCATCCCCAAGATCACGCCCGCCCATTCCAGCCGGGTATTGCGCGCGCCCCAGAAATAACCGCACAACAACGTGAACAGCGGTACGGTCGCCACCGCCAGTGCCGCCACGCCGGACGACACGCCAGTGTGCTCGGCCACACTCACCGCGCCATTGCCGAAGGTCAGCAGCAAAATGCCAATCTTGGCCGCCGCCTTCCACTGCTCCCACGTCGGCGCCGGCGCTCCACGCCAGCGCAAAAACCCGTACATCGCCGCACCCGCCACCAGAAAACGAATCCCGCCCAGCATCAGCGGCGGCCAGTACTCCACGCCGATGCGAATCACTAAATAGGTGGACCCCCAAATCACATACAACGCAAAAAAGGCAGCGATCAACGGTAAGGGGAAGCGACGTGGGCCAGGCATTGGGTAGCTCTGCGGCATGAGATAGGAGGCTTATTCTAAAAAAGCAGGTCGTTAAACATAAGTTACAAAACCTGTTTAAAACGCCGTTACACTTTTCAAAGCATGGTTATGAACGCTATAACCCGTGTTTTCGAAAGCCGCACGCAACTGGAGCCTTATCATGGACAAATACGACCGTATGCTCCTCAGCGCCCTGCTCGAAGACGGCCGCGCGTCCTACGCGCAATTGGCCCGCACGGTAAACCTCTCCGCCCCCGCCGTGGCCGAGCGCGTGGCCAAGCTGGAGGCCTGCGGCGTGATCACCGGGTATCAAGCCAAGGTGGACTTATCGAAAGTGGGTTTGCCGATTCAGTGCGTGATTGAACTGCGACTGACCAATCATGGGAGCCAGAAGGTTTATGACGCATTGGCGGAAATCCCTGAGCTGACGGAATGCCATCGGGTGACCGGTGACCCGTGCGTGATCATGCAGGCGGCGGTGGGCTCGATGCCGGAGTTGGAGAATCTAATCAACCGGATCGCGAAGTTCGGGTTCAGCAAGACGTCGATCATTTTGTCGAGCGCGATAGAGCGGCGGGTGCCGTTGGGGCAGTTGGAGGGGAATGGGAAAAATGGTGGCTGAACCGCCGCCATCGCGGGCAAGCCCGGCTCCCACATTTGTAATGCATTCCAACTGTGGGCGCCGGGCTAGCCTGCGATGGCGTCAACCGACTCACTACTTCCCGTTCTTTTGAAGGACATTTCCGAGCGACGTTTGATGTCTTGTTCTGAGCGAACTCCACCACTAGTCTTCTCCACGCCATCGATCCCTCGATGACCGGAAGTGCAAGCCGAAATTGGCGGAGGAGAGAGTTACAAGTCCCGGAGATTCAACATGGTCAAAGCAACCTCAACTGATCCCCAAGCAAACTTCCCCAGCGAAGATGCCCTGCTCAACCGCCGAGCCATCGACTACTACCTCAAAGCCTGCGCCCCGGACGCACCTCATTTCGCCCTGAACGACAACCTGAGTTTCGAAGACGCCCTCGCCCATGCGGCGGATTTGCTGCATTGCGCGGTGGAGATGGCGAAGGGGGTGGTGGATCGGGCGTTGGAGTGTGTGCAGCCGCGATAGCGTGGGGTGAGCGGGCTTTTTGTGGTGAGCGGGCTTGCCCCGCGCTGGGCTGCGGAGCAGCCCCAAAACCTGATACCCCGTTCTAACTGAAAGAACGCGGCGCCCTTAATTGGGGCTGCTTCGCAGCCCAGCGCGGGGCAAGCCCGCTCAACACAAAAGCACGCTCCCACACGGATTTGTGGCGAGGTCAGAACCCGCGATGCTTCTTCAGGTGCTCATTGATCTTCGCCGCCGGCACTTTCTGCAAGGTGCACAGCAGCTCATGGGACAGTTCGCGCAAGCCGTGCGTACGGCGCAGTTCCTGGGCCAGATGGGCGGTGAGGTTGGCCGCCATTTCCGCATCCGCCATCGCCCGGTGAGCCTTACCCGTGTGGGGCAGTTGCGCGTAGGCGTTGAGGGTGCCGAGCTTGTGGTTGGGCGCGGCCGGCATGAGGCGGCGGGCCAGTAGCAAAGAGCAGGCGAATTTTTGCAGGCGGGTGCGGCGGATCAGGCCCAGTTCGTAGTCCCAGAATTTCTGGTCGAACGCGGCGTTGTGCGCCATCAGTGGCGTGGTGCCGACGAATTCGTTGACTTCGTTCATCACCCGCTCGGCCGGTGGCGCGCTGCGCAGCATGGCGTTGCTGATGCCGGTGAGTTGTTCGATAAAGCCCGGCACGCGCACGCCGGCGTTCATCAGGCTCTGGTAGCGGTCCACGATCTGGCCACGCTCAAGGATGACCACGGCGATCTCCGTGGCCCGGCAATGACTGTTCGGCGTAATGCCGGTGGTTTCAAAGTCGATGACCGCTATACGTTCCAAACCTGTTCCCACTCCGTCTAACTGTTTATTAAGCCGCCGCGCTCTATTTGAGCAGCAGCGCGCCTTCGATCGGCACGTAGCGGCTGGCCGCGCGTATCAGCGAGTTGGCCGTCAGCCCCGGTACGCCGTAGGCCACCGCTTCGACGCCATGCTTATTGATGATGCGGTCGAGCAACATGTCGAAATCACCGTCGCCGGAAGCCAGCACGATTTCGTCGACGTGGTCGGCGGCGTCCATGATGTCGATGGTGATGCCCACGTCCCAGTCGCCCTTGGCCGAACCGTCGCTGCGCTGGATGTAGGGCTTGAGTTTTACCGTAAAGCCCAGGTTGCGCAGGATCTGCTGGAATTGCTGCTGCTTGCTGTCGCCACGGTCGATGGCATACGCGTACGCCTCGACGATCTGCCCGCGCGAGCTGATATCAGCCCACAAAGCGGCGTAGTTGAAGTGGCAACCATAGGCCTGGCGGACGGTGTAATAGAGGTTCTGAACATCGGCGAACACTGCAATTTTCTTCACCGCACTTCCTCATGACAGCCAGGCGCCAGGGCCCGGAAAGGGTGCCAGTATGCCAGCCGCGAGTGAGTTGCCGGGAAAAATCAGACCGGGGCGACGAAGCGCCCCGGCCAAGATGCGTCAGACGAAAGAATCGTCATCGCCGAAAGAGGAAGAGTCGTCGGAATAATCGCTGTCGGCGAAGCTGTCCGAGCTGTTGCTGCCCCAACTGTCGTTGCCGGCAAACTTCTGGTCATCATTGCCCCAGTTGCCGTTGTCACTGGCAGGCGCCGGCTCTTCGCGGATGATTTCTTCCACCACTTGCGGTTGTTGCGAGTTGTGGTTGAACAGGCTGCTGATACCTTCGGCCAGCAACACACCACCGGCCACGCCGGCAGCGGTTTTCATCGCGCCGCCGAGGAAACCGCTGCCCACTGGCGCTGCGGCAGGCGCCTGTTGCGGCTGCTGATAATTCTGCTGCGGCGCCGGCTGGCCAAAGGACGGCCGTGCCGGTTCACGCCAGCCACCGCCGGAGGACGTCGGCGCACTTTGGGCGGGTTGCGGGTCACGGGAACCGCCGCCGCCAAAGATGCTCGACAAGAACCCACCGCCACTCGAAGGCGCAGGTTGTGCTGATTTAGCCCGTTGCAGCTCATCCTGCAATTGCTGGATCTGCTGCGCCTGCTGTTTGTTCTGCGCGTCGAGACTCTTGAGCGCGTGTTCCTGCACCAAAATCGACTGGGTCATGTAGTACCCAGCGGCCGGTTGGCGAGTCATGTGCTCCTTGATCCGCGCTTCGGCCTGGGCGTCGCGGGGGGCTGAGTCCGTTTCGGCTTGCTGCAACCGTGAAAACAGTCCATCGATCAGGGTTTGCTCTTCGCTGTTCATGGCGACCTCGTTAGATTGCCGGTAGAAATCGTGGTGTCGCCTTTAATCAGGCGCCGTCCTAGTTATGGGGGTGTTACGAGTTGTTTCAATGGTCTTTACTCAAGGTTTACGTTTGCTTACCGCCAGTGATGATCGGTTAAAGTGTTGCCCTTGCTTTCAGGCCTGCGATGAACTTGATGAATCCGTTAGACGTATTGCGCGACTCTTTCCGCTTCACCCAACGCAACCTGGGCGCCATCGTCCAGCTGTGCTTGCCGTTGGTGATTTTCGAAGCCCTGCTGCAACAGGTGCTCAACCACGTGGTGGGCCCGGATGCGTTCCCCGGCTACAGCGTGGTGGTGGGGTTGCTGGTGTACCCGCTGTACACCGGCGCGCTGATCCTGTTTCTGGATGCTCGCACACGGGGCGAGTCGCCGCGCACTAAAGATATATGGGCCATGGCCCTCACCCTGTGGCCGCGCTTCGCCCTGCTGACGGCCATGAGCACGCTGCTGATCCTGTTGGGGCTGTCGCTGTACTTCCTGCCGGGCCTGTGGCTGATGGTGGTGCTGGCCTTTGCCGAGTACCTGCTGGTGCTGCGCGGCATGCCGGCGCTGGAAGCGATGAAGGAAAGCTTCCGCCTGAGCCGTGGGCATTTCTGGATGATCCTGGTGTGCCTGCTGTGTGTGATGACCCCCTTGTGGCTGCTCAAGGGCGCCAGTGTTGCGGCGTATCCCGAGCCTGCGCCGCTGCTGGGACTGTTGCTGGACAGCGCCCACAGCTTCCTGCAACTGTTTACCAGCGTGGTGCTGTTTCGTTTATTCATGCTGATCGGTGGCGATGCAGACGCACGGTGATATGCTCCGTGCCACTCCTGAAACGCTATAAGCCGAGCCGATGACCCGTTTATTGCGCATCACCCTGCTGGGCCTGTTGATCATCACAGGCCTGCTCGCCACCCTGATCTACAGCCTCACCTGGCGCCCCGAGCCGAAGGAAACCCTGCCGGTGAGCTGCGTTGCACCGCGTGCGCCCACGCTGCTGCCGGGGCAGGCGCTCAAGGTCATGACCTGGAACGTCCAATACCTGGCCGGCAAGAACTACGTGTTCTGGTACGACACCGCCGACGGCAGTGGCCCGGACGACCGTCCCACCGTGGAAGACATGGCCGCCAGCCTCGACGAAGTGGCACGGGTGATTCGCGATGAACAACCCGACATCCTGCTGCTGCAGGAACTCGACGAAAACGCCAAGCCCTCCCATTACCAGGACCAGCTTGCCCTGCTGCAGGAGCGCCTGGTCGACCTCTACCCCTGCAGCGTCCAGGCCTTCGACTGGAAGGCCGACTTTGTTCCCGACTGGCATATCTTCGGCAGCGTCGGTCGCAAGCTGGCGACACTGAGCCGCTACCAGATCGAGCACGCCGAACGCCTGCAGCTGCCGGCGCCCGAAGCCAATATCATCAGCCGCCAGTTCCAACCCAAGCCCGCCCTGCTGTTGACCTACCTGCCGCTGAGCGACGGTGGCCAACTGGCCGTGCTCAATACCCGCCTGGACGGTGATAGCCCTGGGCGCAGTGCGGTGCAGGAACAAGTAAAAACCACGGTCAAGCTGCTGGATAAATTCGAAGGCCGTGGCACGCCCTGGCTGATCGGTGGCGATTTCAACCTGCTGCCCCTGGGGCAATTCCTGCGACTGGACGCCGGCAAGCGCGGGCAGTATTCGCCGGACAGCGAGCTGCATTTGCTGTGGGACAAGTACCCGATGATCCCGAGTAATAGCCAATCCAGCGGGATTGACCGTGAGAAATGGTTGACCCACTTCCCCAACGACCCGAGCGTGGACGGGCCCGACCGCACGCTGGACTACCTGTTCTACAGCCCGCGGATCAAGCGGGTGGAGGCGAAGGTGCGCCAGGAGGATACGTTGCGTATTTCCAACCATCTTCCGGTGATTGCCCGCTTCCTGCTGCCCGCCGCGCCATAACCAACACCGCAAAACCCATGTGGGAGGGGGCTTGCCCCCGATGGCAGTGTGTCAGCCAATACCTCTCTAGCTGACAGACCGCCATCGGGGGCAAGCCCCCTCCCACATTTGGACCTGTGGCGTTACGACTTGCGAGGTTTTATCCGCGCGGTCGCTTCGGCCACCAACGGATCATCCGGCCAATAGTGCTTCGGGTACCGCCCCTTCAAATCCTTCTTCACCTCGGCGTAGGTACTGCGCCAGAAGTTCGCCAGGTCCTGCGTCACCTGCACCGGCCGACGCGCCGGGGACAGCAGGTGCAGCTTCACCACCTGGCGTCCGCCGGCAATGCGGGGTGTATCCGCCAGCCCGAACAATTCCTGCAAACGCACCGCCAGAATCGGCGGCTGCTCGCTGTAGTCCAGCCGCACCGACGAACCCGAGGGCACTTTCACATGCTGCGGCGCCAGTTCGTCCAGGCGCTGGGGCAGCGGCCAGGGCAGCAGGTTGTGCAGGAAGCTGGAGATATCCAGGCTGGCGAAGTGGCTCAGCCGCGAGACTTTGCCCAGGTAGGGCATCAGCCAGTGCTCGAGGCTGGCGAGCAACGCCTTGTCGCTGATGTCGGGCCATTCGCTGGTTTTACCGGCGTCCAGCTGGCGCAGCAGCATGACGCGGGCCTGCCACTGGCGCAGCTCCGGCGTCCACGGCAGCAGTTCCAGGCCTTTGCGGCGCACCAGGTTGACCAGCGCCTGGCTGCGTGCGGATTCGTCGAGACCGGTCAACGGCTCACGGCTGAGCACCAATTCGCCGACTTTGCGTTGGCGTTCGGCGCGCAGCACGCCTTCGCGTTCATCCCAGTCCAACTGGTCGACGTTGCACACTTGTTCGGCGAGCACCGTGTCGAACAGCATCGGGTCAAAATCCGCCGCCAGGTAGATGCGTTCTTCACGCTGGCCCTGGCGACTGCCCAGATCGGCGATGACCAGCCAGGGTTGCTTCATCAGGCTGTCAGCCTCGGCGAACACTGCTGCGCGGCCATTGGCCAGGCGGTATTCGGCACCACCGGGGCGCCGTTGCTGGGCGACACGGTCCGGATAGGCCAGGGCCAGCAAGGCACCGAGCCAGCGCGGGTGATCGGGGTCGGCAACGGGTTGAGTCGCCTGGCCTCTTAAGTAGCCACGATATTGTCGCGCCAGTTGCTTGGCCCGCTGCACGCCGCCTTGGGTGCCGCGTGCGCGCTCCTCGCCGGACAGAAGCGCCAGCCGACTGTGCAAATCCGCACCGCCACCGCGCAAGATATCGCGCTCTCCCAGCAAGGCGGCCACGTCGCATGCCGTCGCCACCAACCCGAGATCTTGCCCGCGCAGCAGCAAATGGGCGATACGCGGATGGGCCGGCAGCTCGGCCATCTTCTGCCCATGGGCGGTGAGCGTGTCATCATTCAAGGCGCCGAGGCGCTGCAACAAATCCTGAGCCTGGGCATACGCAGCGGTCGGCGGCACATCCAGCCATACCAACTGCGCAGGCGTGACGCCCCAGCGCGCCAACTGCAGCGCCAGGCCGGCCAGGTCGGCCGCCAGAATTTCCGCACTGCCGTACGCAGCCAACCCTTCATGCTGGTCCTCGGACCACAAGCGATAACACACCCCAGGTTCCAGGCGCCCTGCCCGGCCGGCGCGCTGGGTGGCGCTGGCGCGGGAGATACGTTGGGTGTCGAGGCGGGTCATGCCGCTGCCGGGGTCGAAACGCGGCACCCGCGCCAACCCGGCATCGATCACCACGCGCACGCCGTTGATGGTCAGGCTGGTCTCGGCGATGTTGGTCGCCAGCACGACTTTGCGTTTGCCCGCGGGCGCCGGGTCGATGGCCGCGCGCTGGGCGTTGAGGTCGAGCTCGCCATGCAACGGGCACAGCAGCACATCGGTGCGATCGCCCAAGGCATCGGCCAACTGCTGGTTGACCCGGCGAATCTCCGCCTGCCCCGGCAAGAACACCAGCACGCTGCCGGTTTCGTCATGCAGGGCTTCGAGGATCGTTTGCACCACACGCGGCTCGATGAATTCACCCGGCTGGTACGGCCGCCCCCAGCGCATCTGCACCGGGAACATGCGCCCTTCGCTGCGCAGGATCGGCGCGTCATCCAGCAGGCTGGCCAGGCGTTCGCCTTCGAGGGTGGCGGACATCAGCAGGATTTTCAGCGGTTGCTCATCGCGAAACAGCTCGCGGCCGTTCAGGCTCAGGGCCAACGCCAGGTCGGCATCAAGGCTGCGTTCATGGAACTCATCGAAGATCAGCAGGCCCACGCCGTCCAGCGCCGGGTCGTCCTGCAGGCGGCGGGTGAGGATGCCTTCGGTGACCACTTCGATGCGGGTATTGGGGCCGACTTTGCTGTCCAGGCGGATGCGATAGCCGACGGTTTCACCGACCTTCTCGCCCAACTCGCTGGCCAAGCGTTCGGCCGCCGCACGGGCGGCGAGACGACGGGGTTCGAGCATCAGGATGGTCTGCCCGGTCAGCCATGGCTCATTCAACAACGCCAACGGCACACGGGTGGTTTTACCGGCGCCGGGCGGCGCTTCCAGCACGGCCTCATGGCGAATCGCCAAGGCGTCACGCAGGGCGGGTAAAACATCATCAATCGGCAACGAATTCATACTGGCTCCAAAGCAGAGCGGCGAGTATAACGGCGAACTGCCGAGTGCCGACGATGGTCTCAAGGCCATTGCCATAAGACCGTTGCTATATAGTCCCGTATCAACCGTGTTCAGGAGAGTTTCCATGCGTATCGCTTCCCGTGTCATCGGCGGTGTCCTCGCCGTCACCCTGCTGAGCCAACTGACGGCTTGCGGCTCGATTTTCTACCCCGACCGCCGTGGCCAGATCGACGGCAAGATCGACCCGACCATTGCCGTGCTCGATGCCGTGGGCCTGCTGTTTTATGTGATCCCTGGCCTGATCGCGTTTGGCGTGGACTTCGCCACCGGCGCAATCTATTTCGAACCGGGCAAGACCGCCCAGGTCGACCCGCAAAAACTCCACGAAGCCATTGGCGCCGATGGCAAGGTCGACAACGCCAAACTGCAAAGCATCATCCAGAAAGAAACCGGCCGCACCCTGCCGCTCGACGACCCGCGCATGATCCAGTTCAAGGGCAGCGTGCAACAGCTCGCCAGCCTGGGCCTGCAACCCGCCGCTTAAGGACCGTCTATGACCATCAGCCCCGAACACGCCAGGCTCCTGCGCCTGGCCACCCGCGCGTCGGTGGGCGTGGCCTGTGCACTGATTATCACCAAGGCCATCGCCTGGTGGCTCAGCGGCTCGGTGAGCATGCTCGCCGGCTTGACCGACTCCCTGCTGGACGGCGTGACTTCGCTGCTGAACCTGGTCGCGGTGCATTACGCCCTGCGCCCGGCCGATGACGATCACCGTTACGGGCATGGCAAGGCCGAGTCGCTGTCGGGCATGGCCCAGGCGCTGTTTATCGGCGGCAGTGCGGTATTGATCGCGTTCCAGGCCTACGAGCGCCTGCAACATCCAGAGCCGGTGGGCGCGCCGTGGTTAAGCATTGGCGTGATCATCTTTTCCCTGGTACTGACGGTGGCGCTGTTGATGCTGCAACACCGGGTGATCCGCGAAACCGGCTCCAACGCCGTGCGTGCGGACTCGCTGCACTACCGCTCCGACTTGATGCTCAACGGCAGCATTCTCGTGGCACTGGTGCTGGCGGGCATGGGCTTTCATCAAGTCGACGCCTGGTTTGGCCTGGGCATCGCCGCCTACATTTTGTGGAGCGCGATCCAGATCGCCCGGGAAAGCTTTGCGGTGCTGATGGATGAAGAGCTGCCGCCGGACGTCAGCCAGCACATGCTGGAACTGGCCCGTGGCGTACCGGGGGTGTTGGGTGCGCATGATTTGCGCACGCGGATTTCCGGCAGCCACTGGTTTGTGCAACTGCACCTGGAACTGCCGGGAGAATTGACGCTGTCAGTGGCCCATGGCATCAGCGACCAAGCCGCCGATGCCATTCACAAAGCCTACCCGCGCGCCGAAGTGCTGGTGCACGCCGACCCGCGGGAAGTGGTCACGGGCAATAAAACCTAGTACTGCACCTGATAACCACGACTGCTCAGGCAGTTGCCCTGGGCCTGGCGGTAGGTTTGCACCACCGCCGGGTCGGGGGCGTAGGTCACTTGCTGCGGGTCGAAACCACTTTGCTGCACCGCCCAGCGATAACAGTCATAACCGTCCTGCTGCACTTGGGCCGGTGACTGGCCGTTGGCGGGATACGCCACCACGTCATAGCCATTACCTTGCGGCGTAGGCTGCGGCGACGGCACGGCGGTCGGCGGTTGCACCACCACGTACTGCTGGGAGCTGCTTTCGTAGGTGTAGTAAGAGCCCGCTGCGAGGAAGAACAGCGCACTGCCTATCCACACTTCACGCGCATAGTCCGGCAGGGAATGCACGCGGATGCCATACGGTGGTGTCACCACCACATAACGTGGGCCTTGCGGGCGGTACCAGTAGCCGCCGGAGTAGAAGTAATCCTGGCCACGGTAAGGCACGCGGTAATTGTGATCGGGGAAGCGGTCGACCACGTAGCCGGGGCGATGTTGGGGGCCTGGGCCCCAGCCATTGCCGTGCCCGTCGGGGCGGCCTGGCCAGCGGTTGTCACCGGGGCGAGAGCCTGGGCCACCGGCTTCCCAGTGCGGGTTGCCATCATTGCGTCGAGGGATGTCGCGGTAATAACCCTGGCGGGGTTCCTGGGTCTGGCGCACGGTGTCGGGGCGACTCTGGATCGGCAGGTTATTCGCCGGTTGCGGTTGCGGCGGTTGCACCGGTCGCCCCTGCTCATTGCCTTGGGGGCGCCCCTGCCATTGGCCACCACCGTTCTGGCCACCGCGATCAAAATGCTGATTCTGTGGGCGCGGCTGATTGTTTTCGGGCCGTGCCTGAGTGTTTTCCGGCCGTTGCGGGGCATTTTGCGGGCGCGGTGGGTTGTTCTGCGGACGCGGCTGTTCATTTCCACCAGGCCGACCGCCCTCCGGCCCTCTTTCATGCTGACCACCGCCGTCACCGCGCGGTGCGTTGTCACGCTCGTCGGCGACTGCCTGGGCGCCAACGGTGACAATCAGCAAACCTACACCTGCCAAACGCCAGATGCGCTTCATGCTATTCCTCACTGCGGATTAGGGCCTGTCCATGAGACTGGAAAAGCCAGGCCCGGTTCTCGCACAGGTTATCAGCAGGCAAAAGAAAAGGGGTGACCCGTCGGCCACCCCTTGAGAACTTCGTCCTGGCTCAACGCTTTTGACGTTGGCTCACCTCACGCCGTCTTGTGGACAGTGTGCAGCCTGGAGGCCGGCTCAACCCTGCTGGGGTGGCGGCCGCAGCAGGCCTGATTGGGCGAGCTGCTGTGGACTGTTGTCCAGGCGGTGATTCTGTTGATAAAGATACCCGCCTGCGCCCGACAGATGATTGCGAAGATTGCGTCAATAAACAGTGCTTGCGCAATTTTTAACCCTTCATGGATAATTCACCGCAATAGTTACGACAAAGGCCATCCCAATGAGCAAGCTTGACCGATACGACCTGAGTATTTTGGCGGAATTGCAGCGCGACGCGAGGATCTCCAACCAAGAGTTGGCCGAACGCATCGGCTTGTCGCCGTCACCGTGCTCGCGCCGGGTCAAGCAGTTGGAGGACGACGGCTACATCTCCCGTCAGGTCGCCTTGCTCGACCGCAAGATGCTCGGGCTGAGCCTGACGGCTTACGTGCTGATCGGCATGGACCGCCACACCCCCGAGCGCTTCGAGAATTTTGAAGCAGCGATCCGCACCCTGCCGCAGGTGCTGGAGTGCAGTTTGGTGACGGGGATGGATGCTGACTATCAGTTGAAAGTGGTGGTGCCGGACATGGATCACTACCAGAAACTGCTGCTGGGGCATTTGACTCGCATTGAAGGCGTGACCAGCGTGCGCTCGAGCTTTGTACTCAATCAGGTATTGAACAGCACCGAACTGCCCCTGACCCACCTGCGCACTTAAGATCGGTGAAGGTCAAATGTGGGAGGGGGCTTGCCCCCGATGGCTGAGTGTCAGTCAGTTATTTATCAACTGACCCACCGCTATCGGGGGCAAGCCCCCTCCCACATTTGGATTGCACTTCGATCCAGGTCAATGTTGCGTCGGTAACGCTGCCGTATACTTCCCGCCTGCCCTGTCGGAAAAATACCCCATGAACAACATCGACCCCGCCCTCTTCGAAGAATGGATGATGACCGGCCTGGTCACGATCTTGATCATTTTTATGGGCTTTATCGTTTGGGACCTGGCGAAGAAGTCCAAGGCTGGGCGCTTTGGCTCGTTCATCCTGTTCTTCGTACTGGGCCTGGGCGTGGCCGCGTTCATCATCAAGAGCGTGGTGATCGGCCTGATCGAGTCCGGCGCTTTATAAGCGCGCCGGCACTTCTTTCCATTGGCCCTGATCCAGGCCATCGATTGTCCAATCGCCAATTCGTACACGCACCAGGCGTAAAGTGGGCAGGCCCACGGCCGCCGTCATACGCCGCACCTGGCGGTTACGTCCTTCACGAATCACCAATTCCAACCAATGGGTCGGCACGCTTTTGCGAAAGCGCACAGGCGGGTTACGTGGCCATAACGCCGGTTCTTCCAATAGCCGCGCTTCGGCGGGCAAGGTCTTGCCGTCGTTGAGCGCTACGCCGTCGCGCAAGCGTTGCAGCTGCTCTTCGGTGGGCTCGCCTTCCACTTGCACCCAGTAGGTTTTCGCCAGTTTGTGCTTGGGGTCGGCAATCCGCGCTTGCAACTGGCCGTCATTGGTCAGCAGCAACAGGCCTTCGCTGTCACGGTCCAGGCGGCCCGCCGGGTAGATACCGGGGATGTCGATAAAATCCTTGAGGGTCGCGCGCCCGCCTTCGTCGCTGAACTGGGTCAGCACATCGAACGGCTTATTGAACAGGATCAACTTCGGCTCGGCCGGTGGTGCCTTGGCGACACGCCGCGCAGCGGAATACGGGGGTTTCACACCTGGGCGGCGTGAATCGGGACGGGAGGGACGGGACATGGCAAAGGAACATCTAACGGTCAGGACCGACAATGCTAGTGGCCTGACCGTTAAATAACCATCCCAACCGCTTAGCGGAACGGCGGTTCGTCGAAGCTGCGCAGTTTGCGCGAGTGCAGCGAGTTAAGTTCGGTACGCAGCAAATCCACAGCCTCAATGCCGATCTTCAAGTGCTGGCTCACCGCACGCTCATAGAACGCATTGGCCGAACCCGGCAGCTTGATTTCGCTGTGCAGCGGTTTGTCCGACACACACAGCAACGTGCCGTACGGCACCCGCAGGCGATAACCCTGGGCCGCGATGGTGCCGCTTTCCATGTCCACGGCGACGGCGCGGGACAGGTTGATCAGCGGGCGCTCCTGGGCCCAGCGCAGTTCCCAGTTACGGTCGTCGTAGGTCAACACGGTGCCGGTGCGCAGGCGTTTTTTCAGCTCTTCGCCTTTTTCGCCAGTGACATTGGCCGCCGCTTGCTGCAAGGCCATCTGCACTTCGGCCAAGGCCGGGATCGGGATATTCGGCGGCACCACCCGGTCGAGAATCCCGTCGCGGCGCATGTAGGCGTGGGCCAGTACGTAATCGCCGATGGTCTGGGATTGGCGCAGTCCGCCGCAGTGGCCGATCATCAGCCAGCAATGCGGGCGCAGCACCGCCAGGTGGTCGGTGATGTTCTTGGCGTTGGACGGGCCGACGCCGATATTCACCAGGGTCACACCGTGGCCATCAGTGGCTTGCAGGTGATAGGCCGGCATCTGGTAACGGTGCCACACCACGCCGGCGGCAATCGCCGACGCTTCGCCGTGGTCCATGGCCTTGTCGATCACCACGTTGCCCGGCAGCACCATGCGGATAAAGCGCGGGTCGCTGCGCAGTTGCTCCAGGCCATGCAGGATGAACTGGTCGACATAACGGTGGTAGTTGGTCAGCAGGATCCACGGCTGTACATGGCGCCAGTCACTGCCGGTGTAATGCACCAGGCGACGCAACGAGAAATCCACGCGGGCAGCATCGAACAGCGCCAGGGGCAGCGGGTCGGTGTTTTCCCAATCGTAGAGGCCATCGGCGATGCCATCGGTGGCGGCCGACAGGTCGGTGCTGGGGAACACGCGCGCCAGGGTCGCAGCGGTCACGCCGGAGCCGGCCAGTTCGTCGCCCTGCTCCACCACGTACGGGTACGGGATGTTCTGCTGGCTGACGCCGACTTCCACCGTCACGGTGAAGTCGTGCATCAGCGGCACCAGTTGTTCCAGCAGGTACTTACGAAACGCTGCAGGATGGGTGACGGTGACGCTGTAGGTCCCCGGCAATTGGACCTTGGCATAGGCGCGGGTGGTCTGAGGGACTTCGCCGTGGCAGTGGTAGGTCAGGCGCAGTTCCGGGTAGCGAAACAGCGCACGTTGTGCGGCGTCGGGCTCGACGCGGTCTTTGAGGTATTGCTTGAGGGCTTGATTGAGCGCGCCGGTAGCACGCTCATGCAGAGCCGCCAGCCGATCGACGGCCTCTTCGGCGGTTTGAACGACAACAAAAGCTTCGGTCACGGTAAGCATCCTGTGTTCTGACTTGCAGGCCTTTATCTTGCCTGTATCCCGGCCGCACCGAAACACCAGAGTTGGAATGCAGTAAATGTGGGAGGGGGCTTGCCCCCGATAGCTGACGGTCAGCCAACACCTCTGTCGCTGACAAACCGCTATCGGGGGCAAGCCCCCTCCCACATTTTGACCGCGTTTACATAGATGAATGCGGGCTTGAGCGAGCGACGATGGCGTCGACGTCAACGCCTCGCGGCAACGTGCCATACACCCGGCCGGACGACTCGCCCAACCGACTGGCGATAAACCCATCACTCACCGCCGCAATCCCCGCCTCGAGCAGCAACTTGGCCTGCAACGCCACGGCAATGTCCTCGGTGAGCTGCCGCGCGCGGTATTGGATGTCCTGGGTGTCCATGAACGCCGACTTCAGCTGTTCGATATGCCGCGCCAACAGTCGGTCGCCATGCCCATCCCCCAGCTCCACAAACAGCGCCTCCAACACACCCGGCTCTTTCGACAACGCCCGCAGCACGTCCAGGCACTGCACATTGCCGGAACCTTCCCACGTCGAATTCACCGGTGCCTCACGGTACAAACGCGGCAAGATGCTGTCCTCGACATACCCGGCACCGCCCATGCACTCGGCGGCTTCGTTGATCATCGCCGGGGCGCGCTTGCAGATCCAATACTTGCCCACCGCTGTCACCAGACGGGAAAACTTGGCTTCCTGCTCATCACCCAGGTGATCCAGCGCCCAGCCCATGCGTAGGCTCAAGGCCAGTGCGGCTTCGCTTTCCAGCGCCAGGTCGGCCAGCACGTTTTGCATCAGCGGTTGCTCGCTGAGCACGCGGCCACCCACGGAACGATGGGCACAATGATGGCTGGCCTGGGTCAGCGCCTGGCGCATCAGGGCGCTGGAGCCGACCATGCAATCAAAGCGGGTCATGGCGACCATCTCGATGATGGTCGGCACGCCACGACCTTCCTCGCCGATCATCCAGGCCAGGGCGCCACGGAACTCCACTTCGCTGGAGGCATTGGAGCAGTTGCCGAGCTTGTTTTTCAGGCGCTGGATATAGAACTCGTTGCGCGTGTCATCCGGGCGGTGCCGGGGCAGCAGGAAACAGGTGAGGCCCTTGTCGGTCTGGGCCAGCGTCAGGAAGGCATCGCACATCGGCGCCGAGCAGAACCACTTGTGGCCCACCAGTTCATACGCCTGGCCGGGGCCGCCCGCGCCTACGGGGTAAGCGCGGGTGGTGTTGGCGCGCACGTCGGTGCCGCCTTGTTTCTCGGTCATGGCCATGCCGATGGTGGCACCGGCCTTATGGGCGATGCCGACGTTGCGCGGGTCATAGTCGGTGCTGAGAATCTTCGGCAGCCAGGTCTTGGCAAGGTCAGGTTGCAGGCGCAGGGCCGGTACGCAGGCGAAGGTCATGGTCAGCGGGCAGCCGGTGCCCGCTTCAGCCTGGCTGTGCAGGTAGGTCATGGCGGCGCGGGCCACATGGGCGCCGGACTGCGGATGAGCCCACGGCAGCGACGGCAGGCCGTGCTCGACGGCCGTGCGCATCAGCTCGTGGTAAGCCGGGTGAAACTCCACCAGGTCGATGCGATGGCCATAACGGTCGTGGCTGCTGAACACCGGTTTGTTCTGGTTCGCCAGGAATCCGGCCTCCATCAGCGGCCCGCCGGCCAACGCACCGTACGCATCAATGCGCGCGTGTGCCCAGCCGGCGCCAAAGCGGCGCGACCATTCCTGCAGGGGCAAATCGATGCGGTACAGGTTGGTGCCGTCCAGGGACGGGGGCTGGTTGGTGACGTCGTGGGTTTCGGCGAACTGATGCAGGTTCATGACGGGCCTCCTGGAAAAGGCCACGTTTATTTGAGGCCTGAATTTCAGTTAAGCACCGTCATACGCCTTAAAACAGTGGCATACCCGCCGAATGTCCGGCGCTTTCGCCCTCTACCGTGCCCAGTAACCGCCGCGCCAACACCGCCTGCAAGGCCTCGAAACGTACGGGTTTGGCGAGGCGTTCGGAGACGCCGATGCCATGGCAGTGCTCGCGCTCCGACACATTCAGTGAGGTACTCAAGGCGATTACCGGCAACTCGCCGCAACCAGGCAGTGCACGGATCTGACAGCACAATGAGAAGCCACCTTCGGGAAGGTCCAACAACACCGCGTCGAAATTCCCACCCTGCAAGGCCGCCAGTGCATTCGGCCCACTGTCTACGGTTTTCACCCGATAGCCGAGCTTGAGCAGCATGCCGCGTACCACCAGTTGGCCCACGCTGTTGTCATCCACCAGCAGCACCGAGCAGTCCTGCGGGGCGCGCTGCTTATCCGGGACGGGGCTGGATTCGGCCGGTAGCGGGCTGACTTCCATTTCCAGCTGGAAGCGACTGCCTTTGCTCGGTTCGGAATGATGAGTGAGGCGCCCCCCCAGCAACTCGATCAGCTGCCGACAAATGGCCAGGCCGATACCCAGGCCACCGTATTCGCGGGTGGTGGAACCATCGAGCTGGAAGAAACGCTGATACAGCGTGGCCTCGTCGAGGAAAGCGAAGCCAATACCGGTGTCGGTGACGATAAAGCTCAGGCGCAAGCCACCGTCACTGTGGGGCACGCCGACCACCCGCAGGCGAACCGAGCCTTCGTGGGTGAACTTGAACGCGTTATCGAGCAGGCAATCGAGGCACTGCAGCAGTTTGTCGGCGTCACCCAGCACACGGTCCGGCAGTTCGTCCGCCACGTCGATGGAAAACGCCAGGCCTTTGCTCTGGGCGCTGGCGCTGAACTGCTGGCGCAAGGTGTCGAGCGTACCGCGCAGGCTGAACACCTGGGGCTGGGCATTCAGGCGTCCGGCCTGCAATTCGGTCAGGGTGAGAATGCCGTTGACCATGCGCATCATGTCCCGCGCCGAACCGGCGGCGGTTTGCTGGTACTGCGCCAGGTCCGCGTCCAGGGGCACGGTTTGCATCAGCTCAAGGGAGCCAATCACACCGTTCATGGGGGTGCGCAGTTCGTGGGTCAGGGTGGCGAGGAATTCATCCTTGAGCCGGTTGCTGCGGGCCAGTTGCGCGTTGAGCACCTCGAGCTTCTGGCTGGCATCGAAGAGGATCTGCGCCTGTTGTTCGCGCATGGCGTTGATGCGGTCGGCCAAGGCCAGGGACAACAGCGCCACTTCAATGGCGGAGCCGATCTGGCTGGCGTACATGGTCAGGAACACATTGGGCAGGTAGCCCAGCACCATCAGGGTATTCACCACCCCACCCAGCAGGAACGCCGACCAGGCAATGATGAAATAGCGCGCCACCCGCTGGCCGCAATACCAGGCCTTGATGGCGGCGACAAAGATGGTCACGGTAAACACCAATGCCAAACCGGTGGCCAGGCGCAGCGCCAGCGCGTAGCTGGTCATCAACGACAACAGCATCACTACGCCACCACCCGCCACCAGCGCCAGCAGTAGACGGTTGATCCAGCGGCTGTGCTGGGCGGTGTGCAAAAAGCTGCGCGCAAACAGGCTGCCGAAGAGCGCTGCCGCACCGATCAGGAACGGCGTCGCGGCATTCGCCCACCAGGGGTTGTTCGGCCAGAAATACTCCACCGCCGCGCCATTCACCGACAGCTGATACATGCCGAACGAAGCGATATACAAGATGTAATAAAGGTAGCTGGTGTCGCGCACGCTGAGGTAGATGAACAGGTTGTAGACCAGCATCCCCAGCAACACGCCATAGATCAGGCCCAACACATACAGGCGCAGCGGCTGTTGTTCCAGGTAGGCCGTGCTGGACCAGAGCGTCAATGGCGCCTGGATCGAACCCTCGCTTTGCAGGCGCAGGTAGACGGTTTTTGTCTCGCCCGGCGTGAAGTCGACCTTGAACAGGTAGTTGTTCTGGCGAATCTCACGGGCGGAAAACGGCAGCGCATCCCCCGTGCGCCCGGCCAGGCGGTAGGTGCCGGTGCTGTCGGGCAGGTAGAGGTCGAGGTGGTCGAGCGGCGGGTACGCCAGCTCCAGCAACCAGGTGCGTTGCACGTCGGGGTTTTGGGCCAGGTAATGCAGATTGACCTTCAGCCAGAACACCGAGCGCGAGTAGCCGGCGTTCAGCGTGTCTTTATCGTGGGGTTTGAACTGCGTGGCGGCGGAAGGCGCGCTGACGTCGGCAATCGTGAGGGCGTCGGTCGGGTCTTCGAGCACTTGCATGGCTCGGCCCAGCGGCAGGCTTCGCGTGTCCTGGTTGAACTCGATGGCGCTGGCGAGCATCGGCAGCCCGCACAACAATAAAATCAGCAAATAGCGCATAGAGCCCCAGCGTGGCCTGTCCGGTTATGTCAAAAAGCCCCCCATTCCTTTTGAGATGACGTACACCGGTCATACAGTTAGTCGTTTGGATCCACTCTAGCATAGCCATTAAAGGCTATTGGACACCATTGAAATAATTTTTTGAAAGGCTCTAGAACAAGCGTCCCAGACGGTTTTAACGGCCAGCACCGTGCCAAAAAAGCGCGGTAATCCGGACAAAATTCAACCACCGCCAGACGGCCCCGCCAAAAGCGTTTGGTGGTAAGCTCGCGCACCATGAATATCTACAGCTCTCGCCCCGTTGTCCTCTGTCTCTCCGGCCATGATCCCAGTGGTGGCGCCGGCTTGCAGGCAGATATCGAAGCCCTGCTCGCCCAGGGTTGCCATGCGGCCCCGGCCGTCACCGCCCTGACCGTGCAGAACACCGTCAATGTCAGCGATTTCCGCGTGCTCGACCGCGAGTGGGTACTGGCCCAGGCCAATGCCGTGCTCAGCGACTCGGACGTGGCGGCGGTCAAGCTGGGCATGCTCGGCTCCACCGCGATGGTCGACACCGTGGTCGAGCTGCTGCAGGCGCATCCACACCTGCCAGTGGTGTGCGACCCGGTGCTGCGTGCCGGCGGCGGCGGCAGCCTGGGCAAGGACGAAGTCGGCTATGCGATGCGCGAGCGGCTGTTGCCGCTGTCGCTGATCGCCACGCCGAACCTGCCCGAAGCGCGCATCCTCGCTGAACTGCCTGAAGGCACCGCGGACGAATGCGCCGAGAAGCTGTTGCCGTATATCAAGCACCTGCTGATCACCGGCGGCCACGGGGACGAGCACGAAGTGCACAACCGCTTATACAGCCGCGACGGCACGCGCCAGACCTTTACCTGCCAGCGCCTGCCCGGCAGCTATCATGGTTCGGGCTGCACGTTGGCCAGTGCATTGGCCGGTCGGATTGCCCACGGCGAAGGCTTGGTCAGCGCCGTGCAATCGGCACTCAACTACACTTGGCGCACCCTGCGTGACGCTGAACAACTCGGCCAGGGCCAGTTTGTACCGCGCCGGTTGCCGCTGGATTTCTGCTCTTAAAAGCACGAGGCCTGCCTGATGAAACTACGTGGCCTTTACGCCATTACCGACAGCCAACTGTTGGCCGGCAAATTCCTCGCCTACGTCGAAGCGGCGCTGGACGGTGGCGTGACCCTGCTGCAGTACCGCGACAAAAGCAGCGACGAAGCCCGCCGCCTGCGCGAAGCCGAAAAGCTGCGGGAGCTGTGCTCGCGCTACAAGACCCAACTGATCATCAACGACGACGCTGAACTGGCCGCGCGCCTCGGCGTCGGCGTGCACCTGGGCCAGACCGACGGCCCACTGACCCCGGCCCGCGCACTGCTGGGCTCCAAGGCCATCATCGGCTCGACCTGTCACAGCCAGATCGAACTGGCCGAACAGGCCGCCAAGGAAGGCGCCAGCTACGTCGCCTTCGGCCGCTTCTTCAATTCCAACACCAAGCCCGGCGCTCCGGCCGCCACGGTCGAGATGCTGGCCCAAGCCCGTGCGCGCGTGCAGCTGCCGATCTGCGTAATCGGCGGCATCACCCTGGAGAACGCCGAACCGCTGGTGGCGCACGGCGCCGACCTGCTGGCGGTGGTGCACGGCCTGTTTGGCGCCGACAGTACGCAGGAAGTCACGCGCCGCGCTCGCGCGTTCAACGATCTGCTTAAAATTTCAGTTTAGAGAGCCCCCTCATGTCCCGTTCCGAAACGCTGTTTGCCAATGCTCAGAAACACATCCCCGGCGGTGTGAACTCCCCCGTGCGTGCGTTCAAGAGCGTCGGCGGCACGCCACTGTTCCTCAAGCATGCCGAAGGCGCCTACGTCACCGACGAAGATGACAAACGCTACGTCGACTACGTCGGCTCCTGGGGCCCGATGATCCTCGGCCACAGCCACCCGGACGTGCTGGACGCGGTGCGCAAGCAGCTGGAACACGGCCTGTCGTACGGCGCGCCGACCGCCATGGAAACCGAAATGGCGGACTTGGTGTGCGCCATCGTGCCGTCGATGGAAATGGTGCGCATGGTCAGCTCCGGCACCGAAGCCACCATGAGCGCGATCCGCCTGGCCCGTGGTTTCACCGGCCGCGACAGCATCATCAAGTTCGAAGGCTGCTACCACGGTCACTCCGACAGCCTGTTGGTGAAAGCCGGCTCCGGCCTGCTGACCCAGGGCGTGCCGAGCTCGGCCGGTGTCCCGGCGGCGTTTGCCAAACACACCCTGACCCTGCCGTTCAACGACATCGCCGCCGTCGAGCAGATGCTCAATGAAGTGGGCCAGGACGTGGCGTGCATCATCGTTGAGCCAGTGGCCGGCAATATGAACTGCGTACCGCCGGCGCCGGGTTTCCTCGAAGGCCTGCGCGAGCAGTGCGACAAGCACGGCGTGGTGCTGATTTTCGACGAAGTGATGACCGGTTTCCGTGTCGCCCTCGGCGGTGCCCAGGCTCACTACGGCGTCACGCCGGACCTGAGCACCTTCGGCAAGATCATCGGCGGCGGCATGCCGGTGGGCTGCTTCGGCGGTAAACGCGAGATCATGCAGCACATCGCGCCGCTGGGCCCGGTGTACCAGGCCGGGACCTTGTCCGGTAACCCGCTGGCGATGGCCGCCGGCCTGACCACCCTGCGCCTGATCAGCCGTCCAGGCTTCCACGCCGAGCTGACCGACTACACCACGCGCTTGCTCGACGGCCTGCAACAGCGCGCCGATGCCGCCGGTATCCCATTTGTTACCACCCAGGCGGGCGGTATGTTCGGCCTGTACTTCAGCGGTGCCGACGACATCGTCACCTTTGATGACGTGATGGGCAGCGACGCCGACCTGTTCAAACGCTTCTTCCACCTGATGCTGGAAGGCGGCGTGTACCTGGCGCCGAGCGCCTTCGAGGCTGGCTTCACCTCAATCGCCCATGGCGACGCCGAGCTGAAACTGACCCTCGACGCCGCTGAACGCGCCTTCGCTGCACTGAAATAATTGGCCGCAAAAATCAGACACCGCCCAAACGGTGTCTGATTTGCTACTTTGCCTACAGAGCTTTCCGAGTTTTTTCGAGAAATTACCTGCAATCCGGCAGATAACTTGCCCAACCAGCAGAAAAACGAGTAAAGACTTTGTAAGCAGAGGCCTGCTTATTTCATAATGCGCGCTTATTGGATCCCCCGAGGGTCCGCGTGCCCCGTCAGAGGTAAGTCGATTCCCATGAAACGCACCGGCCGCACCCTGGTTCTGGGCTGCCTGTTGCTCCTTCAGCCGCTGCTGGCACATGCACAAGCAGGCGGCAACTCGTTGTTAATCCCAGCGATGGGTCGCTGCACCCTCAATACCCAGCCAGACAGCCAGGCCGAATCCCTGAGCGCGTGCCAGAAACAGGCTGACGGCGGGGATGCGCAAGCGCAATACGAGTTGGGCGAGTACTTCCACGACAGCAAAAACCCTGCACGCGACCTCAACAAAGCCTTGAGCTACTTCGAGAAAGCGTCGTTGCAGGGCCATGCGCAGGCGCAATTCGAACTGGGTAACATGTTCTTCAAAGGCGAAGGCGTACCGGCCAATAACGTCCAAGCGTATATCGTGCTGAAAATGGCGGCGGTCAACGGTGCGGAAGATGCGCTGGATACGGCCGACGAAGTGGCCGAGCACATGCAGCGCGATGAACTCGAAGTGGCGACCCAGGTACTCGGCCAGATTTTCCGTAATTACCTGCAGGAACTGCAGAGCGCGGATGGGCGATCGCCCTTCTCCCCCCTGCCCTAGACACTGCCCTTGTGGCGAGGGAGCTTGCTCCCACTGGGCTGCGACGCGGCTCCAGCCCCCCTTCACTGACTTCTATATGACACACCTGTATGGCATTGGGGCCGCTTCGCGCCCCAGCGGGAGCAAGCTCCCTCGCCACAAAAGACTTATTTCTCAGGCATCGGCATCGGAAACGGCATCACATTGCTGGTGCCCCGCGCCTCGCTGATCTTCGGCGTGCCCAGGCGCTCGACTTCATCGATGCGCACAATCGAATGCATCGGCACAAAACTGCGCACCACACCTTCAAACTGAGCCTTGAGCTTCTCCTCGCCCGGGTCGACGACCAATTGAGTGCGCTCGCCAAAGACGAATTCTTCCACCTCCAGGAAACCCCACAGATCGCTCTGATAGATCTGCTTGGCGTACATTTCGAACACCTGGCCCTGGTTGAGGAAAATCACCTTATAGATTGGAGCTTCACGTTTGGTCATGGTGGGCGAGGAACACATGGGGGATATAAAAGAGGGCGCGAACTATAGCATGGCACCCGATGCACAGCGCTAGGAACCGATGGGCATGACCCCTATAATGCGCGGTTCTTTACCACCAGTTGACGATTCCCATGGCCAAGAAGCTTTACATCGAAACCCACGGTTGCCAGATGAACGAGTACGACAGCTCGCGCATGGTCGACTTGCTGGGTGAACACCAGGCCCTGGAAGTCACCGCCCGCGCCGAAGATGCCGACGTGATCCTGCTCAATACCTGCTCGATCCGCGAGCGGGCCCAGGACCGTGTGTACTCGCAGCTGGGCCGCTGGCGCGAATTGAAGCTGGCCAACCCGGACATGGTGATCGCCGTCGGCGGTTGCGTGGCCAGCCAGGAAGGCGCCGCGATCCGCGACCGCGCGCCCTATGTCGACGTGGTCTTCGGCCCGCAGACCCTGCACCGCCTGCCGGAAATGATCGACGCCGCCCGTATCACCAAGCTGCCGCAGGTTGACGTCTCGTTCCCGGAAATCGAAAAGTTCGACCACTTGCCCGAGCCGCGTATCGACGGGCCGAGCGCCTATGTGTCGGTAATGGAAGGCTGCAGCAAGTACTGCACGTTCTGCGTGGTGCCCTACACCCGTGGCGAGGAAGTCAGCCGGCCATTTGACGACGTGCTGTCGGAAATCATCCACCTGGCCGAAAACGGCGTGCGCGAAGTGACCCTGTTGGGCCAGAACGTCAACGGCTATCGTGGCCTGACCCAGGACGGCCGCCTGGCCGACTTGGCGGAGCTGATCCGCGTGGTCGCAGCGGTGGACGGTATCGAGCGGATTCGCTACACCACCTCGCACCCGCTGGAGTTCTCCGACAGCCTCATCCAGGCCCACGCCGAAGTGCCGGAACTGGTCAAGCACCTGCACTTGCCGGTGCAGTCGGGTTCGGACCGCATTTTGTCAGCGATGAAGCGCAACCACACCGCACTGGAATACAAATCCAAACTGCGCAAACTGCGCGCGGCGGTGCCCGGCATCTGCATCAGCTCGGACTTCATCGTCGGCTTCCCCGGTGAAACCGAGAAAGACTTCCAGCAGACCATGAAGCTGATCGAAGACATCGGTTTCGACTTTTCCTACTCGTTCGTCTACAGCCAGCGCCCCGGCACCCCGGCGGCCGATCTTGTGGATGAAACCCCGGAAGCGCTGAAAAAAGAGCGTCTCAACGCCTTGCAACATCGCTTGAACCAGCAGGGTTTCGAGATCAGCCGACAAATGGTCGGTTCCACCCAGCGCATCCTGGTCACCGACTATTCGAAAAAAGACCCGGGTGAACTGCAGGGCCGTACCGAGAACAACCGAATCGTAAACTTCCGTTGCGACAATCCGACCCTGATCGGCCAGTTTGCCGATGTGCACATCGATGCGGCTCAGCCCCATTCGTTGCGTGGGTCGTTGTTGCAATAATGACCTGATTAACACCGACTCAATGTGGGAGGGGGCTTGCCCCCGATGGCGGCGAATCAGATCACACATTTATTGCTGACACATCGCTATCGGGGGCAAGCCCCCTCCCACATTTGAACTGCATGGCATCAGGGTTAGATAAGTGCTTTCGTACCCGCGCCTCTGGCGTTATTCTCTATTTCACCTCAACAGCCAAAGGGCGGCTAAAAGCGACCTTGAACGCACCCATAGTAGAACCCCATCGTTTTCTCCTCGAGCCTTTTGAGGCTCGCCGTTTCGCCAACCTGTGCGGACAGTTCGACGAGCACCTGCGCCTGATCGAACAACGCCTGAGCATCGAGATCCGCAACCGCGGCAATCAGTTCGAACTCATTGGTGAACCTCAACACACCACGTCCGCAGAAAACCTGCTGCGCCGTCTCTACCGCGAAACCAAGGGCAGCGAACTGTCGCCGGAAACGGTGCACCTGTACCTGCAGGAATCGGCAGTGGAAGACCTGGCCAACAATCCTGTGGCCGAAGCCAGCGTGGCCCTGCGTACCAAAAAAGGCATGATTCGCCCGCGCGGCTTGAATCAGCAGAAGTACGTCAAGGAAATCCTCGGCAACGACATCAACTTCGGCATCGGCCCCGCCGGTACCGGCAAGACCTACCTGGCCGTGGCCTGCGCGGTCGACGCACTGGAGCGCGAGCAAGTGCGCCGCATCCTGCTGGTGCGCCCGGCGGTCGAGGCGGGCGAAAAGCTCGGCTTCCTGCCCGGCGACCTGGCCCAGAAGATCGACCCGTACCTGCGCCCGCTCTACGACGCACTCTACGAGATGCTCGGCTTTGAATACGTGGCCAAGCTGATCGAGCGCCAGGTGATCGAGATCGCCCCGCTCGCCTACATGCGCGGGCGCACCCTGAACAACAGCTTCATCATCCTCGACGAAAGCCAGAACACCACGGTTGAGCAAATGAAGATGTTCCTCACCCGGATCGGTTTCGGCTCTACCGCCGTGATCACTGGCGACGTCACCCAAGTCGACCTGCCCAAGGGCACCAAGTCGGGCCTGGCCCAGGTGATCGAGGTGCTCAAGGACGTACCGGGCATCAGCTTCACGCACTTCATGCCCAAGGACGTGGTCCGCCATCCGCTGGTGCAGCGTATTGTCGAAGCCTACGAGCGCTTCGACCATCGCGACGATGCGCCGGCCAAGGACGTGCGCCGCGATGCTTGAGCTAGACCTGCAGCTGGCCACCGAAGCGCCCGCCCCCAGCGAAGCACAGTTCCGTGAATGGTGCGCCCTGGCCCTGCGCCAGCGCACCGCCGACTCGGAACTGACCATTCGCCTGGTCGACGAGCCCGAGGGCCGCGAGCTGAACCACACCTGGCGCCAGAAGGATTACGCGACCAACGTGCTGTCCTTCCCCGCCGACGTGCCGGATGAACTGCTGGATATCCCGTTGCTGGGCGACCTGGTCATCTGTGTCGAGGTGGTGGAGCGCGAAGCGAAGGAACAGGGCAAGGAACTTGAGGCCCACTGGGCTCATCTAGTCATCCACGGCTGCTTGCATCTCTTGGGTTACGACCATATAGACGATGACGAAGCCGAGGAAATGGAAACACTGGAACAAACGTTGCTTGCAGAATTGGGTCATCCGGACCCGTATGCAGACGACGACGCTTAAAAACACTCAACCGTAACAATAAAGGATTCAGAGTAATCGCTATGAGCGAAGACCGATCGAGCAACGGGCAGAAGTCATGGCTGGGTAAACTGACCCAGGCTTTTGCCCACGAGCCGAAAAACCGCCAGGAGCTGCTTGAGCTGCTGCGCGAGGCCCATCAAAACAAGTTGCTGGACAGCGAAGCGCTGGCCATTGTCGAAGGCGCCATCCAGGTGGCTGACCTGCAAGTACGGGACATCATGGTCCCGCGCTCGCAGATGATCAGCATCAAGGCGACCCAGACACCACGGGAATTCCTCCCGGCCGTGATCGACTCCGCGCACTCGCGCTACCCGGTGATCGGTGAAAGCCATGACGACGTCATGGGCGTCCTGCTGGCCAAGGACCTGCTGCCGCTGATCCTCAAGGAGAACGGCGACAGCTTCAACATCAAGGACCTGCTGCGTCCGGCCACCTTCGTGCCTGAGTCCAAGCGCCTGAATGTGCTGTTGCGCGAGTTTCGCGCCAACCACAATCACATGGCCATTGTGATCGACGAATACGGTGGCGTGGCGGGCCTGGTCACGATTGAAGACGTGCTGGAACAGATCGTCGGCGACATCGAAGACGAACACGACGTCGAAGAAGACAGCTACATCAAGCCACTGCCCAGCGGTGACTTCCTGATCAAGGCATTGACGCCGATTGAGAACTTCAACGAGTTCTTCGACAGCGAATTCTCCGACGACGAGTTCGACACCGTCGGCGGCCTGGTGATGAGTGCGTTTGGCCATCTGCCAAAACGTAACGAAACCACCGAGATCGGCGCTTATCGCTTCCGCATCCTGAATGCCGATAGCCGTCGTATCCACCTGATCCGCCTGACACCTATTGCTCGCTAAGGACTGAAATGCGCCGTCTCACCGCTCCCGGCTGGCCCGGTAATTTGCTGGCCGTGGTGGCCGGCGCTATCACGACCCTGGCGCTGGCGCCGTTCGATCTGTGGCCGTTTGCACTGGTAGCGGTCGGATTCTTCTATGTAGGGCTGCGTGAATTGAGCCCTCGGCAGGCGCTGGGCCGTGGCTGGTGCTTCGGTTTCGGCCTGTTTGGCGCCGGCACCAGCTGGATCTACTACAGCATCCACCACTTCGGCGGCGCTTCGGTGCTGCTGGCTGGCTTCTTGATGCTGCTGTTTACCGCCGCGATTGCCTGGTTCTTCGCCCTGCCCGCCTGGCTGTGGGCGCGCTGGTTGCGCCGCAATGAGGCGCCGTTGGCGGATGCGCTGACGTTTGCCGCGTTGTGGGTCGGCCAGGAAGCGTTTCGCGGCTGGTTCCTCACCGGTTTCCCGTGGCTGTACTCCGGTTACAGCCAACTCGACGGCCCCCTCACTGGCCTGGCGCCCGTGGGCGGCATGTGGCTGATTTCCTTTGCCCTCGCACTGACGGCGGCCCTGCTGTGCAACCTGCCGCGCCTGTTGGCCACTAAGCGCAACGCGTTTGTCGGCGCGGGCCTGGTGTTGCTGGTCGCGCCCTGGGCGATCGGCCTGGCACTCAAGCATCACGCCTGGACCAGCCCGTCTGGCGCGCCGCTGAGCGTGGCGGCCATTCAGGGCAATGTCGAACAAAGCATGAAATGGGACCCGGAGCAGCTCAACGCGCAGCTCGCGCTGTACCGCGACATGAGCTTCAGTTCCAAGCGTGTCGATTTGCTGGTGTGGCCGGAAACGGCGGTGCCGGTGCTCAAGGAGTCCGTCGAGGGCTACCTGGGCATGATGGGTAAGTTCGCCGCCGACCGGCACACCGCGCTGATCACCGGCGTACCGATCCGCCAGGAAGTGCACCACCAGAAGCGCTACTTCAACGGCATCACCGTGGTCGGCGAAGGCGACGGTACCTACCTGAAACAGAAGCTGGTGCCCTTTGGTGAATACGTGCCGCTGCAAGACATGCTGCGCGGCCTGATTGCCTTCTTCGACCTGCCGATGTCGGACTTCGCGCGCGGCCCGTCCGACCAGGCGATGCTCCAGGCCAAGGGCTATCAGATTGCGCCGTTCATTTGCTACGAAGTGGTGTACCCGGAATTCGCTGCCGGGCTGTCAGCCCAGAGCGATTTGCTGCTGACCATCAGCAACGACACCTGGTTCGGCCGCTCGATCGGTCCCCTGCAGCACCTGCAAATGGCGCAGATGCGTGCGCTGGAAGCCGGACGCTGGATGATCCGTGCCACCAACAACGGCGTGACCGGCCTGATCAACCCTTTTGGGCAGATCACCGCGCAAATCCCGCAATTCGAACGCGGCATCCTCTACGGAGAAGTCGTGCCAATGCACAACCTCACGCCGTACCTGCAATGGCGTTCATGGCCGTTGATCATCGTGTGCCTGGGGTTGTTTGGCTGGGCATTGCTGGCGGGCCGGATGGCCAAAACCGTCTGACAGAATCAAAACCTACTAATGTGGGAGGGGGCTTGCTCCCGATAGCGAAATGTCAGTCGGTACCTCCGATACTGATACACGCGATCGGGAGCAAGCCCCCTCCCACATTTGGATTTGCGGTGTTATCGGTAAAACAACCGGTAGCCTATCTGCCCCACCGCTTCATTGATCAACTGCCCGCTCTGCCACACCGACTTGAACTCCGGCATCCACCCGCCCAGCGGCCTGGCGTTGTCCACGCCCAGGAAACCCACGGGTGCCGGCACCACGGTAAAGCCGGCCTTCTCAAAGCTCCACACCGAACGCGGCATATGCCAGGCTTGAGTAACGACCACCACGCGCTTGATACCCTCGGGCAGCAGGATCTCGGCGCTCATCTGCGCATTTTCCCAGGTCGTACGGCTGCGCTCTTCTTTCCAGCGCACCGTCACGCCAAAGTCATCCTGCATCGACACCGCCATCAACGCCGCCTCACTGGGCGGCGTGCCGTAATGCAGGCCGCCGGTGGTCAGCACCGGCAGCCCGGACGCCTTGGCCAATCGTGCGGCATAACGCTGGCGCTCCAGGCCGATACCCGTGGGCTGGTCGGTGCCCCAGGCCGGATCACCGCGTTCACGCCCCGAGCCCAAGACCACGATGGCATCGGCGCGCTGGGCCAGGGTCGACCAGTCCTCACGGGCCAACGGCGGCTCGCTTTCCAGCGCCCGTGCGCCCCACTCCACCGCCACCGGCAGGCTGATCAGCCACATGCCCCCCAAACCCAGGGCGAAGCAGCCAGCCGCCAAGCGCGGGCGGCTGCGACGAAACCACCAGGCAAGCGCCAGCAGCAGCAAGAAAATGCCGGGCGGCAGCAGCAGTTGTTTGATGAAATAACTAATAGGCATCGGGCATCTCCATAGATGCCCGAAGCCTAAGGTGTAACGGGGTTTAGCGACAATCTTTACAGTGAAATGGCGGTGATGCCGTTCAGGGGGGCAGTGAATTACTTGTAGCGGGCGGACCGGAGCTTTTCCGGGCCACGACCGGCCGACAAGTCCTTTAGCCACACCACCTTGGCTGAATGCGTAGGCTCCTTGATGGGCGGGGTTGCCACCCAGGGAGGCGCGCTGCGCCCATTGCGTTCCAGATAAGCCTTGATCAGTTCCAGCTCCGCACGGCTCAAGCCGCGCAGTTCCAACTCAACAGGCCGTTCATCACGCAATCGGCCCGCCGTCCTCGCTGCATCCAATGCACGACCCAATCGGTCGATCAGTCCTTCGTAGATATCCGGTTTCGATACGATTCGCTGCGATTCAACCATCCCCTCACCTCATTGAAGATATGACTCACTCCCCAATAAACAGCGTAGCCCCCGTGGCTGTACCTGCCTGGCGCCGCGACAGACGGCCCTGCCTGCGCAATCAGGGTTTCCCTCGATAGAGTGGGGTCATGTATGCTACGGCGCTTCCTGTAACTCCACTTCCCGCAGGGTTTGGGCACGGACGCGCCGCTTTTTGGTGTCGATCAACCCAAGCCATGCACCGAAGAGGATTAGGCCACCCCTATTCAGTTCAAAAGTAGCCATGCACGAACACTACCAGCCCCGTGAAATAGAAAATGCCGCCCAATCCTTCTGGGACGAGCAGAAGTCCTTTGAAGTCAGTGAACAGCCAGGCAAGGAGACATTCTATTGCCTATCGATGTTCCCTTACCCCAGCGGCAAGCTGCACATGGGGCACGTGCGCAACTACACCATCGGTGACGTGATTTCGCGCTACCAGCGCATGCAAGGCAAGAACGTCCTGCAACCCATGGGTTGGGATGCCTTCGGCATGCCGGCGGAAAACGCCGCGATGAAAAACAACGTGGCCCCCGCCAAGTGGACCTACGAAAACATCGCCTACATGAAGAACCAGCTGCGCAGCCTGGGCCTGGCGGTGGATTGGTCACGCGAAGTGACCACCTGCAAGCCGGACTACTACCGCTGGGAACAATGGCTGTTCACTCGCCTGTTCGAAAAAGGCGTGATCTACAAAAAAAGCGGCACCGTGAACTGGGACCCGATCGACCAGACCGTCCTGGCCAACGAGCAAGTGATCGACGGGCGCGGCTGGCGTTCCGGCGCGCTGATCGAAAAGCGCGAAATCCCGATGTACTACTTCAAGATCACCGCCTACGCGGATGAACTCTTGTCGAGCCTCGACGATCTGCCGGGCTGGCCCGAACAGGTCAAGACCATGCAACGCAACTGGATCGGCAAGTCCAAGGGCATGGAAGTGCAGTTCCCGTACAACGTCGACTCGATCGGCGAAGCGGGCGCACTCAAAGTCTTCACCACCCGTCCGGATACCCTGATGGGCGCGACCTACGTCGCCGTGGCCGCCGAACACCCGCTGGCCACCCAGGCCGCCCAGAACAACCCTGAGCTGCAAGCGTTCATCGCCGAATGCAAAGGCGGCAGCGTGGCCGAAGCCGACGTCGCCACCCAGGAGAAAAAAGGCCTGCCGACCGGGCTGTTCGTCGAGCACCCACTCACCGGTGAAAAGCTGCCGGTCTGGGTCGCCAACTACGTGCTGATGCACTATGGCGATGGCGCAGTCATGGCTGTGCCGGCCCACGACGAGCGCGATTTCGAATTCGCCACTAAGTACAGCCTGCCGATCAAATCCGTGGTGCGCACCAGCTCGGGCGACACCAACCCGGCCCCGTGGCAAGACGCCTACGGCGAGCACGGTGAGCTGATCAACTCCGGCGAGTTTGACGGCCTGGACTTCCAGGGCGCCTTCGACGCCATCGAAGTCGCACTGATCAAGAAAAACCTCGGCGCCTCGCGCACCCAGTTCCGCCTGCGCGACTGGGGCATCAGCCGCCAGCGCTACTGGGGCTGCCCGATCCCGATCATCCACTGCGAAAGCTGTGGCGACGTGCCAGTACCGGAAGACCAATTGCCGGTCGTCCTGCCGGAAGACGTGGTGCCGGACGGCGCTGGCTCGCCACTGGCACGCATGCCCGAGTTCTACGAATGCAGCTGCCCGAAATGCGGCCAGCCTGCCAAGCGTGAAACCGACACCATGGACACCTTCGTCGAGTCCTCGTGGTACTACGCCCGCTACGCCTCGCCGCACTATGAAGGCGGCCTGGTGGAAAAATCCGCGGCCGACCATTGGTTGCCGGTGGACCAGTACATTGGCGGTATCGAACACGCCATCCTTCACCTGCTGTACGCGCGTTTCTTCCACAAGCTGATGCGTGACGAAGGCCTGGTGAGTTCCAATGAGCCGTTCAAGAACCTGCTGACCCAGGGCATGGTAGTCGCCGAGACTTACTATCGCCGTGAAGCCAATGGTGCGTACACCTGGTTCAACCCGGCCGACGTCGAGCTCGAGCGCGACAGCAAAGCCAAGGTCATCAGCGCCAAACTGATCGCCGACGGCCTGCCGGTGGAAATCGGCGGCACCGAGAAGATGGCCAAGTCGAAGAACAACGGCGTCGACCCACAGTCGATGATCGATCAGTTCGGCGCCGACACCTGCCGCCTGTTCATGATGTTCGCCTCGCCGCCCGACATGAGCGCCGAATGGTCCGACTCCGGCGTCGAAGGCTCGCACCGCTTCCTCAAGCGCGTCTGGCGCCTGGCGCACGCCCACATCAGCCAGGGCCTGCCAGGCAAACTGGACGTGGCCGCATTGAGCGACGAGCAGAAACTCATTCGCCGCAGCATCCACCTGGCCATCAAGCAAGCCAGCCAGGACGTGGGCCAGAACCACAAATTCAACACCGCCATCGCCCAAGTGATGACGCTGATGAACGTGCTGGAAAAAGCGCCACAAGCCACTGAACAGGATCGTGCGCTGGTGCAGGAAGGCCTGGAAACGGTCACCCTGCTGCTGGCCCCGATCACGCCGCACATCAGCCACGACCTGTGGAACCGTCTGGGCCACAGCGACGCCGTCATTGATGCGCGCTGGCCGGTGCAGGATGACAGCGCCCTGGTACAGGACACGCTGCAACTGGTGATCCAGGTCAACGGCAAACTGCGCGGCCAGATCGATATGCCGGCCACCGCCAGCCGCGAAGACGTCGAGGCGGCTGCCCGCGTCAACGAAAACGTGCTGCGCTTTACCGAAGGCCTGACGATCCGCAAAGTGATCGTCGTGCCTGGCAAACTGGTCAATATCGTCGCTAGCTAATCGGATCGGGCGCGGGGCTTGAGCCCTGCGCCGAACAAAGCCTTCAGGGCCTCGATAAGGCCCACATGGTTTCAAGGGGAGCAACAAAATGATCAAACGCAATTTGCTGGTGATGGGCCTTGCCGTGCTGTTGAGCGCTTGCGGCTTCCAGCTGCGCGGCACCGGCACCACTGACCTGACGATCAAGGAATTGGACGTCAGCGCCCGCGACGCCTACAGCCAGACAGTCACGCAGCTGCGTCAGGTCCTGGAAAACAGCGGCGTTCACGTCTACACCGGCGCGACCTACAAGTTGTTCCTGGCCAATGAAAAAGAAACCCAGCGCAACCTGAGCTACGCCAGCGCCGGGCGTGCGTCCGATATCGAACTGAGCACCCAGCTCAACTTTGAAATCCAGGGCCGCGACCACCTGCCCTTGATGGCTGACAACATCCAAGTGCAGAAAATCGTCAGCCACGACGGCAACAACCTCGTGGGTTCGGATTCCGAAATCATCCAGGTGCGCAAGGAAATGCGTCGTGAGCTGGTACAGCGCATGGTCCTGCGCCTGTCGATGATCACCCCGGAACAACTCGAGACCCTGCAGCAACGCGCTGACGACAAGGCCAAGGCGGATGCCGACGCACTGAAAGCCGCGCAAGAGTATGAAAACAACACGCCGAAACAATCGCCTGTTGAAGTACCTGTCGAGTAAGCCAGACGGGGCGCTTCAAACGCCCCGTTCGCCCTGCCTATGAAACTCGCCCCCGCCCAACTCGCCAAACACCTGCAAGGTGGCCTCGCGCCTGTCTACATCGTCAGCGGTGATGACCCGCTGCTGTGCCAGGAAGCCGCCGACGCGATTCGCACCGCCGCGCGCCAGCAAGGTTTCGATGAACGCCAGGTATTCAGCGCCGACGCCAGTTTCGACTGGGGCACGTTGCTGCAAGCTGGCGCGAGCATGTCGCTGTTTGCCGAAAAACGCCTGCTGGAACTGCGCTTACCGTCGGGCAAGCCGGGTGACAAGGGCGCGGCCGCCTTCATTGAATACTGCTCACGGCCTGCCGAAGACACGGTCTTGCTGATCAGCCTGCCCAAGCTTGACGGCAGCGCGCAGAAAACCAAATGGGGCAAGGCCCTGGTGGAAGGGGCGCAAACCCAGTTCATCCAGATATGGCCAGTGGACAGCAACCAGTTGCCGCAGTGGATTCGCCAACGCCTGTCTCAGTCAGGGCTGTCGGCCACCCAGGACGCAGTGGAACTGATCGCCGCCCGAGTCGAAGGCAACTTGCTTGCCGCCGCCCAGGAAATCGAAAAGCTCAAGCTGATGGCCGAAGACGGGCAGATTACCGTCGAGACCGTCCAAGGCGCCGTCGCGGATAGCGCGCGCTTTGATGTGTTCGGACTGGTGGACGCGATCCTCAATGGCGAACCCGCTCACGCCCTGCGCATGCTGGAAGGCCTGCGCGGTGAAGGCGTCGAGCCACCGGTGATTCTCTGGGCCCTGGCCCGGGAGTTGCGGGTGCTGGCCAACATCGCCCTGCAATACAGCCAGGGCACGCCGCTGGACAAAGCCTTCAGCCAGGCCAAGCCGCCGGTGTGGGACAAGCGCAAACCCTTGATGAGCAAAGCCCTGCAACGGCATTCGGCGCAACGCTGGGCGCAGCTTTTGCTTGAGGCGCAACGCATTGATGCGCAGATCAAGGGCCAGGCGGCCGGTTCGCCGTGGATGAGCCTGAGCCGTTTGTCGCTGTTGATGGCCGGCCAGCGCCTGACACTTCCCGCCGAATAACCCCTCTCTCAAATCACTGAAAATCCACTGTGGGAGGGGGCTTGCCCCCGATAGCGGTGTATCAGTCAAAGATGTATTACTGACACTCCCTCATCGGGGGCAAGCCCCCTCCCACATTTTGATTGCATTTACATTTCCACAAATGTGCTGGGCTTTACAGGCAAGCAACTTCGGCAGATGATTCGCACCGTTTCCCCCCTCCAAGAGAGAAGTAACCATGAGCAAAAAGCCATCCAAGCATGGCCCCAACAAGGCCAAATCCATCATCGCCCAGCCACTGTTCCGCAGCCGTCAGGAACGCGCCGGCAAGGGCAAAGGCAGCTACCGCCGCGAAGCCTTCCAGTCTAATAGCTGGGAGGCTTCTTACTTTCTGGCTGCCTGAAGGCAAGCGCCCCTCTGGCATGATAAGGTCTGCACCTGATTTGTAATCCCTGGACCTGTGCATGCCCTCTAGTCTTTCCCGTCGTTGGCACCTGCGCCAACTGATCGCTGCCTCCAGCCTCATTCTGCTTGTCGCCTGCGCCGAGAAACCCACCGCCGCCGACGCTCAACCGCTGCCCAAGCTCCAGACCGCACCCGTGGTAGCGCCCGCTGTCGTGGCCCCGCTGGCTGTGGATAACCTCGATATCCAACCGACCCAGACCTTTGCCGAATGGCAGGCGGCCTTTCGTGTGCAAGCCCTGCAGGCCGGCATCACCGCCGCCGTGTTCGACAATGCCTTCGCCAACGTCACCCCTGACATGGCGGTGATCCGCGCCGACCGCAGCCAGCCGGAATTTTCCCGCCCGGTATGGGAATACCTCGACGGCGCCCTGTCTCCCGTGCGCGTGCGTAATGGCCAGGCATTGCTGATCAAGTACGCCGACATCCTGCAAAGCATCGAGCAACGTTATGGTGTCGACCGCCAGGCGCTGGTGTCGGTGTGGGGCATGGAAAGTAATTTCGGCCAGTTCCAGGGCAATAACTCGGTGATCCGCTCCCTGGCGACCCTGGCCTACGAAGGCCGTCGCCCCGCGTTTGCACAAGCGCAGTTGCTGGCAGCGCTGCAGATCATCCAGCACGGCGATATCCAGGCCGACCAGATGAAAGGCTCCTGGGCCGGGGCCATGGGCCAGACGCAATTTATCCCCACCACCTACAACACCCACGCCGTGGACTTCGATGGCGACGGTCGCCGCGATATCTGGAACAGCCCGGCCGATGCCCTCGCCTCCACCGCACACTACCTGCAAAGCTCCGGCTGGCAGAAAGGCCAGCCGTGGGGCATGGAAGTGAAACAGCTGCCGACGAACTTCGATTACGCCCTGGCCGATGGCGGCACCCGCAAGACGGTGGCTGAATGGCTGAAGCTGGGCATCCAGCTGCCTCCAGGCGCGAGCATGCCGCCCAACGTCGACCAACTGTCCGCCGCCTTGCTGTTGCCGGCGGGTTATCGTGGCCCGGCGTTCCTGGTGCTGGATAACTTCCGCGCAATCCTCAAGTACAACAACTCGTCGTCCTACGCACTGGCGGTGGGACTGCTGTCGGAGCGTTTCGGTGGCGGGGGTGTGATTCGCGGCGATTGGCCGAAGGATGAGCTGCCACTGAGCCGCTCACAGCGTATCGACTTGCAGACGGCGCTGAGTGCCAACGGCTATGACGCAGGCAACCCGGACGGGATTATCGGCGCCAACACGCGCAAGGCGATTCGTGCAGCGCAGCAAGCGCTGGGCTGGCCGGCGGATGGGTATCCGACGGTGAAGTTGCTCGAGTCACTGCAAAACCGCTAGATCTGCCTAGGGCGACTAATGCTATCGGGAGCAAGCCCCCTCCCACATTTGGGCCGCGTACATCCTTTGGAATGCGGTCAAATGTGGGAGGGGGCTTGCTCCCGATAGCGTTTTGGCAGACGACAACAGCTTCAGGCTCTGAACACCACATCCTGCTCCAACACCACCCGCTGCTCCCCCGCATCCAACCTCACCAACGCGCCCATCGGCAACGTCAGGTTCGGATCACAATGCCCACTGCGCCAGCCTGACAATACCGGAATGCATAACGGCGCAAAGGTCTGCTTGAGCAGCCGCTCCAGCGCAGCCTTGTCCACACCCGCCACATCCCCCACCAGCACACCCGCAACGTGTGCCAGCTTGCCCGCCAGACGCAGATGCGTCAGCAGCCGGTCGATGCGGTAGATCGGCTCGTTGACGTCTTCAATAAACAGGATGATGCCTCCTGCGTCGATTTCGTAAGGCGTGCCCATGACCGCCGCGATCATCGACAGGTTGCCACCCAGCAAGCGCCCGCAGGCGATGCCAGGCTCGATCGTGGTCAACGGGTAGGCCACCGGGTGCACCAACTCGCTGCCGGCGCCCAACTGACCGCGCAACAGGCTGAACAGTGACGACTCCGTGGGGGGTTGCTTGTCGCCCAACAGATCGGCATTGAGCATCGGGCCGTGGAAGGTCACGAAGCCCGCGTAACGGCTGATTGCCAGGTGCAGCGCGGTGATGTCGCTATAACCTACGAATGGCTTGGGGTTGGCGCGCAGCAGGTCAAAGTCCAAGCTATCGAGCAGACGCGGGGTGCCGTAGCCGCCGCGCAGACAGAAGATGGCATCGATTTCAGGGTCGGCGAAGGCGGCATGCAGGTCACGCAGGCGCACTGCATCGCTGCCAGCAAGGTAGCCGTCGCGTTCATAGACGCCGGGGAAGATTCGCAGGTCGTAGCCACGGGTACGCATCCATTGGCCGGCCTTTTCAACGTCCAGCGTGGCGGGGCCAGCGGGGGCGATCAAGGCGATGGTGCCTTCGGCACGCAATGCAGGTACGGCAGCAGTCATCCGCAGTTCTTCCTGAAATAACGCCAAACAAAATGTGGGAGGGGGGCGAGTTTACTTAAGATTAGATGGGGCTGCTTCGCAGCCCAGCGCGGGGCAAGCCCGCTCACCACAGCAAGCCCTCCCACCACAGCGAGCCCGCTCACCCACAGCGAGCCCGGTCACCACAGCAAGCCCCCTCTCACATTGAGGCAGCGGTGCGGCTTACGAAACCAGGCTCGCCTTGACCAGCTTGGCCTGCTCGTCCGCATGGTACGAGGAACGTACCAGCGGGCCCGACGCGACGTTCTTGAAGCCCATCTTGTAACCTTCCTCGGCGAACCAGGCGAAGGTGTCCGGGTGCACGAAACGCTGCACCGGCAAGTGACTGCGCGACGGTTGCAGGTACTGGCCCAGGGTCAGCATGTCAATGTCGTGTTCGCGCATGCGCTTCATGACTTCGATCACTTCTTCGTCGGTCTCGCCAAGGCCCAGCATCAGGCCGGATTTGGTCGGAATGTGCGGCATCATCTGCTTGAATTTCTGCAGCAGGGTCAGCGACCACTGGTAGTCCGAACCCGGGCGCGCTGCCTTGTACAGGCGTGGCACGGTTTCCAGGTTGTGGTTGAACACATCCGGCGGCTCGGCGGCGGTGATTTCCAGCGCTACGTCCATACGGCCACGGTAGTCCGGCACCAGGGTTTCAAGCATCACGTTCGGCGACAGCTTGCGGATTTCGCGGATGCAGTCGGCAAAGTGCTGGGCACCGCCGTCACGCAGGTCGTCGCGGTCGACGGAGGTGATCACCACGTACTTGAGTTTCAGGTCGGCGATGGCGATAGCCAGGCTTTCCGGCTCGTTGACGTCCAGTGGCTTCGGACGGCCGTGGCCGACGTCGCAGAACGGGCAACGACGGGTGCAGATGTCACCCATGATCATGAAGGTGGCGGTGCCGCCGGAGAAGCATTCGCCCAGGTTCGGGCAGGAGGCTTCTTCGCACACGCTGTGCAGCTTGTGTTTGCGCAGCAGCGCCTTGATACGGTCGACTTCCGGCGAAACCGGGATGCGCACTCGGATCCAGTCAGGCTTCTTCGGCAGTTCGGTGGTCGGAATGATCTTCACCGGGATGCGTGCAACCTTCTCGGCGCCACGCAGCTTGACGCCGGCTTCCACCTTGGCACGCGGGGCCGGGGCCGGACGCTCGGTGATGTCCAGCGTCGGGATCATGGTTTGCACTGCATCAGTAGTCATAATCAGTCGATTCCGCCCGTAAGGGTCGTCTGCTCAGCATAGTCGAGGTGTTTGACGAGCTGCGCACGCAGCCGGGCACTAACCTCGGCAAATTTAATCGGTGTGGCGTGGTCGCTCAGTTGCGTCATCGCCAACCCGGCATAGCCACACGGGTTGATCCGCCGGAACGGCGCCAGGTCCATGTCCACATTCAGCGCCAGGCCATGAAAGGAACAACCGTGGCGAATACGCAGCCCCAGGGAAGCGATTTTCGCGCCGTCCACGTACACACCGGGCGCATCGGGCTTGGCCGCGGCGGTCACGCCGTAACTGGCCAACAACTCGATGAGGCAAGCCTCCATGCGGCTCACCAGGTCACGCACTCCAAACCCAAGCTTGCGCACGTCCAGCAGCAGGTAAGCCACCAGTTGACCGGGCCCATGGTAAGTCACTTGACCCCCTCGGTCGACCTGCACCACCGGAATATCACCCGGCAGCAACAGATGCTCGGCCTTGCCGGCCTGGCCCTGGGTGAAGACCGGCGGGTGTTCCACCAGCCAGATTTCATCTTCAGCCGACGTGCCGCGTTCATTCGTGAACCGCTGCATGGCGTGCCAGACGGGCTCATAGTCCATCCGGCCGAGCTCGCGAAAGCCCAGGACGTGAGACATCACAACACCATGTGCACGAAGCCGGTGGCCCGCAGTTCGCTGTTGATGTTGTAGAGCTGGTCTTGATCAGTCGCAACGATGTGCAACTGAATCGTGGTGTATTTGCCGGTAGAGCTGGAGCGCTCATCCACGCGCTGATCGTTGATCGTCGCGTGTTTACGCACGATCTCGAGGATCAGGTCTTTACGGCCGACACCGGTATCGCTGATCACCTTGATGGGATAGTCCACCACCGGGAATTCGATCTTTGGCGCCTTTACTTCTTTATCGGTCATGGCGTAACGGCCTCGTAAGCGTAAGCCGTGGCGACGGGCAAAGCCCCGTGTCGGATCAACACGGGGCTTTGCAGGTGCACACTATCAGTTGAACAAGCTGTAGAAGAATAGACGGATGCTATCCCAGACGCGGCGGAAGATACCACCTTCGTCAACGGCGTCCAGTGCGATCAGGTCAGCACTGTGAACCACTTTGTCGTCCAGCTTCACTTCAACCTTACCGATCACATCACCCTTGGCGATTGGGGCAACCAACTGCGGGTTCATGGTCATGCTGGCTGCGAGCTTTTTCAGCTGGCCTTTAGGCATAGTCAGGGTCAGGTCTTCAGCCAGGCCGGCTTTGACTTGGGAGGTAGCGCCTTTCCACACTGGCGCGGTCGCCAGCTCAGCACCCTTCTGATAGAAGGTCTGGGTTTCGAAGAAACGGAAACCGTAGGTCAGCAGTTTTTGCGTCTCGGCCGCACGGGCCTGCTCGCTGTTAGTACCGAAGACCACCGCGATCAGACGTTGGCCGTCACGTACAGCGGACGACACCATGCAGTAGCCGGCTTCGTCGGTGTGACCGGTTTTCAGGCCATCGACGGTCTTGTCGCGCCACAGCAACAGGTTGCGGTTAGGCTGCTTGATGTTGTTCCAGAAGAATTCCTTCTGGGAGTAGATCGCGTAGTGCACCGGGTCGACGCGGATGATCGCGCGCGCCAGGATCGCCATGTCGTGAGCCGACGAGTAGTGCTCTGGGTTCGGCAGACCGGTCGGGTTCATGAAGTGGCTGTTGGTCATGCCCAGGTCGGCCACGGTTTTGTTCATCATGTCGGCGAACGCGTCTTCGCTGCCGGCGATGTGCTCGGCCAGGGCGACGCTGGCGTCGTTACCGGACTGGATGATGATGCCGTGCAGCAGGTCGCTCACAGTGACCTGCGAACCCACCTTGATGAACATCCGCGAACCGCCGGTACGCCAGGCGTTTTCGCTGACGGTGACCGGGTCGTTCTCGCCGATCTGGCCGCGACGGATTTCCAGGGTCGCGATGTAGGCCGTCATCAGTTTGGTCAGGCTGGCCGGCGGCAGGCGCTGGTCACCGTTGCTCTCGACCAGCACGTTGCCACTGGCAGCGTCCATGAGGACCCAGGACTTGGCAGCCAGTTGCGGTGAAGCCGGCACCATTTCAACCGCCCAGGCGGCCGGGGTGATGATCAGCGAGATAAGCAGGCACGTGCGTTTGGCTAAGGTGGTGATGTTCATCCGTCTCTCGAAATTGCTTATGGAAACTTGCCCTCGCGGGCAAAACTTATTCAGACAGCCCGCTTCCAGACTGTCACGTGTTCGGTTGCCCGCTCACCCCTTGCCCCCGGGTTTTTATTGTTCAACGAGCCAACAACCTGGGCCCAGGCCCGCGCACGGGCTTGAACCATCAATCTTTTATTATTCGGCAGTGACCACGCTGGGTTGCCCCAGGTTGGCCATGCGCACGCTGTTCTGTACTTGGGCGACTTCGCTCGGCGAGCCTATCGGGCCCATTCGCACACGGTGCAACGTCTGTTGATTACGCACGATGGAGCTGATGAAGACCGGTGCGTTGACCATACCGCTGAGCTTGGACCTTAACAGTTCTGCCGCATCCGGGTTGGCGAAAGCGCCGACCTGCAGGTATTGCCCGCCAGCCATCGAAGCGCCCGGCGCGGCATGAGGTACGACCACCGTGTCAGGCGCATGCTGTGCCGGTGGCGGCGTCCACTGCTCGATCTTGCCGGTTGAGGCGGTCACTTGCGGCTGCTGGGCTTGCGGTTCGTTAAGCATCAACGGCGCCGGTTTGCCGCGCTGGGCCCAATACTGCGCGGGGTCGATACCTTCGACCTTGACGCGCGCGGTACCGGTTTCGGCGTAACCGAGTTTCTTCGCGGCGGCGTAGGACAAGTCGATGATGCGGTCCGAATAGAACGGCCCACGGTCGTTGACGCGCAGGATCACCGTGCGGTTGTTGTCCAGGTTGGTCACCCGTACATAGCTGGGCAGCGGCAAGGTCTTATGGGCCGCGCTCATGCCGTACAGGTCATACACTTCGCCGTTGGCGGTGTTCTGGCCATGAAACTTGGTGCCGTACCAGGATGCCGTGCCCGACTGGACGTAAGTCTTGGAGTCCTGCAACGGGAAGTAGCTCTTACCCAGCACGGTATAGGGGTTGGCCTTGTACGGGCCGGTGTGCAGGGTTGGCGTGGCATCCGGGATCTTCGACACGTCGACGTCCCACCACGGCGCGCCGTCTTTGTGTGCGCGGTTGATGTCCAGGCCCGGCTGGGCACGGACGACTGCGCCGCCGGACTTTTGCGCCGGCGCGCGGCTGTTGGTGGTGGAACAACTGACGACCAGCAAGGACAACGCGGCGAACGCCACCAGCTTGAGCGGTTGTTTGAACGGCGATGCCCGCATTACTTGTTGCCCCGTGCTTGGACCAGCATGTCTGACAGCTGATGCACGGCCATGGCGTACATCACACTGCGGTTATAACGCGTGATTGCGTAGAAATTCTTCAGGCCCATCCAGTATTCCGGGCCGTTTTCGCCGTCGAGGCGGAACGCGGTCACTGGCATATCATCAGGCAGCGCATTCTGACTCGACCAGCCCAACGCCCGCAACTCCCCGACCGTCTTGGCCGGCTCGATGCCCTGGGTAAGCCCTTCATCGGCGCGATCGCCGGAGACATCGGCGCGAATCACCACCGATTCGCCGCCGACCCAGCCGTGGCGCTTGAAGTAGCTGGCCACGCTGCCGATGGCGTCGTCGGGATTGCTCCAGATATTGATGTGCCCGTCACCGTCAAAGTCCACGGCATAGGCGCGAAAGCTGCTCGGCATGAACTGCGGCAAGCCCATCGCACCGGCGTAGGAGCCTTTGAGGGTCAGTGGGTCGACCTGTTCTTCGCGGGCCAGCAGCAGGAATTCGCGCAGCTCCTTGCGGAAGAAGTCGGCGCGGGGCGGGTAATCGAAGCCCAGGGTCGACAAAGCGTCGATCACCCGGTAACTGCCGGTATTGCGCCCATAAAAGGTTTCAATGCCGATGATCGCAACGATCACCTGGGCCGGCACACCGTATTCCTGTTCGGCGCGCGCCAATACCGCTTCGTGCTGGCGCCAGAAGTCAACGCCACGCGCCACGCGGGCGTCGGTCAGGAACATCGGACGGTATTCCTTCCACTGCTTCACACGTTCGGCAGGGCGGGAAATGGCATCAAGGATCGCCTGCTTTTTCTGGGCTTCGCGGAACACGCCCATCAGCTGTTCACCGGCAAAACCATAGTCGCGGGTCATTTCACCGACGAACTCGGCGACCTGGGGTGAACCATCGTAGTCACCGGCCTGCGCCTCTTGCGTTGCGCCCAGCAGCCCAATCAGGCCCATCCAGGACGCATGCCGAGTCGCCCAGCCGCGCATTACTTGCATTGACATCTTCACCTTATTCAAACCTGTGCGATCCATTTGCGATGCGTATGAATCGACATCAAAACCCCAAACGCTGACAGCAATGTCACCAGCGAAGTTCCGCCGTAGCTAATGAACGGCAACGGCACCCCCACCACCGGCAGCAGGCCACTGACCATACCGATGTTGACGAAAACGTAAACAAAAAACGTCATGGTCAGCGCGCCGGCCAGCAATTTGCCGAACAGCGTCTGCGCCTGCGCAGTGATCACCAGGCCGCGACCGATCAGCAGCAAATAGATCAGCAACAGCGCGCAAATGCCTACCAGGCCAAACTCTTCGCCCAATACCGCAATAATGAAGTCGGTGTGGCTCTCGGGCAAAAAGTCCAGGTGCGACTGAGTGCCCAGTAACCAACCTTTACCAAATACGCCGCCGGAACCGATGGCCGCCTTCGACTGGATGATGTTCCAGCCGGTGCCCAGCGGGTCGCTTTCGGGGTCGAGGAAGGTCAGGATCCGCTGCTTCTGGTAGTCGTGCATAAAGAAGAACCACATGGCCACGGCCACGGGCACGGCGGCGGCCAGCACGCTGAGGATCCAGCGCCAGCGCAAGCCGCCCATGAACAGCACGAACGCACCGCCGGCCAGGATCAGCAGCGAGGTACCGAGGTCCGGCTGGCGCACGATGAGGATAAACGGCACGCCGATCAGGATCAGGCTGATCCCCACGTGCTTGAGCTGCGGTGGCAAGGTGCGTTTGGACAAGTACCAGGCGATGGTCGCCGGCATCAGAATCTTCATGAATTCCGACGGCTGGAAGCGAATCACCCCCGGAATGTTGATCCAGCGGGTCGCGCCCATGGCGTTGTGCCCCATCACGTCCACGACCACCAGCAGTAACACGCCCGCTACATAACCGAGCGGCACCCAGCGCGCCATGAAGCGCGGCTCCAGCTGGGCGATCACTACCATCGACAACAAGCCCAGGCCGAACGACGACGCTTGCTTGATCAGCAGGTCCCAGTTCTTACCACTGGCCGAATACAACACGAACAGACTGCCGGCCGCCAGGGTCAGCAGCAGGATCAGCAACGGGCCGTCAATGTGCATGCGCTGCAGCAACGTCGCGCGGCGACGCATCACGTCCTCACTGGAGAGGATGCGGTCAAAATTACTCTTCACTGGCCGTAACCTCGGTGCTTGAAGGGGGGCCGCCATATTCGGGCTTGAGCCTGCCGTCGTCGGCCAACAGCCAGGCGTCCATCACTTGGCGCACCACGGGCGCGGCGACGCCGGAACCGGACTCGCCGTTCTCGACCATCACCGCCACCACGATCTTCGGGTCGTCCGCCGGCGCAAAACCCACGAACAGGGCATGGTCGCGGTGACGTTCCTGGACCTTGGAGCGGTCGTATTTTTCGCCCTGCTTGATTGCCACTACCTGGGCGGTACCGCTCTTGCCGGCGATACGGTATTGCGCGCCGATCGCCGCCTTGCGCGCGGTACCACGTGCGCCGTGCATGACTTGCTGCATGCCGTGGTTGACCTTGGTCCAGTCGGACGGGTCGCGCAGCATGATGTCCGGGATCGGGTTTTCATCCAAAGGCTTTTCGCCTTCGATGGTCCTGGCCAGGTGCGGGCGGTTCCAGATGCCTTTGTTGGCCACCAGCGCGGTGGCCTGGGCCAGCTGCAACGGTGTTGCCTGCATATAGCCCTGGCCGATGCCGAGGATCAGCGTTTCGCCTGGGAACCAGGCCTGGCGACGGGTCGCGCGCTTCCACTCCCGCGACGGCATCAGGCCTGGGGATTCTTCGAACATGTCCAGGGAGACTTTCTGGCCGAGGCCGAACTTACCCATGTAGGCGGACAAACGGTCGATACCCAGCTTATGGGCCAGGTCGTAAAAATAGGTGTCGTTGGAGCGCATGATCGCGGTGTCCAAATCGACATAGCCGTCACCGGTGCGGTTCCAGTTACGGTATTTGTGATCGTAGTTGGGCAGCATGTAGTAGCCCGGGTCGAACACGCGGCTGGAGGCCGTGACCACCCCTGCGTCCAACCCCGCAATTGCCACCGCAGGCTTGATCGTCGACCCCGGCGGATACAGGCCGCGCAGTACGCGGTTGAACAACGGGCGGTCGATGGAATCGCGCAACTCGGCGTAAGCCTTGAAGCTGATGCCCGTGACAAACAAGTTGGGGTCAAAGCTTGGCTGGCTGACCATCGCCAGCACTTCGCCGGTCTTCGGGTCCAGCGCGACCACCGCCCCCCGTCGCCCGCCCAACGCCATCTCGGCCGCTTCCTGCAGCTTGATGTCCAGGCTCAACACGATGTCCTTGCCCGGTACCGGGTCGGTACGCTTGAGCACCCGCAGCACGCGGCCGCGGGCGTTGGTCTCGACTTCCTCGTAACCCACCTGGCCGTGCAGCTCGGGCTCGTAGAAACGCTCGATGCCGGTTTTGCCGATGTGGTGGGTGCCGCTGTAATTGACCGGGTCGAGGGTCTTCAGCTCTTTCTCGTTGATCCGCCCCATGTAGCCGACGGAGTGGGCAAAGTGCGGCCCTTGCGGGTAATGCCGCACCAACTGCGCCACCACTTCCACGCCCGGCAGACGGAACTGGTTTACCGCGATCCGCGCGATCTGCTCTTCGGTCAGCTCAAACAGGATGGGCACCGGCTCGAAAGGTCGGCGCCCCTGCTTCATGCGTTTCTCGAAGATCAACCGGTCTTCCGGCGTCAGTTGCAGCACCTCGACGATCACGTCGAGGACCTGCGCCCAGTCGCCGGAGCGCTCGCGGGTCATGCTCAGGCTGAAGCTGGGCCGGTTATCCGCGACCACCACGCCATTACGGTCGAAAATCAGCCCACGGGTGGGCGGAATCGGCTGCACATGCACCCGGTTGTTTTCGGACAGCGTGGAGTGATAGTCGTACTGGATCACCTGCAGGAAATACAGGCGCGCAATCAACACCCCGATCAACCCCACCACCAAAAAAGCACCGAACACGACCCGAGCGCGTACCAGACGTGCGTCTTTCTCGTGGTCCTTGATGCGGATCGGTTGGGTCATCGGGAGGGGCGCAGATTATTTGTGGTAAGGGTGCCCGGACAGAACTGTCCAGGCGCGATACAGCTGTTCACCGATCAGGATCCTTACCAACGGGTGCGGCAGCGTCAGCGCCGACAGCGACCAACGCTGGTCCGCCCGCGCACAGACTTCCGGCGCCAGCCCTTCGGGGCCGCCGACCATGAAGTTGACCGTACGCGAATCCAGGCGCCAGCGATCCAGCTCCACCGCCAGTTGCTCGGTGCTCCAGGGCTTGCCGTGCACTTCAAGAGTGACGATGCGCTCGTTAGGGCCGACCTTGGCCAGCATGGCTTCGCCTTCCTGACGGATGAAGCGCGCCACGTCGGCATTCTTGCCCCGGGTATTGAGCGGTATTTCCACCAGTTCAAGCGAAAGCTCAGCGGGCAGACGCTTGGCATACTCGTGCCAGCCTTCTTCCACCCACTTGGGCATGCGTGAACCGACAGCGATCAGACGCAGGCGCACAGCCGTTCCTTATTCCTGGTCTTTGTTGAGCTTGTCGAAGTGCGCGTGGCCCACTTCCGGGCTGTGGTGCTTGCCATCGGCGGCACGGCTCTGCTCGGCGCCTTTCCATAGACGCTCCAGGTCATAGAACTGGCGAGCATTGGAAGTCATCATGTGAACGATCACGTCGTCCATGTCCAGCAGCACCCAGTCGCTGTCGCCCTTGCCTTCTTCACCCAGCGGCTTCACGCCTTGGGCTTTGACGGCTTCGCGGACCTTGTCGAGCATCGCGCCGATCTGGCGGTTCGAGGTACCGGTGGCGATGATCATGTAGTCGGTGATGCTCTGCTTGTCGCGCACGTCCAGCACCTGGATGTCCTGGGCTTTCACGTCTTCCAAGGCCGCCACGGCGACTTTTACCAGCTCTTCGCCAGCCAGCTCAGGGCCAACATGGGCTTCAACCGGCAGCGGGGCGCTTTTGAAGGTGCCTTTGCGCTTAACTTTGCTTACGTCTTTGTTCGTCATATAAAACTCGTTTTGCTCGTATGTTCGGGCGCTCGCTGTACGACTGTACGTACGTTCAAGCGCGCCTTTTCAGTTCGACGCACGGTAAAGCCCGTGCGCATCGATGTAGGCCAGGACCGCGTCAGGCACCAGGAAACGTACCGACTTCCCGCTGGCCAGCAGTTGACGGATCTGGGTGGCGGACACCGCAAGCGGGGTCTGCCAGACGAATGCAATATTCCCGTTCGGCCCGGTCAGGGCCAAGGGGTCACTTACCGACCGCGCGGCCAGCAGGTTGCGCAAAGCATCCGGCGGTTCGCTGTCGGCATCCGGGCGTTGCAAAACCAGGATGTGGCAATGCTGGAGGAGTTCCTCCCAGCGATGCCAAGAGGGCAGGCCGCAAAATGCGTCCCAGCCCAAAAGCAGAAACAACTGGTCATCCGCGGCCAACTCGGCCCGCATCAGCTCCAGGGTGTCAACAGTGTAGGACGGTTTATCGCGCTTGAGCTCGCGGTCGTCCACCACCAGCGGCGCGATGTCCTGCACCGCCAACCGCACCATTTCCAGGCGCTGCTGCGGCGACACCTGCGGTGTATCGCGATGGGGCGGCCGGGCGTTGGGCATCACGCGCAACTCATCCAGCGCGAGGGCATCCGCGACTTCCAGGGCACTGCGCAAATGGCCGATGTGCACGGGGTCGAAGGTACCGCCGAGCAGCCCGATGCGTTTAGCCATCAAGTGCGCACATGACCGTCGCCGAACACCACGTACTTCTCGCTGGTCAGGCCTTCCAGGCCAACCGGGCCGCGCGCATGGAGCTTGTCGGTGGAAATACCGATCTCCGCGCCCAGGCCATACTCGAAGCCGTCGGCAAAACGCGTGGAGGCGTTGATCATCACCGAAGCGGAATCCACTTCGTTGAGGAAGCGCCGCGCATCGCTGAAATGCTCGGAAACGATGGCGTCAGTGTGCTTGGAGCCATAGGTGTTGATGTGTTCGATGGCCTCGTCCAGGTCGTCGACAATCTTGATCGACAGGATCGGTGCCGTGTATTCGGTGTACCAGTCCAACTCGGTCGCCTCGATCACGTCCGCCCCCAGCAGCGCTCGGGTGCGCTCGCAACCCCGCAGTTCCACGCCCTTGTCGCGGTAGATGGCAGCCAGCGGCGGCAGCACGCGATCGGCAATGCCGACGTGCACCAGCAGGGTTTCCATGGTGTTGCACGGGGCGTAGCGGTGGGTCTTGGCGTTGTCGGCGATGCGGATCGCCTTGTCGATATCGGCGGCGATGTCGACGAACACGTGGCATACACCGTCCAGGTGCTTGATGACCGGCACCTTGGCATCACGGCTGACGCGTTCGATCAGGCTCTTGCCACCGCGCGGCACAATCACGTCGACGAATTCCGGCATGGTGATCAGCGCACCCACGGCGGCGCGGTCGGTGGTTTCAACCACTTGCACCACTTCGGCGGGCAACTCGGCCACGGCCAGGCCCTGTTGAATGCAGGCAGCGATGGCACGGTTGGAATTGATCGCCTCGGAACCGCCACGCAGGATGGTGGCGTTACCGGACTTGAGGCACAGGCTCGCGGCATCGATGGTCACGTTCGGACGCGACTCGTAAATGATGCCGATCACGCCCAGGGGCACGCGCATCTTGCCGACCTGGATGCCGGACGGCAGGTAACGCATGTCGCGGATTTCACCGATGGGGTCAGGCAGCTTGGCCACCTGACGCAGGCCTTCGATCATGTCGTCGATGCGTGCCGGGGTCAGCGCCAGGCGGTCCAGCAAGGCCGGCTCCAGGCCATTGGCGCGGCCGTTGGCCAGGTCCTGTTCATTGGCGGCGGTGAGCTCGGAGCGCGAAGCATCCAGAGCGTCGGCGGCGGCCAGCAAGGCACGGTTCTTCTGCGCGGTGCTCGCACGGGCGATCAACCGCGAGGCCTGACGGGCAGCGCGACCCAGGCGGGTCATGTAGTCAAGAACGGACTCAGTCATGGTCAGGGAGTCTTGGCAAAGAGGAAAGCGGCAGATTATAGCTGTGACGCCGCCCGACTGACAGCGGTGAGGGGCGGATGGTCGAAATGAACTGTAAAAACCTGGGGTTCAGCGGTAATTAAGGTGGGAGTTGTTATGATTCGGTCACATTTAGCCGTATTTACCCCTGACCGCCATGCCCAGCTCATCGCCCCAACGCCCCGCCAGCGCCCTGCCCGACCGCTTCTTCGACCGGGACGCGCAAATCCTCGCGCAAGCATTGCTCGGAAAAGTCATACGCCATCGTGTCGGCGAAATCTGGCTTTCGGCGCGAATTATTGAAACCGAAGCGTATTACGTGGCCGAAAAAGGCAGTCACGCTTCATTGGGCTACACAGAAAAACGTAAGGCTTTGTTTCTGGATGGTGGCCATATCTACATGTACTACGCCCGTGGCGGCGACTCCCTGAACTTCAGCGCCCATGGGCCGGGCAATGCCGTGCTGATCAAATCAGCGTATCCATGGGTCGACGACGTGTCCGGCCCGGCCAGCCTGGCGCAGATGCTGCTGAACAACCCGAACGCCGATGGCAGCCCGCGCGCCGCGCAAAAGCTGTGCGCCGGCCAGACACTGCTGTGCAAAGCCCTGGGGTTGAAGGTACCGATGTGGGACGCCAAGCGCTTCGATCAGGCGTTGCTCTACGTTGAAGACGTGGGCCAGACCCCGACGCAGATCATACAAACCACCCGCCTGGGCATCCCCAGCGGCCGCGATGAACACCTGATGTACCGCTTCGTCGATGCAGGCTATGCGCCATATTGCACACGGAACCCGCTGCGCCGGGGCCAGGTCGAAGGCCGCGACTACGTTTTGATTTGAATGGATCCAGACGGCTGCAACACAGCAGATCAAGTTATGTATTACATAGAGGGAGTGACGTTGTATGGGCCAATGGCTCGATAGCATTACCGGCTGGCTGACCCTGAACCCCGAATGGCTGGCGGTCGCGGTGTTTATCGTCGCCTGTGTGGAGTGCCTGGCCATTGCCGGGCTGATCGTGCCGGGCACGGTTTTATTGTTTGCGATTGCGGCGCTGGCCGGCAGCGGCGCGCTGTCATTGAGCGAAACCCTGCTGGTGGGCTTCCTGGGGGGGCTACTCGGGGACGGGGTTTCCTATTACCTGGGTCGACATTTCCATCAGAACATCCGGCGCCTGCCAGGCCTTCGCCATCACCCCGAATGGATGAACGGCGCTGAAACCTACTTCCACAAATACGGCATCGCCAGCCTGCTGGTCGGACGCTTCATCGGCCCGCTGCGCCCCATGCTGCCGATGGTGGCCGGGATGTGCGACATGCCGTTTCCGCGCTTCGCGGTGGTGAGCATTGTGGCCGCCGCGGGCTGGTCGGTCGCCTATCTGCTGCCGGGCTGGGCGACTGGTGCCGCCTTCCGCCTGCCGTTGCCCGAAGGTTTCTGGCCCGAGGCGGCGGTGGTGGCTGCGTGCCTTGCTGTGTTGATTGGGCTCAGCCTGAACAGCAGCTTGCGCGGCCATCGTCGCGCCACCTTGTGGGTCGGCTGCGCCAGCCTGACGTTGTTGATCGCCGTGTTTATCGGCTATCACTCGCTGGACAACTTTGACCAGGGCCTGAGCGCCCTCGTGCAGGAGCATCGTAGCCCGTGGCTCGACGAAGTCATGGTGCGGATCACCCAACTGGGTGAGTTCAAGAAAATGTTTTTCGCCAGCGCCGTGTTCACCGGCCTGCTGTTACTGGCGCGGCAATGGCGTCATGCTGTGTTCGTCGGCGCCACGTTGGCCGGGTCTGCTGTCATCAATACGGGAACCAAGCTGTTTTTCGCCCGTGGCCGCCCGGAAATCCTTACAGACCCACTGACCAGTTTCAGCATGCCCAGCGGCCATGCGTCCGGCGCGTTCGCGTTTTTCCTGGCGTTGGCGGTATTGGCCGGTCGTGGACAACCCATCCGGCTGCGCCTGACCTGGATGCTGCTGGGCTGCATTCCCGCGGCGTTCATTGCGCTGTCGCGGGTCTACCTCGGCGCCCATTGGCCCACCGACATCCTGGCCGGCACGCTGCTGGCGATGACGGTGTGTGCATTCAGCCTGGGCGCCAGCGAGTATCGAAGCCCGCTGCCGGCCATGTCGCAAAAGACCTGGTGGCTGCTGTTACCGGCGCTGATCGCGGTGCTGAGCTTCATCGCGCTCACCGGCACCCCTCACGCCCTGCTCCGATATGCCTACTGACCCTTGGCCGGGCCGATCCAATCGACGGAGGCGGCTCGGCGCTCAACGCAGCGTTCACGCCGCTCCAGCAACATCTCATCGGCAATTTCCGCCGCGCGCTCGGCGATGTACTCCGGGCCGCGGTTTGCCTCTTGCTGGATCAGTTGCGCGGTCACGCTGATGAGAAACCCGTCCCAGACCGCCTGCTCCGAGTGCGCTAGCCGAATCATGTTCATCCCCTGACCCTGAGTGTGTGATCGGAGACTATTTCAGGCCCCGCGCACGGGACAACGAAGGAACGTCTGATAACAACGCCGGATATTTCCGAAGTCAGTTGAACAGCTCACCCTGCAACTCATCCAGTAACATCTGGATCGCATCCAGCCGCTGCTGCGGGTCATCGAGTTGCAGCAGGTCGATCTTGTCGGCCTCGGTGAAGGGCAGCAGATACGCCAGCTGGTTGCCCAAGGCTTGCTGCCCTTCGGCGCGGGCGTCCATGTCCAGCGAGGCCACCATCGGGTGCTCGGCCAATGCCTGCAGCAGCGCCAGCAAGTCGGCATCCTCTTCTTCCAGCGGCTGGTCCGGCAGGTCTTCGAGCCATTGCACGTCGGCCACCAGCAATTGGTCCTTCTGCACGCCGGCGTCACGTACCCGGAACCGGCGACCGCCTTCCACGCGAATGCCCAGCAGGCCGTTGTCCTGCTGCTTGAAGTCGCGAATCAGCGCTTCACAGCCGATCAGCGCGTAGCCGTCCGGGGCCATGCCTACCTCCTTGCCGTCGAGGATGCACACCACGCCGAAGCTTTCGCCTTTTTTCATGCAGCGGCTGATCATGTCCAGGTAGCGCGCCTCGAACAATTGCAGGTCGAGGGTGCAGCCAGGGAACAGCACGGTATTGAGCGGGAACAGCGCCAGACTCATAAAGGTTTCCTTAAACCCGGTTTAAACGATCACCGACACGGCCAGCGGCAGGAACACTGCCGTGGCCACGCCCATCAGACTCATGGCCAGCGCTGCAAAGGCGCCGCACTCTTCGCTTTCCTGCAAGGCCACCGAGGTGCCGACAGCATGGGCGGTCATGCCCAGCGCCATGCCGCGCGCTTCCGGGCTGTACACGCCCAACCGTGACAAATACGCCGGGCCGATCATCGCACCCACCACCCCGGTGATCAGCACAAACACCGCCGCCAGCGCCGCCACGCCCCCGATCTGCTCGGCCACCAGCATGGCAATCGGCGAGGTCACCGACTTAGGCGCCATGGTCATCAACATCATGTGTTCGGCGCCAAACCACCTACCCAGCACGACACAGAGCCCGGTAGCCAGCACCCCGCCTACCACCAGCGTAGTAAAAATCGGCCAGAACAATTGGCGGATGCGCCGCAGGTTCAAATAAAGCGGTACGGCCAGGGCCACCGTCGCCGGGCCCAGCAGGATGCTCATGATTTCGGTGCTCTTGCGGTACTCGGCGTAGCTCAGGCCACAGGTCAGCAACACCCCGATCACCAGCAGCATGGACACCAGCACCGGCTGCAGGAAGATCCAGCGGGTTTTCTCGAAACCTGCGAGTACCACTTGATAAGCGCCGAGGGTGATGCCGATGCCAAACAACGGATGGTGGATCACCGCCGTCCACGCGCCCTGCCAGTCGAAGGTCATTGATCCTTCTCCTTGCGCTTGACCATCTGTTGCATCAGCACGCCGACAAAGCCCATGGCGATCACCAGCGACAGCACCAGCGCGCCGACGATGGCCCAGAAATCAGCGGCGATGTCCTTGGCATACACCATGACCCCCACCGCCGGCGGCACCAGCAATAACGGCAGGTACCGCAACAGGCTGCTGGCCGCCAGGCTCAATGGCTCGCCGACTTCACCTCGCCAGACCAGAAAGCCCAGCATCAGGAGCAAACCGATGATCGGCCCCGGCAGCACCGGCAACAGCAAATGGTTGATCGCGGTGCCGATCAGTTGAAACAGCACCAGCCAGGTCAGGCCACGTAACAGCATCCGTTCTTCCCCCTCAAGACTCGCCCGCATTATAAGCACGCCCGCCCTATGCACCGGCATTCGCCAAAAGCATGGTGGGTTGACCGGGCTGATTGGCCATGATGATCTACATTGGTTCTCTGTAACCCATAAAACCCCGACGTTGTGCACCGCATGATGAACCAAGGAGAGACGCAATGCCCTATGTACCCGTAGCGCAGCTCAAAGACTATGTCGGCAAGGAACTGGGACGTTCCGAGTGGCTCACCATCGACCAGGCGCGCATCAACCTGTTCGCCGAGGCCACGGGCGACCACCAGTTCATCCATGTCGACCCGGTCAAGGCCGCGCAGACTCCGTTTGGCAGCACCATCGCCCACGGTTTCCTGTCGCTGTCGCTGATGCCCAAGTTGATGGAAGACATCCTGATCATGCCTGAAGGCCTGAAGATGGCGGTCAACTACGGTCTGGACAGTGTGCGCTTTATCCAGCCGGTGAAGGTCAACTCCAAGGTGCGCCTGAACGTGACCCTCACCGACGTCACCGAGAAAAAGCCTGGCCAATGGCTGTTCAAGGCCACCGCCACCCTGGAAATCGAAGGGCAGGAAAAACCGGCTTACATTGCTGAGTCGTTGTCGCTCTGCTTCGTGTAAGCCTTCCCTGTGGTGAGGGATAAAACCTCACCACAGTGTATGTAAATTTATGTATGTAACTCGCAGCTGCGGCATACTCGGCGCTCAATTATCCGGATCCCGCTATGCGCCCACTCGCTCCCCTCGCCCTTGCCCTGTTGCTCACCGCTTGCGGAGATGGCGAATCGCTGTTGCCGCCCGATGCGCGCCTGCCCGACGGCGGACGCTACCGGGGCGATGTGGTCAATGGCTTGCTGCAAGGCCAGGGGCGCGTGGACTACCCCAACGGCAGTTGGTACGCCGGCCAGTTCGACAAAGGCCAATGGCACGGCCAGGGCGAGTGGCATGGCAGCAATGGCGAAGTCTATAAAGGCCAGTTCCAGCAGGGTTTGTTCGATGGCCAGGGCAGCCTGACCACCGCGGGCAGCCACTATGTGGGCGGCTTCAAGAATGGCCGGCGCAACGGCGAAGGCACCCTCAAAGAGGGGCAAATGACCTATCGCGGCGAATTCAAGGACGACCAGTATTCGGGCCTCGGTCGTCTGGAACTGGCTGACGGCAGTCAGTATCAAGGCCAGTTCGCCCACGGCAAACCGAATGGCGAAGGCCAGCGCAACGATGACAGCGGCAACCAGTTCAGCGGCCATTTCGTCGATGGCCAACTGGAAGGCAACGGTACGTTCAACAGTGCCGACGGCGATATCTATGTCGGCCAGTTCAAACAGAACCAGCTCAACGGCAAGGGCCGCTATGAGAACGCCGACGGCGACGTGTGGATCGGCCAGTTCAAGGAGGGCGCGCTCAGCGGCAAAGGCGAATTGATCGGCGTCGACGGCAGCCACTATGTCGGCCAGTTCAGCGATTGGCGCTTTACCGGTGAGGGCCGCCTGAACCTGTCCGACGGCAGTTTCTATATCGGTGGTTTCGACAGCGACAGCTATCAAGGCAAAGGCACCCTTGTCCTTACTGACGGCACCGTACACGCCGGCACCTGGGTCAATGGCATGCGCGTGCGCGACGCCGACGGAAAACTGTTGCCCGACCCTCTGGAAATCGGCGTACTAGCCCAGGGCCACCTGCTGGATGCGGCGCTTGCCGCCGTGCCCGCCTCCACCCCCGCCGTAGAGCTCTATACCCTGGCCGTGGCCGGCGACGGCAAACAAAGCGTGTTCCTGCGCGAGGCCGACTACGTCAGTAACCTGCTCGCCACCCGGTTCGGCGCGCGTGGGCAGATCCGCCTGGTCAATCACCGCGACCACATCGCCGACCGCCCCCTGGCCACGCGCGAAAGCCTGCGTCGCGCGGTGCAAACCCTGGCCGAGCGCACCGGCCCGGAAGACCTGGTATTTATCTACATGACGAGCCACGGCACCCACGAACACGAACTGGTGCTGGACCAACCGCGCATGGAGCTGGCCGATTTGCCTGCCGATGAGTTGGCCGCCGTACTGGCACCGTTGAAGAACCGCGACAAAATCGTGGTGATTTCGGCCTGCTACTCCGGCGGGTTCATCCCGGCGCTGAAAGATGAACGCACCCTGATCATGACCGCCTCGCGGGCCGACCGGGTGTCCTTCGGGTGTTCCGAGGAAGCTGACTTCACCTACTTTGGCGATGCCCTCTTCGCCCAAGCCTTCAACCAGACCGACGACTTGCAGCAAGCCTTCAAGCTGGCACAACTGCAGGTGGCCGAACGCGAACAGGCGGACAACTTCGAAGCCTCCGAACCGCAGATCTGGGCCCCCAAGGGCGTCATCGCCCACTGGCAATTATTACGCAAACAGCAGGCACGAAAGGCGCTCGAAAGCGTCTCAATGAATAGCAAGGAAGCCAAAGGCAACTAAGCTGAACTGTGTAACAAGGGGGAAACACCATGTACCTGACGCCTCAGCATATCTTGCTCGCCGGAGCTTCCGGCCTTACCGGCGAACACCTGCTTGACCGCCTGCTCAACGAACCCACCGTCACCCGCGTGCTCGCACCCAGCCGCAAGCCATTGGCCGAACACCCACGCCTCGAAAACCCGGTGGGCGACCCGGCCGTGTTTCTGCCGCAACTGAGTGGCCGGGTGGACATCGCCTTCTGCTGCCTCGGCACCACGATCAAACAGGCAGGCTCCGAAGCCGCCTTCCGCGCCGTCGACCTGGACATGGTCGTGGCGTTCGCCAAGCGTGCGCGGGAAATGGGCGCGCGGCACCTGATCGTGATCAGCGCGATCGGCGCCGACCCGAAATCCTCGGTGTTCTATAACCGGGTCAAAGGGGAAATGGAACAGGCACTGAAGACCCAGGACTGGCCACAACTGACCATCGTGCGGCCGTCGTTGCTGCTGGGGGAGCGGTTGGAGCCGCGCTTGGCCGAACAATTGGCCGGACCGTTGTCGCGGTTGATTCCGGGCAAGTACCACGGCATCGAAGTGTGCGAACTGGCGCGAGCCATGTGGCGCCTGGCGCTGGAAGAGCAGGATGGGGTGCGGGTGGTGGAATCGGATGAGTTGCGCAAGCTAGGTAAGTAATGTTGCGGTGACCGGGCAAGCCTGTTCAAAGGCTGAAAATCTCCCTGTAGTGAGCGGGCTTGCCCCGCGCTGGGCCGCGAAGCGGCCCCAAACCAGGCGAATGGTGTTTACCTGAAGTTCGGCGGTGTATTTATTGGGGCCGCTTCGCAGCCCAGCGCGGGGCAAGCCCGCTCACTACAAAGATGGGCCCTATAGGCCGCCTGTGGCGTTGAATCCAACGCCCAGCACCGTCAACACCGACAGCGGCAACAACAAGGTATCGAGCAATGCACTCGCCGGCAGGTCCACACCCGGATAAGTCGGCGCCTCAGCACCAAACCGATCCTTGGCGCAGCAACCACCGTTCATTGCATACAAATCCAACCGCGTGCCGGCATACACCACTGGCGCGTTTGGCTGCGCGGCATCCAAGGTGCGCGCAGTGGCGCAGCCCGTGAGTTGCAACGCCAGCAAGATCAGCAGGGCCTTATTCATCGCTGCTCAAATGGTGTTCACCCCAACGCGGCAGCATGTCCTGGGGGATGTTCAGCAGGTTGAGAATACGCGCCACTACAAAGTCCACCAGGTCATCGATGGTCTGAGGCTGGTGATAGAAACCGGGCGAGGCCGGCAGAATCGTCACGCCCATGTTCGACAATTTGAGCATGTGCTCCAGGTGAATACTCGAATACGGCGCTTCACGTGGCACCAGAATCAACTGGCGGCGCTCCTTCAAGGTGACGTCGGCCGCGCGCTCGATCAGGTTGTTGCAGGCACCGGTGGCAATCGCCGACAAGGTGCCCGTGGAACATGGCACCACCACCATCGCCGCCGGGGCACCCGAGCCGGAGGCCACGGGCGACATCCAGTCCTCTTTGCCGTAGACCTTGATCTGCCCCGCCGCCGCACCGGTGTACTCAGTGAGGAAGGCCTGCATCATCTGCACTTTGGGCGGCAACGCCACGTCGGTCTCAGTGGCCATGACCAATTGCGCGGCCTTGGAGATGAGGAAGTGCACTTCGCGCTCTTCGCGCACCAGGCAATCCAACAGCCGCAGGCCATAGGGCGCGCCCGATGCACCGGTCATCGCCAGGGTGACACGTTCCGGCCCGCTCATTTCAGCGCCTCGGCCAATTTGCCGTGCAGGCCGCCGAAGCCGCCGTTGCTCATGACCACCACGTGGGTACCGGGTTTGGCCTGCTGCCGAACGTGCTCAATGATGCCCTCGATGCTATCGCAGACGGTGGAGGGCACGGTGCACAGGGCGGCGATGCCCGGCAGGTCCCAGCCGAGGTTGGCGGGGGCATACCACACCGCCTCGTCGGCATCGTTGACGCTTTCGGGCAAACCATCGCGGTGCGCGCCGAGTTTCATGGAGTTGGAACGCGGTTCGATGATCGCAATGATCGGCGCATCACCGACACGCTTGCGCAGGCCATCCAATGTGGTAGCAATGGCCGTCGGGTGGTGGGCAAAGTCGTCGTAGATGGTAATCCCATTCACGTCGGCGACTTTTTCCATACGCCGCTTTACGCTCTTGAATGCGCTCAAGGCGGCAATGCCCATGGACGGCACCACGCCCACATGCCGCGCAGCCGCCAGGGTCACCAAGGCATTGGCGACGTTGTGCTGGCCGGTCATGTCCCAATCGACAATGCCCTGGGCTTCGCCGTCGAACAGCACTTCAAACTTGGAACCGTCTTCGCTGAGCAGCTTGACCTGCCACTGCCCGCCCGCCCCGGTGGTCTGCACCGGGGTCCAGCAGCCCATCTCGATCACACGCTGCAAGGCGGGCTCGGTGGTCGGGTGGATCACCAGGCCTTCGCTTGGAATAGTGCGCACCAAATGGTGGAACTGCCGCTCGATGGCCGGCAGATCGGGGAAGATGTCGGCGTGATCGAATTCCAGGTTGTTCAGGATCGCCGTGCGCGGGCGGTAGTGAACGAACTTGGAGCGCTTGTCGAAGAAGGCGCTGTCGTATTCGTCTGCCTCGATCACGAAGAACGGCGTATCGCCCAAACGCGCGGATACCGAAAAGTTCTGCGGCACACCGCCGATCAGGAAACCCGGGCTCATGCCCGCGTGTTCCAGCACCCAGGCCAGCATGCTGCTGGTGGTGGTCTTGCCGTGGGTGCCGGCAACCGCCAGCACCCACCGGCCTTGCAACACATGGTCGGCCAGCCATTGCGGGCCAGACACATAAGGCAAACCTTTATTGAGTACGTACTCGACCGCCGGGTTGCCACGCGACATGGCGTTGCCGATCACCACCAGGTCCGGCACCGGGTTGAATTGCGCGGGGTCGTAGCCTTGGGTCAACGCAATGCCCTGAGCCTCGAGTTGCGTGCTCATGGGCGGGTAAACGTTGGCGTCGGAGCCGGTGACGTGATGGCCCAGCTCTTTGGCCAGTACCGCCATCGAGCCCATGAACGTGCCGCAAATACCGAGAATATGAATGTGCATAGTCGACCTCGTAAAACATCGAGGCAGGTTAGCGCAGGGGGGCGAAAATCGCACCCTTTAGCTGAGGGCATGGCGTGCAATGCCGTGCCTGCGCAGCTTTCTATACAGCGTGTTGCGGCTGACGCCCAACTGCTCCGCCGTGTGCGTCATGTGCCAGCGCTGTTGCTGCAAAGCGGTCAGCAATGCCAGGCGCTCTGCGTCTTCCAGCGGCGACTCTGCGGGCCTGGCCTGCGCGAAGACCACCGGGCGGGCCTGGCGAATCTGCGCGGGCAAGTCCTCAAGCGCTACGCGCCCTTCATCACACAGCGCCACCAACGTACGCAGCACCGTGCGCAACTGGCGCACGTTACCCGGCCAGGCAAATGCCAACAGCGCCATACGCGCCGCCGGGTCGAGCGCCACCGCTTCGCCGTTGGCCTCCTGCACCAGCAGGAAATCCAGCAACTGGGACTTATCACTGCGCTCGCGCAAAGCGGGCAACCCGACTTCCAGGCCATTGAGCCGGTAATACAAGTCCTCGCGGAAGCTGCCGTCCTGCACACGCTCCAGCAAATTCCGGTGGGTTGCGCTGATAATTCGCACATTCACAGCCTGGGGCTCACCGCCGAGCGGGACCACCAGCCGATCCTCCAGCACCCTTAATAGACGGGTTTGCAGCGCCAGGGGCATATCGCCGATTTCATCGAGGAACAGGGTGCCGCCATCGGCCTGCTGCAACTTGCCTTGCATGCCCTCTTTGCGCGCGCCGGTAAAGCTGCCGCCGCGATAGCCGAACAGTTCGCTTTCGATCAGGCTTTCCGGGATGGCGGCGCAGTTGAGCGCCACGAATGCCTTGTCGGCACGCTGGCTGGCCTGGTGCACCGCCTTGGCGAAGGCCTCTTTACCGGAACCGGTTTCGCCATTGATCAGCAACGGCACATCGCGCTCGAATACCCGCAGCGCCTTGCTGAAGTCCCGTTGCAGCGCCGGATCGCCCAGGCAGATGCCGGGCAGGCGCGGCCGCTCCACCACGGCAGGCCTGGCGACCGGTGCGGGAACGCTGCGCGCCTGGCCGCGCAGCGCCGCGAACAGCGGCCGGCCATCACGGGTACGCAGCGGCCAACTGGCCGTGGCATTGGCACTGGCGCGCCCGAGCAACTGGTCCAGGGAGCATTCGAAAAACGCCTCCACCGGCTGCCCCAACAAGCCGCCACGCAGCTGCCCCAGCAGGTTCAGCGCGCTCTGGTTGACGGCACAAATGCGCCCGTTGCCATCAAACGCCAGCAGCCCTTCGCTGAACAGGCCCACCGACTCCGCCTGCAGATGAAAACGCAGCAACCAGTGGTGTTCAAAGTGACGCAGGAAGTAGCAACTCTCGATCATCTTCGCCGACAGGTTCACCAACGCCATGGTGTGAAACTGGCTCTGGCGCGACACGGCTTCGCGCGCCGAAGACACATCCAGCACGGCCAGCAGGTCACCGTGGGGATCGAACACCGGGCTCGCCGAACACGTCAGCCCGGTATGCCGGCCACGAAAGTGCTCATCGCGATGGATGGTCAGGGATTGGCGCTCCACCAGGCAGGTGCCGATGCCATTGGTGCCTTCGCAGGCTTCGCTCCAATCCGCCCCCAGCCACAGCCCGGCGCGCTCGAAAATCTTACGCTCGGACGGCGCAGTGACACAGTTGAGGATCACGCCCCGCGCATCCGTGAGCAGCACGGCGTGCCCCGCGCCCGAGAGCTGCTGATGCAGGCTGTTCATCTCGCTGCCTGCGATGTGCAGCACCTGTTGCAGACGCTCGCGGCTTTCCAGCAGGCGGCCGTGTTCGAGCACGGTGGGGGCAATGGTTTGCGCAGGGTCGAGGTGGTAGTCCTCCAGACAACGCAGCCAGGAGCGGGCGATGGAGGGGTCGCTGGACGGGTCGCGGCCATGCGCCACAGTGAGCACCTGCTGGGCATGGCGACTGAAATGATCGTTGTGCATTTCTTATTATTCTCCCTGCGTGAGAGCGCCCAGCATCCCCCAGCCATCCGACCAATGCAATCCCGGGCCGACCCACTGGTCACGGGCTGTACCGTATATGGCACAAACTGTCACATGACCTGTATCAGCCCTGCCACAGCAACGCCTTGCAACAATGCCCAAGCCCTTGATTTCCCTGGCCCACGAAGCGGTGGCCCAACCTTTGCTCTACGCTTTATCAAGCGCTTGCTGCGCTGCGCTCCCAATAAACATAAAAGCCAGGAGATACCCACCATGCGTTACGCACACCCCGGTACTGAAGGCGCCATCGTTTCGTTCAAGGCCAAGTACGGCAACTACATCGGTGGCGAGTTCGTTGCGCCGGTCGATGGCAACTACTTCACCAACACCTCGCCGGTCAACGGCAAGCCCATCGCCGAATTCCCGCGCTCCACGGCCAAAGACATCGACAAAGCCCTGGACGCCGCCCATGCCGCCGCCGACGCCTGGGGCAAGACCTCGGCCCAGGACCGCTCGCTGGTCCTGCTGAAAATCGCCGACCGCATCGAACAGAACCTCGAACTGCTGGCCATTACCGAAACCTGGGACAACGGCAAGGCCGTGCGTGAAACCCTCAACGCCGACATTCCGCTGGCGGCCGACCACTTCCGCTATTTCGCCGGTTGCATCCGTGCCCAGGAAGGCACCAGCGCCGAAATCAATGAACACACCGCGTCCTATCACTTCCATGAGCCACTGGGCGTGGTTGGCCAGATCATCCCGTGGAACTTCCCGCTGCTGATGGCGGCATGGAAGCTTGCCCCGGCCCTGGCCGCCGGTAACTGCGTGGTGCTCAAGCCTGCCGAGCAAACCCCGCTGGGCATCAACGTGCTGATGGAATTAATCGGCGACCTGCTGCCACCGGGCGTACTGAACGTGGTGCACGGTTTCGGTAGAGAAGCCGGCGAAGCCCTGGCCACCAGCAAACGCATCGCCAAGATTGCCTTCACCGGTTCCACGCCAGTGGGCTCGCACATCATGCATGCGGCGGCCGAGAATATTATTCCGTCGACGGTGGAGCTGGGCGGCAAGTCGCCGAACATCTTCTTTGCCGACATCATGAAGGCCGAACCGTCGTTTATCGAAAAGGCTGCCGAAGGCCTGGTGCTGGCGTTCTTCAACCAAGGTGAAGTGTGCACCTGCCCGTCCCGCGCACTGGTGGAAGAGTCGATCTACGACGACTTCATGAAAGTGGTGATGAAGAAGATCGAGTCGATCAAACGTGGCGACCCGCTCGACACCGACACCATGGTCGGCGCCCAGGCGTCCGAGCAGCAGTTCGACAAGATCCTGTCCTACCTGGAAATCGCCAAGGGCGAAGGCGCGCAACTGCTGACCGGCGGCAAGGTCGAGAAGCTCACCGGCGATATGGCCGGCGGCTATTACATCCAGCCGACCCTGCTCAAGGGCACCAATGAAATGCGCGTGTTCCAGGAAGAGATCTTCGGCCCGGTGGTGAGCATCACCACCTTCAAGGACGAAGCCGAAGCCCTGGCCATTGCCAACGACACCGAGTTCGGCCTGGGCGCCGGGGTGTGGACCCGCGACATCAACCGCGCCTACCGCATGGGCCGGGCGATCAAGGCGGGCCGCGTGTGGACCAACTGCTACCACCTGTACCCGGCGCATGCCGCATTCGGTGGCTACAAGAAGTCCGGCGTGGGGCGTGAAACCCACAAGATGATGTTGGATCACTACCAGCAGACCAAGAACTTGCTGGTGAGTTACGACATTAATCCACTGGGCTTCTTTTAACTAACCCGCCTCCCACATTTGAAATGCAATCAAATGTGGGAGGGGGCTTGCCCCCGATTGCAGTGTGTCAGCCCCTAACTTTTTAACTGATCCACCGTCATCGGGGGCAAGCCCACTCCCACCGTTTTAGATCTTCATAAGTACTTGCGAAGTGCATCCGGCACAAAGATGCCGAACTAAAAAAAATAACAACGAAAGGTACTTTCCCATGCCTAGCGAACCTACAAGTTCATCCGTCGACTTTGAAAAAGTCGACTCCCAATACTTCCAACAACGCGAATTGAAAAAAGGCGCCGCCGGCTGGGTGCTGTTAGTCGGCCTTGGCGTTGCCTACGTGATCTCCGGTGACTACGCCGGCTGGAACTTCGGCCTGGCCCAAGGTGGCTGGGGCGGCATGTTCCTGGCCACCTTGCTGATGGCCACCATGTACCTGTGCATGTGTTTTTCCCTCGCCGAACTGTCGTCCATGATCCCCACCGCGGGCGGTGGCTACGGCTTTGCCCGCAGCGCCTTCGGCCCCTGGGGCGGGTTCCTCACCGGCACGGCCATCCTGATCGAATACGCCATCGCCCCCGCCGCCATCGCGGTGTTTATCGGCGCCTATTGCGAATCGCTGTTCGGCATCGGCGGCTGGATGATTTACCTGGCGTTCTACATCATTTTTATCGGCATCCACATCTTCGGTGTCGGCGAAGCCTTGAAGCTGATGTTTGTGATTACGGCCGTTGCTGCGATTGCGCTGGGGGTATTCCTGGTCGCCATGGTGCCGCACTTCAACGTCGCCAACCTGCTGGATATCCCGGTGAGCGAGGCCAAGGGCGCCAGCACTTTCCTGCCCTTCGGCTACGTGGGTGTGTGGGCGGCGATTCCGTATGCCATCTGGTTTTTCCTGGCGGTAGAGGGTGTGCCCCTGGCCGCCGAAGAGACCAAGAACCCGAAGCGCGACCTGCCGCGCGGCTTGATCGGCGCCATTGTGGTGCTGACCAGTTTTGCCCTGCTGATCCTGGTGATTGCTCCAGGGGGCGCCGGCACTTATGCGCTGGTCAAGTCCGGCAACCCACTGGTAGAAGCGCTGGCCTTGGCCTACGGCGGCTCGACCTGGATGGGCAGCTTCGTCAACCTGGTCGGCCTCGCAGGGCTGATCGCGAGCTTTTTCTCGATCATCTACGCCTATTCGCGGCAGATCTTCGCCCTGTCCCGCGCCGGCTACCTGCCGCGCAAACTGTCCCAGACCAATAAAAGCAAGGCTCCCGTGCTGGCCCTGGTGATCCCCGGCATCATCGGCTTTGGCCTGTCGCTGACCGGCCAGGGTGATCTGCTGATTCTGGTAGCGGTGTTCGGCGCGACCATTTCCTATGTGCTGATGATGGCCGCGCACATCACCTTGCGCATCCGTCGCCCCAAAATGGATCGTCCGTACCGCACGCCGGGCGGTATTTTCACCTCAGGCGTTGCGCTGGTGCTGGCCTGTGTGGCCGTAGTGGCGGGCTTTCTGGTGGATCCGCGCGTGGTGATTGGCGCCGCGATCATCTATGGAGTATTAATTGCTTACTTTGCTTTCTACAGCCGGCATCACTTGGTAGCGGGTACGCCCGAAGAGGAATTCGCGGCGATCCAGGCCGCAGAGGCCGCCCTGCACTAGATGCCGTAAACCTCGACGCGGGTGCCATTCTCACAGTGGGCCCGCGCCATCAAGGAGACACTGTATGGCAAGCTTTTCCCACGCGGTGGGTGCTCAAACCTACCGCTTCGACAGCCTCAAGGACGTGATGGCCAAGGCCAGCCCCGCGCGTTCCGGAGACTTTCTCGCCGGCGTGGCCGCACAGAACGACGGTGAGCGGGTGGCGGCGCAGATGGCGTTGGCGAATATCCCGCTGAAACACTTTCTGCAAGAAGTGCTGATCCCCTATGAAAGCGATGAAGTCACCCGCCTGATCATCGACACCCACGATAAACAGGCATTTGCCGCCGTCAGCCACCTGACCGTCGGCGGCCTGCGCGACTGGCTGCTCAGCGACGCGGCCGATGAACACGCCCTACGCGCCTTGGCGCCAGGGCTGACACCGGAAATGGCCGCCGCCGTGTCGAAGATCATGCGCGTCCAGGACCTGGTGTTGGTGGCGCAGAAGATCCGCGTGGTCACGCAATTTCGCGGCACCCTGGGCCTCCGCGGACGTTTATCCACACGCCTGCAGCCCAACCACCCGACGGACGAACCGGCAGGCATCGCCGCGAGCATTCTCGACGGCCTGTTGTATGGCAACGGCGACGCCATGATCGGCATCAACCCGGCCACCGACAGCATCGCCTCGATCTGCGCCATGCTGGAGATGCTCGACGCGATCATCCAGCGCTACGAAATCCCGACCCAGGCCTGCGTACTCACCCACGTCACCACGTCCATCGAAGCGATCAACCGTGGCGTGCCGCTGGACCTGGTGTTCCAGTCGATTGCCGGCACAGAAGCGGCCAACGCCAGTTTCGGCATCAGCCTGAGCGTGCTGCAGGAGGGTTACGAAGCGGGTCTGAGCCTCAATCGTGGCACGTTGGGCCAGAACCTGATGTATTTCGAGACCGGCCAGGGCAGCGCCTTGTCGGCCAATGCGCACTTTGGTGTCGACCAGCAAACCTGCGAAACCCGCGCCTATGCGGTGGCTCGGCACTTCAAGCCGTTCCTGGTGAACACCGTGGTGGGCTTTATCGGGCCGGAGTACCTGTACAACGGCAAGCAAATCATCCGCGCCGGCCTTGAAGACCACTTCTGCGGCAAGCTGCTCGGCGTGCCGATGGGCTGCGACATCTGTTACACCAACCACGCCGAAGCCGACCAGGATGACATGGACACCCTGCTGACCCTGCTGGGCGTGGCCGGGATCAACTTCATCATGGGCATTCCCGGCTCCGACGACATCATGCTCAACTACCAGACCACCTCGTTCCACGACGCCTTGTACGCCCGCCAGACCTTGGGGTTGAAGCCGGCGCCGGAGTTTGAGCAGTGGTTGGCGAAAATGGGCATCTTCACGCAAGCCGACGGCAAGGTGCACTTCGGCAACAGCCTGCCACCGGCGTTTCGCCAAGCCTTGGCGCAATTGGGATGAAGGAGCCGCCTGTGCAACTCGACCTGCCTGCCAACCCCTGGCTGGAACTGCGCCGCCTGACGCCAGCCCGTATCGCCCTGGGCCGCACCGGCACCAGTATCCCCACCAACGCGCAGCTGGATTTTCAGTTCGCCCACGCTCAGGCGCGGGACGCGGTGCATTTACCCTTTGATCATGCAGGCCTCAGCAGCCAATTGGCCGAACGCGGCCGCGACAGCCTGCTGCTGCACAGCGCTGCTGCCGACCGGCACAGCTACCTGCAACGCCCGGACCTGGGGCGGCGCCTCAGCGATGAATCGGCCCAGGCCTTGCGTGACCACGCCTCAGCCAATCCCGGCGGCGTGGACTTGGCAGTGGTCGTGGCCGATGGTTTATCGGCACTGGCCGTGCATAAACATACCTTGCCGTTTCTGACGCGCATGGAGGAACAAACCCACGCTGAAGGGTGGTCCTTGTCGCCAGTGATCCTGGTGGAACAAGGCCGCGTGGCAGTGGCGGATGAAATCGGGCAATTGCTCGGTGCCAAGATGGTGGTGATCCTGATCGGCGAGCGGCCTGGGCTCAGTTCGCCGGACAGCCTGGGACTGTATTTCACCTACAACCCCAAGGTCGGCCTTACGGATGCCTATCGCAATTGCATCTCCAACGTACGCCTGGAAGGCCTGAGCTACGGCATGGCGGCCCACCGCCTGCTTTACTTGATGCGAGAGGCGTGTCGGCGGCAACTGTCGGGGGTCAATCTCAAGGACGAGGCGCAGGTCCAGACCCTCGAATCCGATGATCCTGACCTGATGAAAGGCAATTTCCTGCTCAGTTCACCGGATGACTGATTGCGGCACGATTGCGCTTTTTCGTGCCTTTAGGCAGCATCGAGTCACGGCCGCTCGTGTGGTCATACCCCATTTGGAAGTTGAGGCCTGGCATGCGGATTACTCAAGCGACCCTGGAACACCTGGACCTGTTGACCCCGCTGTTCGTCAAATACCGTGAGTTCTACGGCGCCTTGCCCTTCCCGGACTCATCGCGCGGCTTTCTGGAAAAACGCCTGCGCCGCAAGGAGTCGGTGATTTACCTGGCCCTGGCCGATGATGACGACAAGAAGTTGCTGGGCTTTTGCCAGCTGTACCCAAGCTTTTCGTCGTTGTCGCTCAAGCGGGTGTGGATCCTCAATGACATCTATGTGGCGGAGGACGCTCGCCGGCAACTGGTGGCGGATAACCTGATGCGCACGGCGAAGAAGATGGCCAAGGAAACCCACGCGGTGCGGCTGCGGGTGTCGACCAGCAGTGACAACGAAGTGGCGCAGAAGACCTATGAGTCGATCGGGTTTCGCGAAGACACCGAATTCAAGAACTACACGCTGCCGATCAGTGAGGATTGATCGCGGCAGCCCAAACACCTCAAATCTCATGTGGGAGGGGGCTTGCCCCCGATAGCAGTGTGTCAGTCAGCCAATTTGTAACTGGCACTGCCTCATCGGGGGACAGCCCCCTCCCACATTTAGCCCTGCAGCGCTTGCAAGCCCGAGTACCACGACATCCCCCGCTACAAAACCAACACGCTTTTCACGACTCAATCCGTATAATGCGGACCTTTCAGGGTTGTAAGAAATGCGGCATACACTTGTAGCCTTATTACCCGAGCTTCCGCACAGGCCTGCTGAGCCGGGCCATTCACACAGGTGCCATCCATGGATTTCAACCCGCTCGACCTTATCCTGCATCTCGATGTGTACCTCGACCTGCTGGTAACCAATTACGGTCCGTGGATCTACGCCATTCTGTTTCTGGTCATTTTTTGCGAAACCGGCCTGGTGGTCATGCCGTTCCTGCCGGGTGATTCGTTGCTGTTCATCGCCGGCGCCGTGGCGGCAGGTGGCGGCATGGACCCGGTCCTGCTCGGCGGCTTGTTGATGCTGGCGGCGATCCTGGGCGACAGTACCAACTACGTGATCGGGCGAACGCTGGGCGAACGTTTGTTCAACAACCCGAACTCGAAAATCTTCCGTCGCGACTACCTGCAAAAAACCCACGATTTCTACGACAAGCACGGCGGCAAAACCGTGACCCTGGCGCGCTTCCTGCCGATCCTGCGCACCTTTGCACCGTTCGTTGCCGGTATCGCGAAAATGCCCTACGCGCGGTTCTTCGGGTTCAGCGTGCTCGGCACCATTCTGTGGGTCGGCGGCCTGGTGACCCTGGGCTACTTCTTCGGCAACGTACCGTTCATCAAGAAAAACCTGTCGTTGCTGGTGGTGTTCATCATCCTGCTGTCGCTGGTGCCGATGATTATTGGCGTGTTCCGCAGCCGTTTTGGCCGCGCATCCTCCGAAGCCAAGCCGCAGTAACCTGCGATGTGGTCCCTCAGCGCCTGGCGTCGCCGGCGCTTGCTGGCCAAGCACCCGATTGCCGAGGACACCTGGCAACGGGTGCGCCACCACCTGACCTTCCTCGACGGCATCAGCCCCGAGCAGGACCAGTGGCTGCGCGAAGCCTGCGTGGTGTTCCTCGCCGAAAAGCACCTGACCGCCCTGCCCGGCGTTGAGCTGCACCAGGAACAACGCCTGCTGCTCGCCGCCCAGGCGCAACTGCCGCTGATGAACCTCGGCGACCTTGACTGGTACCAGGGCTTTCACGAAATCGTGCTGTACCCCGACGACTTCGTCAGCCCCCAGCGCCATCGCGACAGCAGCGGCATCGAGCACGAATGGGACGGCGAACACAGCGGCGAAGCCTGGCAACAAGGCCCGGTGATCCTCGCCTGGCCCGGCGTGCTCGCCAGCGGCAACTGGGAAGGCTACAACTTGGTCATCCACGAACTGGCGCACAAGCTCGACATGCTCAACGGCGACGCCAACGGCCTGCCGCCGCTGCACAACGACATGCGCGTGCAGGAATGGGCCTGCGTGATGCAAAGCGCCTACGACGACCTCAATCGCCAGTTGGACGACAACCCGGACGCTGAAACTGAGATTGACCCCTACGCCGCTGAAAACCCGGCGGAATTCTTTGCCGTCACCAGCGAGTATTTTTTCAGCGCCCCGGATTTACTGGTCAGTTGTTATCCACAGGTGTACGCCCAACTGAGCCGCTTTTATCGCCAGGATCCCCTGGCCCGCCTTACTCGACTGCAAGCCGACGACCCGCGTTATCAGTCGCAGGGCGAATGACCGTACGACGTCTGGCGCATGGCATCGGCGGCGGAATGTGCCTATAATCGCCGCCACTTTTAGGCCAATCCGGCCAAGTTTCTTGGCCAACTAACGGGGGCAACGCCCAATGAGCTACAGCAAGATTCCGGCTGGCAAAGACCTGCCGAACGACATCTACGTCGCCATCGAGATTCCGGCCAACCACGCGCCGATCAAATACGAAATCGACAAAGACAGCGACTGCCTGTTCGTTGACCGTTTCATGGCCACCCCGATGTTCTACCCGGCCAACTACGGTTTTATCCCTAACACCCTGGCTGACGACGGTGACCCCCTCGACGTGCTGGTCGTAACCCCTTATCCGGTTACTCCAGGCTCGGTTATCCGCGCACGCCCAGTCGGCATCCTGAACATGACCGACGACGGCGGCGGCGATGCCAAAGTGATCGCGGTCCCTCACGACAAGCTGTCCCAGCTGTACGTCGACGTGAAGGAATACACCGACCTGCCGCCACTGCTGCTGGAACAGATCAAGCACTTCTTCGAGAACTACAAAGACCTCGAAAAAGGCAAATGGGTGAAGATCGACGGTTGGGGCAACGCAGACGCCGCCCGCGCCGAGATCCTGAAGTCGGTTGCTGCCTACAAAGGCTGATACCGGTTCCTCATTGCTTCGGCAATTGAAAAAGCCCCGATCATTCGGGGCTTTTTTGTGGGAAACGCTAAACGACAAGTTCAATGTTTCATAAACACTGTTTAACTTCATTCAAAATCCGAAGTATCAAGCTACAACTAAGCAAAGACCTACAACCGCAACTCAACGCATGGTTTATTTGATCTGTATTCCCGGCCAGTAAACTCTGCGTTTATGAATACATCAGGTGATCGTTTAAAAGCGCTACTGCGGGAAGTTCATCTTTCCGCCTCCGACTTCGCCAAAAACCGTGGTGTCACGCCTCAACACGTGAACAACTGGTTCAAGCGCGGTGTACCCATGGGTCGACTCAACGAGATCGCAGAACTGCTGTGCATCTCCAGCCGTTGGCTGCGCACCGGCGAAGGCCCCAAACACCCACCGGCCAACTTCCTGCTGGAAGGCCCGGACACCCGAAAAGGACTGCCCACCACCCGCGAAGGAAGCGGCAAATACCTCACAGGCCCCGCCTGTCTCCCGGAAAAAATCGACGTGGAGATCGACCTCCACCCTTCATTCACCTCAACTGAGCGCATCCGCGTCTCCCTGCACACCCTCCAGACCCTCACCGTAAACCCCGACCGCGCCTTGGGCGCCTACATGGTCGACAACAGCATGATCGACATCATCCAACAAGGCGCCACCCTCGCCATCGACCGAGGCCGCACCCAAATCATCGACGGCGAGATTTACGCGGTAGAGCACGACGGCATGCTGCGCATCAAATACCTCTACAACCGACCCGGTGGCGGCTTGCGCATGCGCAGCCACAATGCTGGCGAGCATCCCGACGAGTACCTGACTCATGAGCAACGTTTTGAGCAGAACGTCGAGATCCTGGGCTGGGTATTCTGGTGGTCCACACTGAACAACCGTCGCCCGCCCGTGCCGCTGGATGAGCATTTAATCGGCTGGGAAGGCTCTAAATCGGATCCGGAGGTGGGCATTTGAAATGAATGTGGGTATCATGCGCCGCACATTTGGCAGGGGGTGGCTTGACGCTATCCACCCTGCTCGGCGAAGCGGAGGAGTTCCCGCGGATGCCCCTACTATTCAGCCAGACGCGATGTGGGCTGAGCGATTTGAAGGCTGGTGAGGCTTGTCAAAAACAAGCTGAAGCAGTCCCCGAGAAGCCGGCCACAAGCCGGCTTTTTAATGCCTGCAATATTTATTATTAGTTAGTTGAGCAACTCACTACCACGACCGCCTGGCAAGCCAAGCCGGCATCGAATTGGATGCCCACACCACTCAAGGCTGATCCACTGGACAAACTTAGCGTTGAGATCCAACTGAATCAGTGTAACCGCAGCTTGGTTCATACCCTGGGTGTCGGTTGCAGGCTGGTCGATATTCAACATGTCGTTACCAGCGACACGAGCAGGAAACATGTCGCAAAAATACAAAAACAGCGACACGTTTTGCTCACATGCTTACACTGACGACATGAGAAAGGCGCTCACGAGAGCGGCCTAGCCGTTAATTGGACGACCTAGTGAGCGCACGCCCCGATGACTCAATCCCATTTTCCTTGGCAGGCCGATAAACCCTACAACCAGCTTCCGCCATTGCCGCCGACAACTGAGCTGGAAACCCGGGCAGTACTCAAACGCTGCATTGAAGCCCGTGCAGCCTTGGCCGAATTGAAACAAGCGGCCGAGCTGATCCCTAACAAAACGATGCTGATAAACACCATCCCGTTGCTGGAGGCCAAGGACAGTTCTGAGATCGAAAGCATCGTCACCACTACGGACTTGCTCTTCCAGCACGCTCAGGATGGCGCCAACCATGCAGACCCAGCGACCAAAGAGGCGTTGCGTTACCGCAAAGCTCTGCATAACGGCTACCAATCGTTGGCTGAGCGACCACTATCCACCGGTACGGCCGTAGAGATCTGTCGTACGCTCAAGGGCGTTAACATGGACATCCGCCGAGTCCCTGGCGTCCAATTGGCCAATGATCGTACCGGCGAAATCATCTATACCCCCCCAGAGGGTGAAGATCGCTTACGCGACTTGCTAGCCAACTGGGAATGTTTTCTACACAACGAGACCGACCTCGATCCTCTGGTACGAATGGCGGTGGGGCACTACCAGTTCGAAGCCATTCACCCGTTCACCGACGGCAATGGCCGTACTGGGCGGGTGCTCAATACCCTTTATTTGATTCAGGAAGGACTGTTGAATCTGCCGATTCTCTACCTGAGTCATTTCATCATTGCGCATAGAGCCGATTACTACCGACTACTACTTGATGTCACGCGCGAACAAGCCTGGGAGCCCTGGCTGCTGTACATGCTCACCGCCGTGGAAGAAACCGCTCGATGGACCACCGCCAAAATTGCTGCCATTCGCAGCCTATCCGAGCACACCAGCCAGTTTGTCCGTGAGCGCCTGCCAAAAACCTATTCCCGCGAATTAGTGGATGTGATTTTTGAACAGCCCTACTGCCGCATCAGCAACGTCGTCGACAAGCAGATCGCTCAACGCCAGGCCGCCTCTCGCTACCTCAAAGAATTGGTCTTTATTGGCGTTTTAGAAGAGGTTCAGATCGGCAAGGAAAAGCTCTTCATTCATCACAAGCTGATGCAGCTACTGATTCGCGACAGCAACGACTTCAGGCTATACGCCTGAGCTGTACTTAAAGATTGAATCGCCTGAACGTTGAAGGCTGAACAGGCGAAGTTGTCTTACTTAGGCTGCATACACTCCACAGCCCGATCCGCCACCATCTTCGCCATCTCCACCAAATGCATCACTGCCCTCTGCGGCGCAGCCAGCGGTTGCCCAAGCACCTGCGACGTAGCCACCGCACACTGCAGCAACTCCGCTACACGCACCCAGGCATCCTCGAAGCTCAGCTCTTCATTGACGGTAAATGGGTTGGTCGCTGCCGATGACGGCGAATCTGAAAAAAACTTATCCATAACAAAACCTCTAGCGGTAGGTGATTACCACCGTCCTTTCGCGACTAAACGAGCAGAGGTGGCGGCTGTACGCAGGTTAGTCGACCGGCCGCTAGGCACCGGCGCACCCGAAGGTGCCCTGCGCACAGCCACCATAAAGTGCAGGTAAGAAAACACCTGTCTTTTAGATGGCGCGTGCGCCTAGCGAAGTCCGGGCGACTAAACCCGATCACTGAATAGGCAGTGACAAACCGCAGCCTAGTCGCGGGATTTTGCTGGCGCAAGCGGCTGGGATTCTCTAGGAAACGTCCTGCAAATGAAAGGGATCGGTACTGCTGGCCATGCAAGCATTGTCTCCTATGAGTTGACTGTATTACCTATTTCACCCGATTTATCCCTCGCCACCCACCCATTAATCTATGCCCATGTTGAACGCAACGCCCTTCCCTACTTAAACAAAAAGGATTCAACCATGAGCACTGCAACCTACAACCGCTTGAACAAAGACGACGCCATCGTTCTGCTGGTCGACCACCAAACCGGCCTGATCTCCCTGGTCCAGGACTTCTCGCCCAACGAGTTCAAGAACAACGTGCTCGCCCTGGCCGACCTGGCCAAGTTTTTCAACCTGCCGACGATCCTCACCACTAGCTTCGAGCAAGGCCCCAACGGCCCGCTGGTACCGGAGCTGAAAGAGATGTTCCCGGATGCGCCGTACATCGCGCGCCCTGGTCAGATCAATGCGTGGGACAACGAAGACTTCGTCAAGGCGATCAAGGCCACCGGCCGTAAGCAGATCATCATTGCCGGTGTGGTCACGGATGTGTGCGTAGCGTTCCCGACATTGTCGGCGCTGGCGGAGGGGTTTGAGGTGTTTGTGGTGACCGACGCGTCGGGCACCTTCAACACCACGGTGCAGCAGGCGGCGTGGAGCCGGATGATGCAAGCCGGTGCGCAGTTGATGAACTGGTTTTCGGTAGCGTGTGAGTTGCAGGGCGACTGGCGCAACGATATCGAAGGCCTGGGGAATCTGTTGTCGCAACGTATTCCCAACTATCGTAACTTGATGAATGGTTACTCTGCGCTGACAGCGCGCAAGGACTGACGTAAACCGCTGCATACCGAAAGCCTGCCCTTAAAAGCAGGCTTTCGGCGTTTCAGCCGACGGGCAGGTGGGTGTCGATACGGCCAAGGGCCCGCAGATAGAGGTTCATCGTGGTGCCGGCGCCTGGGGCGGTTTGCACTTTGACCGTGCCTCCCGCGCGTTGGGCGAACTCCAATACCTGGGACAACCCAAGGCCGGTGCCTTTGCCCGCGCATTTGGTGGTGAAGAACGGCTCGAAGACCTGGGCAGCCAGTTCCTCGTGCATACCGGGGCCGTTGTCGGCGATGCTGAGCAGCAGGTAATTACCCGCAGCCAGCGCTTCGTCCTGCTCGACGCTGACCAGCCGTGAGCGGATGTGCACGCGGCCATTGCCGCCCAGGGCATCGCGGGCGTTGGCCAGCAGGTTGATCACCGCGGCGCTCAATTGTGCCTCTTCGCACAACACACCGGTGCCGGCAGCTGCCAGGTCGAGGGAGAGCTCGACCCCGTCCGAAACCGTCCGCAGCAACACGTCACGCATGCTTTCAAGGCGCTCATTGACGTCGATGCACATCAAGTTGGGGCTGTCGTGACGCACGCTGGTCAGCAGGTGATTGACCAGCAAACGGCCTTGATCCACCGCTTGCAGGCCGGCATCGCTGAAGCGCTCGACGTCGTCCGGGCGGCGCGCGCGCAATCGCACCATCTGCAAGCTGGCACTCAACGCTTGCAGGAGGTTGTTGAAGTCGTGGGCGATGCTGGCCGCCACCATGCCAAGCGACGAAACCCGCTTGGCATGGTGCATGAACTGTTCGGCCTGGCGCCCCAGCGCCTGCGCTTGAGCAAGTTCGTGTTCGAGGTGCCGGGCACGCAATTCCCGCTGTTCACTGAGCAGACGCAGTTGCAGCAACGAGGCGGTTTGCCGGGCCAGCGCCAACAAGGCATTGTGTTGCGCGACCGTCAGCGTGCGGGCCCGGGTATCGATGACACAGACCGTGCCCAGTGCAAAACCACGATCATCGCGAATCGGTGCGCCCGCGTAAAAGCGGATATACGGCGGCCCCAACACCAGCGCGCTGTGTTCGAAACGCGCGTCCAGGGCGGCGTCCTCGACCACCAGCACCTCATCGGGAGACAGGATGGCGTGCGCGCAAAACGCCAGGTCGCGGTGCGTCTCACGAACGTCGAGGCCTATACAAGCCTTAAACCACTGGCGCTCCTTGTCCACCAGCGATACCAACGCAATCGGTACGTCGCACAGGTTGGTTGCCAGCAACACAATGTCATCAAAACCAGGTTCAGGCGCGCTGTCTAGGATGCCCAGAGATTCCAGGGACCAGAGGCGCTCCTGCTCGTTGGCGGGGAGCGGGGCAGGAAGATGAGGCATCTGCATACGTCGCGGTCGGGTCCAGGGAAAAGAATGATGCTCGGCGAAGCACGGCGCAGCAAGGTAAATGAAGAGAACCTTATTTCCGTGTCTCAGTCAGGCAGCCTTCGAGGGTTGGTTGTGTTTTTTGGGCGCTCCGGCGGTAAACGGTGTGAATGAAGCCGTTGCTTAGAAGCACTGAGCGATTATTCGTTCCCAGCCTGGATGGGTGACTCTTTCTCTTGAACGGGAGCACCGTCACCGGCCAACTCACGCTCGATCTGTTCAATAGTAGGCAGGCTGGTTTGCAGTTCTGCCGGCAACGACACAAAGGCAAAGCCCGCACCCAGCTCCAACAGAAAATCGGTGACGTGCTTGATCAAGGCGCTCTCGATATCACGCTCATGCGCATCCGCAGTCAGGCTGAGAAAATCAAAGCGATAAGGATCTTTGAGGGACTCGCGCGCCAGATCGGATTGAGGCTTGGGCAGATGGCTCTCAAAATTGCTCACGCCATTGCCGCTGCGCTCCAGCAGGCGGGCCTCAATCTGGATGACCAGCACATTGCGCGACCAGTTGTGCTTGATTGCCTGGGAGGTATACCAGCGGCGGGTTTCGGGACCGGGGAGTTTGTCCAGCAGGACTAAATTATGCCCCCAGGGCAATTGTGCAGCAGCTTGTTGCACAAACTCCACATCTGGCCAAGCCTCCGCAAAAGCGCGCATGTACTTGAGATTACGCGGTGAAAACCCCCTCATCTCCGGGAAGGCGGCCCGCAGATCCTGCGCAAGGCGCTCAATGACCTTGGCGCCCCAGCCCTGCTTCGCCTGGCGGGTCAGGATATCGTTGCCGATCTGCCAGTAAAGCAGCACCAACTCGCGGTTTACCGCCAGCGTAGCGCGCTGCTGAGCGGTATGAATGCGACTTTTGAGATCGACCAGCCAATCGTGGTAACCCTCGGGGGCCGTGGTCACGCCAATCGATCGCTCTTTCATGCCTGGCTCACTCTCGTATTAGCAACGGGAGGAAGCCTAGCCAGGGGATTTTGCTCTCACAAGCGCTGGAGCCCGCATCAGGAAGGCGCTTGCGAAGGACTCGGAATCGTCCTACTGGCGATTAAAAATCGTCCCCTCTCGGCGTCAAATCTTGACTCTCCCCTATACGGCAGCCCCTACCCTGAGCCTCTTTTTTTCCAGGACACTCTCCGTGGCTCATCGCACCCTGCTCATCCTCGGCCACCCCTCTAGCACCAGTTTCTGTTCGGCCCTCGCAGACACCTACACCCAATCGGCGAAAAACGCCGGCCATGAGGTACGTGTGCTACGCCTGGGTGAACTCGTTTTCGACCCGGTGCTTCACAACGGCTACAGCGACATTCAAGCCTTGGAGCCCGATTTGCTCAGCGCCCAGTCCGACATCCTCTGGGCGACTCATCTGGTATTTGTTTTTCCGATCTGGTGGGGCGGTATCCCGGCGTTGATGAAGGGTTTCCTCGACCGCATCTTCCTACCCGGTTTTGCCTTCAAATACCGAGCGGGCAAGGCATTCCCTGACAAACTGTTGCAAGGACGCACCGCGCACTTGTTAGTGACCCTGGACACGCCCCCGTGGTATTACCGCTGGGTCTATCGCATGCCGGGCATTCACCAGATGCGTGCGACTACGCTGGCGTTTTGCGGCATCAAGCCAATCAAGACCTTGATGTTCGGGCCGATACTGGGGTCTACACCGGCGCAGCGGGCGAAGTGGCTGAAGCAGGCCGGCGGACTATTTGAAAAAGGGAGTTTTCATGTACATCGGCAAAGCCGCGCAGTTGGCGGGCACCACCATCAAGGCGATTCGTCACTATGAGGCGATCGGCCTGTTGCCGCCGCCGCAGCGCCAGGGTCAATACCGGGTGTATTCGGAGCAAAGCGTTGAGCTGCTGATGTTTATCAAGTGCGCGCAGCAATTGGGGTTCAAGCTCAAGGAGTTGCAGGAGATTCTTGCAGGCCACGTAGGCGATGTATTGCCCTGGGAGCGGGCGGATCAGGCAATCGCCGAGAAGAAACACGAATTGGCCACTCAGATTGCAGCACTGCAAAAGACGCAGGCAGGATTGCTTGCGTTCGAAGCCCAGCTAAAGGATGCAGAAGGCCGCTGCGCTCAACCGGCCACAACATCTGCCTGAGTGGAAGATGAGCCGAATAGGAGGCACAATCGGCTCACTACATGAGCCGAATAACGTTTTTATTCGGCTCACGCAACCAGGTACCTCCCATGGACCACCCGTTCTGGATCTGGCAACACCCCGACTGGCCGCACTTCCATTGACAACCAGGACGCTTGGCGGCCTTGCTACGTGAGTGCGGGCAAGCGCAAGGCAAGCTGCTGGGCATGCTCGGCACCGTCAGCCAGGCGGTTAACGCGCACAACAAGCTGGATGCGTTGCTGCAAAACATCCTGACCTCTTCGGCCATCGAGGGGGAACAGTTGAATGTGGGCTCGGTGCGCTCATCACTGGCACGGCGCCTGGGCCTGGAGCCGTTGAAGGACGCCAGCGTCAGCCGTCGCAGTGAAGGCTTGGCCGATCTTATGATGGACGCCACCGAGCAATACGCCCAGCCCTTTACCCTCGCCCGTCTTTTGAATTGGCATCATTGGCTGTTTCCAGCACCGGAAGCGGGTTATGCCGCACGTGCACTGAATGTTGGAGCATTGCGTGGCGATGAGCCGATGCAGGTGGTGTCGGGGCGGCTTGATCGGCCGATGGTGCAGTTCGAGGCACCGCCGCGCAAAGGCCTGGAGCAAGCGCTGGAAGACTTCCTCGAGTGGTTCGAAACCAGCCGGAATCAACCGGAACTGGACCCGCTGGTCCGCGCCGGCGTGGCGCATTTCTGGTTTGTCACGCTACACCCTTTCGATGACGGTAATGGTCGACTGACACGCACCATCACCGACTTGGCGTTGGCCCAGGGCGAACACCAGGCCATCCGCTTTTACGCCATGTCGGCCCGCATTCTTGAGGACCGCGCAGGCTATTACAAAGCGTTGGAGTCCAGCCAAAAAGCCACGCTGGATATTACCGACTGGCTGGAATGGTTCCTCAAGACCCTGCTGCGCAGCCTGCAGCAAGCCATGGTGCGGATTGACCGGGTATCGGACAAAAGCCGGTTCTGGCAGCAGCACCGCGACCTCGCGTTGTCTGCCGAACAGATCAAGGTGCTCAACCGCCTGCTCGATGGCGGTGAAAAGGGTTCTGAGCACGGTATCAGCGCGGCGCAGTACCAAGCAGTGGCAAAGGTGTCCAAGGCCACGGCGACGCGTCATCTGGCTGATTTGCTGGAAAAGAACTGCCTGGTCCGACTCCCCGGAGGCGGCCGCAGCACGCGGTATCAAGTCAATACAGCGAACAGGTGACACCCCCACTCATTTGCCCAGAATCCCCATGTCTGCTAGTGTCGCGCCGGTTTACCGTCTACCGGAATAGCCGCCATGGCCCGCAAAAAAGTTGCACTCGATTTCGAACAATCCCTCGCCGACCTGCAAACCTTGGTCGAGCGTCTGGAGAACGGTGAGTTGTCGCTGGAAGACTCGTTGACCGCGTTTGAGCAAGGCATCGGCCTGACCCGTGACTGCCAGAGCGCGCTCGCGCAGGCGGAGCAGAAGGTGCAAGTACTGCTGGAACGTGACGGGGAGTTGGCCGAAGAACCTTTCGATGCGGAACAGCCCGAATGATCGACGCGTATCAGGCCAGTAGCCAAGCCCGGGTCAATGCGGCATTGGAACCCTTGTTTGTTGCGCCAAGCCCGGAAATGAAGCGCCTCTATGAGGCCATGCGCTACAGCGTGATGAATGGCGGCAAGCGTGTGCGCCCGTTGCTGGCGTATGCGGCCTGTGAAGCACTCGGTGCGCCGGCCGAACAGGCGAACGGCGCGGCCTGCGCGGTCGAGCTGATTCACGCCTACTCCCTGGTGCATGACGATTTGCCGGCGATGGACGACGACGATTTGCGGCGCGGCCAACCCACCACCCACAAAGCCTTCGATGAAGCGTATGCGATCCTGGCCGGTGACGGTTTGCAGAGCCTGGCGTTCAGCGCGTTGCTGGACCCGGCGCTGAGCAGCGTCAATGCCGAGCTCCGCCTGCGCATGGTGACCGCACTCGCACACGCTGCGGGCCCGGCAGGCATGGTGGGCGGGCAGGCGATCGACATGGGTTCGGTCAGCCTCAAGCTGGACCAGCAAGCCCTCGAACACATGCACCGCCACAAGACCGGCGCCTTGATCGAAGCCGCCGTGCACTTGGGCGCGCTGGCCAGCGGGCGTGCTGAAGCGCCTCAATTGGCGGCGCTGAAGACCTACGCGCTGGCCATCGGCCTGGCGTTCCAGGTGCAGGACGACATTCTTGACGTAGAAAGTGACACCGCAACCCTGGGCAAACGCCAGGGCGCCGATATCGCACGGGACAAACCGACTTACCCTGCGCTGCTCGGGCTTGCTGCGGCCAAAGCCTATGCCTTGGAGCTGCGTGACCAGGCCCTGGACGCCCTGCGACCATTCGACGCGGCGGCCGAGCCACTGCGTGACCTGGCGCGGTATATCGTCGAACGCCGCCACTGACACGCGTGGCCTTTACGGCCGCATATCGGCCAAGTTCGGCGCTCTGCGTGGGCAGTTTGCGATGCTTGAGGTAAACTGCCGCCTCTTCTATACCTATAACGATTCGCCTGATGCCCACGACGTTTCAAGAGATTCCCCGCAAGCGCCCGTCCACGCCCCTGCTTGACCGTGCTGTCACGCCGGTCGGCCTGCGTCGACTGGGTGAAGCCGAGCTGGAAACCCTGGCCGATGAGTTGCGCCTGGAATTGCTCTACACGGTCGGCCAGACCGGTGGGCATTTTGGTGCCGGCCTGGGCGTCATCGAGCTAACCATCGCCCTGCATTACGTGTTCGACACCCCGGATGACCGGCTGGTGTGGGACGTGGGCCATCAGGCGTATCCGCACAAAATCCTCACGGGCCGCCGCGAGCAAATGGGCACCCTGCGCCAGAAGGACGGCATTGCCGCCTTCCCGCGCCGCGCCGAGAGCGAATACGACACCTTTGGCGTCGGCCACTCCAGCACCTCCATCAGTGCAGCGCTGGGCATGGCGATTGCCGCCCGCCTGCAGGGCAGCGATCGCAAGGCGATTGCCGTGATTGGTGACGGCGCGCTGACCGCCGGCATGGCCTTCGAAGCGCTGAACCATGCGCCGGAAGTGGACGCCAACATGCTGGTGATCCTCAACGACAACGACATGTCGATCTCGCGTAATGTCGGCGGCCTGTCCAATTACCTGGCAAAAATCCTCTCCAGCCGCACGTATGCAAGCATGCGTGAAGGCAGTAAGAAGGTGCTCTCGCGTCTGCCAGGTGCATGGGAAATTGCCCGGCGCACCGAAGAATATGCCAAGGGCATGCTGGTCCCGGGCACCCTGTTCGAAGAGTTGGGTTGGAACTACATCGGCCCGATCGACGGCCATGACTTGCCCACCCTGATCGCCACGCTGCGCAACATGCGTGACCTCAAGGGCCCGCAATTCCTGCATATCGTCACCAAAAAAGGCAAAGGCTTCGCCCCGGCGGAGGTCGACCCGATTGGTTACCACGCAATCACCAAGCTCGACCCACTGAACGCTCCCGCCGCTGCGCCGAAAAAGGCCAGCGGGCCGAAGTATTCCGGTGTGTTCGGCGAATGGCTGTGTGACATGGCCGCTGCCGACCCACGCCTGGTAGGCATTACCCCGGCGATGAAGGAAGGCTCCGACCTGGTGGCGTTCAGCGAGCGTTTCCCGCTGCGCTACTTCGACGTCGCGATTGCCGAGCAGCACGCGGTGACCTTCGCCGCCGGCATGGCCTGTGAAGGCGCCAAGCCGGTGGTGGCGATCTACTCGACGTTCCTGCAACGCGGTTACGACCAGTTGGTGCATGACGTCGCGGTGCAGAACCTCGACGTACTGTTCGCCATCGACCGCGCCGGCCTGGTGGGCGAAGACGGCCCGACTCACGCCGGCAGCTTCGACCTGTCCTACCTGCGCTGCATCCCCGGCATGCTGGTGATGACGCCGAGCGACGAGAACGAACTGCGCAAGATGCTCAGCACCGGCCACTTGTACAACGGCCCCGCCGCCGTGCGCTACCCGCGTGGCAATGGCCCGAATGCCGTGATCGAGAAGGACCTGGAGCCTATCGAGATCGGCAAGGGCATCGTGCGTCGCCAAGGCAGCAAGACCGCGTTCCTGGTGTTCGGCGTGCAATTGGCCGAAGCACTGAAGGTGGCCGAGAAGATCGACGCCACCGTGGTCGACATGCGCTTCGTCAAACCCCTGGATGAGGCCTTGGTGCGCGAGATCGCCGGCAGCCATGAACTGCTGGTGACCGTCGAAGAAAACGCCATCATGGGCGGCGCGGGTGCGGCGGTCAGCGAGTTCCTGGCGCGGGAGAATATCCTCAAGTCCGTGCTGCACCTGGGCTTGCCGGATGTGTATGTCGAACACGCCAAGCCGGCGCAGATGCTGGCGGAGTGTGGGTTGGATGAAGCGGGCATTGAAACCTCAGTACGCGAACGCATGACACTGCTGGCGCTGTAGAAACCGGCTCAACAGGTGGGAGGGGCTTGCCCTCTCCCACATGGTTTATGTATCACGTCTGAAGCTACGGACAGCCGATGAATCGCCTTCGCCTTGCTCTGCCCTTGCTGCTTCTCTGCGCCCCGGACCTGCTGGCCGACACCCGCGACGACACGCTGAAACTCCCCAACGTCGTCATCAGCGCCAACCGCCAGGTGCAGGCCCGCAACGACAGCAGCGCCGCCAACACGGTGTTCACCCGCGACGACATCGACCGCCTGCAGCCTACCCGCCTCACCGACCTCCTCAGCCGCGTGCCCGGTGTACAAGTCGCGCCCAGCGGTGGCCGTGGCAGCCTGCCGGGGATTTATATGCGTGGCACCAAATCCGCGCAAAGCCTGGTGCTGGTGGACGGCCAGCGCATCGCCAATACCACCTCCGGCGACAGCGGCCTGCAATACCTCAATGTCGACCAGATCGAACGGGTGGAAGTGCTGCGCGGCTCACGCTCGGTGATCTATGGCAGCGATGCGATTGGCGGGGTGATCCAGGTGTTTACCCGGCGCAACGCCGAGCCAGGCGTACAGCCGCGCTTGAAACTCGGGTTTGGCAGCCATCAGACCTGGGAGCGCAGCCTCGGCCTCTCCGGCGGCGACGAACAAACGCGTTTCAACCTGGGGGCGAGCCTGGATGACACCGCCGGGATCAACTCGACGCACACCTCATTCCCCAGCGATGGCGACCATGATGCCTACCGCAACCAGTCCCTCAGCCTGAACCTCAGCCATTCCTTCAGCGATGCGCTGGAGGCGGGTTTCAACCTGTTGGATAACCGTGGCAAATCGGAATACGACAACAGCTTCGGCCGCTACGACCTCGCCACCGGGCAAACAGTTGGGCAAAAGCCCTACACCGACTACGCCGTGAGCAGCGCCAGCGGCTATGTCGATGCCACGCTCAACGAGCACTGGCAATCGCGCCTGGAGCTGGGCCATAGCGAGAACCGCGATACCAAGCGCGACACCCTCAGCGATGACTTCAGCGTGTTCAACACCTACCGCGATTCGGTCAACTGGCAGAACGACCTGACGCTGAATGACCAGAACAGCCTGATACTTGGCGGCGACTGGTACGAAGATCGCATCCACGGCTCCACCACCTTCACCGAAAACAGTCGCTGGAACCGCGCCGCCTTCGTACAGCATCGCTTCCATGGCGAGTGGTTTTCCACCGAACTGGGGCTACGGCGCGACCAAAACCAGCAGTTCGGCGGGCAGAACAGCTGGAGCGGCACCGTGACAGTGCCGGTCAACCCGGACAACGACCTGCTGCTGACCTACAGCGAAGGCTTCCGCGCGCCGACCTTCAACGACCTGTACTACCCCGACACGCAGTACAGCAACCCCGACCTGCAGCCCGAAACCTCCAAGAGCTACGAGTTGCAATGGCGCAGTCAACTGAGCGACAGCACGCGCCTTGAAGCCTCGCTGTACCGCACCGACTTGAGCGATGCGATCATCCTCGACCGCTCCGGCAAGCCGCAGAACGTGGCGTCGGCGCGTATCAACGGCTTTGAGGCCGCACTCAAGCAGGAGCTGTTTGGCTGGCAAGGCAACCTTGGGTTGTCGCTCATCGACCCACGCGACCGCGACAGCGGCCACACGTTGGCCCGCCGGGCGCGGCGGACGTTGAACCTGGATCTGGATCGGCAATTCGACACGCTGGGGCTGGGCGCCAGCTGGCAGGCCATCAGCAGCAGCTATGACGATGAAGACAACACTCACCGCCTGGGCGGCTATGCCTTGCTTGGGTTGCGCAGCAGTTGGGCGTTGAATCGGCAAGTGGCGCTGTCGTTGAAGGTCGATAACCTGCTGGACAGGTCCTATGCGCGGGCGCGTTACAGCTATAACGACCCGGGCTTTTTAAACAATCAGGATTATCGCGAAGAGGGTCGGGTGTGGATGTTTGGGGTGACGTGGACGCCTGAGATCTGAGGTGCCTGCGGCGGCGGTATCACAGGTTCGGCGCAATCACCTGACACAACCGCCCCACCGCCTCCAACATCTGCCCACTGGGCCTCTCCAGGCCTTTGTCCGGCACTAACCGCACCCGCGCCGCCATCGTCGGCCAAACCTTCCAGGCCTCCTGCTGAGCCTGATCACCCACCAGGATCATCTCGGGATTACGCTGCAGCACCGACTCGATATTGACCTGCGGCGCAGGCAGCTTGAGGTCATCGAACACATTGCGTGCACCGCACACCGTCAGCGCATCGCTGATGATCTGCCCACCGCCCACGGTGTACAGCGGCTGATTCCAGACTTGGTAAAACACCCGCAGCGGCTCGGCACGCTGATAGCGCTGGCGCAGTTCGGCCAGGCGTTGGCGCAATTGCGCGGCCAGTTGCCGTCCGGCCTCAGGGCGATCCAATTGCTCGGCGATGGCCTGGACCTGAGTGGTGAGTTGTTCAAGGCTATGAGGTTCGGCGACGTACACCGGGATATTCAGGCGCTGCAACTGCTCACGCTGGGCGGGGCCGACACTGCCGGGCCAGAGCAGGATCAGGTCGGGCTTGAGGCTGAGCAGGCGCTCCATGTCCAACTGGCCGTAATGCCCCACCGACGGCACTTGCGCCAACGCCGCCGGGCGCTCGCCGCCGTCCAGCACGCCCACCAACAGATCGGCGGCGCCCAGTTCGACCACGATTTCAGAAAGCGACGGCGCCAGGCTCACGACCCGTTCGATCGCCAGCGCCTGGGCACTGAATGCCAGCAGCACCACCGCCAGCCAGTGACACCTCATCCCAGTTGACGGGGAATGCGATAGAGGTAGAACAGCACCACGGTCGACAGCGCCAGCAGGAACAGCGGCACCGCTTCCAGGCCGACGAACACCGACAACGCACCGATCCAGGCCGGCACGGCAGCGATCAGCAACGCCGTGCGCCGACGGGCCGCCAGGGTGATCCAGGCAGCGGGTTCTTCGGGAGTATCGAGGGCTTTGGAGGTGGCGATCAACGCATGTTTATAGCCGTTGAAATAACGCAGGCTGAGGAACATCGAGGCCACGCCGGCGATAAAGAAGGGCATGGCCAGCACGGGTAGCAGGGACTCGGCTTGGCCAAACACCAGGTTGATCACAAACAATGGGAGCAACGCCAGGGCCAGGTACTGCCACCAATTGAAGGATAGCCGCCGTTTCACCTGGCCACGGGTCACGCGCGGTCGACCTCGCCCTGGTGCTCGTTACCCATCATGTGGTCGAGCTTGCTGGCCTTGGTGGCCAGGTAGAGTTTGTTGTGCGGATTGTGTCCGGTGTGCAGCGGCACGCGCTCGGCGACCGTGATGCCCATCTCGGTCAAGGCTTTGACCTTGCGCGGGTTGTTGGTCATCAGGCGCAGGGAGTTGACGCCCAGGTGCTCCAGCATCGGCAGGCAGATCGCGTAGTCACGCTGGTCGGCGGCAAAGCCCAGGCGCTCGTTGGCCTCGACGGTATCGGCACCGCCATCTTGCAGCTCATAGGCGCGGATCTTGTTCATCAGGCCAATGCCACGGCCTTCCTGGCGCAAGTACAACAGCACGCCCCGGCCTTCACGGGCGATGGCCCGCATGGCTGCTTCCAGTTGCGAACCGCAGTCGCAACGCTGGCTGAACAGCGCATCGCCGGTCAGGCATTCGGAGTGCACCCGGCCCAGTACCGGCGCGCCATCAGCGATATCGCCCAGGCTAAGCACAACGTGCTCGCGCCCGGTGGCTTCTTCGAGAAAGCCGTTCATGGTGAACGTGGCAAAAGGGGTAGGCAGCTTGGAAGCAGCGACGAAAACGACGGGCACCGTGTGCTCCTGATTTCAGTTTTTACAAAGGCGGCCATTGTAACAGCAGGTTCCTACAGACGCTTAAGCTGAATTATCGCTGATAAAGATCAATCGGTTCGATTGGCCTTCGTCCTGGTTCTATGCAGGTTAGAAGGGATAGGCCTGGTGCCAGCGCTCGAAAATCGGTCTCAGCTCGCCGCTTTTTACTAACGCGTCCATACGCTGGTCGAACACGCCCGCCAACACCCGCCCTCGCTCGCTGTCGGTAAACCCGACGTAGAGCGGCAACTCAACGACAGGGGTGAGCTTAAACTGTGTGGGGTCTTTCGCCTGGCTGAGTACGAATTTGGACTCGGTGAGGGAGTCGATATAAAAGTCCGCTCTGCCGTGCTGGAGCATCGGCAGGATGCCATCGCGGCGTTCGATCTGGTTGAAACGCTGTACATTCGGCAAGTACGCCTCGAACTTGTAGCCGCGCACCCACGCCAGGCGGTAGTTGGCCAGCGTGGTCAGGGTCGGCGTGGGCGTGGTCGCCAGCCCCAGCGCATAAATGTGGTCGGAATCGTAGCGCCAATGCGGGTACACCACGCCTTTGACTTCGCCCGGATAGGAACCGACCCAGCCATCCACCTCACCGCGCTGGGCCAGGCCAACCGAGCGGGTGTAGGGCACAGAGCGGGTTTGCAGCTTGAACCCAGCGGGCTCAAATACCTGTCGCAATAAGTCCCAGGCCAGGCCGCTGCCATCGGCATTGGTGTAGTCATCCCAGGCCTCACTGGCCAGCGACACTTTACCGGGAGCCACCGCGGCCTCCTGTGCCTGCGCCAAGGGGGCGACGCAACACAGCAGAACACTCAGCCAGCGGCGCACATCCATAATGATGACCTCCTACAGGTTTTGCATCCGTATGAGGCTATAGGGTAGCGCAGGTCGCCCGGTTACGGCGCCTCGCGAAAGTGTTGATAGCCACGAATGGCTGGGGTGATGTCCTGCCCGTCTGCGTCGAGTAGGGTTACGCCCTGCCCCGGCTCGACCCGGCCGATCACATGGATCGGCAACCCATCGGCCAGCAGTGGTGCCAGTTCGGCGGGCGGCAGGGTGAACGCCAGCACGTAGTCGTCCCCCCCGCTCAGGGCCGCCACCCGCGCTTCGTCATCACCGACGAACGCCAGCAGCGCCGTGGACAACGGCAAACGCTGGCGCTCAATCAACAGGCTGACCTGTGATGCCGTGGCGATATGCCCGCAATCGGCCAGGAGCCCATCGGAAATATCCATCGCCGACGTGGCCTTGCCGCGCAGCGCCAGCCCCAGAGCCAACTGCGGTTGCGGCGACCAGTAATGAGCCAGTAACGGATCGGCGATCGCCGCATCGGCGCTGCGCTGGCCCAATACCAGCGGCAAGGCGCCGGCGGCGTTGCCCAGTTCGCCGCCGACACACAGCAGGTCGCCCGGTCGCGCGCCGCTGCGGGTCAAGGCTTGCCCGGCCGGCACACGACCCAACACGGTCAAGGTCAGGCTCAGGGGGCCACGCGTGGTATCGCCGCCCACTAACCCCACGCCGCAACGTTGCGCCATGGCATTCAACCCTTGGGCATAGCGTTGCAGCCAATCGGCATCGACCGTCGGTGTGGTAAGGGCAAGGGTAAACGCGAGGGGATGGGCGCCCATGGCGGCCAGGTCACTCACCGCCACGGCCAACGAGCGCTGGCCGAGCAGGAAGGGGTCGCAGGGGTCGGCAAAATGCACCCCGGCCACCAGTGTATCGGTGGAGATTGCCAACTGCTCCCCAGTGGGGAGCGCCAGCAAGGCGCAGTCATCGCCGATCCCCAGGGCAATCCCCTCGCCGCCTTGCGCACAAGGCGCGGCGGCGAAGTAGTTGCGGATCAGCTCAAACTCGCCCATTCAGGTTTCAAGCGCGATTCAGCGCTTGTACGCCTTCACTTCGGCTTCACGCAGGCGTGGTGCCAGCTTGTCGAGCACGCCGTTGACGAACTTGTGGCCGTCGGTCGAACCGTAGACTTTCGCCAGTTCGATACCTTCGTTGATCACCACGCGGTACGGCACGTCAACGCGATACAGCAGCTCCCAGGCGGACAGGCGCATCACGCACAGCTCAACCGGGTCCAGCTCGTCGATGGTCAGGTCCAGGCATGGCGCCAGGGCTGCATCGATCTCGGTCAGGTGGGCATGCACACCGTGCAGGATGTCGTGGAAGTACGGCAGGTCGGCGAAGGTGAAATCGTTGTCGACGCGAAACTGTGCCTCGATTTCGTTCAACGAAGCGCCCGCCATCTGACGCTGATACAGCGCCTGGGTCGCCAACTGCCGAGCAGCGCGACGCTTCTCGTTCTTGGATGGCTTGCCGGCATCGGCTGGGCGTGGGTCACGCGGGTTGAAGTTGTCGCTCTCGTCGGAAATCACTTGGCCTCCAACTGCGACAGCAGGCTGACCATTTCCAGCGCGGACAGGGCAGCTTCAGCGCCTTTGTTACCAGCCTTGGTGCCGGAGCGCTCGATGGCTTGCTCGATGGAATCAACGGTCAGTACGCCGAAAGCGACCGGTACGCCGAACTCCATGGACACCTGGGCCAGGCCCTTGGTGCATTCGCCGGCCACGTATTCGAAGTGCGGGGTACCGCCACGAATGACCGCGCCCAGGGCGATGATCGCCGCGTATTCACCCTGCTGGGCAACTTTTTGCGCAACCAGTGGAATTTCGAAGGCGCCAGGGGCACGGATGATGGTGATGTCGCTCTCGCTCACACCGTGGCGAACCAGGGCGTCCACGGCACCGCTTACCAGGCTTTCAACCACGAAGCTGTTGAAGCGGCCGACCACCAGGGCGTAGCGGCCTTTGGGGGCGATGAAGGTACCTTCGATGGTCTTCAGGGTCATTCGACAAATCTCTTAAAGAGCCGGGACGCGTGTATGACGCGTCCCTTAGTGATATTTGAACCGCGAACAAAGGGCGAAAACCGCCAGCCTTTATTCGGAGGGCACGTATTCTACTACTTCCAAGTCGAAACCGGATATCGCATTAAATTTCATCGGTGCGCTCATCAGGCGCATTTTGCGCACGCCCAGGTCCCGCAGGATCTGCGAACCGGCACCGACGATGCTGTAGGTGGTCGGCTTTTTCACCGGCGCGTGGTCAGCCGTTTCGCGGATATGCGCCAGCAAGACGTCGCCGTCCACCGGGTTGCCGAGCAGCAGCACCACACCGCTGCCCGCCTCGGACACCGCGGACATCGCGGCGCGCAGGCTCCAGCGGCCCGGCTGCTTGACCATCAGCAGGTCACGCAGCGGGTCCATGTTGTGCACGCGCACCAGGGTCGGCTCTTCGGCGCAAATGGTGCCCAGGGTGAGGGCCATGTGCACGTCGCCTTCCACTGAATCACGGTAGGTAACCAAATTGAATTGGCCCAGTTCGCTGTCGAGTGGCTGCTCGGCAATCCGCTGAACGGTACGTTCGTGGATCATCCGGTAGTGAATCAGGTCGGCAATGGTGCCCACCTTGATGTTGTGTTCGGCGGCAAAGGCTTCAAGTTCGGCACGGCGAGCCATGGTGCCGTCGTCGTTCATCACTTCGCAGATCACGCCGCTTGGCTCGAAACCGGCCATGCGTGCCAGGTCGCAGGCGGCTTCGGTGTGGCCGGCGCGGGCCAGGGTGCCGCCCGGTTGGGCCATCAGCGGGAAAATGTGGCCTGGGCTGACGATGTCTTCGGCCTTGGCGTCTTTGGCGGCGGCGGCTTGCACCGTGCGCGCGCGGTCAGCGGCAGAAATACCGGTGGTCACGCCGGTAGTCGCTTCAATCGACACGGTGAACTTGGTACCAAAACCCGACCCATTGCGCGGCGCCATCAATGGCAGCTTGAGCAACTCGCAACGCTCGCGGCTCATGGGCATGCAGATCAGCCCACGGGCATGCTTGGCCATGAAGTTGATGTGCTCAGCCTGGCAGGCCTCGGCGGCCATGATGATGTCGCCTTCGTTCTCGCGGTCTTCGTCATCCATCAGGATGACCATCTTGCCTTGGCGGATGTCTTCAACCAGTTCTTCGATACTATTGAGCGCCACAGGGCACCCCCTTGGTCAGGATTTCAGGTAGCCATTAGCGGCCAGAAAACTTTCGGTGATGTTCCCGGATGTTGGCTCTGCGGCCTTATCGCCCATCAACAGGCGCTCCAGGTAACGGGCAAGCAAGTCGACTTCCAGGTTCACCCGGCGACCCGGCTGGTACGAGGCCATGATCGTTTCGCTGAGGGTGTGGGGAATGATGGTCAGTTCGAATTCGGCGCCGTTCACGGCGTTCACGGTCAGGCTGGTGCCATCGACAGTGATCGAGCCTTTGTGGGCGATGTATTTGGCCAGCTCTTTGGGCGCGCGGATACGAAATTCCACGGCCCGCGCATTTTCGCTGCGGGCGACCACTTCGCCGACGCCGTCGACGTGGCCGCTGACCAGGTGACCGCCCAGGCGGGTGGTCGGGGTCAGGGCTTTTTCCAAGTTGACCGGGCTGCCGGCCTTGAGATCGTTCATCGCGGTGCAGTCCAGGGTTTCCCGGCTGACGTCGGCGGCAAAACCGTTGCCCGGCAGTTCGATGACGGTCAGGCACACGCCGCTGACCGCAATGCTGTCGCCCAGTTTGACGTCGCCGAGGTCGAGCTTGCCGGTTTCAACCAGCAGGCGCACGTCGCCGCCTTTGGGGGTCATTGCACGGATGCTGCCGATGGATTCGATAATGCCGGTGAACATTTCGTTCTCCTGAAAACGAGGGGCTGACGCTCAAGCGCAGGCCGGGAATTATACGCTCGCTGCTGGCACAGGGATGGCAGTGACCCGCCAGTCGTCGCCTACAGCGCGCATTTCAGTGATCTTGAGTTGGGGGGCGTCGGCCAGTTTATCAAGCGGCCAATCCAGCAAAGGCCGGGCGGCGGAGCCGAGGAACTTGCCTGCGACGAATATCACGTATTCGTCTACCAGGCCTTGTTGGGCAAACGCACCCGCCAGGCTTGGACCGGCTTCCACCAGCACGTCGTTGACGCCACGCGCAGCCAGCGCGACCAGTGCCGAGCGCAAGTCGACCTGGCCTTCGACACCCGGCACCACCAGGCACTCAGGGCCACGGGGGAACTGATTTTCGGCGGTCACGCAGGTGATGACCAACGCCGGGCCGGCCTTGAAGAACGGCGCGTTGAGCGGCACTCGCAGGCGGCCGTCGATCAGCACGCGCAATGGCGGGCGCGACATGGCCAGGGCGGTGGTGGCGTCATCCAGGCCGAGTTCGGCGGCGCGCACGGTCAGGCGCGCACCGTCGGCCAGCACCGTATCGGCGCCGGTCAGCACCACGCTGGCCTCGGCGCGCAGGCGCTGTACGGCAGCGCGGGCGGCGGGGCCGGTGATCCATTGGCTTTCGCCGCTGGCCATCGCGGTGCGGCCGTCCAGGCTCATCGCCAGCTTGACCCGCACAAACGGCAGGCCCTGCTCCATGCGCTTGAGGAACCCTCTGTTGAGGGCCCGCGCTTCACTTTCCAACACACCGCTGCGCACGTCGATCCCGGCCTGGGCCAGGCGCTGCATGCCGCGCCCGGCGACTTCCGGGTTAGGGTCCTGCATCGCCGCGACCACCCGCGCCAACCCGGCACTCACCAGCGCATCGGCGCACGGCGGGGTGTGCCCATAGTGGCTGCAAGGTTCGAGGGTCACATAGGCGGTGGCGCCGCGCGCCTTGTCACCGGCAGCGCGCAGGGCATGAACTTCGGCATGGGGCTCGCCGGTGCGCACGTGCCAGCCTTCGCCGACGACCTGCCCATCGCGCACAATCACGCAGCCCACCCGAGGGTTGGGGTGGGTGGTGTACAGACCCTTGCGCGCCAGTTCGAGGGCGCGGGCCATGTAATGGGCGTCGAGCACAGCTTGTTCGGCAGAGGGTGAATTCATTCTTTGGCAGGCTCACGGGCCAGGCGGTCGATCTCTTCGCGGAACTCATTGAGGTCCTGGAAGCGTCGATACACCGAGGCGAAACGGATATAGGCAACTTCGTCGAGCTTTTGCAGCTCGCCCATTACCAGTTCTCCAACCACCAGGCTCTTGACCTCGCGCTCGCCGGTCGCACGCAGCTTGTGCTTGATATGCACCAGCGCCGCCTCCAGCCGCTCGACACTCACCGGGCGTTTTTCCAGGGCGCGCTGCATACCGGCGCGCAGTTTTTCTTCGTCGAAGGGTTGGCGGCTGCCGTCGGACTTGATCAGCCGTGGCAACACCAGTTCGGCGGTTTCGAAGGTGGTGAAACGTTCACCGCAGCCAGAGGCCAGGCATTCGCGCCGGCGACGCACTTGATCGCCCTCGGCGACCAGACGCGAGTCAATGACCTTGGTGTCGTTGGCACCGCAGAAGGGACAGTGCATGGTGGGCAGGCAACAAATAAAGGGAGGGCCATGGTAGCGCATCCCCGTGGCAAGACAAGCCATAGCCTTTACGGTATATAGGCTGGCTATTATGTTTCATATTTTTCAAGCCACGGATTTTGTCCTTTCTGGAGCCGTACATGCAGTTACGACCACTTGTTTTGCTCACCCTGTTCAGTGTCCTGGTCGCCTGCAGCAGCGAAGCCCCCAAGCCTGCCGCCCCTCAACCGGCACCGGCGCAAGAGAAAAAAGTCCCCGGCATTGAAGACACCGGTCCCCTGCCCGCCTACCAGCGTGAAATCAGCGGCAGCCTGACCAACGTGCCGGCCGGCGCTGAAGTCGAGATGGCGTTGCTGGTGATCGACGACCGTTCGCGTCCGCAACAACTGCTGGCCAGCAGTGTGCTGACCGGCAATGGCCAGCCCCTGGCCTTCCGCCTGCGCTACAACCCCGAAGCCTTCCCCGCCGGTGCGCGGGTTGAACTGCGCGGCCGCGCCAGCCAGTCCGGCCAGCTGATCCTGCACCTGCCCGCCGTGCGCATCACCCAGGCGATCACCCAGAGCACCGGCCCCCTGCAACTCGTCAAGGCACCATGACGCCACCGTTGGACCTGCAAGCGGCGCTGAGCGAACTGATCGGCGACGCACAGCTGGTGCCCTGCCCGTTGCCGGGCACCGAGCTGTCGTTGTGGCTGCTGGATGCCGACAACATGGACCGCGCCTTCAGCCCCGAAGAAACCCGCCGCATCCTGCATGAACCGCCCTACTGGAGTTTTTGCTGGGCCAGCGGCCTGGCGCTGGCGCGCTACCTGGCGGCGAACCCTACGTGGGTCGCGGGCAAGCGCGTGCTGGACTTCGGCGCGGGTTCCGGCGTGGCCGCGATTGCAGCGGTCAAGGCTGGCGCACGGGAAGTGGTGGCCTGCGACCTGGACCCACTGGCCTTGGCGTCATGCCGGGCGAATGCCGAGCTTAACGGTGTAGAACTGGGCTACTCCGCCGATTTTTTCGCCGAAGCCGACCGCTTCGACCTGATCTTGGTCGCCGATGTGCTCTACGACCGGGCGAACCTGCCGCTGCTGGACCAGTTCCTCACCCGAGGCCGCGAAGCGTTGGTGGCGGATTCGCGCGTGAGGGACTTCCAGCACCCGGATTACCAGCGGCTGGAGATCCTTGATGCGCTGACATTGCCGGACCTGGCCGAGCCTTGGGAGTTTCGCAAGGTGAGTCTTTACCACTCGCGGCGCTCTTGAAAGCATCCCTCCTGTAGTGAGCGGGCTTGCCCCGCGCCGGGTGGCGGAGCCGCCCCAAAACAGGCGACTAAATTCTGTCTGGAAGGTTGCGGTGACCGGATTGGGGCGGCTTCGCCACCCAGCGCGGGGCAAGCCCGCTCACTACAGTGGCAGGCATCACGCGTTTGAACTCCAAGCCGCTTCCGGTAGCCAGCGCCAGCCCTTATAGTTGCCTCATTCCCGCTTTATTCGAGACGCCCCATGAGTGAACCCACGCCGTATATCTTCGACGTCACCACCGCCAATTTCGACCAGGCCGTGATCCAGAACTCCTTCGAAAAACCCGTGCTGGTGGATTTCTGGGCCGAGTGGTGCGCGCCATGCAAGGCGTTGATGCCGATGCTGGCGAAGGTTGCCGAGAGTTATCAGGGCGAGTTGCTGCTGGCCAAGGTCGATTGCGAGGCCGAGCAGGACATCGTTGCGCGGTTTGGCATTCAGAGCCTGCCGACGGTGGTGCTGTTCAAGGATGGCCAGCCGGTGGATGGGTTCGCCGGAGCGCAGCCGGAGTCGGCGGTGCGGGCGATGCTCGAGCCGCATGTGCAGATGCCGCCACCGGCGGCGGCGGATCCGTTGGAGCAGGCCCAGGCACTGTTTGCCGAAGGTCGCATCAGCGATGCTGAAGCCGTGCTGGTGACGCTGCTGGGCGAAGACAACACTAACGCCGCGGCGTTGATCCTGTACGCCCGCTGCCTGGCCGAACGCGGTGAATTGGGTGAAGCCCAGACCGTGCTGGACGCGGTGAAGAGCGACGATCACAAAGCCGCCCTCGCCGGGGCCAAGGCGCAGATCACCTTCCTGCGCCAGGCTGCCGACCTGCCGGACGCCGCCGACTTGAAAAGCCGCCTGGCGCAAAACCCGCAGGACGACGAAGCGGCCTATCAGTTGGCGATCCAGCAACTGGCGCGCCAACAGTACGACGCGGCGCTGGAAGGTTTGCTCAAGCTGTTTATCCGCAACCGCAGCTACAGCGAAGGCCTGCCGCACAAGACCTTGCTGCAGGTGTTCGAACTGCTGGGCAACGACCACCCGCTGGTGACCGTGTACCGCCGCAAGTTGTTCGCCGCGCTGTACTAATCGCCGACCCAGCTGTACAGCGGCGTATCCCCGCCGCTGGCAACCTTCACCTGGGCGCTGTGGCGCAGGCGTACCAACAGGCGCTTGCCCGCCGAGGCGTCGCCGGCCAGGCCTTCCAACTGGTCAAGCAACTCCAGGCCACTGAGCTGTCCGGCCTTGCGCAACAGCGCCTGGGCGCCCTGCCACAGCTCATCATTGTGTTTGACCGGAGCCACGGGCGCGGCGGCCGGGCTGGCGACGGGCGTAGCCTGCAAGTGCGCGCCCAGCCGTGCCCAATCGCCGTCATCCAGTTCCAGGGTCAAGTCCACCGGCAGGTCGCCGACCGTTCCACGAATTCGCAACATCGTCCTTACTCCTGCATTTTTCCGACAAGCATGCTCCCATGCGGCTTGCGCAACGCCAAGCGGGCGGTCAAACTCTCGGCCAATTGTTATAAGATCACATAACAAAACTTTCATGTTCTGGAGTCTTCTCATGCGCCGTTTGTTGCTTGCTTTGCCGTTTGCCCTGCTGCCATTGGCGGTTGCCCATGCTCATGACGACCACGACCATGAACACGGCAGCCTCGGCGCCCACGAGCATGGCGTCGGCCGCCTCAACGCAGTGCTCGACGGCCAGGCCCTGGAGCTTGAGTTGGACAGCCCGGCAATGAACCTGGTGGGTTTCGAACACCTGGCCACCACCCCGGCGGACAAAGCCAAGGTCGCCGCCGCGCGCAAGCAACTGGAGAACCCCGTCGCCCTGTTCAACCTGCCTAAGGCTGCCGGTTGCGTGGTCAGCACCCAGGAGCTCAACAGCCCGCTGTTCGGCGATAAACCCGAAGCCGACCATGACGACGATGATGACGACGCCAAAGACGGCGCCCACGAACACCCTCACGACCACAGCGAAATCCACGCCCACTACCAGTTCAACTGTGCCACACCGGCGGCCCTGAGCACTCTTGACCTGACCCAGGTGTTCAAGACCTTCCCCGCCACCCAGAAAATTCAGGTACAACTGATCGGCCCGAGCGGCCAGCAAGGTGTTGAAGCGACGGCCACCGCAGCCACCCTGAAGTTCTGAGTCCCCATGACCCACGCATTGATCGAACTGTCTGACCTGGGCTTCAACTGGCCTGGGCACCCACAGTTGCTGGACATCCCCGCGTTCCGCCTGGAAGCGGGGGAAACCCTGTTTCTCAAAGGCCCGAGCGGCAGTGGCAAAACCACACTGCTGGGCCTGCTCGGCGGCGTGCAGAAACCCAGCCGAGGCAGCATCCGCCTGCTCGGCCAGGAGCTGACTGAGCTCTCGGCCGGTGCCCGCGACCGTTTCCGCGTCGACCACACCGGCTACATCTTCCAGCAGTTCAACCTGCTGCCGTTCCTGTCGGTGCGCGAGAACGTCGAATTGCCGTGCCACTTTTCCACGCTGCGCGCGCAACGAGCAAAACAGCGCCACGGCAGTGTCGACCAGGCCGTCGCTGCGTTGCTCGCGCACCTGGGTTTGAAAGACAAAGACCTGCTCGAAAGGCGTGCCGACTCGCTGTCCATCGGCCAGCAACAACGGGTGGCCGCCGCCCGTGCGTTGATCGGCCAGCCGGAACTGGTGATCGCCGACGAGCCTACCTCGGCCCTGGACTACGACGCCCGCGAAGCCTTCCTGCAACTGCTGTTCGCCGAATGCCGCGAAGCGGGCGCCAGCCTGTTGTTTGTCAGCCATGACCAGAGCCTGGCTTCGCTGTTCGACCGCAACCTGTCGCTGGCCGAACTCAATCGCGCCGCCACGCCCGCAGAGGTTTGAGATGTATCTGTTCCGTCTAGCCATGGCCAGCCTGGCTAATCGCCGCTTTACCGCGATCCTCACTGCTTTCGCCATCGCGCTTTCAGTCTGCTTGTTGCTCGCGGTGGAGCGCGTGCGCGTTGAGGCGCGCAACAGTTTCGCCAGCACCATCAGCGGCACCGACCTGATCGTCGGCGCCCGCTCGGGCTCGGTCAACCTGCTGCTGTACTCGGTGTTCCGCATCGGCAACGCCACCAACAACATCCGTTGGGACAGCTTCGAACACTTTGCCGCCAGCCCCCAGGTGAAGTGGGCGATCCCGATGTCCCTCGGCGACTCCCATCGCGGCTACCGCGTGATGGGCACCAACGCGTCCTACTTCGAACACTACCAATACGGCCGCAAGCAAAACCTCGAACTGGCCAGCGGCCGCGCCTTCGCGACCGACCCGTTCGAAGTGGTGCTCGGTGCCGAAGTCGCCGACGCGTTGCATTACAAACTCGGCGACAAACTGGTGCTCGCCCACGGCGTGGCGGTGGTCAGCCTGGTCAAGCACGACGACAAACCGTTCACCGTGGTCGGCATTCTCAAGCGCACCGGCACGCCGGTGGACCGCACGTTGCACATCAGCCTTGGCGGCATGGAAGCGATCCATATCGACTGGCACAACGGCGTGCCCGCGCAGGGCAAAGGCCGTATCAGCGCCGACCAGGCACGCAACATGGACCTTACGCCGCAGGCCATCACCGCGTTCATGCTCGGCCTGAACAACAAGATTTCCACCTTCGCCCTGCAACGGGAGATCAACGAATTCCGCGGCGAACCGATGCTGGCGATCCTGCCCGGCGTGGCACTGCAAGAGTTGTGGAGCATGATGGGCACCGCCGAAAAAGCCCTGTTCGTGATCTCGCTGTTCGTGGTGCTCACCGGCCTGATCGGCATGCTCACGGCGATCCTCACCAGCCTCAACGAACGCCGCCGCGAGATGGCGATCCTGCGTTCGGTGGGCGCACGCCCGTGGCATATCGCGACGCTGCTGATCTTCGAAGCCTTCGCCCTGGCGCTGTCTGGCGTGATCGCGGGCGTGGGTTTGCTGTACGTGTGCATAGCCGCGTCGCGCGGGTACCTGCAGGCCAACTACGGCCTGGACTTGCCGATGTCGTGGCCCAGCGAATATGAATGGACGTTGCTCGCCGGTATCCTGGCGGCAGCGCTGTTGATGGGCAGCGTGCCCGCGTGGCGCGCCTATCGACAATCCCTGGCCGATGGCCTGTCCATACGTTTATGAGGAAGGCTTTGATGCGTCGCGCCCTGCTTGCCCTGTTTCTGCTGATTGCCCTGCCCGCCTGGGCGGAAGATCAGCCCAAGGACTTGTCCTGGCAGGAAATGATCCCGCCGGACGCGCCGCCGGAAATTCCCAATATGAAACCGCTGCACGACCTGTCGAACATGGCCGATGCGTTGTCCGTCGAGGCGGCGCCGGCCGCCAAACAGGATTTGCCCAACGCGCCGGTGGTGCAGAGCCTCGACGGTCAGCACATCCGTTTACCGGGTTATATCGTGCCGCTGGAAGTCAGCGAAGAAGGCCGTACCACCGAGTTTCTGCTGGTGCCGTATTTCGGCGCGTGCATCCATGTGCCGCCGCCACCGTCGAACCAGATCGTGCATGTCAAAAGCGAAATCGGCGTGAAGCTCGATGAGCTCTACCAGCCGTACTGGATCGAAGGCGCGATGCAAGTCAAACCGTCCACCAGCGAACTCGCCGATGCCGGTTACCAGATGGATGCCGAGAAAATTTACATGTACGAGCTGCCGGAATAGCGCTGATCGCCCTTTCATTGAGCTGAGTCAAAAGACCGAACGGAACGATCTTTACCATTGGACGTACAACTTTTAAACGTCCTTTGGAGCTCCCATGAACAAGTCTCTGCTCGGCGCGTCCCTCTTCGCGCTCGCCCTCGCTGCCCCTGTTGCACACGCTCACGAAGCGGGCGACATTCTGATTCGCGCCGGTGCAATCACCGTGAACCCGAAGGCAGACAGCAGCAGCGTCAAGGTTGACCAGGGCCCATTGGCCGGCGCCAATCTGGGCGGCAAGGCGACCATGAGCAGCGACACTCAGTTGGGCTTGAACTTCGCCTACATGCTGACCAACCACGTCGGTATCGAACTGCTGGCGGCCACACCGTTCGAGCATGACGTGAAGATCAAGAACACCGCCCTTGGCGCCGCGAACGGCAAACTCGGCACCCTGAAACACCTGCCGCCGACCCTGAGCGTCGTGTACTACCCACTGGACAACAAGTCGGCTTTCCAGCCGTACGTGGGCGCGGGTATCAACTACACCTGGATCTATGACGAACACGTCGGCAGCCGCGCATCGGACGCAGGCTTCAGCAACTTCAAGGCCGAAAACTCCTGGGGCTGGGCGGCGCAGATCGGTGCCGACTACATGATCAACGACAAGTGGATGATCAACGCCCAGGCGCGCTACATCGACATCAGCACCAAAGCGACGGTGGACAACAATGCCCTGGGCCAGGGCACGCGCGCCAAGGTCAATGTGGACGTGGACCCGATGGTCTACATGGTGGGTATCGGCTACAAATTCTGACACCAACCTGACCAGTAACACAAAACTCAATGTGGGAGGGGGCTTGCCCCCGATTGCAGTGTGTCAGCCAACACATATTTGACTGAACCACCGCTATCGGGGACAAGCCCCCTCCCACATTTGGCTCGTGCCCACATTAGGTTTGTGTGCGGGATCAGCTGTGACGGTAGAACCGGTCCAGCAACGCCGGCAGCCCCGCCCGCCACGCCCGTGGCTTGATGCCGAAGGTGTGAAGGATTTTCTTGCAAGCCAGCACCGCGTGTTGCGGCTCATCCGCCGCATCCGGCCGGGCCGCATGGGCCTGGGCGGTGGGGGATTCGATCGCCAGCGGGTGGAAGGTACGTGCTTCAGTCAAAATCGCCTGGCCCAGCGCCAACGGTGTGGTCGCCTCATGCCCGGCGTAGTGGTACGTGCCCCACAACGGCGCCGCGCAATCGAGTTGCTTGAGCACCGAGATGATCACCCGCGCCGCGTCATCCACCGGCGTCGGGTTGCCGCGACGGTCGTCCGCCATCAGCAATTCATCCGGCTTCTCGGCCCGCGCCAGGAAGCGCCCGAGGGTGCCGTCGACGCTGTCATCCAGCAGCCAGCCGAAACGCAACAGCACATGTTGTGGGCAGGTGGCGCGCACACTCTGTTCGATTCGCCACAACGCCTGGCCGCGCAGGCCCAGGGGCACCGGCTCGTCTTTTTCGCTGTAGGCGGTGGCGCGGGAGCCATCGAACACGCGGTAGCTGGACGGTTGCAGCAAGGTGATGTTGTGGTGCTGGCACAGTTCGGCCAGGCGCTCGATGGCGAATTCCTGGGCGGCCAAACGGGTTTCGCTGACCACCTCGGCCTGGAACCAGTCGAAATAGTAGGCGAGGTTGATCAACGCATCGGGACGGGTGTCGTCGAGCAGTTGGGTAAGGCTCGCGGCATCCCAGCCGTCTTTGGGCGGTTTGGGGGCGAGGAAACCGATGTCTTCCTCTGCACCGAGGCGAATCAGCGCCTGCCCGAGGGCATTCCCGCCGCCCAGTAACATAAGGCGCATTCGCATAGATTGAGCAGGCCCGGTCTGTGTGGAACGAAGGTTTTCAGGTATTTGTCAGAATCGTTGCATTTTGCGGGTTTGTAGCGCAACCGTCACGGATAAAGTGCGCGATTGCAACTTGTTGGAGCAGGGGCTATCAATCACTCCATGAACCTTCCTGAATCCACCGACACCGCATTGACCGGCTTCCACCCCGCCGTCAGCACCTGGTTCCGCAGCACCTTCCCCTCGGTGACAGGCGCCCAGGCCCAGGCATGGCCGCTGATCCGACAGCGCCAATCAACACTGATCGCCGCGCCCACCGGCTCCGGCAAGACGCTCACAGCGTTCCTGGCGGTGCTGGATGACTTGGTCCACCAAGGCCTGGCCAACGGCGGTGAACTGCCGGATGAAACCCTGGTGGTCTATGTGTCGCCACTCAAGGCGCTGTCCAACGACATCCAGATCAACCTGCAAAACCCGCTGGCCGGGATCACTGAGCACCTGCGGAACCTGGGCCTGCCGCCGCTGGCCATCCGCACCGCCGTGCGCACCGGTGACACCCCGCAAAAAGACCGCGCACTGATGCGCAAGCGCCCGCCGCATATCCTGGTGACCACCCCGGAATCGCTCTACGTGCTGCTGGGCTCGGACTCCGGCCGACAGATGCTCGCCAGCACGCGCACGGTGATCATCGATGAAATCCACGCCATCGCCGCCGGCAAACGTGGCAGCCACCTGGCCTTGAGCCTGGAACGCCTGCAAGGCTTGTGCGCCGAGCCACTGATGCGCATCGGCTTGTCGGCCACGCAAAAGCCCATCGACGCGGTGTCGCGGTTCCTCGTCGGCAGCGGCCGGGCGTGCGCGATTGTGGATATCGGCCACGCCCGCCCGCGCGACCTGGATATCGAGGTGCCGCCCGTGCCGCTCTCTGCGGTGATGGCCAACGATGTGTGGGAACGGGTCTACGACCGCCTCGCCGAGTTGGCCCGCGAACACCGCACCACGCTGATTTTCGTCAACACCCGGCGCCTGGCCGAGCGCCTGGCGCGGCATTTGAGCGAGCGCCTGGGCAAAACCGCCGTGGCCGCCCACCACGGCAGCCTGGCCAAGGAAATGCGCCTGGACGCCGAACAGCGCCTCAAGGGCGGCGAGCTGCAGGTGCTGATCGCCACCGCGTCCCTGGAGTTGGGGATTGATATCGGCGATGTCGATCTGGTTTGCCAGATTGGCTCGCCCGGCTCCATCAACGGCTTTCTGCAAAGAGTCGGCCGCTCCGGCCACCAGGTGGGTGGCACGCCCAAGGGACGACTGTTCGCCACCACCCGCGACGACCTGATTGAATGCGCCGCCCTGCTCGACTGCGTGCGCCGGGGCGAACTCGACACGCTACAGATTCCCGTGGCGCCTCTGGATGTACTGGCCCAGCAGATCATCGCCGAGGTCAGCGCCCAGGAATGGTCCGAGCAGGCCTTGCTGGCGCTCATCCACCGCGCCGCGCCCTACGCCACGCTGGATGAGCGCCACTACCAGGCACTGCTGCAAATGCTCTCCGACGGTTACAACGGTCGCCAGGGCATCCGCAGCGCCTACCTGCACCGCGACGCCCTGACTCGCACCCTGCGCGGTCGACGGGGCGCCAAGCTGACCGCCGTCACCAGTGGCGGCACCATCCCCGACAACGCCGACTACAGCGTGTTGCTCGAACCCCAGAGCCTGAACATCGGCAGCGTCAACGAAGACTTCGCGGTGGAAAGCATCGCCGGGGATATCTTCCAGCTGGGCAACACCTCGTATCGCATCTTGCGGGTCGAAGCCGGCAAAGTGCGCGTCGAGGACGCCCATGGCCAACCGCCGACCATCCCCTTCTGGCTCGGTGAGGCGCCGGGGCGCAGCCACGAATTGTCAGCGGCGGTGGCGCGCCTCCAAGGTCAGATGGACGCGCTGCTCAGCGCCACGCCGGGTGACCTGCACGCCGCACAGGATTGGCTTACCGCCACCCTCGGCCTGAACCGCGCCAGCGCCGAGCAGATCCTCGATTACCTGGCCCGCGCTCGCCTGGCCCTGAGTGCGTTGCCGTCCCAGGACACGTTGATCATGGAGCGTTTTTTCGACGCGTCCGGCGGCACCCAACTGATCATCCACACGCCATTCGGCAGCCGCGTCAACCGCGCCTGGGGCCTGGCCCTGCGCAAGCGTTTTTGCCGCACGTTCAATTTTGAATTGCAGGCGGCGGCCAGCGAAAACGCAATCGTGCTGTCGCTGTCCACCGGCCACAGTTTCGAGCTGGACGAGGTGTGGCGTTACCTCAATAGCCAGAGCGCCGAGCATATCCTGATACAAGCGGTGCTGGATGCGCCGCTGTTCGGCGTGCGCTGGCGCTGGAATGCGGGGGTGGCGCTGGCGTTGCCGCGCTATACCGGGGGGCGCAAAGTGGCGCCGCAGATTCAGCGCATGAAAAGCGAAGACCTGATCGCCAGCGTCTTCCCCGACCAGATCGCTTGCCTGGAAAACCTCGCCGGCGAGCGCGAGGTGCCTGAACACCCGCTGGTCGAGCAAACGCTCGACGACTGCCTGCACGAAGCCATGGACAGCGAGGGTTGGCTGGCGCTGTTGCGGCGCATGGAACGCGGCGAGGTGCGCCTGATCAGCCGCGACCTGCCCGCGCCCTCGCCCATGGCCGCAGAAATCCTCAGCGCCCGCCCCTACACCTTTCTCGACGATGCCCCCCTGGAAGAGCGCCGCACCCAGGCCGTGCTCAACCGGCGCTGGAGCGACCCGCAGAGCACCGACGACCTCGGCGCACTGGATGCGGATGCCATCGCCGGCGTGCGCGAAGAAGCCTGGCCGGCGCCCAACGGGCCGGACGAAATGCATGAGGCGTTGATGAGCCTGGCGTGCATCGCCGGTAACGAAGTCACGCCGCAATGGGCGACTTGGCTGCACGCATTGGCCCAGAGTGGCCGCGCCTATCAACTGCACACTCACTTACACACCCGCCTGTGGGTCGCCGTCGAACGCCTGAGTTGTGTGCAGACGATCTACCCCGGCAACGTGCCGTTGCTGCCCGGCTTCGATGAGCCCTGGACCGTTGAGGAGGCCGTCACGGAAGTGCTGCGCGCGCGCCTCGGTGGGTTTGGCCCGCTGAGCCTGATCGAGATCGCCGCGCCCCTGGCCTTGCCGGTGGCGGATGTCACCCAGGCACTGGCCCGCCTGGAGCAGGCAGGCTACGTGCTGCGCGGGCATTTCAGCCCCGGCGCCACCCAGGAGCAATGGTGCGAACGCCATCTGCTGGCGCGCATTCATCGTTACACGGTTAAGCGCCTACGCCGGGAAATCGAGCCGGTGGCGCTGCAGGACTTCATGCGTTTTCTGTTCGATTGGCAGCATTTGTCCGACGGCACCCGTGGCCAGGGCAGCGCGATGTTGCCGCAGATCGTCGGGCAGTTCGAAGGTTACGCCGCCGCCACTTCCGCCTGGGACAGCGACTTGCTCAGTGCGCGGCTCAAGGATTACTCCTCGACTTGGCTCGATGAATTATGCCGCAGCGGCAAACTGGTGTGGACGCGCTTGAGCAACAAGACCAGCGCCATGGCATTGCGCAGCACTCCGGTGGTATTGCTGCCACGCAACCAAGTGGGACTGTGGAGCGGACTGACCGAACCCACCGACGCCACCACGCTGTCGCCCAAGGCGCAGAAGGTGCATCAAGCCCTGCGCGACCACGGCGCGCTGTTTTTTGATGAACTGGTGCATGAAGCCCACTTACTGCGCAGCGAACTGGAAACCGCTTTGCAGGAACTGGTGGGTGCCGGTTTGGTGAACGCCGACAGCTTTGCCGGGTTGCGTGCGCTGACCACCCCCGCGAGCAAACGCCAGGCGCGCAGCAGTCGGCGCGGGCGCGGCGCGTTTATCGGCGGTATGGACGATGCGGGGCGTTGGGCGCTGATCCGACGCCCGTCGACTGCCGCAGGTCCGCCTTCCGCCGAGACCCTGGAGCATGTGGCGATGACCTTGCTGCGCCGCTATGGCGTGGTGTTCTGGCGCTTGCTGGAGCGCGAGGCGGAGTGGCTGCCGAGCTGGCGCGAGTTGCTGCGCACTTTCCATCGGCTGGAGGCGCGCGGGGAGATTCGGGGTGGGCGGTTTGTCAGTGGTTTGGCGGGGGAACAGTTTGCGTTGCCGGAGGCGATTCCGTTGCTGCGTGAAGTGCGGCGTCGACCCCATGATGGGAGTTTGATTGCGGTGTGTGGCGCGGACCCGTTGAACCTGGTGGGCACGCTGTTACCGGGCACCAAGGTGCCGGCGGTGAGTGGCAATCGCATTGTGTACCGGGATGGGTTGCCCGCGGCGGTCATGGTGGCGGGCAAGCAGCAGGTGTTGCTGGAGGTGGATCAGCAGGTGGTGCAGGAGAAGTTGATCAGGCATTGAGCCTGTATTGACCCTGCCTGCCTCATCGCGGGCAAGCCCGGCTCCCACCTGGGAATGCATTCCACGTGTGGGAGCTGGCTTGCCTGCGATGAGGCCTTAAGCGTCAACACAACTCATTGAGGCCTGGGCTGCTCCGTCAACACCACCGATGCAGGCACCTCCTCATCCGGCTCATCCACCTGCGCCGCACGTTTAGGCAACAGCACCTGCTGTGGATAAGTCTGCGCGAAGTGCACCTCATCACAGTTATCCACAAGCTTTTTGAGGCGCTGATTGAACGCGCGACTCACTGCATACTGCCCGCCCGACACCGTGCGGAACTGCGCGGTAAGCACCACGCCATTGAGGTCCATCTTGTCGACGCCGAACACCTCCAGCGGCCCTTGCAGGTTGTACTTGAGAAACACGTCATCACGGATCGACTGCCCCGCTTCGCGAATCAGCTCCACTGCCTTGTCCACGTCGGTGTCGTAGGTGAACTGCACTGAGAAGAACGCATAGGCAAATTGCCGCGATTGGTTGGTGACCGCCTTGATCTGCCCGAACGGCACCGAGTGCACAAAGCCCTTGCCGTCGCGCAGGCGCAGGGTGCGGATGGTCAGGCCTTCGACGGTGCCGGCGTGGCCGGAGTCAAGCACCACCCAGTCGCCGATGGACAGGGTGTCTTCGATGATGATGAACAGGCCGGTGATCACATCCTGCACCAGTTGCTGCGACCCAAAGCCGATGGCCAGGCCGACCACCCCGGCCCCCGCCAGCAGCGGCGCGACGTTGATCCCGAGGTTGGCCATGGTGGTGATCGCGCAGATCACCACCAGGATGATTTTCACCGCATTGCGCAGCAGCGGCAGGATGGTTTTGACCCGCGTGCTGGGCTGGCGGCTGGAGCGTTTATTGACCGGTGGCTTGAGCGCTTCCTGGATCGCCGTGTCGAGTACCACCCAGAACAGCCAGGTCATCAGCAGGATCAGGCCGATGCTGCTGAGGGAGTCGCTGATCGCCCGGCCCACCGAGTTACGCTGGGCAAATTCGAACAGCGACACGCCCCAGATTCGTCCAAGAATCTCGATAAAGGCGATGGCCATGACGATACGCAGGATCGCATGCAACAAGCTGAGGAAGCGTTCCTTGTAGGCGCTGCTGCGCTGGATCGCGACCTGGCTGCGGGATTTAAACAGGTGTTGCAGCACGGTGCTCAGGAACACCGTACCAATCAGCAAAATGGTGGTGAACAACGCACAACGCAGGGCCTTCTGGTTATCGTCGCCGGCCCCGATCAAGTTGATCGCCGAGACCAGCACCATCAACAGGATCGGCCAGTACCACAACCCGGAAAACACCCGCAGTGATTGCTGCAACGCGGGGTGTTTAAGGCGTTGAGTCAACGGTCGATTGCGGATCAGGTGGGCCACCGGTCGACGCAGGCGCACCACCAGCACGCCGAAGATCACGGCGGCGAACAGGCCGGTAAACACCGCGATGCTGCTGGTGATATTGCCGCCGAACTGACGGGCGATTTGCGGGCTGGTCAGCGCGTCGCTGAGGGCGGCGAGAAAGCCGATCAGGAACAACGGCGTGGGGCAGTAGCTGCGGATGATCTGCACCGCCGGGCGCTTGTGGCCGACATTGAACATCACAATCACGCACAACAGCATCGACGTGGAAAAAATACCGCTGCTGGTGGCGTAGGCAAAACACAACGCCAGCGCACGCCCTATCGATGTGGGTAAAAAGTGGCTGACGTACAGCGTCAGGGGCAGGCAGATCAGCGCGGGAATCGTGTAGGGCAGCACATACCCAAGCACCGCTTGCAGGCGCCCGCGCCGGGCGACAAATGGGCGCCGGCTCATGCGTTGGACGATAAAACGCCCCAGCAGCGTCAGCAGGGTAAAGGCGCCGATCCACACCCCCGACAACAGCAGGAAGTTCCCCGCGATGCTCCATGGCGAACGCTCGGACGTCTGGTCGACCAGCCGCCCGACTTCATCCGCCGCACGGTCGGCCCGCAGGCGCCAGGCGTCGATCAGGTTCTGGTTGAGGTCGAGCTTCTCTTGCACATCATCGATGCTGGAGCTGATCGCGCCGAGCAGGCCGCCCTCGACCAGCAATTCCGGCTTGGCCGGCGCTTCAGGTTCCGGCGCGGTGGCCGCGGCTTGCAGTGCGGCAGTGGGACAAAACAGCAGCGCGCCGAGCAGTAATGCAGTCTTTAGATTCAGCAAAACACCGGGCTCCTTCAGAAGGGTCTGTAAGGAACTGACGGGTTTGAGCCTTGATCGTTCCCCGTTTGCGGCATCTTTGACTTGCAGGCAACTATCAAATGCCAATCCCTGGCTTTTTCCGCAACAGCCAACACTCGACACTGCGCTCCTGATTGAAACCCACCGGAGTTGCAGCCATGCCCATTGCCTTTAACCTGGGGATCGCCGGTGGCGCCTGCGGCGGCGGGTTGATCGTGACGCATATGGGGCTCATCCACACGGCCTGGATCGGTTGGGGCCGGTATACGCAGAGCGTTCGACGCGGATAGTCGCCGGCACTGAATCAGCAGCCATACACATCCAATGTGGGAGGGGGCTTGCTCCCGATAGCGGTGGGGCAGTTGATGCAGGTGTCGACTGATCGACTGCTATCGGGAGCAAGCCCCCTCCCACATGGGTTCTATGCCGTCTGTAGGAAGGTGGAAACTTTCAGCCAAAAATCATAGTCAGCCATAAACGGGGGCCAGGCCCCCACTTTTTCACAGGAGCAATTATGGCTGCGATCCCTGACTGGGTGCCCGTAACCCCCAGCGTCGCCATCAGTCGCTTCACGGTGCTGACGGTCAATATCCACAAGGGTTTCACCGCCCTCAATCGACGCTTCATCCTGCCCGAGCTGCGTGAGGCGGTGCGCAGTGTGGGCGCCGACATGGTGTTCCTGCAGGAAATTCACGGCACTCATGAGCGTCACCCCCAGCGCTTCAGCGACTGGCCGAACATGCCTCAGTATGAGTTCCTTGCCGACAGCATCTGGCCGCAGTTCGCCTACGGGCGCAATGCGGTCTACCCCCACGGCGACCACGGCAATGCCCTGCTGTCGAAATTCCAGATCGTGCACTACGACAACCTCGATATCTCCCAAAGCGGGCATGAAAACCGTGGGCTGCTGCATTGCGTGCTGCGCTTGCCGGGCACCGGGCAGGAAGTGCACGCGATCTGCATCCACCTGGGCCTGCGTGAGGTGCATCGCCAGCAACAGTTGCGCTTGCTGGAGCAGCGCATCAGCGAGATCCCGGCCGATGCACCCCTGGTAGTCGCGGGCGACTTCAACGACTGGCGCCAGAAGGCCGACCTCAGTCAAAGCGGACTGCGGGAAGTCTTCATCGAGACCCACGGCAAACTCCCGCGCACCTTCCCGGCGCGCCTGCCCTTGCTGCCACTGGACCGCATCTATGTGCGCAATGTGAAAGTGCATAACCCTCGGGTGCTGACCTCACGGCCTTGGTCGCATTTGTCCGACCATGTGCCGCTGTCGGTGGAGATCGAACTATGAACGTTGCCGTAGAACATATTTCCACTGACCAGCCGCCGGATGAAGCCAAGGCCCGTGACCTGGATTACGGCTGGCAGAGCGGCAACCAGGTTGAGTTGCTCGAGAATGGCGAGGCGTACTTTCCCAAGGTGTTCGAGGCACTGCGCGCGGCGCGGCGGGAGATCCTGCTGGAGACCTTCATTCTCTTCGAAGACAAGGTCGGCCATGAGCTGCAGGGCATTCTCATCGAGGCGGCGCAGCGCGGCGTGAACGTGGTGGTCAGCCTCGACGGTTTTGGCTGCGGCGAGTTGAGCCCGGTGTTTCTCAGTGAGCTGGCCGAGGCGGGCGTGGCGGTGCAGATGTTCGACCCTGCGCCGAAAACCCTCGGCATTCGTACCAATTGGTTCCGCCGCCTGCACCGCAAGATTGTGGTGGTGGACGCCGAGGTGGCGTTCATCGGCGGGATCAATTTTTCCGCCGATCACTTGGGTGACTATGGGCCTGAGGCCAAGCAGGACTATGCGGTTCGGGTGACCGGCCCGGCGGTGGCGGACGTGCATCATTTCGCCCTTGCCCAAAGCGGTCGCCAGGTACGTACGCGGCGCGGTTGGCGGCGGCGCCAGCAGCGACGGGCGTTGTGGTCCACCGACAAGAGCGACGGCCAGGTGCGCTTGATCTACCGCGACAACCTGCAGCACCGCGACGACATCGAAGAAGCGTATGTGTATGCGTTGAGCAAGGCACAACATCGCGTGGTAATCGCCAACGCTTACTTCTTCCCCGGCTACCGCTTGCTGCGCGAGATCCGCAATGCAGCGCGCCGTGGCGTGCAGGTGCAACTGATCATGCAGGGCCAGCCCGATGTGCTGCTGGCCAAGCTGGCGGCGCGCATGCTCTACGACTATCTGCTCAAGGATGGCGTGGTGATTCACGAATATTGCCAGCGCCCGCTGCATGGCAAAGTCGCCTTGGTGGATGACGAATGGAGCACCGTCGGCTCGAGCAACCTGGACCCGTTGAGCCTGTCACTGAACCTGGAAGCCAACGTGCTGATCCGCGACCGTGCGTTCAATCAGCAGCTGTATGAACGCCTGGAAACCCTGGCAAAAAATCATTGCCAGACGATGCCGGAAAACCGTAAGCCGCGCCTGTGGCTCTGGCGATTGACCGTGGGGTTCCTGGTGTTCCATGTGATGCGCCACTTTCCCGCGCTGACGGGTTGGTTGCCGGCGCACAAGCCCCGTTTGAAACCTTTCGAGAGCCCGTCCCATGACGTCTGAAACCAAAGGCTCGCGGTTCAAGCGCTGGAAGAAACCGCTGACCATCGCCTTCTTCCTGCTGCTGATCGTACTGTTCACCATGCTCGCCCGGCGTATCGACTGGAGCGAAGTGGTGCAGACCTTGGGCGATTTCAAACTGCGCACGCTGGTGATCGCAGGCACGCTGACGTTATGCAGTTTTCTGGTGTACGCCAGTTTCGACCTGATCGGCCGCACCTATATTCGCCAGCCCCTGGTGTGGAAGCAGATCCTGCCGGTGGGCATCATCAGCTATGCGTTCAACCTCAACCTGAGTGCGTGGGTCGGGGGCATCGCGATGCGCTATCGGCTGTATTCACGGCTGGGCGTGAGCAACAGCAATATCGCCAAGATCCTGGGCCTGAGCCTGGCCACCAACTGGTTTGGCTACATGGCGATAGCCGGGGTGATTTTCAGCAGCGGCCTAGTCACGATGCCGCCGGGGTGGAAGGTCAGTACCCTTGCATTGCAAGGCATTGGTGCGGTGTTAGTGCTGGTCAGCCTCGGGTATCTGGCGGCCTGCCAGTATTCGAAAAAGCGTGCGTGGACGATTCGCGGCATGGAAATCAACCTGCCGTCGCTGCGCATGGCGTGTTTGCAATTGATGTTGGGCGCGCTGAACTGGTCGCTGATGGCTGCGGTGATTTTCACCCTGCTGCCGGCCAAGCTGGACTATCCACTGGTGCTGGGCGTGTTGCTGATCAGCGCGATTGCCGGGGTGCTCACCCACATACCGGCCGGGCTTGGGGTGCTGGAGGCAGTGTTTATTGCGCTGTTGCAACACGAGGCGTCGCGGGGCAGTTTGCTGGCGGGGTTGATCGCTTATCGGGCGATCTACTTTATTGTGCCGCTGCTGATTGCGCTGGTGATGTACCTCGGCGTGGAAGCCAAGGCCAAGGCATTGCGGGTGAAGAAAACACCGGCTTGAAAGAATGTGGGTTGATCAAGCGCTATCGCAGGCAAGCCGGCGATAGCGATCTAAACTATTGAGCCTGGATGATGCTCAACCGCTCACCCACCACCATCTCCGTGATCCAGTCCACCAGGATGGAGGTGTAGGCCTGCTGGGACACCGGATCGCTGAGGGAATGGTCGGCCCCGTCGATGATGCGGTGAGTCAGTGAATGCGTCTGCTGGCACGCTGCGCGGTAACTCATGATGGTGGCGTGGGGCACGTGGTCGTCGGTTTCCGACTCGACGATCAGCACGTCGCCGGTAAACGCCGAACACGCGTGCAAGGCGCGATTGGTTTCCGCGTGGACCAGGGTGCTGCGGTAATCCATCAAATCCATCTTGTCCAGATCGCGCTTGGGCTTAAGCCATTCGTCGTCGCGGTACAACGCAGGCACGCGCAACGCCAGCCAGCGTACCGGACGCAAGGAGGTGAGGATCGCCGCCAGGTATCCACCGTAACTGGTGCCGACGACGGCCACCGCCGAGGTGTCGATGGCCGGGTGTGACAACAGCCGGTCGTACGCCGCCAGCAAGTCGCGCAGGTTGTCTTCGCGGGTCACACGGGCTAACGGAATGCCGGAGCCGGCGTGGCCTCGCAGGTCGAAGGTCAGGCACACGCACCCGAGGCCGGCGATGCCCTTGGCACGTTCAAGGTCGCGCTCCTGGCTCCCGCCCCAGCCGTGCACGAACAACACCCCCGGCACTTTGGATTTGGGGCTCAGGAATGTGCCGCTCATCTGTTCGTCGTCGATATCGATCGTAATGCTTTCGCTTCTAGCCGTCATAAGATTTAACCGTCACGTACTTGAGAAGAAACCCGCTGTTTTCCGCCGGGCCGCGATACACCTCGATGGCATCAGCCGGCAACGGTTCGTCCACGTAGGTTTCCACCGAGGACACATGGATCGCGCGCAGGCCAGGGTTGTTGATAAAACTCTGCAACGCCGCGACTTCCGCACTGCTCGCCCCGCCCATACGCCAGGACTGCTCGAGCACGCCGCTGCGACGCTGGCCGTCACTGTCCAGGCCTTGGGCGATGTCGTAGTTGCGCCGTGAGGCATAAAAGCCAGGGTAGGCCTCATCGGCGGCATTGTCGAAAACCTGGGCTTGCTCAATGGCTTCACGCACGTCGTCGGACAAGTCGAGCAGCAACAGGTCGGCGTAGCCTCCCGGCACCACCAGCAGGTTGGAGCCGCCGTAGACGTCTTCGCCCTGCCCGTCTTTCGTCAGGTATTGCTCGCCGCAGTAACTGAACACGTGCCCGCCGATAAAACTTTGGCCAACGCTGTGGGTGACCACATCGTGCAGGTCCTGCTCCAGCACCACGCCTTCGCTGAACAGCTTCGCAGCGTCAGGTCGCGCCAGCACAGCGTCGAATTCGTCGAGGCTGTGGATAACTTCCTGCCCGCGCCCCGCACAGGCGTGCACAGGTTTTATGCGGATTGGCCCGCTGTAGAGCAAGCGCGTGGCGGCAGGCCGTGCATCCTCAAGGGCGAAAACGCTCAAGCCATCCAGCACGACGTTTCGCACACGCTCGCAGAACAGCGCAGACCAACCTTCCGGCGCTTTCGCCTCGGGGCCAAGCAAGCCATGACTGATGGCCTTGGTGCAGATGAAGTCGTGGTCGACGTAGCCACCCCACACATCCTCAGGCCCTTTGATATTGAGCGTTCGAGCCTGCGCCGGGCCGACCAGGGTTTGCGTGGGCAGCAGGTACAGCGCTCGCCCCGCATGCAGGTCGGGGTCATAGCTGCCGCCGAATTTGAGCCCCAGGATCTGCGCCAGCCAGCGCGCCAGGGCGCGGTTGGTCTCGACCTCATGCAGCGGCGCGCCCTCGCGTATGGAATGCGCGACTACCAGCTTCTTGCGTTGAATCGGGGTCATGCGTCCCCCTTGGCCATCCAGCCATGTGTGTGCAGAGAAGGCTGCAGGGATCAGGCCAAGGCTGTTTCAGGGGAGAAGGTTTTCAAATCAAGCAGTTGTCGGAAAACCGATGGCAGTTGGCCTGCTTCATTCTGCACGACAGTGCTTCAGCGCCGCGGCGTTCTGCACGATTCAGACGCCAAAGCGGCTGCGGTAATCGCTGGGCGCCATGCCGGTGATCTTCTTGAAGATAGCGCGAAAGGCACTGGGGTCCTGGTAACCCACGGTCCAGGCAATATGGTCGATAGTGCCGTTGGTGAACTCAAGCATCTGCCGTGCCTTGCCCACGCGCAGGTGCTGGCAGTATTCGGTGGGTTTCAAGCCGGTGGCGTTGCGAAAACGCCGCAGGAACGTACGCTCTTCCAGGCCCGCCTCCTGAGCCATCGCCGCCACGCACACATCCACCGCACCGCTGGCCTGCAGCCAATGCTGAACCTTGAGGATGGCTGCGTCACCGTGGCCGAGAATGGGCGCGAAGTTACTGCCGCACTGGCTGGCGCTGTCACTGTGCTCGATCACTAGGAAACGCGCTGTGTCGGCCGCGACACTTGGGCCCATCAGGCGATCGACCAGGCGCAGGCCGAGCTCGGACCAGGCCATCAAACCGGCGGTGGTGATCAGGTCGCCGTCATCGACAATGGGTTTGTTCGCCTCCAGGCGTACGGCCGGGTAGCGGGCCGCGAAGGATTCGGCGGAAGACCAATGGGTGGTGGCGCTGCGCCCGTCGAGCAGTCCACTGCGCGCCAGCATGATCGAGCCCACACACACGCCGCCCAACACCGTGCCGGCCGTGTGTTGCCGGCGAAGCCATTCCAGTAGCGCAGGGGGCGCCTGGTCTTCGGTGAACTCACCCATCGAGGGCGGCACCAGTACGGCCATCAACGGTTGATCGGGGCCGGGGGCACTGCTGAATACGCGCACGGGTGTGCCGCTCGCCTCCACCTGCCAATGGCTGACCCGCAGCAACGGCAATTGCGCGGACTGGTGCTCGGCGGCGATGCGATTGGCCACGCCGAACAGGTCGGTCAGGCCATGCACGGCCGCCCATTGCGCGCCTTGGTAGATCAACACGCCCAGCTCAACAACGACCATTGTCAGTTTTCCCCCTGTTATTGTCGGTGCAGCCAATCCTAAGTGCAGGCGCCAGCTAACATACTGGGCCCATCAACCCATCACGAGGCAACACACATGGCCAAGCAAGCGCTCATCCTAATCGATATCCAGAACGACTACTTCCCCCAGGGCAAGTGGCCACTCGACGGCGTGGAGGCCGCGGCAGACAAAGCCGCGCAGGTGCTGCATGCTTTTCGCCAGGCCGGCGATGCAGTGATTCATGTGCGTCATGAGTTCACGTCCGATGAAGCGCCGTTCTTCACGCCAGGCTCCGAGGGCGCGCACCTGCATAGCAAAGTGCTGAACGAGGGCAGTGAGCCAGTGGTACTCAAGCATTTCGTGAATGCGTTTCGCGAGACCAACCTACGTGCCTTACTGGAGCAACGCAGCATCACCGAAGTGGTGGTAGTCGGCAGCATGAGCCACATGTGTATTGACGGCGTGGTACGGGCGGCGGCGGACCTGGGTTACAAGGTCACGGTGATTCATGATGCGTGTGCGACGCGGGATCTGGAATTTAATGGCACGGTGATTCCAGCGGCGCAGGTGCATGGGGCTTATATGGCGTCGCTGGCGTTTGGTTATGCGGGCGTGGTGTCGGCGGATGAATACTTGAAGGCGCAAGCGGCGTCTTGACCACCGCTTGCTCAGGGCATATCAGCGAGTCGCGATGATGAATAAGCGCGGGAATGGCAACAGTACGGTGCCATCGGCCAGCGCTGGGTAAGCCTGGGTGATCCGCGCTTTGTATGCCTGAAGAAAAGCGGCTTTTTCGTCGTCGCTCAACGGCGCCAGGAATGGACGTAGGGCTGAGGCCTTGAACCATTCCACCACGGCGCCGTGGTCCGCCAGCGGGTGCTGGTAGGTGGTGCGCCACACATCGACGGTGCTGCAATGTGTGCTCAGCAGCTCGTAGTAGTCACTCGCGGTGTGGCGCTCATTGTGTTTGACCGCGCCGATTTTGGCAGACCATGGGCCATCGGCCGCGACTTCGCGGGCGAGACGGTGGGCGGGTTCATCAAGGTTGTCCGGGGTTTGCACCGCCAGCGTGCCGCCTTGCGTCAGGTGCTTGACCAGGTGCGGATACAGCGTGGCGTGGTCCGGCAGCCATTGCAGGGACGCGTTGGCCAGGATCACATCGAAGGCTTGCGCGGGGTTCCAGGCACCGATATCCGCCAGCTCGAAGTTCAGCGCGGGCAGGCGTTTACGGGCGTCGGCCAGCATGTCGTCGGAGCTGTCCATGCCGGTGACGTGCGCGTGCGGGAAGCGCGCGGCCAGCACCTCTGTGGAGTTGCCGGGACCGCAGCCCAAGTCCACGGCATGGCGCACTTCAGCATTCGGAATGGCCGCGACCAAGTCACGGACAGGACGGGTGCGCTGCTGTTCGAACATCGTGTACTGCTGGGCTGACCAGGTCATCACGGCTTTCCTTGTTTTTGAGGGTGGGCGACAGCCTAATTCTTGCGACCTGCAATGCACAAACACCAGTGCCTGTTCATGCCGGCGGAAAGAGCATCGTCGCCAATCAAAGGTGAGCAACCTCCAGACGCCGCCCCATCACCTCTCCACGATCAAAGGCCGCTATGGCCTGATCGATTTCCTCCTGACACTCAGGGAAAAATTCAATCACCCACTCACGAATTCTCTCGAGTAAACCTTCGTCTCGCTTTATTTCATTCCTCAAAAACACCGCGTACCCATAGGAAAGGGTTAACACTTCATCTGACGCAAAAAAACGTAACCACTTAACCATCGCCTCCACATCACCACCAAAATTCAACATCAGATCAAGGCACCTGATGAGCTGCGCCGACGCGTTGTGCAACGTGTAATCACCCATCGTTAAGCACGCCTGACAGTGTTCGCCGGCAATCTCCTCAAGCAATGCGAAGCCACTCTCATCCAGCTCCTCGGACTCATCCAGACTAATCGCGCCATGGTTTGCCCGATTGCGCTCGGCCAGCAGAAACCTGATCGTGCCGCTCTCCACTTCAACCACGAAAAGGAAGACAGGCAGTGGCGAAATAGAAAGATAGTTTTCAGTACTTTGCTTGAGTTTCAGGGCTCGTACCTTCTTCCTGGAGCCTTTGACTTGAACCTTGAAGAGGATCCCAGTCGCATGACCACGCTCGCTGAATACTTCAACCTCGCCGTCGATGCCATAGTCTTTATCTTTTTCCAGACGGCGATAAATCCAGCCCCTCGCCGTGATAGCCCGTTCTACCAGAGACTCAGCCAGAGTCCCTATGACGTGAGAAGCTGGACGTTTAGGTAATGCCCTCATTGCTAACTATCCCCCTCCAAAAGTGGCTTACATCATGCGGCCCCTGCTGAGGTCTACAGCGTGGCCAGCCATGTGATCTTTACTTTCTCACAGGCAAAGAAAAAGCCCCGGATGCTTATGCACCGGGGCTTTCAGGGTAAAACTCTACATCAAGTCTCTGAGCCGTATCCTAGAACGGGATATCGTCATCAAAGCTGTCGAAATCCGGAGCCGGTTGCGGAGCGGCCTGTTGTGGCGCTGGACGCGACTCACGCTGTGGCTGCTGGCTTGGCTGTGGACGCGACTGCTGTGGACGCGGTGCCGAGTTGGACATGCCACCCTGGCCCTGTTGGTCGCCCTGTGGACGGCCGCCCAGCAGTTGCATGGTGCCTTGCATGTCGACCACGATTTCGGTGGTGTAACGCTTGATGCCGTCTTTTTCCCACTCGCGGGTTTGCAGTTTGCCTTCGATGTAGACCTGCGAACCTTTACGCAGGTATTCACCGGCGATCTCTGCAACCTTGCCGAACATCGACACACGGTGCCATTCGGTTTTCTCGACCTTCTGGCCGCTCTGCTTGTCGGTCCACTGCTCGCTGGTCGCCAGACTCAGGTTGGTCACGGCGTTACCGTTAGGCAAGTAGCGAACTTCGGGATCCTGGCCGCACGTACCGACCAATATGACTTTGTTAACCCCACGGGCCATAACGTTCTCCTAGGCTGGGCGCGCTGTCGGCACTGGGTTGACCAGTTGCTCGAGCGTCGCGCGATCCAATAATTCGGTGTCCAATTTGATGTAAATGGCCGCCTCTTCTGCGACCACAACTGCATCTGTTACCCCTACGACGGCCTTCAGGCGCTCTACAAGGCCGCTTTCACGGATCGCCTCAGGCGATAGCGGCAGACGCAGACTTGTGACGTAGGGAGGTTCGCGCATGGTAACAGCAAAGGCGAGCCAAAGTGCAGCCAGCCCGGCGCATCCGAGGAAGACAACCGACAAACCGCCATGCTGGAACATCCAGCCCCCCATGATGCCGCCCAGTGCCGAACCCAGGAACTGGCTGGTGGAGTACACCCCCATGGCCGTGCCTTTGCCGCCCGCCGGTGAAACCTTACTGATCAGCGAAGGCAATGACGCCTCCAGCAGGTTGAACGCGGTGAAGAACACCACCGTGCCGATGACCAGCGCCCGCAGGCTGTCGCCGAACTGCCAGAAGAATAGCTCAGTGAGCATCAGCGTCGCGACGGCGCCGAGCAGAACTCGTTTCATTTTGCGTTTTTTCTCGCCATAGATGATGAACGGGATCATGGCGAAGAACGAAATCAGCAGCGCTGTGAGGTAGACCCACCAGTGCTGTTCCTTGGGCAGGCCGGCTTTTTCCACCAGTGCCAGGGGCAGCGCTACAAAGCTGCACATCAGCATCGCGTGCAACACGAAGATACCTAAATCCAGGCGCAACAGGTCGGGATGCTTGAGCGTCGGCAACAGTGCCTTGCGGGCTACGCCCGACTCACGGTGCTGCAACGTACCGGTGGAACGCGGCACCATAAAGGCCACGATCACAATACCGAACAGCGCCATGCCGCCGGTGGCCAGGAACAGCCCGTGCAGGCCGAACGCGCGGGTCAGCAAGGGGCCGACCACCATGGCTACGGCAAATGACAGGCCGATGGTCATGCCGATCATGGCCATGGCTTTGGTGCGATGTTGTTCGCGAGTCAGGTCCGACAACAGCGCCATGACCGCTGCGGAGATCGCGCCGGCGCCTTGCAGGATACGACCGGCGATCACGCCCCAGATCGAATCCGATTGGGCTGCGAGCACACTGCCGAGGGCAAACACGATCAGCCCCAGGTAGATCACCGGGCGGCGGCCAATGCGGTCGGAAATGATCCCGAACGGAATCTGAAAAATCGCCTGGGTCAGGCCATAGGCGCCAATCGCCAGGCCGATCAATGCGGGGGTCGCGCCTGCGAGATCCATTCCATAGGTCGCCAGCACCGGCAACACCATAAACATGCCCAGCATACGGAAGGCGAACACCAGGGCCAGACCGCTTGCCGCTCGGGTCTCGCCGCTACTCATGCGTTCGCTGTGGGGATCGTGCATGGAAAAACCTCGTGTGAACCGGCGGCGATTCTACCAGTCCCATCGATTGAGAGGGTATATGCGGCGCTTTGCCGCGCAGCTTTCATCTAAGGCTGCAAGCGGCCTTTTGACAGTGTATATTCATCCAGTCTTTAGCCGTATACTCCGGCATTATTTACGCCCGCCGTGCGAGGCCATCTTGGACAAGATCCTGATTCGTGGGGCTAGAACCCACAACCTGAAGAATATCGACCTGACCCTACCCCGGGACAAACTGATCGTCATCACCGGCTTGTCCGGCTCCGGCAAATCGTCCCTGGCGTTCGACACGCTGTATGCCGAAGGCCAACGTCGCTATGTGGAATCGCTGTCGGCCTACGCCCGCCAGTTCCTGTCGATGATGGAAAAACCCGACGTCGACACCATTGAAGGCCTGTCGCCGGCGATCTCCATCGAGCAGAAGTCGACTTCCCATAACCCGCGCTCCACCGTGGGCACCATTACCGAGATCTATGACTACCTGCGCCTGCTGTATGCACGCGTAGGTATCCCGCGTTGCCCCGATCATGACATTCCCCTGGAAGCCCAGACCGTCAGCCAGATGGTGGACCTGGTGCTGGCCCAGCCGGAAGGCGCCAAGCTGATGCTGCTGGCACCGGTGATCCGTGAGCGCAAGGGCGAACACCTTTCCGTCTTCGAAGAGCTGCGTGCGCAAGGTTTTGTGCGCGCGCGGATCAACGGCAAGCTGTATGAGCTGGACGAAGCGCCGAAACTCGACAAACAGAAGAAACACTCGATTGATGTGGTCGTCGACCGCTTCAAAGTGCGCGCCGACCTGCAGCAGCGCCTGGCGGAATCTTTCGAAACCGCGTTGAAGCTGGCCGACGGCATTGCCCTGGTGGCGCCGATGGATGACGAGCCGGGCGAAGAGATCATCTTCTCCGCGCGCTTTGCCTGCCCTATCTGCGGCCACGCCATCAGCGAGCTGGAACCCAAGCTGTTTTCCTTCAACAACCCGGCTGGCGCCTGCCCGACCTGTGATGGCCTGGGGGTGAAGCAATTCTTTGACATCAAGCGCCTGGTCAACGGTGACCTGACGCTGGCGGAGGGGGCGATTCGCGGCTGGGACAGGCGCAACGTCTATTACTTCCAGATGCTTGGGTCGTTGGCGTCGCACTATAAATTCAGCCTGGAAGTGCCCTTCAACCAACTGCCGGCGGACCAGCAGAAGGTCATTCTCCACGGCAGCGGTTCACAGAATGTCGACTTCAAGTACCTGAACGACCGTGGCGATATCGTCAAGCGCTCACACCCGTTCGAAGGTATCGTGCCGAACCTCGAGCGTCGCTACCGTGAGACCGAGTCGGCGAGCGTACGCGAAGAGTTGGCGAAATTCCTCAGCACCCAGCCTTGCCCGGATTGCCGCGGTACTCGCCTGCGCCGTGAAGCCCGGCATGTGTGGGTGGGCGAGAAAACCTTGCCGGCGGTGACCAACCTGCCGATTGGTGATGCCTGCGAGTACTTTGGTGTGCTCAAACTGACCGGTCGCCGCGGGGAAATCGCCGATAAGATTCTCAAGGAAATCCGCGAACGGCTACAGTTCCTGGTCAACGTTGGCCTGGATTACCTGTCGCTGGATCGCAGTGCCGATACCTTGTCCGGCGGTGAAGCCCAGCGGATTCGCCTGGCCAGCCAGATTGGTGCTGGCCTTGTGGGCGTCTTGTACATCCTTGATGAACCGTCGATCGGCCTGCATCAGCGTGACAATGATCGCCTGCTGGGCACGTTGAAACACCTGCGGGATATCGGCAACACGGTAATTGTGGTCGAGCACGATGAAGACGCGATCCGCCTGGCGGATTACGTCGTCGACATTGGCCCGGGCGCTGGCGTGCATGGCGGCCATATTGTAGCCGAGGGCACGCCCGCCGAAGTCATGGCTCATCCGGATTCGCTGACCGGCAAATACCTTTCCGGCCGTGTGAAGATCGCAGTGCCTGCAAAACGTACACCGCGCAACAAGAAGCTGGCGCTGCACCTCAAGGGCGCGCGTGGCAACAACTTGCGCAATGTCGACCTGGAGATTCCACTGGGTCTGCTGACCTGCGTGACCGGTGTTTCCGGCTCGGGCAAATCGACGCTGATCAACAACACGCTGTTCCCCTTGAGTGCCACCGCTCTGAATGGCGCGACCACTCTGGAAGCGGCAGCCCATGACAGCATCAAAGGCCTGGAACACCTGGATAAGGTGGTCGATATCGATCAGAGCCCGATTGGCCGCACGCCGCGCTCCAACCCGGCGACCTACACCGGGTTGTTCACGCCTATTCGTGAGCTGTTTGCTGGCGTGCCGGAATCCCGCTCAAGGGGTTACGGGCCTGGCAGGTTCTCGTTCAACGTCAAAGGCGGTCGCTGTGAAGCCTGCCAGGGCGATGGCTTGATCAAGGTGGAGATGCACTTCCTGCCGGACATCTACGTGCCGTGCGATGTATGCAAGAGCAAGCGCTACAACCGCGAAACCCTGGAGATCAAGTACAAGGGCAAGAGCATCCACGAAACCTTGGAAATGACCATCGAGGAAGCACGGGTGTTCTTTGATGCGGTCCCGGCGTTGGCGCGCAAGCTGCAGACACTGATGGACGTGGGTTTGTCGTATATCAAGCTGGGCCAATCGGCGACCACGCTATCGGGTGGTGAGGCGCAGCGGGTGAAGCTGTCTCGCGAGCTGTCCAAGCGCGATACCGGTAAGACCCTGTATATCCTCGATGAGCCGACCACCGGCCTGCACTTCGCGGATATCCAGCAACTGCTGGACGTGTTGCACCGCCTGCGCGACCACGGCAATACCGTGGTGGTGATCGAGCACAACCTTGATGTGATCAAGACCGCGGATTGGTTGGTCGACCTGGGGCCGGAAGGCGGCTCCAAGGGTGGCCAGATCATCGCCGTTGGCACACCGGAGCAGGTCTCCGAAATGCCACAGTCGCACACCGGTTACTACTTGAAACCGTTGTTGGCACGCGACCGGGCCTGAGTTATTCAGGCCCAATAAAAAGCCCCTGTCACTGCAAAGTGACAGGGGCTTTTTTATAGCCGGAATCAGAACTGCGATTGCAGGTAATTCTCCAGGCCCACCAGCTTGATCAGGCCCAGCTGCTTTTCAAGCCAGTAGGTATGATCTTCTTCGGTGTCATTCAACTGCACCCGCAGAATTTCCCGAGTGACATAGTCGTTGTGCTGCTCGCAGAGCTCGATGCCCTTGCAGAGCGCGGCACGGACCTTGTACTCGAGGCGCAGGTCGGCAGCGAGCATGTCAGGTACCGTGGTGCCCACATCCAGATCATCGGGACGCATACGCGGCCTGCCTTCGAGCATGAGGATACGGCGCATCAGTGCGTCGGCGTGCTGTGCCTCTTCTTCCATCTCGTGGTTGATACGCTCGTAGAGCTCGGTAAAGCCCCAGTCTTCGTACATGCGCGAGTGGATGAAATATTGGTCACGAGCAGCCAGTTCGCCCGTCAGCAACGTGTTGAGGTAATCGATTACGTCGGGGTGACCTTGCATCGCCCTACATCTCCCTGCTTGAAAGTCTGTAGTTTGAACCATGATGACTTGAAGGTCACGGGACCAACGGCAGAAAAGTGAACATTTCCGGAGAAAAGTAGCTGAAATAACGCAAAAACCGCCCAAATGAGGGCGGTTCTGCTTATCGTTTAGAGTTAGTTAAGCGATACACCCAGTGCAGATGCGACCCCTTCTCCATAAGCAGGATCTGCCTTGAAGAAGTACTGCAACTGACGCTGAACAACGTCGCTGGAAACGCCCGCCATGGCGCCGGCAATGTTGTTGATCAGCAGGGCTTTCTGCTCATCATTCATCAAGCGGAACAACGCACCGGCGTGGCTGTAGTAATCGCTGTCTTCGCGATGATCATAACGATCCGCCGAGCCACTCAGTGCCAATGCCGGCTCGGCATACTGCGGAGCCTGCTTCGGTGCATCGGCGTAGCTATTTGGCTCGTAGTTTGGAGCCGCACCGCCATTGCTGCCGAATGCCATCGAACCATCACGCTGGTAGCTGTTAACCGGGCTGCGTGGCGCGTTCACCGGCAGGTGCTGGTGGTTGGTGCCGACACGGTAGCGGTGGGCATCAGCGTAAGCGAACACACGACCTTGCAACATGCGGTCCGGCGACAAACCAACACCCGGAACCATGTTGCTTGGACCGAAAGCAGCCTGCTCAACCTCAGCGAAGTAGTTAAGCGGGTTACGGTTCAGCTCCAGCTCACCGACTTCGATCAATGGGAACTCTTTCTGCGACCAGGTCTTGGTCACGTCGAAAGGGTTCTCGTAGTGAGCGCTGGCCTGGGCTTCAGTCATGATCTGGATGCACACACGCCATTTCGGGAAATCACCGCGTTCGATAGCGCCAAACAGATCGCGTTGGGCGTAATCAGGGTCGGTACCGGCCAAGCGTGCAGCGTCAGCAGGCGACAGGTTCTTGATGCCTTGCTTGGTCTTGTAGTGCCATTTGACCCAGTGACGCTCGCCCTTGGCGTTGATCAGGCTGTAGGTGTGGCTACCGAAGCCGTGCATGTGGCGGTAGCCGTCGGGGATACCACGGTCCGAAAACAGGATGGTGACCTGGTGCAACGCCTCAGGGGAGTGCGACCAGAAGTCCCACATCATCTGCGCACTTTTCAGGTTGCTTTGTGGCAGGCGCTTTTGGGTGTGGATGAAGTCAGGAAACTTCAATGGGTCACGAATGAAGAACACAGGGGTGTTGTTACCCACGATGTCCCAGTTGCCCTCTTCGGTATAGAACTTCAGGGCGAAACCACGAGGGTCACGCTCGGTGTCAGCCGAACCGCGCTCACCGCCCACGGTGGAAAACCGCAGGAACGTCGGCGTTTGTTTGCCGATGGACTCAAACAGCTTGGCGCTGGTGTATTGCGTGATGTCTTGTGTGACCGTGAAGGTCCCATAGGCGCCCGAGCCCTTGGCATGTACGCGACGCTCAGGAATGTTTTCACGGTTGAAGTGGGCAAGCTTCTCGATCAAGTGAAAATCGTCGAGCAGCAACGGGCCGCGCGGGCCGGCGGAACGGGAATTCTGATTGTCCGCAACGGGAGCTCCGCTGGCGGTAGTAAGGATTTTATTCTGGCTCATGCTCAATTTCCCTCAGGTCGGACTTGGAACTGCCGGCTAATCGGCTTGGAGGGAGTATTGATCATCAATATGACGCCTACAAATTCATTAAATTGTAGTCACCGATAGAAAATAACTACCAATATCCCCAGGCCTAATAGTGCCGAGCATAGCTCGAGTAAGCTTGTACAAATCGCGCTTTTATTACGCGCACAAAAAACCGGGCACTAGGCCCGGTTCTTCGTTACAGCTTGTCGTCTTACTCGGCGCTTACAGCTTCGCCGGCAGTAGCACGATCAACCAACTCGACGTACGCCATAGGCGCGTTGTCGCCAGCGCGGAAACCGCACTTGAGGATGCGCAGGTAGCCACCCTCACGGGTAGCGTAACGCTTGCCCAGGTCGTTGAAGAGCTTACCAACGATAGCTTTCGAACGAGTACGGTCGAAAGCCAGACGGCGGTTAGCCAGGCTGTCTGTCTTGGCCAAAGTGATCAGCGGCTCAGCAACGCGACGCAGTTCTTTAGCTTTCGGCAGTGTAGTTTTGATCAGCTCGTGCTCGAACAGCGACACCGCCATGTTTTGGAACATGGCCTTGCGGTGCGAGCTGGTACGGCTCAGGTGACGACCACTTTTACGATGACGCATGGTTCATTCCTTACCAAACTCACGTTCGGTGATTACGACGATCAGGCAGTCGCCTTGTCGTCCTTCTTAAGACTTGCAGGCGGCCAGTTGTCGAGGCGCATGCCGAGGGACAGACCGCGGGAGGCCAGAACGTCCTTGATTTCAGTCAAGGATTTCTTGCCCAGGTTCGGAGTCTTCAACAGTTCTACTTCGGTACGCTGAATCAGGTCACCGATGTAGTAAATGTTTTCCGCCTTAAGGCAGTTAGCCGAACGTACAGTCAGTTCCAGATCGTCAACCGGGCGAAGCAGGATCGGATCGATCTCGTCTTCCTGCTCGATTACCACTGGTTCGCTGTCACCTTTGAGGTCGACGAACGCAGCCAACTGCTGTTGCAGGATGGTTGCAGCGCGACGGATAGCCTCTTCAGGGTCCAGAGTACCGTTGGTTTCCAGATCAATAACCAGCTTGTCCAGGTTAGTACGCTGCTCGACACGGGCGTTTTCCACCACGTATGCGATACGGCGAACCGGGCTGAACGAAGAGTCAAGCTGCAAGCGACCAATGCTGCGGCTTTCGTCTTCATCGCTCTGACGCGAGTCGGCCGGTTCATAACCACGACCACGAGCTACGGTGAGCTTCATGTTCAGGGCGCCGTTAGACGCCAGGTTAGCGATTACGTGATCGGGGTTAACGATCTCGACATCATGATCCAGCTGAATATCGGCAGCGGTAACCACCCCCGAACCCTTCTTCGACAAGGTCAGCGTAACTTCGTCACGGCCGTGCAGCTTGATAGCCAGACCTTTAAGGTTCAACAGGATTTCAATTACGTCTTCCTGTACACCTTCGATGGCGCTGTACTCGTGGAGCACACCGTCAATCTCGGCCTCGACTACTGCACAGCCGGGCATTGAGGACAACAGGATGCGGCGCAGCGCGTTGCCCAGGGTGTGGCCAAAACCACGCTCGAGAGGCTCGAGAGTAATTTTGGCGCGGGTTGGACTGACAACCTGCACATCAATGTGGCGGGGTGTCAGGAACTCATTTACCGAAATCTGCATGGATGCACCTATTTTCTAGCCCTTACTTGGAGTAGAGCTCGACAATCAGGCTTTCGTTGATGTCGGCGGACAGATCACTGCGAGCAGGAACGTTCTTGAAAACGCCCGACTTCTTCTCAGTGTCTACTTCTACCCATTCTACGCGGCCACGTTGGGCACACAGATCGAGAGCTTGGACAATGCGAAGTTGGTTTTTTGCTTTCTCGCGGACTGCGACCACGTCACCAGCACGAACCTGGTAGGACGGAACGTTTACGGTCTGACCGTTAACGCTGATCGATTTGTGCGATACCAGCTGACGGGATTCGGCACGAGTCGAACCAAAGCCCATACGGTATACAACGTTGTCCAGACGGCATTCGAGCAGTTGCAGCAGGTTTTCACCGGTTGCACCTTTCTTGCCAGCAGCTTCTTTGTAGTAGCCGCTGAACTGACGCTCGAGAACGCCGTAGATACGACGGACCTTCTGCTTTTCACGCAGTTGGGTGCCGTAATCGGACTGGCGACCGCGGCGTTGGCCGTGGATACCAGGTGCTGCTTCAATGTTGCACTTCGATTCGATCGCGCGCACGCCGCTCTTCAAGAAGAGATCGGTGCCTTCACGACGAGCGAGTTTGCATTTTGGACCAATGTAACGAGCCATTCTTTACAATCTCCTGGATTACACGCGGCGCTTCTTCGGCGGACGGCACCCGTTGTGCGGGATTGGCGTCACGTCGGTGATGCTGGCGATCTTATAGCCACAGCCGTTCAAAGCACGGACAGCAGACTCACGACCTGGACCTGGACCTTTGACGTTAACGTCGAGGTTTTTCAGGCCGTATTCCAGCGCAGCTTGACCAGCACGTTCAGCAGCTACTTGAGCAGCAAACGGGGTGGACTTGCGGGAACCGCGGAAACCCGAACCACCGGAGGTAGCCCAAGAAAGCGCGTTACCTTGACGGTCGGTGATGGTCACGATGGTGTTGTTAAAAGATGCATGGATGTGGGCGATGCCATCAACCACTGTCTTTTTAACTTTTTTACGAGGACGAGCAGCAGGTTTTGCCATGATAATTTTCCTGTCGATTCGCGTGGGCGATTACTTGCGGATCGGCTTACGCGGACCTTTACGGGTACGCGCGTTAGTCTTGGTACGCTGACCGCGCACTGGAAGACCACGACGATGACGCAGACCACGGTAGCAACCGAGGTCCATCAAACGCTTGATTTTCATGTTGATTTCGCGACGCAGGTCACCTTCAGTGGTGAACTTCGCCACTTCGCCACGCAACAGCTCAATCTGCTCGTCGCTCAGATCTTTGATCTTTGCGGCTGGGTTTACCCCAGTATCTGCGCAAATTTTCTGCGCAGTAGTGCGACCAACACCATAGATGTAGGTCAGCGAGATAACAGTGTGCTTGTTATCTGGAATGTTAACGCCTGCAATACGGGCCATTCAGTGGGACTCCAATTGACAGCTACCTACGCCCCGGAAGCCAAGAAATAGGGCGCGAGATAATATCGCTGTAATAACAAATAATCAACCCGGCAGCGCACTAGCTGCCGGGCTTCAAGCGGATCACACTCAGCCTTGGCGCTGTTTGTGACGCGGTTCCGCGCTGCAAATTACTCGAACAACACCTTCGCGGCGAATAATCTTGCAGTTACGGCACAGCTTTTTCACCGATGCACGAACTTTCATCACCAACTCCTCGAACCTTATGGGGTACTCAGCGCAACATGCCGCTGCCGTAGCCCTTCAGGTTGGCTTTCTTCATCAGGGATTCGTACTGGTGCGAAACGAGGTGCGATTGTACTTGGGACATGAAGTCCATCACAACCACGACCACGATCAGCAACGAGGTCCCGCCAAGGTAGAACGGAACGTTTGCTGCAACCACCAGGAACTGGGGAAGCAAGCACACGGCCGTCATATATAGAGCACCGAACAGGGTCAAACGAGTCAGAACGCCATCAATGTAGCGCGCAGACTGCTCACCTGGACGGATGCCCGGAATAAAGGCACCGGACTTCTTCAGGTTTTCCGCTACGTCTTTCGGATTGAACATCAACGCCGTATAGAAGAAGCAGAAGAAAATAATCCCTGCACTAAACAGCAGAATATTCAACGGCTGACCAGGAGCGATCGACTGAGAGAGGTCCTGCAGCCAGCCCATATTTTCAGACTGACCAAACCAGGTACCCAACGAAGCCGGAAACAGCAAAATGCTGCTCGCGAAAATTGCCGGAATAACACCGGCCATATTCACTTTCAGCGGCAAGTGGCTGGTCTGCGCAGCAAAGACCTTACGGCCCTGCTGACGCTTGGCGTAGTGAACAGCAATACGACGCTGGCCACGCTCAATGAACACCACAAAACCGATAATCGCTACTGCCAGCAAACCGATGGCAACCAGGGCGAAAATATTGATATCACCCTGACGCGCAGACTCGAAAGACTGCCCGATTGCTCTCGGAAGACCGGCGACGATACCTGCGAAAATCAACATCGAGATACCGTTACCAACACCACGCTCAGTAATCTGCTCACCCAGCCACATCATGAACATCGCACCAGCCACAAACGTGGATACCGCGACGAAATGGAAGCCAAAGTCACCAGTGAACGCAACACCCTGCCCCGCCAAGCCAACGGACATGCCGATAGCTTGAACCAGGGCGAGGATGACAGTGCCGTAGCGGGTGTACTGGCTAATCTTGCGACGGCCAGCTTCACCTTCCTTCTTCAACTGCTCCAGCTGCGGGCTGACGGCGGTCATCAGCTGCATGATGATCGATGCCGAGATGTACGGCATGATCCCCAGTGCAAAGATGCTCATCCGTTCCAGCGCGCCGCCGGAAAACATGTTGAACAAGCTAAGAATGGTCCCCTCATTCTGTCGAAACAGGTCTGCGAGTCGGTCCGGGTTGATACCTGGAACCGGGATGTGTGCGCCTATTCGGTAGACGATAATCGCCAGGAACAGAAAACGCAGACGAGCCCAAAGTTCAGACATACCGCCTTTGCCGAGCGCTGAGAGAGCACCTTGCTTAGCCATTTATTCCTCGAACTTGCCGCCAGCTGCTTCGATAGCCGAACGCGCACCTTTGGTGGCGCCGATTCCCTTGCCGATAGTGACAGCGCGAGTCACTTCACCGGACAGCATGATTTTCACACGCTGTACGTTGACGTTGATCACGTTGGCATCTTTCAGGGTCTGCACAGTAACGATGTCGCCTTCCACTTTAGCCAGCTCGGACAGACGCACTTCTGCGCGATCCATAGCTTTCAGGGATACGAAACCGAACTTAGGCAGGCGACGATGCAGCGGCTGTTGACCGCCTTCAAAGCCTGGAGCGATGGTGCCACCGGAGCGGGAGGTTTGACCTTTGTGGCCACGGCCACCAGTCTTACCCAAACCGCTACCGATACCACGGCCCGGACGATGCTTTTCGCGACGGGAACCCGGCGCTGGACTCAGATCATTGAGTTTCATCGATTAACCCTCTACACGCAGCATGTAGTAAGCCTTGTTGATCATCCCGCGATTCTCGGGAGTATCCTGGACTTCTACAGTGTGACCGATGCGACGCAGACCCAAACCTTTAACGCACAGTTTGTGGTTAGGGATGCGGCCGGTCATGCTTTTGATCAGCGTTACTTTAACGGTAGCCATGATCAGAAGATCTCCTTGACAGTCAGACCACGCTTGGCAGCGATGGACTCAGGAGATTGCATAGCTTTCAAACCTTTGAAAGTGGCGTGAACCACGTTTACCGGGTTAGTCGAGCCGTAGCACTTGGCCAGAACGTTCTGAACACCAGCCACTTCGAGGACAGCACGCATAGCGCCGCCAGCGATGATACCGGTACCCTCAGAAGCAGGCTGCATGTACACCTTGGAAGCGCCATGGGCGGATTTCATTGCGTACTGCAGAGTGGTGCCGTTCAGATCAACTTGGATCATGTTGCGACGAGCAGCTTCCATTGCCTTCTGGATCGCAGCAGGCACTTCACGTGACTTGCCACGGCCGAAGCCAACACGCCCTTTACCATCACCTACCACGGTCAACGCGGTGAAAGTGAAGATACGGCCGCCTTTAACGGTTTTGGCTACGCGGTTAACTTGAACCAGCTTCTCAATGTAGCCTTCGTCGCGCTTTTGGTCGTTATTTGACATAACTTAGAACTCCAGCCCAGCTTCACGAGCAGCATCAGCCAGCGCTTTCACGCGACCGTGGTACTTGAAGCCAGAGCGGTCGAAAGCCACTTGCGAGACGCCGGCGGCCTTAGCACGCGTAGCGACCAGCTGGCCAACCTTTGTGGCCGCGTCGATGTTGCCAGTGGCACCATCACGCAGTTCTTTATCCAAAGTCGAGGCGCTTGCCAGGACTTTGTTGCCGTCGGCCGAGATGACCTGGGCGTAGATGTGCTGCGACGAGCGATACACGCAGAGACGCACGACTTCGAGTTCGTGCATTTTCAGGCGTGCTTTGCGAGCGCGACGCAGTCGAGTAACTTTTTTGTCGGTCATTTGCTATGCCCTACTTCTTCTTGGCTTCTTTACGACGGACGACTTCGTCCGCGTAGCGCACACCTTTGCCTTTGTACGGCTCTGGTGGACGGAAGTCGCGGATCTCAGCGGCCACCTGACCTACCAGCTGCTTATCGATGCCCTTGATCAGGATATCGGTTTGGCTAGGGGTCTCAGCGGTGATGCCTTCCGGCAGTTCGTAATCCACTGGGTGCGAGAAGCCAAGGGCCAGGTTCAAAACCGTGCCTTTTGCTTGCGCTTTGTAACCAACACCGACCAGCTGGAGCTTACGCTCGAAGCCTTGGCTTACGCCTTGGACCATGTTGTTTACCAACGCACGCGTGGTACCGGCCATTGCGCGAGTTTGTTGATCGCCATTGCGAGCAGCGAAACGCAGCTCACCAGCTTCTTCAACGATCTCAACGGACGAATGGATGTTCAGTTCAAGAGTACCCTTGGCACCCTTCACCGAAAGCTGTTGGCCTGCGAATTTGACTTCGACACCGGCTGGCAGCTTAACGGGGTTCTTAGCGACGCGTGACATGCTTATCCCCCCTTAGAACACAGTGCAAAGAACTTCGCCGCCGACACCGGCAGCGCGCGCAGCACGATCCGTCATCACACCTTTGTTGGTGGAGACGATAGACACACCCAGACCGCCACGAACTTTCGGCAGATCTTCGGCGGACTTGTACTGACGCAGGCCTGGACGGCTAACGCGCTTCACTTCCTCGATGACCGAACGGCCTTCGAAGTACTTCAGCTCGATGGACAGCAGTGGCTTGGTTTCGCTGCTGATCTGATAACCCGCAATGTAGCCTTCGTCTTTCAGGACTTTGGCAACAGCTACCTTCAACTTGGAAGATGGCATGCTTACGACGGACTTTTCAGCCATCTGGGCATTACGGATACGAGTTAGCATGTCCGCTAACGGGTCCTGCATACTCATGGGCTAGACGCTCCTAATACAAAAAAATTAGCCTTGCGGCTACATATGTCGCCGAGAATCTCCGAGCGTAAAAAACACGGGCTCAGGCGAGCCGCGTATTTTAGACACACTACGGAAATGAAACAAGCCCCAAAAGGGGCTTGTTCCAGATTCAAGGTCACCGGCGGTCAGTATCTTGCGACTCAGACCACCCGGACGTTGAAAGTACTTACCAGCTGGCTTTAACCAGACCTGGTACGTCACCACGCATTGCCGCTTCACGCAGTTTGTTACGGCCGAGGCCGAACTTGCGGTAAACGCCGTGTGGACGACCGGTCAGGCGGCAGCGGTTACGCATGCGCGAAGCGCTTGCGTCACGTGGCTGCTTCTGCAGGGCAACTGTAGCTTCCCAACGCGCTTCTGGACTTGCGTTCAGATCAACGATGATTGCTTTCAGTGCTGCACGCTTCTTGGCGTACTTGGCAACCGTGAGCTGACGCTTCAGCTCGCGGTTTTTCATGCTCATCTTGGCCATGGTCCTACTCCAATCAGTTGCGGAACGGGAATTTGAAAGCACGCAGCAGGGCGCGACCTTCATCATCGTTCTTGGCAGTGGTGGTCAGGGTGATGTCCAGACCGCGGAGAGCATCGATCTTGTCGTAGTCGATTTCCGGGAAGATGATCTGCTCTTTCACGCCCATGCTGTAGTTGCCACGACCATCGAAGGACTTGGCATTCAGGCCGCGGAAGTCGCGAACCCGAGGCAGGGAGATCGACAGCAGACGATCCAGGAATTCGTACATACGCTCACGGCGCAGAGTCACTTTGACGCCGATCGGCCAACCTTCACGGACTTTAAAGCCAGCGATGGATTTCCGAGCGTAAGTCACAACGACTTTTTGACCGGTGATCTTTTCCAGGTCAGCTACAGCGTGTTCGATGACTTTTTTGTCGCCGACCGCTTCGCCAAGACCCATGTTCAGGGTGATTTTGGTAACGCGTGGAACTTCCATCACGTTCGAAAGCTTAAGTTCTTCCTTAAGTTTCGGTGCGATTTCTTTCCAGTAAATCTCTTTTAGTCGTGCCATGGTCTTCTACCTAGCAGTGTTCAAGCATCAACCGCTTTTTGGGTCGACTTGAAGACACGAATTTTCTTGCCATCTTCTACTTTGAAACCAACGCGGTCAGCCTTGTTGGTTTCGCCGTTGAAAATGGCGACGTTAGAAGCGTCCAGTGGAGCTTCTTTTTCGACGATACCGCCTTGTACGCCCGACATCGGGTTAGGCTTGGTATGACGCTTAACCAGGTTCAGACCACCGATAACCAGACGGTTATTAGCGAGAACCTTAAGCACCTTACCGCGCTTACCTTTGTCTTTGCCGGCGATCACGATGATCTCGTCGTCACGACGAATCTTTTGCATGTCGGATCTCCTTACAGCACTTCTGGGGCGAGCGAGACGATCTTCATGAACTTCTCAGTACGAAGTTCACGGGTCACTGGCCCAAAGATACGGGTGCCGATCGGCTCTTGCTTGTTGTTCAGAAGAACAGCAGCGTTGCCATCAAAGCGGATAATGGAGCCATCAGCACGGCGTACGCCGTGACGAGTGCGGACTACAACAGCAGTCATCACTTGGCCTTTTTTCACTTTACCGCGAGGAATTGCTTCCTTCACGGTAACTTTGATGATGTCACCGATACCAGCGTAACGACGATGGGAGCCACCCAGCACCTTGATGCACATAACGCGGCGAGCGCCGCTGTTATCGGCCACATCGAGCATGGATTGAGTCTGAATCATATAATTTCTCCGACCCCTAGTCCTTAGACTTCCACAGCGCGTTCGAGAACATCAACCAGCGCCCAAGACTTGGTCTTGGCCAGCGGACGAGTTTCACGAATAGTGACTTTGTCGCCGATGTGGCACTGGTTGGTTTCGTCGTGCGCGTGCAGCTTAGTCGAACGCTTAACATATTTACCGTAGATCGGGTGCTTAACGCGACGCTCGATCAAAACGGTGATGGTTTTGTCCATCTTGTCGCTGACAACACGGCCAGTCAGCGTACGGACAGTCTTTTCGGCTTCAGCCATGATCACTTACCTGCCTGCTGGTTGAGCACAGTCTTCACGCGAGCAATGTCACGCTTAACTTGCGAGAGCAGATGAGACTGCCCCAACTGGCCAGTTGCTTTCTGCATACGCAGATTGAACTGGTCGCGCAGCAGGCCGAGCAGTTGCTCGTTCAGCTGCTGTGCGGATTTTTCACGAAGTTCATTCGCTTTCATCACATCACCGTCCGTTTAACAAAGGAGGTGGCGAGCGGCAGCTTTGCAGCAGCCAGGGCGAAAGCCTCACGCGCCAGCTCTTCAGAAACACCCTCGATTTCATACAGGACTTTACCTGGCTGAATCTGGGCTACCCAGTATTCCACGTTACCCTTACCTTTACCCATCCGAACCTCGAGAGGTTTTTTGGAGATCGGCTTGTCCGGGAATACACGGATCCAGATCTTGCCGCCACGTTTTACGTGACGGGTCAGAGCACGACGCGCTGACTCGATCTGACGAGCGGTGAGACGACCACGAGCTACAGACTTCAGCGCGAACTCGCCGAAGCTGACTTTGCTACCGCGCTGAGCCAGACCACGGTTGTGGCCTGTCATCTGCTTGCGGAACTTCGTACGCTTAGGTTGCAACATTTGGCGTACCCCTTACTTAGCAGCTTTTTTACGAGGCGCTGGTGCTTGTGGTTTCAGTTCTTCTTGGCGACCACCAATTACTTCGCCTTTGAAGATCCAAACCTTTACACCGATCACACCGTAAGTGGTGTGAGCTTCGTAGTTGGCATAGTCGATGTCGGCACGCAGGGTGTGCAGTGGCACACGACCTTCGCGATACCATTCAGTACGTGCGATTTCAGCACCGCCGAGACGACCGCTCACTTGGATTTTGATGCCTTTGGCACCAATGCGCATGGCGTTCTGTACAGCGCGCTTCATAGCGCGACGGAACATTACGCGACGCTCCAGCTGCTGAGCTACGCTCTGCGCAACCAGCATACCGTCGAGCTCCGGCTTACGGATCTCTTCGATATTGATGTGCACAGGCACACCCATTTGCTTGGTCAGGTCCTGACGCAGTTTCTCAACATCTTCACCTTTCTTCCCGATAACGATACCTGGACGAGCGGTGTGGATGGTGATACGTGCAGTTTGCGCCGGACGATGGATATCGATACGGCTTACGGACGCGCTTTTTAGTTTGTCTTGGAGATACTCACGCACCTTCAGATCAGCGAACAAATAGTCCGCATAAGTCCGACCGTCTGCGTACCAGACGGAGGTGTGCTCCTTGACGATTCCCAGGCGAATGCCAATGGGATGTACTTTCTGACCCATCTCTTCGACTCCGTTACTTGTCAGCAACCTTGACAGTGATATGGCAAGACCGCTTGACGATGCGATCAGCACGGCCTTTGGCACGTGGCATGATGCGCTTCAGCGAACGCCCTTCGTTGACGAACACGGTGCTGACCTTCAGGTCATCAACGTCTGCGCCTTCGTTATGCTCGGCGTTGGCTACGGCCGACTCCAGCACTTTCTTCATGATCTCGGCGGCTTTCTTACTGCTGAAAGCCAACAGGTTGAGCGCTTCGCCCACCTTCTTCCCGCGGATCTGGTCGGCGACCAAGCGGGCTTTCTGGGCGGAGATTCGAGCGCCCGACAACTTAGCGGCTACTTCCATTTCCTAACCCCTTAACGCTTGGCTTTCTTGTCTGCCACGTGCCCACGATAAGTGCGGGTACCGGCAAACTCGCCTAGTTTGTGGCCGACCATGTCTTCGTTCACGAGAACTGGGACGTGCAAGCGACCGTTGTGTACAGCGATGGTCAAACCGACCATTTGTGGCAGGATCATCGAACGACGCGACCAGGTCTTAACTGGTTTGCGATCGTTCTTTTCCGCCGCCACTTCGATCTTCTTCAGTAGGTGAAGATCAATAAAAGGACCTTTTTTCAGAGAACGTGGCACTGTCGTATCCCTCTATTTACTTGCGACGACGGACGATCATTTTGTCGGTACGCTTATTACCACGAGTCTTCGCGCCCTTAGTCGGGAAGCCCCATGGCGATACCGGATGACGACCACCAGAGGTACGACCTTCACCACCACCGTGTGGGTGGTCAACCGGGTTCATGGCAACACCACGAACGGTTGGGCGAACGCCACGCCAGCGTTTGGCACCAGCTTTACCCAGCGAACGCAGGCTGTGCTCGGAGTTCGAGACTTCGCCCAGGGTCGCGCGGCATTCAGCCAGCACTTTACGCATCTCACCAGAACGCAGACGCAGGGTCACGTAGACACCTTCACGAGCGATCAGCTGAGCCGAAGCACCAGCGGAACGAGCGATTTGCGCGCCTTTACCTGGCTTCAATTCGATGCCGTGTACGGTGCTACCAACTGGAATGTTGCGCAGTTGCAGAGCGTTGCCCGGCTTGATCGGCGCCAAGGCACCTGCGATCAGCTGGTCACCAGCACTCACGCCTTTAGGGGCGATGATGTAGCGACGCTCGCCATCTGCGTACAGCAGCAGTGCGATGTGAGCAGTACGGTTTGGATCGTATTCAATACGCTCGACAGTGGCGGAGATGCCATCTTTGTCGTTGCGACGGAAATCGACCAGACGATAATGCTGCTTATGGCCACCACCGATGTGACGAGTGGTAATACGACCATTGTTGTTACGACCACCAGTCTTCGATTTTTTCTCGAGCAGCGGTGCGTGAGGAGCGCCTTTATGCAGCTCCTGGTTGACCACCTTGACCACAAAACGGCGGCCAGGGGAAGTCGGTTTGCATTTAACGATTGCCATGATGCACCCCTTCCTTACTCAGCACTGCTGCTGAAATCGAGATCTTGGCCTGGCTGAAGGGAGATAACTGCCTTCTTCCAGTCATTACGCTTGCCCAGACCGCGAGCAGTGCGCTTGCTCTTACCCAGAACATTCAGGGTAGTAACACGCTCTACTTTCACGCTGAACAGGCTTTCGACGGCCTTCTTGATTTCCAGCTTGGTTGCGTCAGTTGCAACCTTGAAAACGAACTGGCCTTTCTTGTCAGCCAGAACCGTAGCCTTTTCGGAAACGTGCGGGCCAAGCAGAACTTTAAATACGCGTTCCTGGTTCATCCCAGCAGCTCCTCGAATTTCTTCACGGCCGACACGGTGATCAACACCTTGTCGTATGCGATCAGACTAACTGGATCGGAACCTTGCACGTCACGTACATCAACGTGTGGCAGGTTGCGAGCAGCCAGGTACAGGTTCTGATCAACAGCTTCCGACACGATCAAAACGTCGGTCAGGCTCATGTTGTTCAGTTTGCCCAGCAGATCTTTGGTTTTTGGACTCTCAACAGCGAAATCCTGAACCACGACCAGACGGTCAGTACGCACGAGTTCAGCAAGGATGGAGCGCAGAGCTGCGCGGTACATCTTCTTGTTGAGCTTCTGCGAGTGATCCTGTGGACGAGCTGCGAAAGTGGTACCGCCGCCACGCCAGATTGGGCTACGGATAGTACCGGCACGAGCACGGCCAGTACCTTTCTGACGCCAAGGGCGCTTACCGCCACCACGAACGTCGGAACGGGTCTTTTGCTGCTTGCTACCTTGACGGCCGCCGGCCATGTAGGCCACGACTGCTTGGTGAACCAGCGTCTCGTTGAACTCGCCGCCAAACGTCAGTTCGGAAACTTCGATCGCTTGAGCGTCATTTACATTTAATTGCATGTCAGCTTCCCCTTAACCGCGAGCCTTGGCCGCTGGACGTACAACCAGGTTGCCGCCAGTAGCGCCAGGAACAGCACCCTTGACCAACAACAGATTGCGTTCAGCGTCGACGCGCACTACTTCGAGGGACTGCACGGTCACGCGCTCAGCGCCCATATGACCGGACATTTTTTTGCCCTTGAATACACGACCAGGAGTCTGGCACTGGCCAATAGAGCCCGGGACGCGGTGGGAAACGGAGTTACCGTGAGTGTTGTCTTGGCCACGGAAATTCCAACGCTTGATCGTACCCTGGAAGCCTTTACCTTTGGACTGACCGGTTACATCAACCAGTTGACCAGCGGCGAAGATTTCAGCGTTGATCAGATCGCCAGCCTGGTAGTCGCCGTCTTCGAGACGGAACTCCATAACAGTGCGACCAGCTGCAACGTTTGCTTTAGCGAAGTGACCTGCTTGAGCAGCAGTCACGCGCGAAGCACGACGCTCGCCGACAGTGACTTGCACTGCACGATAGCCATCGGTCTCTTCAGTTTTGAACTGGGTGACGCGATTCGGTTCGATCTCAATGACCGTAACCGGAATGGAGACACCTTCTTCGGTGAAAATACGGGTCATACCGCATTTACGACCGACTACACCAATAGTCATGTTGTAAACCTCATGAGTGTACGGGGCTTTCACCCGCTATGGCCGCCCATTTCAGAGCGTTACACGACTAAGACCCAAGTCTTAGCCGAGGCTGATCTGTACTTCCACACCGGCCGCCAGATCGAGCTTCATAAGTGCATCAACGGTTTTATCCGTTGGCTGGACGATGTCCAGTACGCGCTTATGAGTACGGATCTCGTACTGGTCACGCGCGTCTTTGTTGACGTGCGGGGAGACCAGAACGGTGAACCGCTCTTTACGGGTAGGCAGTGGAATTGGACCACGCACTTGAGCACCAGTACGTTTCGCGGTTTCCACGATTTCCTGGGTGGATTGGTCGATCAGGCGATGGTCAAAAGCCTTCAACCTGATACGGATTTGCTGATTTTGCATTGGATTTCAGACTCCGGCTGCTATTCCCAGCGAGCGCAATACGCCCGTTAAAAGGAGGCGCAATTCTATAGACGCCCCAGATAGGTGTCAACCCAATAAAAAAGGCCCCCGCTAAGCGGGGGCCTTCTCAAAAAAACCGAGCTATCCCAGAAGAGATAATTACTCGATGATTTTAGCTACAACACCAGCACCAACGGTACGGCCGCCTTCGCGGATAGCGAAACGCAGACCGTCTTCCATTGCGATGGTTTTGATCAGGGTGACAACCATTTTGATGTTGTCGCCTGGCATTACCATCTCAACGCCTTCCGGCAGCTCGCAGTTACCAGTCACGTCAGTAGTACGGAAGTAGAACTGTGGACGGTAGCCTTTGAAGAACGGAGTGTGGCGACCGCCTTCTTCTTTGCTCAGCACATACACTTCAGCTTCGAACTTGGTGTGCGGCTTAACCGAACCTGGCTTGACCAGAACCTGGCCACGCTCAACGTCGTCACGCTTGGTACCACGCAGCAGAACGCCGCAGTTCTCGCCAGCACGACCTTCGTCGAGCAGCTTACGGAACATTTCAACACCGGTGCAGGTGGTGACGGTAGTGTCACGCAGACCAACGATTTCCAGTGGATCTTGAACCTTAACGATACCGCGCTCGATACGACCAGTCACAACAGTACCACGACCGGAGATCGAGAATACGTCTTCGATTGGCATCAGGAACGGCTTGTCGATAACACGGACTGGATCTGGGATGTAGCTGTCCAGAGTCTCAACCAGTTTACGAACGGACGTGGTGCCCATTTCGTTGTCGTCTTTGCCTTCCAGAGCCATACGAGCAGAACCGATGATGATCGGAGTGTCGTCGCCTGGGAAGTCGTAAGTGCTCAGCAGATCGCGCACTTCCATCTCAACCAGTTCCAGCAGCTCAGCGTCGTCTACCAGGTCAGCCTTGTTCAGGTAAACCACGATGTACGGAACGCCTACCTGACGGGACAGCAGGATGTGCTCACGGGTTTGTGGCATCGGACCATCAGCGGCCGAGCAAACCAGGATCGCGCCGTCCATCTGGGCAGCACCGGTGATCATGTTCTTCACATAGTCAGCGTGACCTGGGCAGTCAACGTGAGCGTAGTGACGGATCAGCGAGTTGTATTCAACGTGCGCGGTGTTGATGGTGATACCACGAGCTTTCTCTTCTGGTGCGCTGTCGATTTTATCGAAATCAACGATTGCAGAACCGAATACTTCGGAGCAAACGCGAGTCAGAGCAGCAGTCAGAGTGGTTTTACCGTGGTCAACGTGACCGATAGTGCCAACGTTGACGTGCGGTAGGGAACGATCAAATTTTTCTTTAGCCACGACAATTAACTCCTTGCCTAAAGGACTGAATCAGCCTTGTTTTTTGGATACAGTTTCAGCGATGTGCGCCGGAGCTGTGTTGTATTTTTTGAATTCCATAGAGTAGCTTGCGCGACCCTGGGACATGGAGCGAACGTCGGTCGCATAACCGAACATCTCACCCAACGGAACCTCGGCGCGAATCACTTTGCCGGAAACCGTGTCTTCCATACCCAAGATCATGCCGCGACGACGGTTAAGGTCGCCCATGACATCACCCATATAGTCTTCAGGTGTAACAACTTCTACCGCCATGATTGGCTCAAGCAACTCACCACCGCCCTTCTGGGCCAGTTGCTTGGTTGCCATGGAAGCAGCCACCTTAAACGCCATCTCGTTGGAGTCGACGTCGTGGTAAGAACCGTCAAAAACGGTTGCTTTCAGGCCGATCAGCGGATAGCCGGCAACAACACCGTTCTTCATCTGCTCTTCGATACCCTTCTGGATAGCAGGGATGTATTCCTTAGGAACAACACCACCTACTACTTCGTTCACGAATTGCAGACCTTCCTGACCTTCGTCAGCAGGAGCAAAACGGATCCAGCAGTGACCGAACTGACCACGACCGCCGGACTGACGAACGAACTTGCCTTCGATTTCACAGTTCTTCGTGATTCGCTCACGATAGGAAACCTGAGGCTTACCGATGTTGGCTTCGACGTTGAACTCACGGCGCATCCGGTCAACCAGGATGTCCAGGTGCAACTCGCCCATGCCGGAGATGATCGTTTGACCAGTCTCTTCATCAGTTTTGACGCGGAAAGATGGATCTTCCTGAGCAAGCTTGCCCAGAGCGATACCCATTTTTTCCTGGTCATCCTTGGTCTTAGGCTCTACGGCAACCGAAATAACCGGCTCCGGGAAGTCCATGCGAACCAGGATGATTGGCTTGTCAGCGTTGCACAAAGTTTCACCAGTGGTGACGTCCTTCATGCCGATCAAGGCCGCGATGTCACCAGCGCGCACCTCCTTGATTTCTTCACGGGCGTTTGCGTGCATTTGCACCATACGACCCACGCGCTCTTTCTTGCCTTTAACCGAGTTGATCACGCCGTCGCCGGAGTTCAACACGCCCGAGTAAACACGGACGAAGGTCAAGGTACCCACGAATGGGTCAGTGGCAATTTTAAATGCCAGAGCGGAGAACGGTTCTGCGTCGTCTGCATGACGCTCCAGTTCGATAGTCTCGTCATCCGGGTCGGTACCCTTGATGGCAGGAATATCAACAGGTGCTGGCAGATAGTCGATCACAGCATCGAGAACCAGGGGAACACCCTTGTTCTTGAACGAGGAACCGCAAACAGCCAAGACGATCTCACCAGCAATAGTACGCTGACGCAGAGCAGCCTTGATTTCCACGTTGGTGAGCTCTTCACCTTCGAGGTACTTGTTCATCAGCTCTTCGTTGGCTTCAGCCGCAGCTTCAACCATGTTGTTGCGCCACTCGTCAGCCAGTTCCTGCAACTCTGCAGGGATAGGCTTGCGAACAGGAACCATACCTTTGTCAGCGTCGTTCCAGTAAACCGCTTCCATGGTCAGCAGATCGATCTGGCCTTGGAAGTTGTCTTCGGAACCGATAGCCAACTGGATTGGCACTGGGGTGTGACCCAGACGTTGCTTGATCTGACCGATCACGCGCAGGAAGTTGGCACCAGCACGGTCCATCTTGTTTACGTAAACAAGACGTGGAACGCCGTATTTGTTGGCTTGACGCCATACGGTTTCCGACTGAGGCTCAACACCCGAGGTGCCGCAGAACACAACGACAGCGCCGTCGAGTACGCGCAGGGAACGCTCAACTTCAATGGTGAAGTCTACGTGGCCTGGGGTATCGATTACGTTGAAACGGTGCTCGTCTTTGTACTGCTTCTCGGAACCCTTCCAGAAGGCGGTAATAGCAGCAGAAGTAATGGTAATACCACGCTCCTGCTCCTGAACCATCCAGTCTGTGGTCGCGGCGCCGTCATGCACCTCGCCCATTTTGTGACTTTTGCCGGTGTAAAACAGTACGCGCTCAGTGGTGGTGGTTTTACCAGCATCCACGTGAGCAACGATACCGATGTTACGGTAGCGGCTAATCGGAGTAGTACGAGCCATAAAGCCCTCGCAAAATTAGTGAAGCTAAGATTAGAAGCGGTAGTGCGAGAAAGCTTTGTTAGCTTCAGCCATACGGTGCACGTCTTCACGCTTCTTAACAGCAGCACCTTTACCTTCAGCAGCGTCCAACAACTCGCCGGCCAAACGCAGAGCCATAGACTTCTCGCCACGCTTACGGGCGAAGTCTACCAACCAGCGCATTGCCAGGGCGTTACGACGGGACGGACGAACTTCAACCGGAACCTGGTAAGTAGCACCGCCTACACGGCGCGACTTCACTTCGACCAGCGGAGCGATGGCGTCGAGAGCTTTCTCGAAGATTTCCAGGGGGTCGCTGTTCTTGCGTTCTTTAACCTTTTCCAGCGCGCCATAAACGATACGCTCGGCAACGGCTTTCTTGCCGCTTTCCATCACGTGGTTCATGAACTTGGCCAGAATTTGGCTTCCGTATTTTGGATCGTCAAGCACTTCGCGCTTGGCTGCTACGCGTCTTCTTGGCATGGATAAGCCCTCAAACGGTCTTCAGGTTCGCTCGGAATCGGTGCCCTTTCGGGACGCCTCCGACCTTACTCTTATCGACTCAGAAAATAAGATGATTCAGTTTTGCAAAAAGCCGCTACTACTTAGGCTTCTTGGTACCGTACTTCGAACGACCCTGGTTACGACCTTTAACGCCGGAAGTATCCAAGGAGCCGCGTACGGTGTGGTAACGAACACCTGGCAAGTCTTTTACACGACCGCCGCGGATCAGTACCACGCTGTGCTCTTGCAGGTTGTGACCTTCACCACCGATGTACGAGGAAACCTCGAAACCGTTGGTCAGGCGCACACGGCATACTTTACGCAGTGCCGAGTTAGGTTTTTTCGGCGTAGTGGTATACACGCGAGTGCATACGCCACGACGTTGCGGGCAGTTCTGCAGCGCAGGCACGTCGGATTTCTCGACGATACGCTTACGCGGCTGACGTACCAGCTGGTTGATAGTTGCCATCTACTAGCTCCACTGTTGTCTTGCGACGCTATTGTCTTGCAAGAAAAGCAAAATGGCAGGAACGAATTCCCGCCAAATTTAGGGGTACAAGAGTCTAAAGAGGATCTTGCCCCCAGTCAAGGCAAGGCCCCGACCTCCCCTCTCGTCGAACCGGGGCAAATTTGCCTCGTTCCGACGAATGGGGCTGCCAGGGCCCGGACTTATCTAGTGCAGAACTCAGTTACCGCTTGAGTTCAGTGCTTCGGTCAGTGCAGCTTCCACTTCACTGGCGCTTACGCGCAACGGCTTGTCAGCATCACGGCGGCGCTTGCGCTCGCTGTGGTAAGCCAAACCGGTACCTGCCGGGATCAGACGACCCACGACCACGTTTTCTTTCAGGCCGCGCAGGTAATCGCGCTTGCCGGTTACCGCTGCTTCGGTCAGTACGCGAGTGGTCTCCTGGAAGGAGGCCGCCGAGATGAACGACTCAGTGGACAACGACGCCTTGGTGATACCCAGCAACACACGAGTGAACTTGGAGACAAACTTGTCTTCCGCGCCCAGACGTTCGTTCTCTACCAGTACGTGAGTCAGTTCCATCTGGTCGCCCTTGATGAAACTGGAATCGCCGGACTCAGCGATTTCAACTTTACGCAGCATCTGACGCAGGATGGTCTCGATGTGCTTATCGTTGATCTTCACGCCTTGCAGGCGGTAAACGTCCTGGATCTCGTTAACGATGTACTTGGCCAGCGCACTCACACCCAGCAGACGCAGGATGTCGTGTGGATCGCTTGGGCCGTCGGAGATAACTTCGCCGCGGTTTACCTGTTCGCCTTCGAACACGTTCAGGTGACGCCACTTCGGAATCAGCTCTTCGTACGGATCGCTACCGTCGTTCGGGGTAATAACCAGACGGCGCTTGCCTTTGGTCTCTTTACCGAACGCGATGGTGCCGCTGACTTCAGCCAGAATCGACGCTTCTTTCGGACGACGAGCTTCGAACAAGTCGGCAACACGCGGCAGACCACCGGTGATGTCGCGGGTTTTCGAAGTTTCTTGCGGGATACGCGCGATAACATCACCGATCGCGATCTTCGCACCATCCGCCACACCGACCAAGGCGTTGGCTGGCAGGAAGTACTGAGCGATTACGTCAGTGCCTGGCAGCAACAGATCCTTGCCGTTGTCGTCGACCATCTTCACGGCAGGACGGATATCTTTGCCGGCAGCTGGACGATCTTTGGCGTCGAGTACTTCAATGTTGGTCATACCGGTCAATTCGTCAGTCTGACGCTTGATCGTGATGCCTTCTTCCATGCCCACGTAGGTCACGGTACCTTTCATTTCGGTAACGATTGGGTGAGTGTGCGGGTCCCACTTAGCCACGATTGCGCCAGCGTCGACCTTGTCACCTTCTTTAACCGAAATCACAGCACCGTACGGCAGCTTGTAGCGCTCACGCTCACGACCGTAGTCATCAGCGATCGCCAGCTCACCGGAACGGGACACAGCAACCAGGTGGCCATCCACTCGCTCAACGTGTTTCAGGTTGTGCAGACGGACGGTACCGCCATTCTTCACCTGAACGCTGTCGGCTGCAGAGGTCCGGCTTGCCGCACCACCGATGTGGAACGTACGCATGGTCAGCTGGGTACCCGGTTCACCGATGGACTGGGCAGCGATAACGCCGACCGCTTCACCGATGTTCACTTGGTGACCACGAGCCAAGTCACGACCGTAGCACTTGGCGCAGATGCCGTAGCGGGTTTCGCAGCTGATCGGCGAGCGAACGATCACTTCGTCGATGCTGTTGAGTTCGATGAACTCGACCCACTTCTCGTCTACCAGGGTGCCTGCAGGAACAATAATTTCCTCGGTACCTGGCTTGAATACGTCACGGGCGATTACTCGACCCAGTACGCGCTCACCCAACGGTTCTACAACGTCGCCGCCTTCGATGTGCGGAGTCATCAGCAGACCGTGCTCGGTACCGCAGTCGACTTCAGTCACAACCAAGTCTTGTGCAACGTCTACCAGACGGCGAGTCAGGTAACCGGAGTTAGCGGTTTTCAACGCGGTATCCGCCAGACCTTTACGAGCACCGTGAGTCGAGATGAAGTACTGAAGTACGCTCAAACCTTCACGGAAGTTCGCAGTGATCGGCGTTTCGATGATAGAACCGTCCGGCTTGGCCATCAGGCCACGCATACCGGCGAGCTGACGGATCTGCGCAGCAGAACCCCGTGCGCCCGAGTCGGCCATCATGTACATCGAGTTGAACGACTCTTGATCGACTTCTACACCATGACGGTCGATAACCTTTTCTTTCGAAAGGTTAGCCATCATCGCCTTCGACACTTCGTCGTTGGCCTTGGACCAAAGGTCGATCACTTTGTTGTACTTCTCGCCCTGGGTTACCAGGCCGGATGCGTACTGGCTTTCGATCTCTTTCACTTCATCGGTAGCAGCACCGATGATCTGGGCTTTTTCATCCGGGATAACGAAGTCGTTAACACCGATCGAAACGCCGGAAATGGTCGAATAAGCAAAACCTGTGTACATCAACTGGTCAGCGAAGATCACGGTCTCTTTCAAACCAACCACGCGGTAGCACTGGTTGATCAGCTTGGAGATCGCCTTTTTCTTCATCGGCAAGTTAACAACGTCGTACGACAGACCTTTTGGCACAACTTGATACAACAGCGCACGGCCGACAGTGGTGTCGACGATACGGGTGTTGGTCACGCTGCCGCCATCACGGTCATTGACGGTTTCGTTGATCCGCACTTTGACCTTGGCGTGCAGTGCGGCTTCGCCGGCACGGAACACACGGTCAACTTCCTGCAGATCAGCGAATACACGACCTTCGCCCTTGGCGTTGATCGCTTCACGCGTCATGTAGTACAGACCCAATACAACGTCCTGCGACGGAACGATGATTGGCTCACCGTTGGCTGGCGACAGAATGTTGTTGGTCGACATCATCAACGCACGCGCTTCCAACTGGGCTTCCAGTGTCAGCGGTACGTGCACGGCCATTTGGTCGCCGTCGAAGTCGGCGTTGTACGCAGCACAGACCAGAGGGTGCAGCTGGATAGCCTTACCTTCGATCAGTACCGGTTCAAACGCCTGGATACCCAGACGGTGAAGGGTCGGTGCACGGTTGAGGAGAACCGGGTGTTCGCGAATCACTTCAGCGAGAACGTCCCAAACCTCTGGCAGTTCGCGCTCGACCATTTTCTTGGCCGCTTTGATGGTGGTCGCGAGACCGCGCATTTCCAGCTTGCCGAAGATGAATGGCTTGAACAGCTCAAGTGCCATCTTCTTAGGCAGACCGCACTGGTGCAGACGCAGGGTCGGGCCTACGGTAATTACCGAACGACCGGAGTAGTCAACACGCTTACCGAGCAAGTTCTGACGGAAACGACCTTGCTTACCCTTGATCATGTCAGCCAGGGATTTCAGAGGACGCTTGTTGGAACCGGTGATAGCGCGGCCACGACGACCGTTGTCGAGCAAGGCATCGACAGCTTCCTGCAACATACGCTTTTCGTTGCGCACGATGATGTCCGGAGCGGACAGATCAAGCAGGCGCTTCAAGCGGTTGTTACGGTTGATCACGCGGCGGTACAGGTCGTTAAGGTCGGACGTCGCAAAACGACCACCGTCCAACGGTACCAGCGGACGCAGGTCTGGCGGCAGAACCGGCAGAACGGTCAGCACCATCCACTCTGGCAAGTTGCCGGAACCCTGGAAGGCTTCCATCAACTTCAGACGCTTGGACAGCTTCTTGATCTTGGTTTCCGAGTTGGTTTGCGGAATTTCTTCGCGCAGGCGGCCAATCTCGTGCTCCAGGTCGATAGCGTGCAGCAGTTCGCGGACAGCTTCGGCACCCATGCGGGCATCGAAATCGTCGCCAAACTCTTCCAGCGCTTCGAAGTACTGCTCGTCGTTCAGCAGCTGACCTTTTTCAAGGGTGGTCATGCCTGGATCGATAACGACATAGCTCTCGAAATAGAGAACGCGCTCGATATCACGCAGGGTCATGTCCATCAGCAAGCCGATACGGGACGGCAGCGATTTCAGGAACCAGATGTGGGCAACCGGCGAAGCCAGTTCGATGTGCGCCATGCGCTCACGACGAACCTTGGCCAGTGCAACTTCAACGCCGCACTTCTCGCAGATAACGCCACGGTGCTTCAAGCGCTTGTACTTACCGCACAGGCACTCGTAATCCTTTACCGGGCCAAAGATCTTGGCGCAGAACAGGCCGTCACGCTCAGGTTTGAACGTACGGTAGTTGATGGTTTCCGGCTTTTTAACTTCACCGAACGACCACGAACGGATCATCTCAGGCGATGCCAATCCAATACGGATGGCGTCGAACTCTTCGACTTGACCCTGGTTTTTCAGCAAATTCAGTAGGTCTTTCAAGGCCTTTCCTCCTGGCGGAGCAGAGAGCGGGCTAAACAGCCCCGCTCTCGATTCGCGTCACGTGTTATTCGGTTTCCAGATCGATATCGATGCCGAGGGAACGAATTTCTTTGATCAACACGTTGAAAGACTCGGGCATGCCCGGCTCCATACGGTGATCGCCGTCCACGATGTTTTTGTACATCTTGGTCCGACCGTTCACATCGTCCGACTTCACTGTGAGCATTTCTTGCAGAGTGTAAGCAGCACCGTATGCTTCCAGTGCCCAGACCTCCATCTCCCCGAAACGCTGACCACCGAACTGAGCCTTACCACCCAGCGGCTGCTGGGTAACCAGGCTGTACGAACCGGTAGAACGAGCGTGCATCTTGTCGTCTACCAAGTGGTTCAGCTTCAGCATGTACATGTAGCCAACAGTAACCGGGCGCTCAAACTTGTTGCCGGTACGGCCGTCGAACAGCTGCATCTGGCCGCTTTCTGGCAGATCTGCCAGTTTCAGCATGGCCTTGATTTCGCTTTCCTTGGCACCGTCGAACACCGGGGTAGCCATTGGAACGCCGCCGCGCAGGTTCTTCGCCAGATCCAGGATTTCCTGGTCGGAGAAGGTATCCAGCTCTTCTTTGCGGCCGCCGATCTCGTTGTAGATCTCGTGCAGGAACTTGCGCAGGTCAGCAACCTTGCGCTGCTCTTCGATCATACGGTTGATCTTCTCGCCCAAACCTTTAGCCGCGAGGCCCAGGTGGGTTTCAAGGATCTGACCAACGTTCATACGCGAAGGTACGCCCAATGGGTTGAGGACGACGTCGACCGGGGTGCCATTGGCATCGTGCGGCATGTCTTCAACCGGCATGATCACGGAGACCACACCCTTGTTACCGTGACGACCGGCCATCTTGTCGCCCGGCTGGATGCGGCGACGGATTGCCAGGTAAACCTTGACGATTTTCAGCACGCCTGGAGCCAGGTCATCGCCCTGCTGCAGTTTGCGCTTCTTGTCTTCGAACTTGTCGTCCAGCAGACGGCGGCGATCAACGATGTAGGCCTGGGCCTTCTCGAGCTGCTCGTTCAGAGCATCTTCAGCCATGCGCAGTTTGAACCACTGGCCGTGCTCAAGACCGTCGAGGATTTCGTCGGTGATGTCCTGACCTTTTTTCAGGCCTGCGCCGCCTTCGGCCTTGTGGCCTACCAGCGCGGAACGCAGACGTTCGAAGGTCGCGCCTTCAACGATACGGAACTCTTCGTTCAGGTCCTTGCGGATCTCGTCGAGTTGAGTCTTCTCGATGGACAGCGCACGAGCATCACGCTCAACACCATCACGAGTGAAGACCTGTACGTCGATGACAGTGCCCTTGGTACCGGTAGGTACGCGCAGGGAGGTGTCTTTAACGTCGCTGGCTTTTTCACCGAAGATGGCACGCAGCAGTTTTTCTTCCGGCGTCAGCTGGGTCTCGCCTTTCGGAGTGACCTTACCAACCAGGATGTCGCCTGCGCCTACTTCAGCACCTACGTAAACGATACCGGCTTCGTCCAGCTTGTTCAGTGCAGCTTCACCCACGTTCGGGATGTCTGCAGTGATTTCTTCTGGCCCAAGCTTGGTGTCACGTGCCACACAGGTCAGTTCCTGAATGTGGATCGTGGTGAAACGGTCTTCTTGAACAACACGCTCGGACAGGCAGATGGAGTCTTCGAAGTTGAAGCCGTTCCATGCCATGAACGCGATGCGCATGTTCTGACCCAGTGCCAATTCACCCATGTCGGTGGACGGGCCGTCAGCCATGATGTCGCTGCGCTGAACGCGATCACCCTTACGTACCAGCGGACGCTGGTTGATGCAGGTGTTCTGGTTCGAGCGGGTGTATTTGGTCAGGTTGTAGATGTCGACACCGGCTTCGCCAGTTTCAACTTCGTCATCGGCAACACGAACCACGATACGGCTGGCATCAACGGAGTCGATCACGCCGCCACGACGAGCCACGACGCAAACGCCGGAGTCACGGGCTACGTTACGCTCCATGCCGGTACCTACCAGCGGCTTGTCAGCACGCAGGGTGGGTACAGCTTGACGCTGCATGTTGGAACCCATCAACGCACGGTTGGCGTCATCGTGCTCCAGGAACGGGATCAGCGACGCAGCAACCGAAACTACCTGCTTCGGCGATACGTCCATCAAGGTGACGTCTTCCGGCGCCTTGACGGTGAACTCGTTCAAGTGACGAACAGCTACCAGCTCGTCGATCAGGACTTTCTTGTCGTTCATCGTGGCCGAAGCCTGAGCGATCACGTGATCAGCTTCTTCGATGGCGGACAGGAATACGATCTCGTCGGTGACCAGAGCGTCTTTCACCACACGGTACGGGCTCTCGAGGAAGCCATACTGGTTGGTGCGCGCATAAGCAGCCAGGGAGTTGATCAGACCGATGTTCGGACCTTCCGGCGTTTCGATCGGGCATACACGACCATAGTGCGTCGGGTGTACGTCACGAACTTCAAAGCCTGCACGTTCACGCGTCAGACCGCCCGGGCCCAGTGCGGAAACACGGCGCTTGTGGGTGATCTCGGAGAGCGGGTTGTTCTGGTCCATGAACTGCGAGAGCTGGCTGGAACCGAAGAACTCTTTCACCGCCGCAGCCACTGGCTTGGCGTTGATCAGGTCTTGCGGCATCAGGCCTTCGCTTTCAGCCATCGACAGACGCTCTTTGACCGCACGCTCAACACGTACCAGGCCAACGCGGAACTGGTTCTCGGCCATCTCGCCTACGCAGCGAACACGACGGTTACCCAGGTGGTCGATGTCATCGACAATGCCTTTGCCGTTACGGATGTCGACCAGAGTCTTCAGGACCGCAACGATGTCTTCCTTGCACAGCACGCCTGAACCTTCGATCTCGGTACGACCGATACGACGGTTGAACTTCATCCGGCCGACCGCAGACAGGTCATAACGCTCAGGGCTGAAGAACAGGTTGTTGAACAGGGTTTCGGCAGCGTCTTTGGTTGGTGGCTCGCCAGGACGCATCATGCGATAGATCTCGACCAGCGCTTCCAATTGGTTGCTGGTGGAGTCGATCTTCAATGTGTCGGAGATGAACGGACCGCAGTCGATATCGTTGGTATACAGGGTTTCGATGCGAACGACCTGAGCCTTGGCGATTTTTGCCAGGATCTCGGTGTTCAGCTCGGTGTTGCACTCAGCCAGGATTTCGCCTGTGGCCGGGTGAACAATAACCTTAGCGGTGGTGCGACCCAGGACGTAGTCCAGAGGCACGTCCAACGACTTGATACCGGCTTTTTCGATCTGGTTGATGTGGCGCGCAGTAATACGACGGCCAGCTTCAACAATGACCTTGCCCTTTTCATCCTGGATGTCCAGTACGGCAATTTCACCACGCAGACGCGAAGCAATCAGCTCCAGGCTGAGGGTTTCATCCTTCAGGCTGAATACGTTGGTAGTGTAGAAAGCGTCCAGCACTTGCTCAGTGGTATAGCCGAGCGCACGCAGCAGTACCGAGGCCGGCAGCTTGCGACGACGGTCGATACGCACGAACACGCAGTCTTTCGGGTCGAACTCGAAGTCCAACCACGAACCGCGGTACGGAATGATCCGCGCGGAGTACAGGAGTTTGCCGGAGCTGTGCGTCTTGCCGCGGTCGTGGTCGAAGAACACGCCCGGGGAACGGTGCAGCTGGGAAACGATAACACGCTCGGTACCGTTGATAACGAAGGTACCGTTCTCAGTCATCAATGGGATTTCGCCCATGTAGACTTCTTGCTCTTTGATGTCCTTGATCGCTTTGTTCGACGATTCTTTGTCGAAAATGATCAGGCGGACTTTTACCCGCAAAGGTACGGCGTACGTGACACCGCGCAACACGCATTCTTTGACATCAAATGCCGGTTCGCCCAGGCGATAACCGACGTACTCCAGCGCAGCATTGCCGGAGTAGCTGATGATCGGGAAAACGGATTTGAAGGCCGCATGCAGGCCCACGTCGCGGAACTGATCTTTGGTCGCTCCCGCCTGCAAGAATTCACGATACGAATCCAGCTGGATAGCCAGAAGGTACGGGACATCCATGACGTCCGGCAACTTGCTAAAGTCCTTGCGGATACGTTTTTTCTCAGTATATGAGTAAGCCATCAGCGTTCCCCAGCTTGGTCACCTGCTTGTTTGGCCCTCCCGACGGGAGCAGCCAGAAAATCTCGCAAACCCCATGGTTTGCACCACCGCATCGGGTGGCTACAGCACGTTAATGGCGGCGACCGAGTCGACAGCCAAGAACGGAAAAAGGCCGGTGGCAAGAGCCACCAGCCATCAGCCTTCAGCTTAACGCTTGGGCTGGAGACGCAAGGTCGATGCTTACTTCAGCTCGACTTTAGCGCCTGCTTCTTCCAGAACAGCTTTGGCTTTGTCAGCGGCGTCTTTCGACACTGCTTCCAGAACCTGGGCTGGAGCGCCGTCAACTACAGCCTTGGCTTCTTTCAGGCCCAGACCGGTCAGTTCACGTACTGCCTTGATCACGTTTACTTTCTTCTCGCCAGCTTCCAGCAGCATGACGTTGAATTCGGTTTGCTCTTCAGCAGCGACAGCAGCAACAGCTGGGCCAGCGGAAGCAGCGGCAGCGGAAACGCCGAATTTTTCTTCGAAAGCTTTGATCAGCTCAACAACCTGCAGAACCGACATTTCAGCTACGGCGTTGAGGATATCGTCTTGGGAGATAGACATTGCTGTATTTCCTGAATTGGGGGACGGCCTACGCGGCCATCGAAATAAACAAAAATACGCGAGAGAAGTTGTTCAGCCTTAGGCTGCGGCAGCTTCTTTTTGCTCGCGAACTGCGGCCAGAGTACGAGCCAACTTGCTGGTAGCGCCTTGAATCACGCTCATCAGCTGAGAAATAGCTTCGTTACGGGTCGGCAGTGTTGCCAGTACGTCGATTTGGTTAGCTGCGAGGAACTTGCCCTCGAACGCAGCTGCCTTGATCTCGAACTTATCCTGACCCTTGGCGAATTCCTTGAACAAACGGGCAGCAGCGCCAGGATGGTCGGTGGAGAACGCAATCAGGGTCGGGCCGGTGAACACGTCGTTGAGGACACTGTATTCAGTGTCAGCAACAGCGCGCTTGAGCAGGGTGTTACGTACAACACGTACGTATACGCCAGCTTCACGAGCCTCTTTACGGAGTCCGGTCATAGCGCTTACTGTCACACCACGGGCATCAGCCACGACAGCGGACAGAGCAGCTTTGGCAGCCTCGTTGACTTCAGCGACGATGGCCTTCTTGTCTTCGAGATTAATTGCCACGGGTTTAACTCCTGCTTGTTACCGTTTCATCTGGCCGGAGCCGGATGTCGTTTTGGTGTCTGATTCGGTAAGGAACCGGGAGCACCATCTGCGTAGGCTTGTGGTTTAAGACTTACGTCGCCTACGGTCTTGGATAGCCCCCGCCAGGCAGGGACCCCAATTTTTTCAATTGACGCGATTTCTCGCGTCAACCTGTGTCTTATACGTCCAGCGAGCCTTGGTCGATGACCAGACCTGGGCCCATAGTGGTGCTCAGGGTAACGCGCTTGACGTAGATACCTTTCGAGGAAGCTGGCTTGATACGCTTCAGATCAGCGATCAGGGCTTCAACGTTTTCCTTCAGCTTGACGGCGTCGAAGCCGACTTTGCCAACGGAGGTATGGATGATGCCGTTTTTGTCGGTGCGATAACGAACCTGACCAGCCTTGGCGTTTTTAACCGCGGTAGCTACGTCTGGGGTTACGGTGCCGACTTTAGGGTTAGGCATCAGACCACGTGGACCGAGGATCTGACCCAACTGACCCACAACGCGCATTGCATCCGGGGAAGCAATAACTACGTCATAGTTCAGGTCGCCGCCTTTCATTTCGGCAGCCAGGTCGTCCATGCCAACGCGGTCAGCGCCAGCGGCCAGAGCAGCTTCAGCTGCCGGGCCTTGGGTGAAGACAGCTACACGTACAGTCTTGCCAGTACCGTGTGGCAGCACAGTTGCGCTACGAACGACCTGGTCGGATTTACGTGGGTCAACACCCAGGTTTACAGCAACGTCAACGGACTCGCTGAACTTGACAGTCGACAGCTCGGTCAGCAGGGCAGCAGCGTCTACAAAGTTGTAGGCCTTGCCTGCTTCGATTTTGCCGGCGATAGCCTTTTGGCGCTTGGTCAGCTTAGCCATTACACACCCTCCACGTTAAGGCCCATGCTACGAGCAGAACCGGCGATGGTACGCACGGCTGCATCCATATCAGCTGCAGTCAGATCCGCGTTTTTGGTTTTCGCGATTTCTTCCAGCTGAGCACGAGTCACGGTGCCAACCTTAACGGTGTTCGGACGAGCGGAACCGCTAGTCAGACCAGCAGCTTTCTTCAGCAGAACCGAAGCCGGGGTCGACTTGGTTTCGAAAGTGAAGCTACGGTCGCTGTATACAGTGATGATCACTGGAGTTGGCAGACCTGGCTCAAGACCCTGAGTACGGGCGTTGAAGGCTTTGCAGAACTCCATGATGTTCACGCCGTGCTGACCCAGAGCTGGACCGACGGGTGGGCTAGGGTTGGCCTGAGCGGCCTTCACTTGCAGCTTGATGTAAGCGGTAATCTTCTTGGCCATGAGGCACTCCAATTACGGGTTCGAACGCCTCGAAAGGCTCCCCGGTTACTTGCGCGTTTATCCCAGTGACGACAAAACCCCACAGCCTAGGGCTGCGGGGTTGGGATGCTTGCTCAGCTAGACCTTCTCGACCTGGCTGAACTCCAACTCTACCGGGGTAGAGCGACCGAAAATGAGCACTGCCACTTGGATCCGGCTCTTTTCGTAGTTAACTTCTTCGACAGTACCGTTGAAATCAGCAAACGGACCATCTGTGACACGAACAACCTCACCCGGCTCGAAGAGCGTCTTCGGCTTAGGCTTGTCGCTACCATCAGCAACACGACGCAGAATTGCTTCCGCCTCTTTGTCGGTGATCGGAGCAGGCTTATCAGCGGTACCGCCAATGAAACCCATAACACGAGGAGTGTCCTTGACCAAGTGCCAAGTACCTTCGTTCATGTCCATCTGTACTAGCACGTAGCCAGGGAAGAACTTACGTTCACTCTTACGCTTCTGACCATTCCGCATTTCAACCACTTCTTCAGTGGGAACCAGAATTTCGCCGAAGCCATCTTCCATGCCTGCCAGCTTTACGCGCTCCAGCAAAGAGCGCATAACATGCTTCTCGTAACCCGAGTAAGCATGCACAACGTACCAACGCTTAGCCACGGGACACCCTTAGCCAACAATCAAGGAAACAAGCCAGCCGAGCAGGGAATCAAGCCCCCACAACAGCAACGCCATAACCAGAACAACAGCCACAACAATCAACGTGGTCTGCGTGGTTTCTTGGCGAGTCGGCCAAACGACTTTACGGATCTCGGTGCGAGCTTCCTTTACCAGGACCGCGAAAGACTTGCCTTTGGCAGTCTGCAGGCCCACAAAGGCAGCTACAGCAGCAAGGGCAAGCAAAGCGAGCACACGGTACAGGATCGGCGAAGCAGAATAGTACTGATTGCCAACAACGCCTACGACCACCAAGGCGACTACAGCGAGCCACTTGACCAGATCGAAACGAGAGCTTTGAGCTTCAGCCTTAGGAGTCATCTATGAAGATCCTGTGAAAAGAAAGCCAGATACACCACGTGAATCTGGCAGGTCAGGAGGGAATCGAACCCCCAACCTACGGTTTTGGAGACCGTCGCTCTGCCAATTGAGCTACTGACCTAAAACAAAATCAGGCCGACCATTATGCAGGCCTGAAAAAGACTTTACAACAACAAACCCCTATAGACTTGAAATCACCTAGCAACAAAGCCAAGCACAACACCATCAAGCCGAGGCAGCTGTTAAAACAAAGGCAGATATTTTCATATCTGCCTTGTTATATGGAGCTCTTGAGCGGATTTGAACCGCTGACCTCACCCTTACCAAGGGTGTGCTCTACCAACTGAGCTACAAGAGCAAAACACCGTGCACAACCTGCAAACTTGGAGCGGGTAGCGGGAATCGAACCCGCATCATCAGCTTGGAAGGCTGAGGTTCTACCACTAAACTATACCCGCGGAGCTTGCAGCTCACGCTAAAATGGTGGAGGGGGAAGGATTCGAACCTTCGAAGTCGTAGACGTCAGATTTACAGTCTGATCCCTTTGGCCGCTCGGGAACCCCTCCTAAGCGAGCCGGCATTTTACATTACGCCGACCTTCTGTCAAGCATTTTCTCATTTAAAAATATGAGGTTAGCTGCATTGACCTTCGCTTCACGCTGTCGACCTTAAAGGTCTTCACTGCGAAGCGGGCGCCATTCTATGCAAACTATTCGAGAGTTGCAACGCCTTCGCACAACATTATTTTATGTTTTAACTCATTGAATTCCTTAGCAAGGTTTTCAAAGGGCAGATCGTCAGCCAGGCGTCGACTTTCAGGGGCCACACGCAGCCAGTAGCCAGATGCATCCGCAGTATTCAGCAACTGAACCTTGACCTTTATATCCAAGCTTAGGAGCCGCTGCTCAACAGATTGCGCTTGACGCTGATCCGCAAACCCACCGATATACAGGCAAGTATTTTGCGCTTCAGATGCTTTTGCGCGCTCTCTACGCACCACAGCATCGGAGGATTCACTGAGCAGTCGAATATCCTGCTGCGAGCCCTTATAAAGGCTCAGAGGCGTGACATCTTTAGCGCGCAAAGGGGCTTCTTGCTGATGCCAAATGTAATAGAAGGCATTGAGAACAAGTAAAAGCAAAAATAGCCAACGCATAATCACCTCAGGACAAAGGACAAGCCATCGCCAAACCGACAAAGACCAGATCGGGCACGAGCTCCGCCTGCGGCACTGCATCCACCACCAAATCAGCATCCCCCCCGGTCAGAAACACGGTGAAGTCATCGCCCCAGTAGCTTCGCGCCAACTCTAACTGAGTCAGTACAAACCCTCTCAGCATCAACGTACAACCGCGCTCCACGGCCTCCACCGTCGTACGACCGGGAGAAAGACGCTCCAGCGCCCTTTCCGCGGCGGCGTCGTCATACCGAATCTTGCGCGTATGCGTTCGCAGTTGGTTGCGCATGAGGGGCATACCTGGGCAAATGAAGCCACCCAAGTGCTCACCATCCGCCGCAATAAAATCTGCTGTGGCAGCCGTACCAAAATCAAGTACCAGGCAAGCGCCGCGCGCCAGCTTGAATCCACCCAGCATCGCCAGCCAACGATCGAGCCCCAGACGCTCGAAATCTTCGTAGCCGTTGCGTACTCCGGCCATTTCTCGTGCCGGGGCAGCGCAGGAAACGGTAACGCCAAAAGCCTCGTGCAAGGCCTCGACCAGCTTACTTGTTTCTTCCAGGGCCCGAACGCTGACCAATCGGCAGCGCGTCAGCAGCAATCGAGGCAGCGCTGACAGATTTTCAATCAATGCCAGATCAGAACGAACAACCCCCTCCGCAGAGGCACTTGCGGAACCCGAATCAAGCACACGCCACTTGATAAAGCTATTCCCACAGTCGAGTTCAAGAATCATCACGCAACCTCAGGCTTAACTCACCACCACTGTATATTTTCTCAACGCCCTCAACACTCAAACGCAACGCCCCCTGACGGTCTACACCCAGTACAACCCCATCGACCTGGTTAACACCCGCAATGAGAGACACCGGCCGCCCCTGCCAAGCGTGACTCTGCTCCCACTCCTCTTGAAGTGCGACAAAACCACCCTCCCGATGTCGTTCAAGGTAGCGCTGCAGCTGCACACCCAATTGCGCCACCAGAGCATTGCGATCAACAGAAGAGCCTGTCTCAAGCAGCACCGAAGTCCATTGCTGATCCACCTCGTCAGCCCTCTGCATGTTCACATTTATGCCTATTCCGAGGACAACGTGACAGATATCAGCTGGGTCTCCTACCAACTCCAGCAAAATCCCGGCGATCTTCTTCTGCCCTACCAGCACATCGTTTGGCCATTTCAGTGCCGCCCCACGCACGCCTGACTCGCGTAAAGCCTGCATCACCGCCAAGCCCACAACGAGACTTAGGCCCTCCAATTGCCGAAGGCCAGACTCAATGCGCAATACAAGGCTGTAATAAACATTTTGTGCGAACGGACTGACCCACTTTCGCCCTCTTCTGCCCCTTCCCGCGGTTTGCTGCTCGGCAAGCACCAGGAACGGCGCCGCACATCCAGCATCAACAAGGCGCAAAGCTTCGGCATTCGTGGAGTCAATGGAATCAGAGATATGAACGGGCCATGCCAAGACGGGCGCATTCATCGCGATACCTTCAGCACTCAAGAACACCAGCGGTGACGCCAACTGATATCCCTTGCCACGAACCTTATGAATGGACAGATTCAATTCAGCCTCAAGGTGCTGGAGCTGCTTCCAGACAGCACTACGGCTGACGCCCAGGGCAGCACCAAGTGCTTCTCCGGAGTGGAATCGTCCATCTTTCAGAAGTTTTAACAACGTCAGCATGCAAGTATCGCCTCACAAAGAGGCACGCATGATAGCCATGCGCAGGGTCATTGCATAGAAACGCCGGACTTTAGGACTGAAAGCAACCGTAGCCCACCTCTATGCATTTTCGACCGCCCAAAACAAAACCCCATCTGCTTTCGCAAATGGGGTTTCGGAATTTAATCTTGACGATGACCTACTCTCACATGGGGAAACCCCACACTACCATCGGCGATGCATCGTTTCACTTCTGAGTTCGGGATGGGATCAGGTGGTTCCAATGCTCTATGGTCGT
>NZ_PKKS01000005.1:0-77811 GCF_002859085.1 Pseudomonas sp. QC2
TCGTTGGTTCATGGGGGACTCTTGGTTCCAGGGCATGATCAGTTACCTCCTGATCATGCGTATTAACCTGTAAACCATGTCCCCGGTTAGAAATGTAAACGATGTCCCCGGTTTGTACCGGTGCAAGCCCCCTCCCACAGGGGGTGTATCAAGGCATTGGGGAGTTACTTACCGATCCACTCGGCCACACGCTCAGGGTGCTTGGCCACCCAATCCTTGGCCGCGGCATCCGGCTTGGCGCCCTCTTGGATAGCGAGCATGACTTCGCCGATTTCGTCCTTGGAGGCCCACTGGAATTTCTTCAGGAAGGCCGCGACTTCCGGCGCTTTCTTCTCCAGGCCCTTGCTGCCGATGCTGTTGACGGTTTCAGCAGCACCATAAATCCCTTTTGGATCGTCCAGGAAGCGCAGCTTCCATTTGGCGAACATCCAGTGTGGCACCCAACCGGTGACCGCAATGGATTCCTGTTTGTCTTCGGCACGGGTCAACTCGGCGATCATCGCCGCGCCCGAGCTGGCTTGCAGCTTGTAATCAAGGCCGTATTGCTTGATGGCTTCGTCGGTCTTGAGCATCACGCCTGAACCGGCGTCGATGCCGACGATCTTGTTCTTGAAGGTGGTATCGGTCTTGAGGTCTTCGATGGACTTGGCCTTGACGTACTCCGGCACGATCAGGCCGATCTTCGCGTCCTTGAAGTTAGGGCCGTAGTCGACCACCTTGTCCTTGTTCTTCGCCCAATACTCACCGTGCGTCACGGGCAGCCAGGCGGAGAGCATGGCATCGAGTTTGCCGGTGGCGACACCCTGCCACATGATCCCGGTGGCGACCGCTTGCAGTTTCACGTCATAACCGAGCTTTTGCTTGATCACCTCAGCCGCCACGTGCGTGGTGGCAACGCTGTCAGACCAGCCATCCACATAGCCGATGCTCAGGGTTTTGCTGTCGGCGCTGGCCAGTGTGGAGCTCATCGCAACTACCAGAGTGGCAGCTGCGCCCAAGAGTCGTCGCATCTTCATCGTACTTCCCCGAAAGTGCTGCGCCCGGCGGATGCCGAGCGACGTCAACCTGTTGTTATGTGGTGCACCGCGCCCCCTTCACGCGCATCGATCACGGTAGTGCGCCGTCAGCGGAGTACTGACGCTTCGATCATCAACCTGCCGAGACCTTCGACCTGCTCTGTCAGCGACCTTGTGCAAGCAGGAAACGACATCACATAGCCAGTAGGACGCTTTGTAGGATTTGACGCCAGAATCCCGCCCGAACTTTGCATGTCAAAATTATGCTGCCCCACTGGGAAGGGCTAAATCCGGGTAAGATGCGCGCCTTTGCTCCTCCAGATAAGCCAACCATGCCCGCGACCGCCCGCTTCCCTGCCCTCCCCTATTGCTTCGCCTTGATCCTTGGCCTGCTGGCCATGATCGGCTACTGGTATGGCCTCGGCCGGCCGGTGGTACTGCCCGACGTCGCCAGCGCAACGCACAAGATGCAGTGCGCGTCCTACACGCCGTTCGATAAGGACCAATCGCCGTTTGACCAGCCGTTCACCCTGCGTCCGGAGCGCATGGACGCTGACCTGGCCCTGCTGGCGACCCGCTTCGAGTGCATTCGCACCTACTCCATGACCGGCCTGGAAGCCTTGCCGGAAATGGCACGCAAGCATGGCCTTAAGGTGATGGCCGGCGCCTGGGTCAGCAGCGACCCGGTGGCGACCGCCAAGGAAGTCAACGAATTGATCGCCGCGGCCAACGCCAACCCTGACGTCGTGACCTCAGTGATCGTCGGCAACGAAGCGCTGCTGCGCAAGGAAGTCACCGCCAAACAGCTGGTGGCGCTGATCCACACCGTCAAAAGCCAGATCAAGCAGCCGGTGACATACGCGGATGTCTGGGAATTCTGGCTGCAACACCCGGAAATCGCGCCGGCGGTGGACTTCCTCACGATCCACCTGTTGCCGTACTGGGAAGATGAGCCGTCCGGCATCGACCAGGCCCTCAAGCACGTAGGTGACGTGCGCCAGACCTTTGGCAACAAGTTTGCGCCCAAGGACATCCTGATCGGTGAAACCGGCTGGCCCAGCGAAGGCCGCCAGCGCGAAACCGCCGTGCCAAGCCGGGTCAACGAAGCCAAGTTCATGCGCGGCTTCGTGGCCATGGCCGAGGCCAATGGCTGGCGTTACAACCTGATCGAAGCCTTTGACCAGCCGTGGAAGCGCGCCAGCGAAGGCGCCGTGGGCGGTTACTGGGGCCTGTTCGATGCCGACCGCCAGGACAAGGGCATTCTCGCCGGGCCCGTGACCAATGTGCCTTACTGGCCACTGTGGCTGGGGGTGGGCGGGATCATCCTGCTGGGCGCCTTGGTGCTGGGTGGTCGTGTACGCAGTGTGCGTGCCGCTATCGCCCTGCCGCTGCTGGGCGCCGTTGCCGCATGCGCCATCGGCACCTGGGCTGAACTGACCCGCGTTACCGCGCGTTTCAATGATGAATGGGTGTGGGCAGGCTTGCTGGTGGTGTTGAACCTGCTGGTGCTGGCTCACGCGGCACTGGCCCTGAGCGCCCGGGAAGGTTGGCGCGCACGGGCCTTCAACTGGCTGGAACAGCGCGCGGGCTGGCTGGTGGCGATTGCCGGATTCGCTGGCGCGGTGATGATGCTGGCGTTGGTGTTTGACCCGCGCTATCGCAGCTTCCCGACGGCGGCGCTGGTAGTGCCGGCCTTGGTGTACCTGGTGCGGCCGGTGACCGGACCGCGTCGGGAGATTGCGCTGCTGACCTTTATCATCGGTGCGGGCATTGCGCCGCAGTTGTACCGTGAAGGGTTGTTGAACCAGCAGGCGTGGGGTTGGGCGATGGTTAGCCTGCTCATGGTTGCAGCCTTGTGGCGCTGCTTGCGGGTGCGCAAGCTCTAAAACCGCTATCGGGGGCAAGCCCCCTCCCACAGTTGGAATGCATTCCCCTGTGGGAGGGGCTTGCCCCGATGAGGCCCTATCAGGCGATGCGGGGCTTCCTGACCAACCGCAACCCCGCAATCACCACCGCAAACACCGCAAACGTGGTGTTGTACAACGCCAGCGCCGGCAAACCGAAGACCATCCCCAGCACCGCCAAACCCCACCCGGCACGACCCGGCACGAAAAACGCCAGCACCGACGTGATCAGCGCCGCCCAGCCCAGCACCTTGAAGTGGATCATCAACCCCAGGTTCGAACGCAACTGGCATTCCCAACGGCTGGCTTCGTCCGCACAGATGCCGACCCACTGGCCATCTTCCATAAAGCCATAGCGCGCACCGTAACTGGCGGCCAGCCATAGCGGCAGTGCAACAAGCAGCAAAATCAGCGGCAAACGACGGGACATGAGGCACTCCGATAGGCAAAAACGGCGCTCAGCTTAATGCCCCGCCGGCCATTAGCAAGGCGCATATACACAATTAGTGTTCACCTACACGTGTCAAAGTGTATCGTCTGGCTACTATTACCCCGATTCCGACGTTTTTTTCCGACATTTCGTGCCGAGTGATGGCACTTCGGCGATAGGACGGCGGTCATAGCCTGCGAACTTCATTAAGCACGTTTCCTCCTAGGGATTAAGTCATGCTCCGTTCCTTGCGCTGTGCTGCCTTACTGGGCAGCCTTTTTCTGAGTGCGTCAGCACTGGCCGTCGATATCGACCAAGCCAGCTATGGCTACCCTTTGACCAACCCATTTGAAGCGACTATCGCCACCACACCGCCCGACCTTCGGCCCAAATTGCCGAACGATGACGAGATCAACCAATCCGACTACACCTTGAACATGCGCCCCGAGCGCGAGTTCAGCCTGCCGGACAACTTCTGGGCGGTGAAGAAGCTCACCTACCGCATCGCCAAGCAGGATCGCGCCGCGCCGCTGATCTTTCTGATCGCGGGCACCGGGGCAAGGTTTGACAGCAGCATCAACGAATACCTGAAAAAGCTCTATTACCAGGCCGGCTACCACGTGGTGCAACTGTCGTCGCCCACCAGCTTCGACTTCATCAGCGCCGCCTCGCGCTTCGCGACTCCGGGGATCACCCAGGAAGACGCCGAAGACATGTACCGCGTGATGCAGGCCGTGCGGGCGCAGAACGCCTCGCTGCCGGTGACCGACTTCTACCTCACCGGCTACAGCCTCGGCGCCCTGGATGCGGCGTTTGTCAGCAAGCTCGACGAGACCCGTCGCAGCTTCAACTTCAAGAAAGTGCTGCTGCTGAACCCGCCGGTCAACCTCTACACCTCGATCACCAACCTCGACAAGCTTGTTCAAACCGAAGTGAAGGGCATCAACAACACCACCACCTTCTACGAGCTGGTGCTGAACAAGCTGACCCGTTACTTCCAGCAAAAGGGCTACATTGACCTCAATGACGCCCTGCTCTACGACTTCCAGCAATCCAAGCAGCACCTGACCAACGAACAGATGGCCATGCTGATCGGCACCTCGTTCCGCTTCTCGGCGGCCGACATCGCCTTTACCTCGGACTTGATCAACCGCCGTGGCTTGATCATCCCGCCGAAGTACCCGATCACCGAAGGCACCAGCCTCACGCCGTTCCTCAAGCGTGCGCTGCAATGTGATTTCGATTGTTACCTCACCGAACAGGTGATCCCGATGTGGCGAGCCCGTTCCGACGGCGGCAGCCTCTTGCAACTGGTCGACCAGGTCAGCCTGTACGCCCTTAAGGACTACCTGCACACCAACCCGAAGATCGCCGTCATGCACAACGCCGACGACGTAATCCTCGGCCCTGGCGACCTCGGTTTCCTGCGTAAAACCTTCGGCGATCGCTTGACCGTCTACCCGCTGGGCGGCCACTGCGGCAACCTTAATTACCGCGTCAACGCCGACGCCATGCTGGAGTTCTTCCGTGGCTAAATATCTTCTGCTGCTTGCCGCCTTGATGTGCGCAGGCGTGGCCAATGCCGACAACAGCAAGGCCCATGAGCCGGTCAACGTGGGTGCCGACGGGTTCAAGGAACCGCTGACCAAGCTCAAGTTCAACCCGGGCCTGGACCAGCGCGAGTTCGAGCGTTCGTCGCTGACCGCACTCAACGTGTACGACCCACTGGAATCGTGGAACCGTCGCGTGTACCACTTCAACTACCGCTTCGACCAGTGGGTGTTCCTGCCGGTGGTCAACGGTTACACCTATGTGACGCCCAGCTTCCTGCGCACCGGCGTGAGCAACTTCTTCAACAACCTGGGCGATGTGCCCAACCTGTTGAACAGCCTGCTTCAGCTCAAGGGCCACCGCTCCCTGGAAACCACCGGGCGCCTGCTGGTCAACACCACTATCGGCATCGCCGGCCTGTGGGACCCAGCCACCGCCATGGGCCTGCCGCGCCAGAGCGAAGACTTCGGCCAGACCCTAGGCTTCTACGGCGTGCCCGGCGGCGCCTACCTGGTGCTGCCGATCTTCGGCCCATCGAACCTGCGCGACACCGGCGGTTTGCTGGTCGATTACACCGCCGAAACCCAGATCAACTTCCTCAACGTGGCCGAAGTCAGCTCCAACCACCCGGAAGTCTGGGCCCTGCGCGCGGTCGACAAGCGCTACCAGACCAGCTTCCGTTATGGTCAGATGAACTCGCCGTTCGAGTATGAGAAGGTGCGGTACATCTATACGGAATCACGCAAGTTGCAGATTGCGGAGTAAACGCTCACAAAAAAGGCCATTCAATTGAATGGCCTTTTTTATTGCCGCCCGTATCAGGCCTTCAGCGCTTTCCACGCCTTGCCGACCACGCTGACCACCGCCAGCACCACCGCGCCGGCAATGATCCCCGCTACACCGTTCAGCAACGTCGGCACCAGCCACGCCGCCCCGCCCGCGCCCTGGCTGACCGTCTCGATCCAGTGATGCACCACCGGCACGCCATGGGTGAGAATGCCGCCGCCCACCAGGAACATCGCCGCTGTACCGATCACGGAGAGGCTCTTCATCATGTAAGGCGCCGCCCGCAGGATCGCGCCGCCGATACTGCGTGCCACTTGGCCAGGCTTCTGGGTGAGCCACAGGCCCAGGTCATCCAGCTTGACGATGCCAGCCACCAGCCCGTAGACGCCGATGGTCATGACAATGGCAATGCCGGATAACACGACCACCTGCTGCATCAACGGCGCGTCAGCCACAGTGCCGAGGGTGATGGCGATGATTTCGGCCGAGAGGATGAAGTCGGTGCGGATAGCGCCTTTGATCTTGTCCTTTTCAAAGGCCACCAGATCGGTGGCCGGGTCGGCCACGGCCTCGACCAACTGCGCACGTTCAGCCTGGTCTTCGGTCTTGCTGTGCAGGAATTTATGCGCGAGCTTCTCGAAACCTTCAAAACACAGGTAGGCACCCCCGAGCATCAGCAACGGCGTCACCGCCCACGGCGCGAATGCACTGATCAGCAAAGCGGCCGGCACCAGGATCAACTTGTTGACGAACGACCCTTTCGCCACCGCCCACACCACAGGAATTTCCCGCTCTGCGCGCACCCCGGAGACCTGCTGGGCATTGAGCGCCAAGTCATCGCCGAGCACGCCGGCGGTCTTCTTCGCCGCCACTTTTGTCATCAGGGCAACGTCATCGAGTACCGCGGCGATATCGTCGATCAACACCAACAAACTGCTTCCTGCCATGAATCGGGCTTCCATTAGAGAGGGAGGGGCCGAGCATAGCGCGGTGCAACGCTTTACGGGCACATTGTTGAGGCTCGCGGATGGCCGGTGCTACCATGCGCAACCGCCTGTCCTGGCAAGGAAACCTCTGGTTTATGAGCACCATTCGCGAGCGCAACAAAGAAAAAATCCTGCGGGCGGCCAGCGAGGAGTTTGCCGACAAAGGCTTCGCCGCGACTAAAACCAGCGACATCGCCGCCAAGGCCGGGCTGCCAAAGCCCAACGTCTATTACTACTTCAAGTCCAAGGACAACCTCTACCGCGAGGTGCTCGAGAGCATTATCGAGCCGATCCTGGCCGCTTCCACGCCGTTCAATCCGGACGGTGAGCCTTCGGTGGTGCTGAGCAACTACATCCGCTCAAAAATCCGCATCTCCCGCGACCTGCCGTTTGCCTCCAAGGTATTCGCCAGCGAAATCATGCACGGCGCCCCGCACCTCAGTGCCGACCAGGTCGAACAGTTGAACGCCCAAGCCAAGCACAACATCGCGTGCATCCAGCATTGGGTCGATCGCGGCCTGATCGCGGCGATTGACCCCAATCACTTGATGTTCAGCATCTGGGCGGCCACGCAGACGTATGCGGACTTCGACTGGCAGATCTCGGCGGTGACCGGCAAGGCCAAGTTGGATGAAGCGGATTACGAAGCGGCGGCGCAGACAATTATCCGGTTGGTGCTCAAGGGATGTGAGCCGGACTGATAGACCGTGGCGTCTGTGCCAATCGGGGGCAAGTCGAATCGTCGCACCGCCCCTCCCACATTTGACGGTGTTCACAATTCAAGTGTGGGAGGGGCGGTGCGACGATTCGACTTGCTCCCGATGAGGCCCTAACAGTCAACGAAAAATCAAGCAGACACCCCCGCATCCGCCATCAACCCCACCCCCTCGATCGCCGTGATCGCACACTGCTCATCAATATCCGACGTATCCCCGCTGATCCCGATCGCGCCCAGCACCACGCCTTCCTGATTCCGAATCAACACCCCACCCGGCGCCGGCACCACGCTGCCCTGCCCCAGGCTGTTCAGCGCGGCGATAAACGCCGGGCGTTGCTGTGCGTCCAGTGCCAGCAGGCGTGAGCCCTTGCCCAGGGCAATCGCGCCCCAGGCCTTGCCGATGGCGATCTGCGGGCGCAGCAGGCTGGCGCCGTCTTCGCGCTGCAGGGTGATCAGGTGCCCGCCGCTGTCGAGCACCGCAATGGTCAGCGGCGCTGCCGACAGGGTGCGCCCTGCAGTGAGGGCCTGGCTGGCCAGTTGGGTGGCGAGTTTCAAGGTTAAAGCGCTCATGGTGCCGTCCTTCTTTTGTTATTGGGAATGCCGTGGCGGTCTGAATGATCAGATGCTTGATCAAACAAATAGAACACAATGGCTTTTAATTTTGTATACAATATTTTCGCACAAAGGCTCCATACGTCGAAAAAACCCGTTCCGACGAACGCAAAGGCCAGTCTATAAAATGCATTGACCTATGCCGCTCGCCGTGAATACACTTTGGCCAGACACCACTTGTATACAATTACAAAACGCAAGAGGCACCAAAATCATGAGCAAAATGAGAGCAATCGAAGCCGCCGTCCTGGTGATGCGCCGTGAAGGCGTGGACACCGCCTTCGGTATCCCAGGCGCCGCGATCAACCCGCTGTACTCGGCCTTGCAGAAGGTGGGTGGCATCGATCACGTCCTTGCTCGCCACGTTGAAGGCGCCTCCCACATGGCCGAGGGTTACACCCGGACCAAGGCCGGCAATATCGGCGTATGCATCGGCACCTCGGGCCCGGCGGGCACCGACATGGTCACCGGGCTGTACAGCGCCTCGGCCGACTCGATCCCGATCCTGTGCATTACCGGCCAGGCCCCCCGCGCCCGTATGCACAAGGAAGACTTCCAGGCCGTGGACATCACCAGCATCGTCAAACCGGTGACCAAGTGGGCGACCACTGTCCTGGAGCCGGGCCAAGTGCCGTACGCCTTTCAGAAAGCCTTCTACGAAATGCGCTCCGGCCGCCCCGGCCCGGTGTTGATCGACCTGCCGTTCGACGTGCAAATGGCCGAGATCGAATTCGACATCGACGCCTACCAGCCACTGCCCCTGGCCAAGCCGTTGGCAACCCGCATCCAGGTCGAGAAAGCCCTGGCCCTGCTGGACCAGGCCGAGCGACCACTGCTGGTCAGCGGTGGCGGCGTGATCAACGCCGACGCCAGCGACTTACTGGTTGAGTTCGCTGAACTCACCGGCATCCCGGTGATCCCGACGCTGATGGGCTGGGGCACCATCCCGGACGATCACCCACAGATGGTGGGCATGGTCGGCCTGCAAACCTCCCACCGCTACGGCAACGCGACCCTGCTCAAGTCGGACGTGGTGCTGGGCATCGGTAACCGCTGGGCCAACCGCCACACCGGTTCGGTCGAGGTCTACACCGAGGGCCGCACGTTCATTCACGTCGACATCGAGCCGACGCAGATTGGCCGCGTCTTCACCCCGGACCTGGGCATCGTGTCCGACGCCGGTTCCGCACTGACGATGTTTATCGAAGTCGCCCGCGAATGGAAAGCCGCCGGCAAGCTCAAGGACCGCAGTGCCTGGCTGCACGACTGTCAGCAACGCAAAGCCACCCTGCACCGCAAGACTCACTTCGACAACGTGCCGGTCAAGCCACAGCGTGTGTATGAAGAAATGAACCAGGTGTTCGGCAAAGACACCTGCTACGTCAGCACCATCGGCCTGTCGCAGATTGCCGGCGCGCAATTCCTGCACGTGTACAAGCCACGCCACTGGATCAACTGCGGCCAGGCCGGCCCGCTGGGTTGGACCATCCCCGCCGCTCTCGGCGTGGTCAAGGCCGACCCGAGCCGCAAGGTGGTGGCACTGTCGGGCGACTATGACTTCCAGTTCATGATCGAAGAACTGGCCGTGGGCGCGCAGTTCAAGCTGCCGTACATCCACGTGGTGGTGAACAACTCCTACCTGGGTTTGATCCGCCAGGCCCAGCGCGGGTTTGAAATGGACTACTGCGTGCAGCTGTCCTTCGACAACCTCAACGCCCCGGAACTCAACGGCTATGGCGTGGACCACGTCGCCGTCGCCGAAGGCCTGGGTTGCAAGGCCCTGCGCGTGTTCGAACCCGGCCAGATCGCACCGGCACTGCGCCGTGCCGAGGCAATGATCGAAGAATTCAAGGTGCCGGTGATCGTTGAAATTATTCTGGAACGTGTGACCAACATTTCCATGGGCACCGAGATCAACGCCGTCAACGAATTCGAAGACCTGGCACTGGTCGGCAACGATGCGCCGACTGCCATTTCCCTGCTCGATTAAGGAGAACCTTATGCCGCGTTTCGCCGCCAACCTGTCCATGCTGTTTACCGAACAGGACTTCCTTGCCCGTTTCAAAGCGGCCGCCGATGCCGGCTTCGAAGGTGTCGAGTACCTGTTCCCGTATGAATTCAGCTCCGCCGAAATCAAGGCACAACTGGACGCCCACGGCCTGACCCAGGTGCTGTTCAACCTGCCGGCCGGCGACTGGGCCAAGGGCGAACGCGGCCTGGCGTGCCACCCTGACCGGATCGAGGAATTCCGTGCTGGGGTCAAGCTGGCGATTGCCTACGCCGAGGTGTTGGGCAACACCCAGATCAACTGCCTGGCGGGCATTCGACCACAAGGCATTGATGACAAGACCCTGGAAAAAACCTTCGTCGCCAACCTCAAATACGCCGCCGAAAAGCTGCAAGCGGTGGGCATCAAGCTGGTGATGGAAGCGATCAACACCCGCGACATTCCAGGCTTCTACTTGAACAACACGGCGCAGGCCCTGTCGATTCGCGAGCAGGTCGGCAGCGACAATCTGTTCCTGCAATACGACATCTATCACATGCAAATCATGGAAGGCGACCTGGCCCGCACCATGGCCGCCCACTTGGAAGAGATCAACCACATCCAGCTGGCGGATAACCCAGGGCGCAACGAGCCGGGGACCGGGGAGATCAACTACCGCTTCCTGTTCGAACACCTGGACCGCATCGGGTACCCGGGTTGGGTCGGCTGCGAGTACAAGCCGTTGACCACCACCGAAGCGGGGCTGGGTTGGCTCAAGACCCATAACGCCATCTAACCAACACGACGCAACACCAATGTGGGAGGGGGCTTGCCCCCGATAGCGGCGGGTCTGTCAGTACTGTTTTACCTGACACACCGTCATCGGGGGCAAGCCCCCTCCCACAGGGGACCTGCGGTGTAATAACAAGAGGATTTTCGTCATGGCTAAAATCGGATTCATCGGCACCGGCATCATGGGCCAACCCATGGCCGCCAACCTGCAGAAAGCAGGTCACCAACTGTTCCTCTCCGAGCATCACGGCAAGGCCCCGCAAGCGCTGCTCGACGCGGGTGCCGTGGCCCTGGCCAACCCGCAGCAAGTGGCGCAGGAAGCCGAGTTCATCATCGTCATGGTGCCGGACACCCCGCAGGTCGATGACGTGTTGTTCCGCAAAGACGGCGTGGCTGCAGGCCTGTCGCCGAACAAAGTGGTGATCGACATGAGCTCGATCTCCCCCACCGCCACCAAGGCGTTCGCGGCGAAGATCAACGAGACCGGCGCGCAGTACCTGGATGCACCGGTGTCCGGTGGTGAAGTCGGCGCCAAGGCCGGCACCCTGAGCATCATGATCGGTGGTGAGCCGCAGACCTTCGAACGCGCCTTGCCGCTGTTCCAGGCCATGGGCAAGAACATCACGCTGGTGGGCGGCAATGGCGATGGCCAGACCGCCAAGGTTGCCAACCAGATCATCGTCGCGCTGAACATCCAGGCGGTGGCCGAAGCGTTGTTGTTCGCCGCCAAGAACGGCGCCGACCCTGCCAAGGTGCGTGAAGCGCTGATGGGCGGCTTTGCTTCGTCGAAAATCCTCGAAGTGCATGGCGAACGCATGATCAAGGGCACCTTCGATCCGGGCTTCCGTATCAACCTGCACCAGAAGGACCTCAACCTGGCCCTGGCCGGCGCCAAGGAGCTGGGGATCAACCTGCCGAACACCGCCGGCACCCAACAGGTGTTCAGCACGTGCACGGCGATTGGCGGCGGTAACTGGGACCATTCGGCGCTGATCAAGGGGCTGGAGCATATGGCGAATTTTTCGATTCGCGATAAATAGCCCCTGATGAAATGCAATCAAAGTGTGGGAGGGGGCTTGCCCCCTCCCACACTTTGATCGCATTCCAAGCCTCACCTCTAATAACAAGAATCCCCCGGGAGCCCGCTTATGTCGGTCGATCCGCAACACCTGCTTCGCGAGCTGTTTGCCACAGCCATCGACGCCGCCCACCCCCGGCAAGTCCTCGAACCCTACCTGCCCGCCGACCGCAGCGGCCGTGTGATCGTGATCGGCGCCGGCAAGGCCGCCGCCGCCATGGCCTTGGTCGTGGAGAACGTCTGGCAGGGCGAAGTCACCGGCTTGGTGGTCACCCGTTACGGCCACGGCGCGCCCTGCCAGAAAATCGAAGTGGTCGAAGCTGCCCACCCCGTGCCCGACGCCGCCGGCCTGGCGGTGGCCCAGCGCGTGCTGGCGCTGATCAGCAACCTCGGCGAAGACGACCGTGTGATTTTCCTGCTGTCCGGCGGCGGCTCTGCCCTGCTGGCCCTGCCCGCCGAAGGCATCACCCTGGCCGACAAACAGGCGATCAACAAAGCCCTGCTCAAATCCGGGGCGACCATTGGCGAGATGAATTGCGTGCGCAAGCACCTCTCGGCGATCAAGGGTGGCCGCCTGGCGAAAGCGGCCTGGCCGGCGACGGTGTACACCTATGCGATTTCCGATGTGCCCGGCGACCAGGCCACGGTGATCGCCTCCGGCCCCACGGTCGGCGACCCGAGCACCTCGCAACAGGCCTTGGCGATTCTCAAGCGCTACCACATCGACGCCCCGGCTTCAGTGCGCAGCTGGTTGCAGAACCCGGCCTCGGAAACCGTCAAGCCCGGCGACCCGGTGCTTGCCCGCAGCCACTTCCAATTGATCGCCCGCCCCCAGCAATCCCTGGAAGCGGTGGCGGTAAAAGTGCGCCAGGCCGGGTTCAGCCCGTTGATCCTGGGCGACCTTGAAGGCGAAGCACGGGACGTGGCCAAGGTGCACGCCGGCATAGCCCGGCAGATCGTCCAGCACGGCCAGCCGCTGGCGGCGCCGTGCGTGATCCTCTCCGGCGGCGAAACCACCGTGACCGTGCGCGGCGATGGCCGTGGCGGGCGCAATGCGGAATTCCTGCTGAGCCTCACCGACAGCCTCAAAGGTCTGCCCGGCGTCTACGCCCTGGCCGGTGATACCGACGGCATCGACGGCTCGGAAGACAACGCCGGCGCGATCATGACGCCGTGCAGTTACCGCCGCGCCGAAGCGCTCGGCCTGTCGGCCAGCGACGCGTTGGATAACAACGACGGCTACGGCTATTTCGCCGCCCTCGACGGTTTGATCGTCACCGAGCCGACGCGCACCAACGTCAACGACTTCCGCGCCATCCTGATCCTTGAGACTGCCAAACATGACGCCTGACAAGAAGGTCAAAATCCTCGCCACCCTGGGCCCGGCCACTGACGGTATCGATGACATCCGCGAGCTGGTGGAAGCCGGCGTGAATATCTTCCGGCTCAATTTCAGCCACGGCGACCATGCCGACCACGCCCAGCGCTACCAGTGGATTCGCCAGGTGGAGCGCCAGCTGAATTACCCGCTGGGCATCCTCATGGACCTGCAAGGGCCGAAGCTGCGGGTCGGGCGGTTTGCCGAGGGCAAGGTGCAGTTGGTACGCGGCCAGGCCCTGCGCCTGGACCTCGACGAAACACCCGGTGACCAACGCCGGGTCAACCTGCCTCACCCGGAAATCATCCAGGCCCTTGAGCCCGGCATGGACCTGCTGCTGGACGACGGTAAGTTGCGCCTGCGGGTGATCACCAAACACGCCGACGCCATCGACACCACGGTGCTGAACGGCGGCGAATTGTCTGACCGCAAAGGCGTGAACGTCCCACAAGCTTTGCTGGAACTCAGCCCACTGACCGCCAAGGACCGGCGCGACCTGAGCTTCGGCCTGGAACTGGGTGTGGACTGGGTGGCGCTGTCGTTCGTGCAGCGCCCGGAGGATATCCGCGAAGCCCGTGAGCTGATCGGCGACAGAGCCTTCCTGATGGCCAAGATCGAGAAACCCTCGGCCGTGCAGCGCCTGCGGGAAATCGCCGAACTGAGCGACGCAATCATGGTGGCCAGAGGCGACCTGGGCGTGGAAGTGCCGGCCGAGAGTGTGCCGCAGATCCAGAAAGACATCATCAGCACCTGCCGCCAGCTGGGCAAACCGGTGGTGGTGGCCACGCAGATGCTGGAGTCCATGCGTTTCTCCCCGGCGCCGACCCGTGCCGAAGTTACCGATGTCGCCAATGCCGTGGCCGAAGGCGCGGACGCGGTGATGCTGTCGGCGGAAACCGCCTCCGGTGAGTACCCGCTGGAGGCCGTGCAGATGATGAGCAAGATCATCCGCCAAGTGGAAAACGGCCCGGACTACCAGGCCCAGCTGGATGTCAGCCGGCCCAAGGCGGATGCCACAGTGTCGGACGCCATCAGCTGCGCGATCCGCCGCATCAGCAGCATCCTGCCGGTGGCGGTATTGGTGAACTACAGCGAGTCGGGCAGCTCCAGCCTGCGCGCGGCGCGGGAACGGCCGGTGGCGCCGATCCTCAACCTCACGCCGAACCTGTCCACGGCACGGCGCTTGAGCGTGGCCTGGGGCGTGCATTCGGTGGTCAACGACCGCCTGCGCCAAGTGGATGAAGTGTGTTCCACCGCGCTGGAGATCGCGCAGGCGCAGGGCATGGCGCAGCGTGGGGACACGTTGGTGATTACGGCGGGGGTGCCGTTCGGGCAGCCGGGGTCGACCAATTCACTGCGGATCGAAACCCTACTCTAATCCTCTGTGGCGATCCCCCTTAGAAACTCGACCCATGCACAACCAAACCTGCCCCGACTGGGCCGAAGCCCTGCTCAACGGCTTCAGCCAGATCTTCCTGCAACGCCATCCCCTGTGTGGCCTGCTGTGCCTGCTCGCCATCCTGATCGGCGCACCGGCCCTGCTGGGCGGGGCGCTGCTCGGTGGCGTGGCGGGCTTGCTCACGGCCCAGCGCCGGGGCTATCCCAAGGTTGAACGCCAGGCCGGGCTTTATAGCTATAACGGTGTGCTGCTGGGTGTGTTGCTCAGCCAGCACTTCGTCTGGTCGGCGTTGTTGCCGCCGCTGATCCTGGCGTGCGGCGGCTTGAGTGCGATCCTGACGCGGCACTGGTTGAAACACGCCAGCCAGCCCGATGACTTGCCGGCCTATACCGCACCTTTTGTCGGCCTTGGCTGGTTACTGCTGGGCACGGTACCGCCGAGCACGTTTGCCGTGACCGAGTCGGACACCCTGGCCCTGCTCACCGCGCCCTTCACCGGCCTGGCGCAAATCATGCTGCTGGATCAGCCGGTGGCCGGTGCCTCCATTGCACTGGGCCTGTGGCTGGCCAACCGCCGCGCCTGCGTATGGGCCCTGATCGGCGCCAGTGCCGGCATGCTGATCGCGCTGTGGCTGCAGGAACCCGCCAGCGCCCTCCTCGGCCTGCACGGCTATAACCCGGCGTTGGCCGCCGTGGCACTGAGCCAAGTGCGTCGCCAACCCTGGCTGCCGCTGCTCGGCATCCTGCTGGCGATCCTCCTCACGCCAGGCTTTGCCGCCCTGCACCTGCCCGCGCTGACCGCACCGTTCATCCTCGCCTGCTGGCTGGTGCGCGCAGGCGCCCGAGTGCTGCGCAAACCCCGCATGGACAGGCCCTTCGAATCCCCCTAGGCTTGCTCGATATTCGATTCGGGCGGGATTTATGGACAGCAACAACGACTGGCGCCAGCGGCTCTACGTCATGGTTTTTCAAAGTGACACGGTCGCCGGGCGGCGCTTTGACGGCATCCTGCTGTTGATCATCCTCGCCAGCCTGGTGATCGTGATGCTCGACAGCATCGACCAGATACACCAGAACTATGCCGATGTGCTGGCCTACATCGAGTGGGGCTTCACGCTGATCTTCCTGATCGAGTATGGGTTGCGCCTGTATTGCTCGCCCAAGCCGTTGCGCTATGCCTTCAGCTTTTATGGGTTGGTGGATTTGCTGGCGATCGTGCCCGGCATCCTTGCGCTGTATTACAGCGACGCGCAGTACCTGCTGATCATCCGCATCATCCGCATGCTGCGGATCTTCCGCGTGCTCAAGCTCAGCCCCTACCTCAAGCAAGCCAATTACCTGATGGCGGCGCTGCGCGGCAGCAAGCAGAAGATCGTGGTGTTCCTGGTCAGCGTGTGCACCTTGGTCACGGTGTTCGGCACCTTGATGTACGTGATCGAAGGCCCGGAACACGGCTTTACCAGCATCCCGAAAGGCATCTACTGGGCCATCGTCACGCTGACCACCGTGGGCTTTGGCGATATCGTGCCGAAGACGCCGCTGGGCCAGGTGATTTCGTCGCTGGTGATGATCACCGGTTATTCGATCATTGCCGTGCCCACCGGTATTTTCACCGCCGAACTGGCCAGTGCCATGCGCGGTGAACAACTGCAAACCGACTGCCCGGTGTGCAAGAAAAACAGCCATGAGCCTAATGCGGCCTTTTGCTCGCGCTGTGGCAATGCGCTTTTTAAGAAAGAGGAATAAGCAAAGTGCGTTTTAATCTTTAAACGTCTATGCGGCGCCAGCTATAGTCGCTGGCAAATTGCCCTCACTCAATCGACAACCTTCTCGAACAACAAGGAATGAGCAGTGAAAAAACTCGTTAGCGCCTCTCTCCTGGCCGCCGGCCTTGCCCTGGCGGGCGCCGTCCAGGCTGCCCCCGTCACACTGCTCAACGTCTCGTATGACGTAATGCGCGACTTCTACAAGGACTACAACGCCGCCTTCCAGAAACACTGGGAAGCCGAGCACCCGAACGACAAGCTGACCCTGCAGATGTCCTTCGGCGGCTCCAGCAAACAAGCGCGCTCGGTGATCGACGGCCTGCCGGCTGACGTGATCACCATGAACATGGCCACCGACATCAATGCCCTGGTCGACAACGGCAAACTGGTGCCGGACAACTGGGTCACCCGCCTGCCGAACAACAGCGCGCCGTTCACCTCGGCCACCGTGTTTATCGTGCGCAAAGGCAACCCCAAAGCCCTGAAAGACTGGCCGGACCTGCTCAAGGATGGCGTGCAGGTGATCGTGCCCAACCCGAAAACCTCGGGTAACGGCCGCTACACCTACCTGTCGGCCTGGGGCTATGTGCTCAAGAACGGCGGCGACGAAAACAAAGCCAAGGCGTTTGTCGGCAAACTGTTCAAACAGGCCCCTGTGCTGGACACCGGTGGCCGTGCCGCTACCACGACCTTCATGACCAACCAGATCGGCGACGTGCTGGTGACCTTCGAGAACGAAGCCGAGATGATCGCCCGTGAATTCGGGCGTGATCAGTTCGAAGTGATCTACCCAAGCGTCTCCGCCGAAGCCGAGCCGCCGGTGTCGGTGGTCGACAAAGTGGTCGAGAAGAAAGGCACCCGCGTGGCCGCCGAAGACTACCTGAAGTACCTGTGGTCGCCGGAAGGCCAGGAAATCGCCGCCAACAACTACCTGCGTCCGCGTGATCCGAAAGTACTGGCCAAGTACACCGACCGCTTCCCGAAAGTCGACTTCCTGTCGGTGGAGAAGACCTTTGGTGACTGGCGCACGGTGCAGAAGACTCACTTCAATGATGGCGGCGTTTTCGACCAGATCTACAGCGGCCAGTAATTGATAAATGTGGGAGGGGGCTTGCCCCCGATGGCGGTATATCAGCTGGTTTATCCGTTGGCTGACACACTGCTATCGGGGGCAAGCCCCCTCCCACATTTGGCTCCGTGTTTGGCCGTTACATCGGCGGTGTCACGCCGTCTTTGCCGGCTGAGATGGCTTGGGCCGTGATAGTCCCATCCGCCCCCTGCGCCGCAAACAACACCACCTTCACGCCCGCCTTGAGCAAACTGCGATCCCCCGGTTCCAGGTTGACGATCGGCACATCCTCCGGCACGACGATCTTCTGTTCGCCGCCTTTGTATTTCACGGTCAACGTCCGCCCGTTGCTGACCACCAGGTCGCCGACGGTGCCGTTGGTCATGCTGCTGCCTTCTTTCAGATCAAACGCGCGATGCCCGTCGCCCGTACCGGCCATGGCCGGGGGGAACACGTGCACTTCCAGCGCGGTCAGGCTGCCGTCGGCATTGGGCATGGCGGCGGAGCCAATGTAGCTGCCGGGCTTGATCTCATCGATTTTGGCCAGGGTGACCGCGCGCACCTGGGTGGCCGGGGTGAGGTGCACGATGACGTCCTCGCCGCTGTTGACCTTGACGTGCATCGCATCGCCCTCCATCGCCGTAATGGCGCCGCGCACACCCACTCGTGGGGCGTCCGCAGCCTGGGCGAGGCCAACGGCCATGGCGGCGGCAAGCGTGGAAGCCAGGAGCATCTTGTTCAACGTGATTTTCATGACAGTCAATTTCCTGTTTCGGCAGTTGTGCCTGAATGTATCATCAGGCCTCGCGCAGAAAGTTAACGATTCACTCATCATTACCGGGCATGAGTGTTATCACTGCCGACGGCCTACCCCGGCTACGGTGTTGTCTTTAGGCTCGCCCCACTTTCCTTCGCTTTTATGAGAACACCATGAACGCTACTTCTCACGCTACAACCACCATGACCCGGAGCATGGTGATGCTGTTTGCGTTTTGCTGCGGCGCGATCGTCGCCAACATCTACTACGCGCAACCGATCATCGAGCTGATCGCACCGGACATCGGCCTCACGCCCGCCATGGCCAGCCTGATCGTCTCGCTGACGCAAATCGGCTACGCCCTGGGCCTGTTTTTCCTGGTGCCGTTGGGTGATCTGCTGGAAAACCGCAAGCTGATGATCGCCACCACCGTACTCGCTATCGCCAGCCTGTTGGGGGCAGCGGTCACCGAGCAGCCGAACCTGTTCCTGCTGGTGTCGCTGTTGATCGGTTTCAGTTCGGTGTCGGTGCAAATCCTGATTCCACTGGCCGCGCACCTGGCACCCGCCGAGTCCCGTGGCCGGGTGGTCGGCAGCATCATGGGCGGCCTGTTGCTCGGTATCCTGCTGGCTCGGCCGGTGTCCAGCGTAGTGGCGGACCACTTCGGCTGGCGCGCGATGTTCATGGCGGCGGCGGCGTTGATGGCGTTTATCAGCGTGGTGCTGCTGATCACCATCCCCAAGCGCCAACCCGACCACAGCGCCAGCTACGGCCAACTGCTGCGCTCCCTCGGCACCTTGCTGCGTGAGCAACCGGTACTGCGCCAACGCGCGTTTTACCAGGGTTGCATGTTCGCCACCTTCAGCCTGTTCTGGACCGCCGCCCCACTGGAACTGGCGCGCAATCACGGCCTGAGCCAAAGCGAGATCGCGCTGTTTGCCTTGGTCGGTGCACTGGGTGCCATCGCCGCGCCTATCGCCGGGCGCCTGGCCGATGCCGGCCATACCCACCGCGCGTCGCTGTTGGCCATGCTGTTCGCCGCGTTGAGTTTCCTGCCGGCCTTCGTGCACCCGCTGTACAGCGTGATCGGCTTGGCCGTGACCGGTGTGGTCCTGGATTTCTGCGTGCAGATGAACATGGTGCTCGGCCAGCGTGCCATCTACGCCCTCGACGCTAACAGCCGCAGCCGCTTGAATGCGCTGTACATGACCAGCATCTTCATCGGCGGCGCCTTCGGCTCAGCCATTGCCAGCAGCGTGTATGAACACGGCGGCTGGCTGGGCGTGATGCTGGTGGGCAGTGCATTCCCGTTGGTGGCGTTGCTGCGGTTCCTGAGTGCTTCGCGCCAGGGCACGGCCGCCACCGCTTGAGTGGTGGAATCAGGGCTGTTTTTTTCCAGCGGATGCCTGGCCGGACGACGACGTTAGCAGGCTCAGCAACTGCGAGAAGATCGCTAGCAATGTGACGACAAAGATGTGGATCACGCCAGCGGTACTGTCCTGCTTTTTATCCGGCAAGGGCGCGGGAGTGGGGGCAGGCGCCGGGACAGGCGCCGGTGTGGGAGCAGGCGCCGGCTTGGGCAAGGGTGAGACCTCCGGTGCCTGACCGCCCCACCGCACATCGGCCGGCTTGATCTCGCCCTTACTCTTGACCAACAAGTCCGCAGTGCCCGTTCCTTTCAGGTCAATGGCCAGGCTTGACTGGCCCGTACTGGCATCCTGCTTAAGCACTGCTTCACCCGCTCGACCAGTGAACCGATCGGTAAATACCAGGCCACGGACACCCGCGTCCTTCAACGCACCCGACACGTCGATTCTATCGGTACCGCTGGTGAAATCCTCGATCATGTCAGGCTGGTCCGGCGTGGAGTCACTGGCCTTGTCGTAGACAAAGGTATCCGCGCCACCCCCGCCTCTCAGGGTATCAGCCCCTCCACCGCCCTTGAGCCGATTAGCGGCATCATTCCCCGAGAGCGTGTCCCGGCCGGCGCCGCCCATTGCGTTTTCAATCGTGCAGCCCTTGGCAATCGACACATTGCCCTTCAACCCGCCCACATCGGAAAACGATTCGGCGTTCAGGTCGATGTTCTGGTCCTGGGCAAACCCGGAGAAATCCATCGTGTCGACACCCCCACCGTCCCACACACAGAAGACCGGTTTGTCCGTGGCGCTTTTGAGGCTAAACGCCTCCCTTTCGGTATTGGAATTGAAGCCATAGGTGGTGTCGGTGTTACGGGTTTGATGGTTGGCACCGTACAGGCGTTGTGCTGCGGCGATATCGTCCATCATCGGCGCGGACGGGCTCTGGTTCTTGAAGTCATGGCCCTTCTGATTTTTCTCCGAAAAGTAACTCATGACAGTGCGCGCATGCGTATCCCCTGCGTAGGTCGCGCCAGTCTGGTAATTGGGGTTACCGCCGTTGTAGTCACCCGGATGATGCAGACCGATGGCGTGGCCTATCTCATGAATGGCAGTCAGCGAAAAGTGACTGCCCAATGCGGCTGAGCTGTTCCCGCCCTGTGTGCCAAGCGTGGCCGTGGTGTGAGAAGTGGTACGGTTCGGAGAGGTCGCGACACCACGATCGCTGCGTGGATTGTTGCGCACGTTGAGCGTGCCGTCCGAGCCGCCTGACTGCTCGCGAAAGTTGATATTGGCAACATCCTGCCAAGACTGCAGCGCCTGGCGGACGCGTTGCTGCTGCGGTTGAGTGAAACTGTTGTCTACCGTGTAATGCACATCGACGGTCGAATCATCATTACGGTCATGAAAGCGCAGGTTTTCCCGCGAGAGTTGTTTGGCTGCCTGGTCCGTTGTGTAGGCGGGCTTATTTCCAGCCCCCGCACCAAACGGGCCGGGGTCCGATACCGGCAGGTTATTAAGAGGACTCATACTGCGCAGGTCATAGTTATTCATTGTGCGGCGCCTTCAGTGTGAATAAAAAGAGCCGAATCAAGCCAATTCGGCGTTCGAGTAACCCAGAACGCCGGCCAACCGACCGTTGATCCGCCGTTCTAGAGATACGCTCGCACGCTGAAAAACTGGACACCAACGTAGATGTGGTTCTAACCGCAACACTTGCGCGGTTCGACATACGCGGCGATATAACTAAGCATTCATTTGCAATTTAAACACTCGACAACACAACAACCTGAACGGCATCACGTTGTTTTTGCAGGAAAAAAACAAGATCTAAAAAAACAGGTGTTGTTCAAGTACGCGGTTTTCCGAAGGGTGAGGACATATCTGTTCAACGTTCTTCAAGGCATCCAAAACGGCGCCGGTGGCCGCAGTGGGCGCCCCCGTCAGGACCGCACCAATTTCTCAAGCGCGGCATCGGCCAGGAATGAAGAACGGCTTTTGACCTTGTGCTCGCGCACATAACGGTCAATACGCTGGATGACATAACCGGGCAAGGTCACATTGATCTTCTCGGTCTTGCCCAAGTAGGGCGTGACGTCCAGCTCCAACATGCCCCAGCCCATTTCGGCGTAGTCTTCGTTCGCGTGATGATGGGCCACCGACGTTGGCATCGGAATCACCCCGCCCTCTGCGGCGATCTCTTGCAGCATGATGTGTGCGACTTCCACGGCGGCGTTGTAGGCCTCTTCAAAACTGTCCCCGGCGGTGACTGCGCCTGGGATATCGGGGATCTGGATACCGGTGGCGGTGAAGTCATCGCCCCATTCGATACAGATTGGGTATTGCATGAATGCTCTCCTTAAAACTGAAACAAACCGGCGCGTTTCCTGATGCTTCTGACGGTGCCCAGCGGCAGGTCCTTCTTGGGATGCGACACCGGAAGGGTGTACGGGTTATAGCGATGGGTAAAAATATGATGACTGCCGGTGACCCGATCCAATACCCAACCTGCCTCTTGCAGTTCCTTGATCCATAACCTGCTTTGCACCCCAGCCTCCTTGGCTTGGCCTGAAAAAAAGTAACCCTAGAGTTATCTTTACTCAAGCACAAAATACCCATCCCTGACTGACGGCTGTTTTACTGAATATTGAAAACCCGCCTGCTCAGGGCGGGAAACGCATGACAGCCGTCGTCCATCGCCTTAGGCTTGAGCGCCGCCACGCCAAGCAGGAACAGCCGATGGACCGTCTCACCGCTATGGAAACCTTCGTCCACGTGATCGAAACGGGCTCCTTCTCCGCTGCCGCCAAACGCCTGGGCATCGGTCAGCCCGCCGTCTCCAAAAGCATTGCGCAATTGGAAACGCGCCTGGCCGTGCGGTTGGTGCTGCGCTCCACGCGGGGCCTGACGCCCACCGAAGCAGGCCTGGTGTTTTTCGAGAAGGCCAAGCGCGCCATTGATGAAGCCAACGCCGCTGACGACGCTGCACGCGGCGCGGGGGCGGGGCTCACCGGCACCTTGCGCATCAGCGCTCCGGTAACCTTCGCCCGGATGCACATCATTCCTCACCTGGGCCCCTTCCTGACGCAGTTCCCCGAGTTGAATGTGGACGTTGTGCTCGACGACCGTAGCCTCAACCTGGTCGAAGAAGGCATCGATGTCGCCCTGCGCATGGGCAACCTGAATGACTCAAGCCTAACGGCGCGCAAGATCGGTGAATCGCCCTGCGTCATCCTGGGCACCCCGGCCTACTTCGAACGCTTCGGCGAGCCCGCCACACCGGCGGATGTGCTGCAACACCAAGCCATCATCTACACCCGTGGCGAAGGCTCGCACTGGTGCTTTACCCAAGGCGACCAGGAATACCCCATCGTCGCCCATGGGCGCGTGCGCGTCACCGCGGCTGAGGGTGTACGTGCGGCGGTGTTGAGCCATTTGGGGCTGACGTTGTCGTCTACCTGGATGTTCGCGCCGGAGCTGGCCAGTGGCGAAGTGAAGACCGTGCTGGCCGATTGGACGTTACCCGCGCGGGATTTATGGGCCGTGTACGCCACGGGCAGAATGGCGAGTGCCAAGGCACGGGCGTTTGTGGAGTATGTAGAGCAGTTGCTGGCTGAAACCCCATCGCCCTGACAATTTGGATCAGAGGTAGAAGCCAGTTCCACCTCAAAGCACGCGCCCATCCCAACCAATGGAAACATGCCGCGGCAACTCCCGGCGGTGCTCCAGCAACCACGCATCCAGCGTATGCCCCACATGGGTCAACACACCCAACTGAGCCCCTGTGTCCTCGATGCTCTGCAACGCCAGCGTCAGGTCATTGTGATTGCGCGGTGCCTGCGGTTGCGGCGGCATGGAGCAATCCAGTACCAGCACGTCCAGCGGTTCACGTTGCAGCCAGGCCAGGGTCGCCGGTGGCAGGCCGACGGTGTCGGTGAGGTAGGCGATGCGCCGCCCCTCGCCTTCCAGCAGGTAACCCAGGGTCGGCTTGGAATGCTGCAACGGCAACGCGGTGACGCTGAGTGGGCCAAACTGCCGGGTTTCGAATTCGCTGAATGGCTGGCTGAAATCCAGGATACCCGGATGCTTGTAGAGGTCGGATAAACCCTCAGGATCCGCAGGCCCATGCACCGGGATCACCAGCCCTTGGCCCCAGCGCAGGTGCAGCAGGCCCTGGGCATGATCGGCGTGGTAGTGGGTTTGCAGAATCCCGCTGAAACTGCGCGGCGGGAAGCGTTCGGTGAGGTCGGACAAGCCGCTGTCGATCAGCCAGCGCTGGTCGCCGCATTCGATCAGCGCACTGCAAGGTCGGCGGCGCAGGCTGGCATCGCTGCGCGCCAAACCGCACGCGGGGCACTCGCAGCCATACACCGGGACTTGCCGCGCGTCACCGGTGCCAAGCAAGGTCAGGCGCATGCCGAGTGCCCGTGGTCCAGGCAGCACAGCAGGCGTTCGACGGTATGTGCCAGCGGCCCGGAATTGTCCAGGACAAACAACCCCGCGCCATGACCGGCGATCAAGTCGGCCGTGAAGCGCGCATTGCGCGCCAGGCGCGCTTCAATGTCCGCCAACGCCTCACGCCCTCGTGCGATCAAGCGTTGGCGTAACACGGCCTGGTCAACCGTCAGCAGCAACACCAGCAACGTCGGGTAACGTTCGCGCGTCTGCGCCAGGTGCGCGCGGGAGCCGTTGACCAGCACGTCGTCACCCGCCGCCAGCCAGTCGTCGATTTCCCTGGGAATGCCGTAGGACAAGCCATTCGCCTGCCAGCTGAGGGCAAACGCGCCCTCGGCCTGCATCGTGGCAAACTGCTCCGGGCTCACCCCCTGCGCCGCTTCACCCACCGCTTCCGCCGAGCGGGTGATAACGCGGCGCACGATGCGGCAACCGCGCTCGGCCAAACGGGGGCGTGCGGTATCCAGCAGGCTGTCCTTGCCCGAGCCGGAGGGCCCGATGAGATAGATCAACCTGCCTGCCATCAAAACACCCTCTTCGCTTGTCGCCATACTTGTTGCACTACAGGAAGCCCTTGGCGGCTGCGGGCTTGGACCAGGTCGGCGCGCAGGCCAATGGCAATTTCACCGCGATCCTTCAGGCCTGCCGCTTGCGCGGGCGCCAGGCTGATCATCTTGACCGCCCGCGACAGGTCGCCACCGTCCTGCTGGTCAGCCAGCACAAACGCAGCCTGCAACAGGCTCGCCGGGTAGTAGTCACTGGAAAGTATATCCAGCAACCCCTCGGCCGCCAGGCCCGCCGCGGCCACATTACCCGAGTGCGACCCACCGCGCACCACGTTCGGCGCGCCCATCAAGACTTTCATGTTCAGCGCCTGGCAGCCCTTCGCGGCTTCCAGGGTGGTGGGGAATTCGGCGATGGTCATGCCGTAGCGCGCCGACTCTTCCACGTGGGCCAGTGTCGCGTCGTCGTGGCTGGCCACCGACAGGCCACGCGCCAGGCAATGCTCGACGATGGCCGCGCGATAGCGATCGCTGTAGGCCAGGGAGTTGGCTTTTTGCAGCACGATGAACGCGTCCATGGTCTCGTCGTTCAGGTGGTACTTGCCCATGTAGTACTCACGGTATTTGGATTCGAGCACGAACTGGCGCTGGCCCGGCGAATGGTCCATCACCGACACCAGCCGCACCAACGGGTTTTCCACCAGGTCGCGGAACACGCTGAGGGTATCCGGGTGGCACAGCTCGCAACGCAGGTGCAGGTGGTGCTCGGCGCGAGTCAGGCCGGCACCTTCCGCCTGGGCAATGGCCTCGAGCATCGCCGGCAGCTTTTTCATGCGGTTGCCCTTGGGGTTCACGTCGCCGATGGACACCGCGTCGAACACCGTGGTGATGCCCGCCGCGATGATCTGCGCATCATGGCTGAGCACCGCGGAGGTCGACGGCCAGTCCACGCCGGGGCGCGGGGTCATGTGTTTTTCCAGGTTGTCGGTGTGCAACTCCACCAGGCCCGGCAACAGGCAATCACCGCCGAGGTCCTGGGCCTGGGGCAGCTGGCTGCGGCCCTCGGCGAGGTCGACGATAGTGCCGTCGCGCAGCACCACCGAGCCCAGGAACATGCGATCAGCCATGACAATCTGGGCATTACTGAGGATTTGTTCAGCGGGCATGGGCGTATTCCTCTGTGGCGACGGACGTGGGGGTCATGTCGAAATGGCGGTCGGCGACCGCTTCACGGGCAGCACGGTCGTGGAAGATGCCGATCAGCGCGGCGCCCTCAGCCTTGGCTTCGTTCATCAGTTCCAGCACCACCTGGCGGTTGTTGTCGTCCAAAGACGCGGTGGGTTCGTCCAGCAGCATCACCGGCCAGGCCACCATGAAACCGCGGGCGATGTTGACGCGCTGTTGCTCGCCACCGGAGAACGTACCGGGTGCCAGCTGCCACAGACGCTGCGGGATGTTCAGGCGGGTCAGCAGGTGCTCGGCGCGGGACTGCGCATTCGCCTTGGACCAGCCGCGCGCCAGGGCCGGCTCCATCACCACATCCAGGCAAGCCACACGCGGGATCACCCGTAGGAATTGGCTGACATATCCAAGGGTCTGTTGACGCACCTGGAGAATGTCACGCGGCTCGGCGCCGACCAGTTCCAGCCATTCGCCAGCATGGCGCACGCGGATGCTGCCGCCCGCCGCTAGATAATTGCCGTACAAGGTGCGCAGCAAGGTGCTTTTACCCGCACCGGACTCGCCATGCAGCACCAGGCACTCACCGCCCTGCACGCTGAATTCCACGCCGCGCAACACGTTGAGCACCACGCCGTTCTGCTGGTGCAGGGTGAAGGTTTTCGAAAGGTCACGGACCTCGATCAAGGCATTTGTCATGGCTGCAATACCGAAGACACCAGCAGTTGAGAGTAAGGGTGCTGTGGATCGTCGAGGATCTGGTCGGTGAGCCCGGTTTCCACCACCCGCGAGCGGCGCATGACCATCAGGCGGTCGGCCAGCAGCCGCGCCACGGCCAGGTCGTGGGTGACGATCACCACCGCCAGGTCCAGCTCACGCACCAGGCCGCGCAACAGGTCGAGCAGGCGCGCTTGCACCGACACATCCAGGCCGCCGGTGGGCTCATCCATAAACACCAGGCGTGGGCTGGAGACCAGGTTGCGGGCGATTTGCAGGCGCTGCTGCATGCCGCCGGAGAAGGTGCGCGGCAAGTCGTCGATACGCTGGGGGTCGATTTCCACCTGGCTCAACCAGTCCAACCCGGCGCCGCGCAGTTGCTCATAGTTGCGCACGCCTTGGGCCATCAGACGCTCACCGATATTGGCGCCCGCCGACACGCCCATGCGCAGGCCGTCGCGAGGGTTCTGCTCGACGAAGCCCCATTCGGTCCGCAGCAAGGTGCGGCGCTCGGCTTCGCTGGCGCTGTAGAGGTCCAGCCATTCGCCGTCCTTGCTGCGATAGCCAATGCTGCCCGCTTGCGGTGGCAGACGCCCGCTCAACAACGAGAGCAAGGTGGATTTACCCGAGCCGGACTCGCCGACGATGCCCAGCACTTCGCCGGGGTACAGATCGAAGCTGACGTCCTGGCAGCCCTTCTCCGGGCCGTACAGCAGGGACAGGTCGCGCACTTGCAGTAGCGGTGCGTCGGCTTTTTGCTTCAAAAGAACCTGGCTCATTGGTTGTTCTCCAGAACCCGTTGGGCGCAATACCAGGTGTCGGAGCACACGAAACGCTGGGTCCCGGCGTCATCCAGAATCAGCTCATCGAGGAACGACTCATGGCTGCCACAGATCGCGCAGTTGTGCTCCCACTGCTGCACGGCGAACGGGTGGTCTTCAAAGTCGAGGCTGGTGACCTGCGTATACGGCGGCACCGCGTACAGGCGCTTTTCGCGACCGGCGCCGAACAGCATCAGCGCCGGGCTCATGTCGAGTTTCGGGTTGTCGAATTTGGGGATCGGCGACGGGTCCATCACGTAGCGCTCGTCGACCATCACCGGGTAGGCGTAGCTGGTGGCGATATGGCCGAAGGTGGCGATGTCTTCGTAGAGCTTTACGTGCATCACCCCGTAATCATTCAGGGCGTGCATGGTGCGGGTCTCGGTTTCCGACGGTTCGATGAAGCGCAACGGCTCGGGGATCGGCACTTGGTAAACCATGATCTGCCCAGCCTGCAACGGTGTTTCCGGGATGCGGTGGCGGGTCTGGATCAGCGTGGCGTCCGGCGTGGCTTCGGTGGTGGCGATGCCCGCAGTGCGCGCGAAAAAGCGGCGGATCGACACGGCGTTGGTGGTGTCATCGGCGCCCTGGTCGATGACCTTGAGCACGTCATCCGCGCCGAGGATCGCGGCGGTCAGTTGCATGCCGCCCGTGCCCCAGCCATACGGCAATGGCATTTCGCGGCCACCGAACGGTACCTGGTAACCGGGGATCGCCACCGCCTTGAGCAACGCGCGGCGGATCATGCGTTTGGTCTGTTCGTCGAGGTAGGCGAAGTTGTAGGCCGTGTCATTCATGGCGGGAGCCCTCGGCGGATTGGCGCAGTTTGCGGATCAGCTCCAGCTCGGACTGGAAGTCCACGTAGTGCGGTAGCTTGAGGTGCGAGACAAAACCGGCGGCCTCGACGTTGTCGCAGTGCGCCAGCACGAACTCCTCGCGCTGGGCCGGCGAGACGATCTCTTCGTTGTATTCCCCGGCGCGCAACGAGCGGTCGACCAACGCCATCCCCATGGCCTTGCGCTCGGCATGCCCGAACGCCAGGCCATACCCGCGCGTGAACTGCGCCAGCTCAGTGGCCGAGCCAACGAACTGGTTGACCATCTCGCACTCGGTCACTTCGATGCTGCCCAGGCAAATGGGGAAGCCCAGCTCTTGCGGATCGATCCAAACGTCCACATCGCCGATGCGAATCTCGCCGGCAAACGGGTGATTGCGGCCGTAGCCACGTTGGGTCGAGTAGCCCAGCGCCAACAGGAAGCCTTCATCGCCACGGGCCAGGGCCTGCAGGCGTTCGGCACGGCTGGCGGGGTATTCCAGCGGGTCGCGAGTGATGTCGGCGACCGTGGCGTTGTCGTCGACTTCGGGCTTGATCAGGCCTTCTTTGGCGAGCAGGCCGAGGACGCGTGGGCAGGCTTCCAACGTCGCCTCCGGCGTGGTCTGCGGCCCTGGATATTCACCTTCGGCCAGCAGCGCAAAATCCAGCAGGCGATGGGTGTAATCGAAGGTCGGGCCGAGCAATTGACCGCCCGGCACGTCCTTGAACGTGGCCGACAAACGCCGGCTCAGCGACATGTGCGCGGTGTCGATCGGCAGGCTCGGGCTGAAGCGCGGCAGCGTGGTGCGGTAGGCGCGCAGCAGGAAGATTGCTTCCACCAGATCCCCCGCCGCTTGCTTGATCGCCAACGCGGCGAGTTCTTCGTCGAACAGCGAACCTTCCGTCATCACCCGTGCCACGGCCAACGGCAGTTGCTCGCGGATTTGCGTCACGCTCAGTTCCGGAATCGCGGTATCGCCACGGCGTTTTTTCGCCAGCAGGCGGTGGGCATTGTCGATGGCCTGTTCGCCACCTTTGACGGCTACGTACATCAGGCGTGCTCCTGTGCAATGCGGCTGCTGCGTGGCAGGCCGATCAAGTGGTGGCCGGCAGCGAACACAACGTCCAGCCCGCGGGGAAAGGCTTCGCGGCGCTGACGTTCGTGCCAGAAGCCTTGGGGCACCGGCAGGTGCACCTGGCGCTGGGCCTTGATGCCGGGGCCGCGCCACAGCAGGCCGCGACCGCCTTCCAGGTCGGTGAGCTGCACGAGCAGGGTGCAGGACTGATCGGGGTAGCGGTCATTGCCGTGGTCGAAGCCACTGAGGTCGAGCAGGTCCTGTTCGCCGAGCAGCGCGAAGACCGCGTCTTCGCGCTTCGACGTCAACGGGCAGCCGCAATGGAAGGCCAGGTTGGCGCGGATCAGCGGCGTGTCGAAGCTCGGCGCCAGCCATAGCGGCGTGTCGGTATCCAATAGCGCCAGGCACAAGGCGTAGGTGGCGGGCGCCAGGCCGTCGAGGCGTGGCGCGCACGGCAGGTGCTGGATCAAACCGGGCTCGGCGAGGGCCTTGAGTGCGGCACGAAAACCGCGCTGGGCATCAAGGACCGGGTCAACAAACGCCGGCTGCAACAGTGGCGCACTCATCAGTTTTCTCCTCGTACGAGCGTGAAGAACTCGACCTTGGTGGCGGCGGTATCGGCTTCTTTTTGCGCACGGCGGGCGGCCTGGGCATTGGCCAGCGCGGTGATCAAATCGCTGAGCCAGCGGCTCGGTTGCGTGCCTTGCAGATGGGCATCGGCCAAGGCGGCCAACTCGGCATGGACCTTGTCGCGCCCGGCCAGGTAGCTGTAGCCGGTGCGGCCATCGGCCAGGCGCACCACACAGCGGGTCACGCTCATTTCGCCGACGTTGAACGGCGCGCCATTGCCGCCCATGCGGCCACGCACCAGGGTCATGCCGATTTCCGGGGCGCGGATCAGTTGGTATTCGGCGTCCTTCAACGCGGCTTCGTGGGGCTGCAGTTCACTGAGCTGGGCGCGAGCAAGCACGCCGATCCAGTGTTGACGCGGGGACAGGCTCATCAAAGGCTCCATCAAGTCATCACCTGGTACTGGAAGCGATCCGAACGGCTGGTGGACTGCGCCAGCTCCACCGGGTGGCCATCGCGATCGCGGGAAAGGGTGAATACGGTGAGCGCCGGCAAGTGCCGGGGCATCATCAGCAGCGCGGCTTCGTCACGGTTGGGCAAACGCGCACCGATCAGGCTGTGGGTGCGGGTCAGCGGCAGGTCACGCTCGCGCAGGTAGTGGCGCAAGGACCCGCCGGTGTAGTCGGCCAGCAACGGCGCGCGGCTGGCGCAGTAGCGATGGCGGATCAGGCTGACGGGCTGGTGGTCGAGCTTGCGCAGGGTTTGCAGTTCAATCATTGGCGCCATCTCGGCGATGCCTAAGTGCTGCGCCTCTTCACGGCTGGCGTAGCAGTAGCGGCGCTTGAGCAACAGCGCTTCCACCCCTACGCCCTGGGCCGACAACGATTGGCTGTAGGAGGTCTCGGCGCCCATCGGGTAGATGAGCGGGCGGTCGAGCACCTGGGTGCCCTTGCCCTGGCGGCGTAACAGGCTGCCTTCGAACACCAGCTCGTCGATGGCCCGGCGCAGGGTGTGGCGGTTGACGCCAAAGCGCTCGGCCATGTGCACCTCGCCGGGCAGGAAGTCGCCGGCCTGATAGCTGCTCAGTTCACGGCGCAGGATATCCGCGAGTTCGCGGTACACCGGCTCATCTTGTCTAGACAACTGCATGTTTAAAAAAAGCGCCGCGTGGGCACCCCTCCGACGTCAGATGAACTGCTTGCGCAGGCGTTGGGACAACACGTCGATAGCGCTCACCACCACGATGATCACCAGCAACACCGCGCAGGTTTGTACGAACTGGAAGGCGCGGATGTTTTCCCAGAGGATCACGCCGATCCCGCCCGCACCGACCATGCCCACCACCGTCGCTGAACGGACGTTGGCTTCGAAGCGGTACAGCGCGTAGCTCACCCACAGCGGCATCACCTGGGGGATCACGCCGTAGATCACTTCCTGCAGGGCGCTCGCGCCGGTGGCACGTACGCCTTCCACCGGGCCTGGGTCGATGGCTTCGACGGCTTCGGCAAACAACTTGGCGAGCACGCCGGTGGTGCTGATCCACAGGGCCAATACACCGGCGAAAGGGCCGAGGCCGACGGCGACCACGAACAACATCGCGAAGACCATTTCATTGATGGAGCGGAAGGCGTCCATCACCCGGCGCAGGGGTTGGTGCACCCACCAGGGGGTGATGTTGTCGGCGCACAAGATGCCCAGCGGCACCGAGCAGACGATGGCCAACACCGTGCCCCAGAGGGCGATTTGTACGGTGACGATCATCTCCTTGAGGTAGGAGCGCCACTCGTGGAAGTCCGGCGGGAAGAAGTCGGCGGCGAAGGTCGCCATGTTTCCGGAGTCGCGGTACAGCGCCAGCGGGTTCATTTCCGCGCCGTGCCAGGCCCAGGCGAGCAAGACCAGGAACAGGCCCCAGCCGAGGTATTGCGGCCAAGTACGTTTGCCGACGGCTTCAGCGTGCAAGGTAGTCATGGGTCACTCTCGATCAATGTGTATGAGTGGGCTTTCTGTGGTGAGCCTGGCTTCTGTGGTGAGCGGGCTTGCCCCGCGCTGGGCTGCGCAGCAGCCCCAATGGCTCTGCTGTGAACCCGGAGGGGGACAAGCCCCCTCACCCCAAAAGCACTCCGCATACAGGCGGGGGATTAGCCGTTGACCGCAGTTTTCTTGTCCAGCTCGGAGATGCGCTGTTGCAGCTTCGCCAGGTCGGCGTCGATGTCGGCGAGTTTCTTGGCCTTGTCGGCCGCGTCCAGCTTGCTGTCAGCGCTGATCGTGGTGCGCTGCTTGAACAGCTCCAGCTGGCGGATCGGCAACAGTTGGTCGTCGTTGGAGGCGAGGAACTTGCCCAGCTGCATGTTCTTCAGCACCGCCTTCTCTTCATCGGTGTCGCCATAGTTGGCAAAGAAATCGCGGATCTTGGTTTTCTCGCTGTCGCTCAGCGCCTTGCTCCACACCATTGGGTCGGCCGGGATCAGCGGCGATTTCCAGATCACCTTGAGCATCGCGGCTTTGTCGGGCTGGGTGACTTCCAGGCGGTCCCAGCTTTCGGTGTTGAAGGTGGCCACGTCCAACTGCCCCTTGGCCACGCTCAAGGCGTTGACTTCATGGCTGGAGTTCAGCGTGCGTTTGAACGCCGTGGCGGCGTCCACGTTGTTCTTGGCGAACACGTAGTAGCCCGGCACCAGGTAGCCCGAGGTGGAGTTCGGGTCACCGTTGCCGAAGGTCAGGTTCTTGGCATTCTTGAGCATGTCGTCGACGTTGTTGATCGGGCTGTCCTTGCGCACGATCAGCACGCTCCAGTAACCGGCGGCGCCGTTGGCGGCAGCGGTCTGGGCGAAGATCTCGCCGTTGGAACGGTCCACCGCTTCCATCGCGGCCTTGTTGCCCAGCCAGGCCACGTCGACCTTGTTGAAGCGCATGCCCTGGATCAGGCCGGCGTAGTCGGAGGCGAAGGTGGCGTTGATGGTCAGGCCGGTCTTCTTGTGCATGTCATCCAGGAACGGCTGCCAGATGCTCTTGAGGTTCTGCGAAGACTCGGTGGACATGATGCCGAAATTGATCACCTTGTCAGCGGCGTGGGCGTTGCCCAGCGCGACACTGGCCAGCAACACGGCAGACAAAAACACATGGCCGATACGGTTCAACATGGACGGGACTCCTGTGGGTCGTGAGTAGGGTTTCAAGCGCGCGCCAGGGCCAGCCGAGGGGGCGCTTCGGCACGGCGGGTTTGGTCGGAACACATCAGGCTGGTGTCGACGTCGGCACCGTATAAATCGTTGAGAAACTGGCTGCTCATCGAACTGCCCTGCCCGTCGAAATGAATGCGCCCGCCTTTCAGAGCCACGGCACGCGGGCAGTAACGCATGGCGTAATCGACTTGATGCAGGGTCACCACCACGGTCTTGCCGTCGCGGCGGTTGATGTCGGCGAGGATCTCCATGACCTTGCGCGCCGACTCTGGGTCGAGGGACGCGATCGGTTCGTCGGCCAGGATCACTTCGGCCCGCTGAGTCAACGCACGGGCAATCGCCACGCGCTGCTGCTGGCCGCCGGACAAGGTCGAAGCCCGTTGCGCAGCCAGATCGGCCAGGCCGACGCGCGCCAGCGACGCCATGGCAAACGCCTTCTCCTCGGCATTGAACAGCCCCAGGTTGCCTCGCCAGCGCGGCATGCGGCCCAGGCACCCGAGCAGCACGTTGTCGAGCACGCTCAGGCGATTGACCAGGTTGAACTGCTGGAAGATGTAGCCGATGTCCGCCCGCAACCGCCGCACCTTGCCATTCAAGCGTCCGCTGGCCTGCACCTCCCGGCCCAGCACCTTGACGCTGCCGCCGTTGCTCTTGTCGCAACAGGCCAGGCCCGCCAAATGGCGCAACAACGTGGACTTGCCGGAACCGGAAGCGCCAATCAGCGCGACCATCTCACCAGCGGCAACGGTGAGTTCGAGGTCGACCAACGCGGGCTTCTTCGCAAAGGTCTTGTTCAAGTGATCGACATGGATAGCGTGCGTCATGGGCTTCTCTGTCTTGTTTGAACAGCCAGGGGATGGCTGCGGTTGAGTTCAAACGACAGTAGGCGCGGGAGGTGTCAGTGCTATTACTTGCACATGACTGGAGGGGGTCGGCTGGATGAAGGTTTTGTGAAAGGTTGGAATGTCACCGCAACCCTCTGTGGCGAGGGAGCAAGCTCCCTATCCACAGGGGTGGAGGTGTTTCACTGAGATTCGAAGGGCGAAACAGTCGGAAGCCTCTTCAGTTCAAAATCCTCGAGGACCAGCATTGCTCCATTGGAAAGCTGCCAGGTGTAAAAATCCGAAAAGTCCCCGATGGCCAACGCCCGGATTACCTTGGCCAAAAAACCATGCGCCACCAGCAAAACCGACTGGGTTGGATAGAGTGCCGCCAGTTCGGCAAGGCCTTGGTGCACTCGCGTGACCACCTCGGCAATCGACTCACCGCCCGTTGGCCCGATCGCCCATTGCCGCGTGATGTTCTGCGCCCAAAGCGCTGGGTGCAAGGCTTTGGCTTGTGCCTGGGTCAAACCCTCGAAAACACCCACATCGCGCTCGCGGAAGCTGTCCATCGTCACGGGTTCAAGGTTCAACGCCTGATTAAGAATCTGCGCCGTTTGCTGGGCTCGCAGGCGTGGAGAGACGATCAACACTTCGATGCCGCAGGGCAGGTTCTTGCTCAGAGAGGCGGCCTGTTCCCTGCCCCGCTCGGTCAATTCCGGATCGAGTGCGCCGAGGTAGCGGTGCTCGGCGTTGGCCCAGGTTTCGCCGTGGCGTATGACGTGGAGATGCATGAGGTCCGTCTCGTTGAAAGCGGAATGAGAAAATGAACAACGGCGCAAACTTCAACGCCTCCCTATATAGCTTCCCTGCAACTCAAGTGCGCGCACTCTGCGGTAATCTGCTGCGATAACTGCACGGTCCGCATGAACCAGATAGACAGTCCCTGGCTGACTGAAAACGTCATGGGTCGCGCCTATGTGCTCACCGTTCTCAACGTAAAAAGCCGCTTCATAAAAAGAATCCAGCTTGCGCAGCTCGCTCAAGAACTGGTCCTTATAGAAATAGCCTTCCAAGCGGTTGATCAGGCCAACATTGTAGGTATGTTGCAACAGTTGATAATGCTCTCCTTTAACCAGCCGCTGCGTAAAATGTTCAGGTTCGACGATGGATAACACCACCGCATCAATCTGCCCAAGACCAGTGGTTTGCCTGGATACGCCCGGGAGAAGAATGCCATCGGTACGGGCTGCAATTTCCACCAATTTCGGCCCGTCCTCGGTGAACATGACCTCCGCGTGGCTGGGTCCATTGTGGATACCCAAGCATCGCACTACGGCCCGAGTGTAATCCACCAATACCGAATAGACCGCCGAGTCGGGCCCGATTAACTCGTCAATGTCATAGAGGATGCCGCCCCCCTGCGTGCGCTGCTTTTGATAGCGCACGACTTCAGTGACGAGCTGCTGGCCGTCCAGGGAGACCATATTCACCACATACTCCAACCCGGCCAGGTACTCCTGAATCAAGACCTGGGTGTTTGGGATACTCAATCGGTTTGTCGTCCCCAACAACTTTTTCACGGCGATCTCACAAGCGTCCATGTCCTCGCAAACAAACACCCCATCCGCTCCTGCACTCTCAAGGGGTTTGATTACCACAGGAAAACGCCCGTGGGTGTTGATCCAGCCTTGTGCGAGGTCCCAGGTACTGGCGAGGAACTGTCGTGCGGCGGGTAATTGCGCCTGGGTAATGCACTGGATCATCTCGTACTTGTTTCGACGGGCATGGGTTTTGTCGAAATCATTGCGATACGGCAGCTGCAGTCGCTCGTTCAACTGGTCGGCGAGCAGCACACCGGTTTCGGCACCGGCGATGATGAACTGAGGCTCGAAATACTCGACACTCGCCACCGTCGCTGCGAGATCGATATTGACGATCATCTGGTCATACAGCGTTTGGTCGAAGCCCTTGTAATAGTAACGATCCAAACTGCCGGATGAGGCCACATGCATCAGCAAGCACCCCTCTTCGTTCAGTCGTTTCGCGACAAATTTACCGGATGAAAATCCGTCGACCACCACTACTTTAATCATGGTACCGCCCTCCTCATTGCGTACAAGGCCCGCCCCAACAGCAAAAGCACAATGATGCTGACGGCCGCGACACTCGCCACGGAAAACGCCACTCGGGCATCCAGGTACTGGAGTAACAGGACAAATACCGGAAGGGTCAGCAACACCAGAGATACGTGGATCGGAGTGAGGTAATAGATGGTTTTCTGGATCAAGTAAATCGGCAATAAATGGCCGATCACCACCAGGATCAACATGGGCAGAATTAACTCTCGATTAATGGAAAAACTTCCCCCCGCCACAGGAATTGCGATGACACAAACAGCGATCATGGCGATGTTTCTGACGGCCAGGATTTCATAAATGGCCCACTGCCGAGCAAACATTTTCTTTGAAAATACTGTGTACATGACAGTGCCCAGGGCGCAAACGATAACGCTGAAGATCCCCAGTGACCGCTGGCCTACGGAGGTAGTGGATATACCGCTCTCCCCGGCAAAGGAGTTGAACAACATAACTCCAACTGAGAAGAGCACCAGGCCCGAGACCAATGCGTCCTCCAAAGCAATCCTGGCACCACGTTTATCGAGCAGAGAAATAAGCAAAGTGAGTGCAGGGCCACAGGCCACCGATGCGACTCCGACGACTGCGGGCTCGAGATAACGGAGGGCGTAGAACAGTCCGCCCCAGTTAAGTAGCACCGAAACATTCACAACGATGATGCTCTTCCAATCAACCTTGATTTTTAAACTCAAGGACGCCGAATTTCGATGGATCGCACATGCCAGAAAAAGTACTGCTGAGGACATAAAGCAGTAGAAAATGACCACCACCGTACTGAGGGTTTGCGTGACGAATGCTACGTATACGTCGAACGCGGCGCTCAATAAGCAAAATGTTAATCCGATGAAAATGCCCTGCTTCAGCACGACGGCACACCTTTTTTTTCAGTTATTCAACCTAGCAAATCAGGTGTGGATTAAATACTGACCGAACAGCTAGGTAGGACCGGACACACACGCAAATACCGGACTATCCCTACACCTCAGCGCTCCCCAGGTAATCAATATGTGGAGCGAGCTGTACGCAGGAGGCCCTGCCCTTCCAGGTATCCACTCCCCGGTCGACCACCTGCGTACGGCTCACCTTTTTCAACGTTTCCTAGGACAGCCCCTACACAGATTTCGGGTTGCGTCCGATCAACCTCGCCGTTAACCTTCGCGGGTCGCTGCAAAATCAGCGAACGGGTGTGGTAGCCCGGTTCTTTCATAGATCCCCAAAACGCTTACGGGCGTTTTTTTGTGCGGGCTGCTTTGTGGCGGCTGTGCATGGGAGGCTTCGGCCTGCCGGGTTTCTATGACCGGTCTACCACCCCGTGTACAGTCGCCTCCTTACATCGTGTGGTAGCGAGATGGAGGTGCTCATTCATAGGAGCTTCGTCATGGAAAAAATCACGCCTGATCCCCCGCCATCCTCCTCGGATGACACGCCTCAAACGCCACCCAACCTCATCTTCACCGTCCGCCCCGGCCTAAGCACTGAAGCTGCCTTAAGCAATGCCAGCGAAATGCTGGAGTCGGCAACCGTGTGTGCCTATGACTGTGCCGAGCATCTGGATGGATCGGGCCGCAAGCAGGTGCTGGCGGTGGTGCAGATGATTGAGATTGCGCAGTTGTTGGTGGATCAAGCGCTGAATCGGGAGTGTCCGGTGGCCTGACAGCCGATGAGGTCTCCTGTGGGAATTGGCTTGTCGGATCGCCGCACCTCTGCGATGGCGGTTTAGCTGCAATTGATTCGGTGCCTGACACGCCGCCATCGCGGGCAAGCCCGGCTCCCACAGTTGATCTTCATTGGCTTGGAGAAAGCGTTTCACTGGCAAGAAAAAGGCGACCCGAAGGTCGCCTTTTGTCATTGCGCGTACTGCTTGCTTAGCCCCGGTGGCACGCCCTGCACGTCGGTCTCTTCCCACGGCCCGTTCGGGCTGATCGACCGGCTCCAACCGTTGCTCCAGCGGTAGTAGGTGCGCTGGCGGTAGAAGGTGTCGGGCTGGTCTTCCAGCACGTACACCTGCATCTTGCCGTCCCAGTGGCTGGCCGCGCCCGGTGGTGGGGCGAAGGTCGGCGATTTGGTCGGCACGGGTTTCGGCGGCGGGGTAACCGGGCCGGAGGGTTTGGTGCTCGGCTGGGTCGATGGGCCTGACGGTGGGATGGTCGGGCCGGTGGGCCCGGGAGGTGGGCGGTGGACCGCACAGGCGCTCAGGCCCAGTACCAGGCTGAGCAAGGTGATGCGTGCAAATGCGGTCATAGGCGTTTCCTCGAGTTACTTGTCCGGACTGTCGATGGTCAGCTGCTGCAAGGCAGTGGTGGTGCTGGCCAGGGGTTGGCTGCGGCCGATCCATTCGCCAGTGGTCGGTTGACCGGCCCGGGATATGCGCGCAACCAGTTGGACTTCAGGGAAGTTGGACAGTTTCAACTGCGGCATCATCGCGTCGGCGTCGCCGAGTTCGACGGTGATGGGCAGCTCGGCGACGGTGACGCGCTTGGCGGCCAGCGGTGCCGGCGGGCCTTTCACGGCACGGGCAAAGATAAATACGCTGTCGGTGGGCAGGGCCTTGGCTTTCACGTCGGCGGACAGGTCCACGCGGACATTCATCACGGTTTTTTGAGGAGCAACGGTGCCGCCACTCTCTTTAAGCTTCTCGGCAGCGCGATCAATGCCACCTTGCAGCGCTGCGCGGGAGTTGTCTTGCAGCGGCAGCTGGGCCAACAGACGATTCCAGTAGTCGATAGCCTCTTGATAACGCTGGCCTTCAAAGGCAGCGATACCCAACAGGCCGAGGCTGGTGACTTCCTTTGGATCGAGCTTCAACGCCTCGTCGGTGAGCGCCTGCACCTTGGGCGACCACTGTTTGTTGTCAGCAAAATACTGCGCCTGGGCCCACTGGCCGAGCAGTTCCGGCTGGCGCCCGGCCAGCGCCACGGTGCGTTCGAACACCTTGGCGGCATCGGCGGAACGGTCCTGGGCCATGTAGGCGCGACCGAGGAAGTACAAGCCTTCCGGCGAGTCCGGTTGGGCAGCGGCGGCGCGTTCCAGGCGGTGGGTCATGTCTTCCATGGACACCGGCGGCTGGGAGAATTCGCGGGTCAGTTCAACCTTGTCGCTGGCCCCGTAATGCAGGTACAGCGCAACCCCCAGGACCGGCACCAAGAACGCCGCCAGAAATGGCAGTGGCTTGCCCAGGCGCGATTCACGGGGTTTTTCCACGCCTTCGGTGTCAGCCAACAATTCACGTGCCGCTTCGGCGCGGCCGGTGTCGAGTTGCGCGGCATTCAGTACGCCTTCGTCCTGCTGCACTTGCAGCTCGGCCACGCGTTCTTGGTAGAGCGCCACGTTCAGCGCGGTGCGATCCTCTTCACGCTGGGCGCGGCGGCCGCGCAGGACAGGGATCAACAGGAAACTCAGGGCAATCAGAAGCAGCAAGCCAGCTGCGAGCCAGAAATCAATCATCAGTCTTGGTGTCCAGCAATTGGTCGAGGCGTTTGCGCTCTTCAGGGGACAGCGCGTCGGAACCATCGGTCGGCGCAGCACGGCGACGGCGCACGATCACCGCCATCACCACCACGCCCGCCAGCAGCAGCCCGGCGGGGCCGAACCACAGCAGCGCGGTCTTGCCGGTGAGGGCCGGTTTGTAGCGCACGAAATCACCGTAGCGGTCGACCATGAAGTCGATGATCTGCTGGTTGTCCTTGCCCTCCCCCAGCATGCGGAAGATCTCTTTGCGCAGGTCGGCGGCGATGGGTGCGTTGGAGTCGGCGATGTCCTGGTTCTGGCACTTGGGGCAGCGCAGTTCCTTGGTCAGTTCGCGGAAACGCTCGCGGTCCCCGTCCTTGGCGAATTCATAGGTGTCGATGGCGGCGTGGGCCACGCCGGCCAGTCCCAGCGCCAGCACCGCAGCGGCTAACAGACGTTTCATGGCTTGGCCTCATCGACCAGTGCCTGGTACTTGGCGGCCAGTTGCTCGCGCCACACCACTTCGTCGATCACGCCGACGTACTTGTCGCGGATCACGCCCTTGGCGTCGATGAAGAAGGTTTCCGGGGCACCGTAGACGCCCAGGTTCAGACCGAGGTTGCCGTCTTCATCGCGGATATCCAGTTGGTACGGGTTGTGGAACTCGGCCAACCACTTCAAGGCCGCGGCATTGTCGTCCTTGTAGTTGATGCCGTAGATCACCACGCCCTTCTCGGCCAGCGTGTTCAGCACCGGGTGCTCGACGCGGCAGGAAATGCACCAGGTGCCCCACACGTTGACCAGTGCCGGTTTGCCCAGCAGGTCGGCCTGGGTCAGGGTCTTGTCGCCCTGCACCGTTGGCAGGCTGAACGCCGGGAACGGCTTGCCGATCATGGCCGACGGCAGCTCGGCCGGGTCCAGATAAAGGCCGCGATACAGGAACACCGCCACCACCAGAAACATCGCCAGCGGTACGACCATCAACCAACGCTTCATACCGCCGCTCCTTGCAGGCCGAGGGCTTCACGCACCCGGCTCTTGACCTTGACCCGATACCGTCGGTCCAGCGCGGCCAGCAAACCACCAAAGCCGGTAAGCAAGCCGCCGAACCAGATCCAGCGCACAAACGGTTTCACATGCACCCGCACCGCCCAGGCGCCCTCGCCCAACGGTTCACCCAGCGCCACATACAGGTCACGGGTGAAACCGGCGTCGATGCCGGCTTCGGTCATCATCGAACTCTGCACGGTGTACAGGCGTTTTTCCGGGTGCAACACGGCGATTTCCTTGCCATTGCGCACGACACGCACCGTGCCTTTGTCTGACGTAAAGTTCGGCCCTTCGAAGTGCTTGGCGCCTTCGAAGATGAAGTGGTAACCGGCCAGGTCCATGGACTCGCCCGGCGCCAGGCGCAAGTCGCGCTCGGCGCTGTTCTGGCTGGAGAGCACCACGCCAAGGGCGCACACGGCGATGCCAATGTGGGCGATCTGCATGCCCCAGTAGCTGCGGGTCAGGGTCGGCAGGCCTTTGACCAGGCCTTTGTGACGGGTCTTGTCGAAGATGTCGCGTACGCCGGCCAGCAACACCCAGGCGGCGAGCAGGAAGGTCGCGAGCACCGCCCAGTTGAAGTCGCCATAGGCAAACCCGGCGATCACCGCCAAGGCCACGCTGCCGAGCAACACCGGCATCAGCATGCCGGCCAGCCATTTCACCGGGGTGTCTTTCCAGCGCACCAGCATGCCCACCGCCATCACCACCATCAACAGGCCCATCAACGGGATAAACAACGCGTTGAAATACGGCGGGCCAACGGACAGCTTGGCGCCGCTCAAGGCGTCCAGCACCAACGGGTACAGGGTGCCGAGCAGGATCATCGAAGCGGCCACCACCAGCACCAGGTTATTGCCCAGCAACAGGGTTTCCCGCGACCACAGGTTAAAGCCGACCTGGCTCTTGACCACTGGCGCGCGCAACGCAAACAACGTCAGGGAGCCGCCGACCACAAACAGCAGGAAGATCAGGATGAACACGCCGCGCTCCGGGTCGGACGCGAACGCATGCACCGAGGTCAGCACGCCCGAACGCACGAGGAAGGTGCCGAGCAGGCTGAGGGAAAATGCCGCGATGGCCAGCAGCACGGTCCAGCTCTTGAACACACCGCGCTTTTCGGTGACCGCCAACGAGTGAATCAGCGCAGTGCCGACCAGCCAAGGCATGAACGAGGCGTTTTCCACCGGGTCCCAGAACCACCAGCCGCCCCAGCCGAGCTCGTAATAGGCCCACCAGGAGCCGAGGGTGATACCAATCCCGAGGAAGGCCCAGGCGACAATGGTCCACGGCCGCGACCAGCGCGCCCAGGCGGCATCAAGGCGCCCGCCGAGCAAGGCGGCGATGGCGAAGGCGAAGGCCACGGAGAAACCGACATAGCCCATGTAGAGCATCGGCGGGTGCACGATCAGGCCGATGTCCTGCAGCAGCGGGTTGAGGTCGTGCCCGTCCACCGGGATCTGCGGCAGGATGCGGGTGAACGGGTTGGAGGTCATGATCAGGAACAGCAGGAAGCCGATGCTGATCATGCCCATCACTGCCAGTACGCGGGCCAGCATCACTTGCGGCAGCTGGCGCGAGAACACCGACACCGCGAAGGTCCAGCCGCCGAGGATCAGCGCCCACAGCAGCAACGAACCTTCGTGGGCGCCCCACACGGCGCTGAACTTGTAGTACCAGGGCAACGCGCTGTTGGAGTTATTCGCCACATAGGCGACGGAAAAGTCGTCGGTCATGAAGGCGTAGGTCAGGCAACCGAACGCGAACACCAGGAAGACACATTGGCCCCAGGCGGCCGGCTGCGCCAGGCTCATCCACAAGCGGTCGCCGCGCCAGGCACCGAGCAACGGCACCACGGCCTGAACGATGGCAAAGCACAGGGCGAGGATCATCGCCAACTGGCCCAGCTCTGGAATAAACAGTGCGGACGTCATGGCTTAGCCCTCCTTGGCAGGCGTTGGCGCGGATTGGCCGCTGTCTTTCAGGGCCTTGGTCACTTCCGGTGGCATGTACTTTTCATCGTGCTTGGCCAGCACTTCGTCGGCCACCACCACACCGTCAGCGTTGAGCTTGCCCAGGGCGACGATGCCCTGGCCTTCGCGGAACAGGTCCGGGAGGATGCCGCGATAAGTAATGGTCACGGCTTTGTTGAAGTCGGTGACGACGAAGGTCACGTCGAGGGAGTCGCCGGAGCGTTTGAGCGAGCCCTTCTCCACCATGCCGCCGGCACGGATGCGCGTGTCGATCGGCGCTTCGCCATTAGCGATCTGCGTGGGCGTGTAAAACAGGTTGATGTTCTGCTGCAAGGCGCTCAAGGCCAGGCCGACGGCAATGCCGACGCCCACCAGAATCGCAAGGATGATCAACAGACGCTTTCTACGCAGCGGATTCACTTTTCGGTCTCCCGGCGCAGACGTCGCGCCTCTTGTTGCAGGTAACGCTTGCGGGCCAGGATCGGCGCGGCGACGTTGAGGGCCAGCACCGCCAGGCAGATGCCATAGGCCGTCCACACATACAGGCCGTGGTGGCCCATGGCGAGAAAATCACTGAAAGAAGCAAAACTCATCCGCGCGCTCCCAGGCTGTTTTGCACTTCGGCCTTGACCCAACTGGTGCGGGCTTCACGTTTGAGCACTTCGAGGCGCATGCGCAGCAGCAACACAGCGCCGAAGAAACAGTAGAAACCCAGCACCATCAGCAGCAGCGGCGCCCACATTTCCACGGGCATCGCCGGTTTTTCAGTGAGGGTGAAGGTGGCGCCCTGGTGCAGGGTGTTCCACCACTCCACCGAGTATTTGATGATCGGGATGTTGATGACGCCGACGATGGCCAGCACCGCGCAGGCCTTGGCGGCACTGTCACGGTTGCTGATCGCGTTGCCCAGGGCAATCAGACCGAAGTACAGGAACAGCAGGATCAACATGGACGTCAGTCGTGCATCCCACACCCACCACGAGCCCCAGGTCGGCTTGCCCCAGATCGCGCCGGTGACCAGCGCCACGGCGGTCATCCACGCACCGATGGGCGCAGCGCATTGCAGGGCCACATCGGCGAGTTTCATCTTCCACACCAGGCCGACGATGCCGCACACCGCCAGCATCACGTAGCAGGACTGCGCCAGCATCGCGGTAGGAACATGGATATAAATGATGCGAAAACTGTTGCCTTGCTGGTAGTCCGGCGGCGCGAAGGCCAGGCCCCAGACCAGGCCGATGCCGATCAGCAACACGGCGGCGATGCTCAACCACGGCAGCAGTTTGCCACTGATGCCATAGAACCATTTGGGCGAGCCGAGCTTGTGAAACCAGGTCCAGTTCATTGCTGTTTCCATCACGGTTGCTTCTTGTCGTTGCAAGAAGCGTAGGGTCTTTACTGACTAAAACATAACGTCTTGGTCAGACCTCATTATTCGCCGACGCTGATCTTCAGGCCGGCCGCTATAGCAAAGGGTGTCAGGGTTACGGCCAGGGCGGTCAGGCTACCCAGCCACAAGAGGTAACCGGTCGCCGGCATGCCCATGAGCGCGGCTTGCAAGGCGCCGCTGCCCAGGATCAACACCGGGATGTACAACGGCAGAATCAGCAGGGCCAGCAATAGGCCGCCGCGCTTCAAACCCACGGTCAACGCCGCGCCCACCGCGCCCAACAGGCTGAGGGTTGGCGTGCCGAGCAACAAAGACAGGAGCAACACCGGCAGGCACTCGGTGGGCAACCCTAGCATCATCGCCAGCAACGGTGAGAGCAGCACCAGCGCCAGGCCGGAAAAAGCCCAGTGTGCCAGCACCTTGGCCAGTACCAGAAGTGGCAAAGGGTGCGGCGAAAGGACCCACTGTTCGAGGGAACCGTCTTCGAAATCACTGCGAAACAGCCCGTCCAGCGAGAGCAGCACTGATAAAAGCGCCGCCACCCACACCAGTCCTGGGGACAAGGTTTGCAACAGTTTAGTCTCTGGGCCCACCGCCAACGGGAACAGCGCGATCACAATCGCGAAGAACACCAGCGGGTTGGCCAATTCGGCCGGACGACGGCACAACAACCGTGCTTCGCGGGCGACCAGCAGGGCAAACACGCTCATGCTGACCACCGCCCCAGGTCCAGATCACGGTAACCGATGGGCTTGCGATTGAGCGTGTGATGGGTGGTGAGGACAACCAGGCCACCCTGTTCGCAATGCTGGGCCAGGTGTTCTTCCAATTGGGCGACGCCTTGCTTGTCGAGGGCGGTGAAGGGTTCGTCAAGAATCCACAGCGGCGGGCCCGGCAGGTACAGACGCGCCAGCGCCACGCGGCGCTGTTGGCCGGCGGACAGGGTATGGCAGGGAATGTCTTCAAAACCCTTGAGGCCGACGGCGGCCAGGGCCTGCCAGATAGCGTCGCGGGAAGCAGGATGATGCAGGGCGGTGAGCCAGCTGAGGTTTTCTTCAGCGGTGAGCACGTCCTTGATGCCGGCGGCGTGGCCGATCCAGACAAGGTTGCGCGCCAGTTCAGTGCGTTGTGCGTTGAGGGGCTTGCCGTTTAACCGAACTTCACCCGCCGTCGGCTGCATCAACCCGGCCAGCAGGCGCAGCAAACTGGTCTTGCCGCTGCCGTTGGGGCCGCTGACCTGCACCATGTCGCCGCCGGCCAGGCGCAGTTCGAGGTGCTCGAACAGCAGGCGCAGGTCGCGTTCACAGGCAAGCGCTATGGCTTCAAGAAGAGGGCTGGTCAAAAGATCGCGGGCCTTTACGGTTCAAGTCGGCGGTGCAGCGGCCGTTAAAGAGAAATGCACAATAACGGCTTTGGCGACCGATTTTAGAGAGCTGGATCAAATAGTTGTGAGGTTTTTAGCGCTCTCTTTGCAGACGGGCGGCATTATACATGTGATGCCCTACTCTAAAGAGGGCAATTTCCCCAGAGACGACGCGCGCGATGACCGGTGAGATCAACCTTCCTACGCTTCCACCCGCCCCGGCGGCCGGGCCCGGCCCTGCGCCTGCAACCGGCGAGTTGCTGAAACTGCTGGAGCCGCAGATCGGCCTGATCGACCCTGGAAAAACCGCGAACGCCGAAGTCATCGCCCTTAAACAAGGCGGTGAAGCCTTCCAGTTGCTGCTCAAACTGACCCTTGAAGGCGGCCGCCAGACCCTGGTGCAGGCGACCAGCCCCCAGCCGCTGCCACTGGGCAGCAATGTGGCGGTGAGCCAGACGTCTACTGGCAACCTGACCCTCAGCCTGCAGCAGGCCTTGAGCGCCAATGTCGCTGCCCTCACCCGTATCGACACTAACCAGATGCCGGTGGGCACGCTGTTGCAGGCCAAGGTGCTGACCACCCAGATGTTGCCCCAGGGCACGGCGCAACCGGCGATCTACCGCTCGCTGGTCACCGTGCTCAACAACGCCCTGGCGGGCGCGACCTTGACCGTGGAAAGCCCGCAACCCCTGCGCGTCGGCAGCTTGCTCAGCGCCGTGGTGCAGAACGCACAGACCCTGAGTTTTGTGCCGCTGAGCGGGCTCAAGGATCAATTGGCCGTCACCCAGCAATTGTCGACCCAGCAAAGCCGCCAAGGCTCGCTGGATGCGGTATTCACCGCGCTGCAGAACCTGCCCCGTGGCGACAGCACCTCCGCCGACCTGCGCGCCGCCGCCGACCGTCTGTTGGCCGCTTTGCCGGACTTGGCGCAAGTGAGCAATCCCAAGGTACTGGCGCAAGTCATCCAGAACAGCGGCGCGTTTCTTGAAGCCAAACTGCTTGCCGGGCAAAACCCACAGATCCCACCGCTGGACATGAAAGGCGCGCTGCTGCGCCTGGTCGCCGACTTACTGCCCGCCCTGCCCGCCAGCACCAATATGAATGCCATCCTCGCCGCCAACACCCTGGCCCAGGTGCTGCCCAACTTCGTGCGCAGCCCCCTGAACACCCTCGGCCAGGTCAGCGCCCGGCAGATACCCGCCGGTTTCCCGTTGCCCGAGCGGTTGATGGCGAAACTGGAAGGCGAAGGTGACCTGGAAAACCTGCTGCGCCTGGCCGCCGGGGCGATCTCACGGTTGCAGAGCCATCAGCTGTCGAGCCTGGAGCAGACCGGCACCACCGCCGACGGCCGCCTGCAAAGCACCTGGCAGTTGGAAATCCCGATGCGCACGTTGCAAGACATCGTGCCGCTGCAAGTCAAGTTCCAGCGCGAGGAACCGCCGCCGGATAAGGACCAGCCCGAACGCAAGGACAAGAAGGACGCCAAGCAGATGCTCTGGCGCGTCGAACTGGCCTTCGACATGGAGCCGCTGGGGCCGTTGCAGGTCCAGGCGCAACTGACGCAGGGCAAACTGTCCAGCCAGCTGTGGGCGACGCGGCCGTTTACCGCCAGCCTGATCGAAAGCCACCTGGGCGCCCTGCGCGAGCGCCTGGTGACGTCGGGCCTTAACGTCGGCGACCTCGACTGCCACCTCGGCACCCCGCCACGCGGGCCAAAAACCGGATTGGAGCAACGCTGGGTGGATGAGACCGCATGAAGAACGCCAACCCACCGCGCCAGGCAATTGCCCTCAAGTACGACGGCCAGCAGGCGCCGACCCTGACGGCCAAGGGCGACGATGCCCTGGCCGAAGCCATCCTGAAGCTGGCGCGGGAAAATGAAGTGCCCATCTATGAAAACGCCGAGCTGGTGAAGCTGCTGGCGCGGATGGAACTGGGGGACAGCATTCCGGAGGAGTTGTACCGCACAATTGCCGAGATCATTGCGTTTGCATGGACGCTGAAGGGCAAGTTTCCGGTGGGGTATGACCCGGATGCAGGGCCGGTGGAGCGCGACATCACCGAGCGCGGCGACGATTACTGAGGCCTATGAAGACCTCAATGTGGGAGGGGGCAAGCCCTAATGCCAGTCAGCTGAGGGTGAGCACCGTACCTGTGGCGAGGGAGCTTGCTGCCTCCCACATTGGGATCAGCGGTCAGTTCAGGACTTCGCTTAGCGGGATGAAATTGACCCGGTCACCCCTCTCCAGCGTCGTGCCCTCCAACACCTCCACAAACCCCTCCGCCCACGCCGCACTGCGCAGTACGCCGGAGCTCTGGTTGCGGTAGATGATCGCCTTGCCTTGCTCGATACGCCCGCGCAGGTATTCGCGGCGGTTGCCGGCTTTTGGCCAAGTGAACCCCACCGGTACTTCAAAGCGCAGCGGCTCGATGTCTTGCACACCTTGACGGCGCAACAGGTACGGGCGCGCCAGCAGCGCGAACGTCACCAGCGTCGAGGCCGGGTTGCCCGGCAGACCGATCACCGGCACGCCACGGAAGTGGCCGAACGTCAGCGGCTTGCCCGGTTTGATCGCCAGTTTCCACAACGCCAGCTCACCCTCTTCACGCAGGGCGATGCCAAGGAAATCCGCCTCGCCCACCGACACACCGCCCGTGGACAGGATCAGGTCGACCGCGCCCAGGCTCGCCAGGCGGGTGCGGGTCTGTTCCAGGTCGTCAGGCAGGATGCCGGTGTCAATCACTTCACAGCCCAGGCGCGTAAGCCAGGAACACAGCACCCGTCGGTTGCTGTTGTAGATCTGGCCCGGCCCCAGCGGCAAACCGGGTTCGATCAACTCGTCACCGGTGGACAGCACGGCCACGCGCGGCCGGCGAATAACGTCAAGACGGTCATGCCCGAGGGACGCCGCCAGGCCGAGTTCAATCGGGCCCAGGCGCGTGCCGGCGGTCAAGACCAACTCGCCTGCGGTGGTTTCCTGCCCTCGGGGGCGGATGTTCTGGTCGACGTGCAGGGGCTCGGTGAAGCTCACGCGCTCGTCGGCGTGGACCACCGCGTTTTCCTGCATTTCCACACAGTCAGCCCCTTCAGGTACCGGTGCGCCGGTGAAGATGCGCGCGCAGGTACCGGCGGCCAGAGGTTCCGGCGCCTGGCCCGCAAAAATGCGCTGGCTGACCACCAAGGGCTCACCGGTCCAGTCCGACAGGCGCACGGCGTAACCGTCCATGGCACTGTTCGGCCACGGCGGCAGGTCAAGGGTGGAGACCAGGTCTTGGGCCAATACGCGACCGTCGCAGTCGGCCAGGGGCAAGGTATTGCGCTCGCGGATCGGCGCGGCCTCGGCCATCGCCAGCAGCTGTTGCAGTGCTTGTTCTACCGGCATCAGGGTGCCGGTCTTGCCAGGCTTACCCACGGGATTCACAAGGCTCGGCCTGTTTCAGGTGCGGCACGAAATTGCACGGGCGGTGGCGGTTGTCCAACTGCTCGGCGAGGATGCCGTCCCAGCCGGTGCGCACCGCATTGGTGGAACCCGGCAAGCAGCACACCAACGTGCCATTGGCCAGGCCGGCCAGGGCGCGGGACTGCACGGTGGAGGTGCCGATGTCGGCGACGGATATCTGCCGGAACAGCTCGCCAAAGCCATCGACCTGTTTGTCGAGCAGGCAACTGACGGCCTCGGGGGTGCTGTCACGGCCGGTGAAGCCGGTGCCGCCGGTGATCAGCACGACTTGCACCACGTCTTCGGCGATCCAGTGAGCGACCTGGGCGCGGATCTTGTAGAGGTCGTCCTTGAGCAGCACGCGCTCGGCCAGGGCGTGGCCAGCGGCGGTGAGGCGGTCGACGAAGACCTGGCCGGAGGTATCGGTTTCGAGGGTGCGGGTGTCGCTGACGGTCAATACAGCGATGTTCAGGGGTACGAAGGGCGCATCTGCCTTGGCGTTCATGGCACGGTCCGGTTGTCGAAGGAACAGCCCGATGTTATATCACAGGCCCCCCTTTTGCTGCCGCTGCGGAACCGCCATGCCTATCGATTCATCCCCTCTGCCCTGTTCGGTGTTGCTGCTGTCCGGAGGGCGCGGCCAACGCATGGGCGGCCAGGACAAGGGCCTGCTGGAATGGCGTGGCCAACCGTTGATCGCGCATTTACAGATGCTGGCGCGACCGCTCACGGATGACCTGATCATCTCGTGCAACCGCAACCCGGAGCGCTACGCCGACTATGCCGACCAGTTGGTGAACGACGACAGCCCGGACTTCCCCGGCCCGCTCGCGGGTATCCGGGCGGGACTCGCCGCCGCACGTCATGAGCACTTGCTGATATTGCCGTGCGATGTGCCGCATATCGACGCCCCATTGCTCGCCGACCTGCGTGAGACGGCACGGCGCAACCCGCTGCTGCCGGTGATGGTGCGCCATGGAGAGTTCTGGGAACCGCTGATCTGCATCATCCCGACCCGCCTGCGGGCCGCGGTGGAAGACGCCTGGCATGCCGGTGAGCGCAGCCCGCGCAAGATCTTCCTGCAACTGGGCGGTGTGGGCCTGGAATGCCCGGCGGATGACCCGCGCCTGGCCAACCTTAATACACCGCAGCTGTTACAGACGCCGTCGGGCGTGTCAGAATGAACCTCGCTTAAGGAACTTTGTCGGCGCCCCGCGCGTCACAAGGTCAGCTATTAAAAAGTATTCTCTCGGAGACAATCTCATGACTCAACGGACCATCGCCGCTCTCATGCTTGCACTGGGCCTCGCCACCCTCGCCGGTTGCGCTTCGCCTACAGTGATCACCCTGAATGACGGTCGCGAAATCCAGGCCGTCGACACCCCGAAATACAACGAAGATTCGGGTTTCTACGAATTCGAACAACTTGACGGCAAGCGCACCCGCATCAACAAAGATCAGGTTCGCACCGTTAAAGACCTGTAAGTCTTAGCGTTTGCCAACAAGGCCCGCCTCGCGCGGGCCTTGTCGTTTCTGGCGGTTACCAGTCGAGAGTGATCCGGCTGCGAAAGTGGCGCTCCTCGCCCGTCACAGGGTCGATAAACCGTACGCCCTGGGCCAGCAGCTTGAGCGGGTTGGCGTAGTCGTCCACGGCATCCTTGATGACGTCAGGGTAGAACGGGTCGTTGCAGATACTCGCGCCGAGGGCAGTCATGTGCACGCGCAGTTGATGCTTCTTGCCGGTCACGGGGAACAGGCCGTAGCGCCATAGATCAGCCTTTTTTTCGCGCACTTCCACGGCCGTCTCGGTGTTGCTTGCACCAGGGCCTTCTTGCATGCGAAAGAACGGCTCGCCCTCTACCAGGCGGCTTTTATGCACCCTGGGGAACGTCAGGTTCGGCAGGGCTGGCGCGATGGCTTCGTAAAATTTATCGATCTGGCGTGTGGGAAACAGTTGCTGATAGGCCGAGCGGCTGGCCGGGTTGGCCGAGAACAGCACCAAGCCGGCCGTATGCCGGTCGATACGGTGCAAGGGCACCAGCGCCGGGTTGTCGAGGCGGCGAATCAGACGGCGCAACAGGGTTTGCTCGACGTATTCACCGGCCGGGGTCACCGGCAAAAAATGCGGTTTGTCGGCGACCACCAAGTGCTCGTCGGCATACAGGATGGTTTCCTGCACCGGGATCACCTTCTCGTTGGGCACTTCCCGGAAGTAGTAGATGCACAGGCCTTCCTTGTAGGCCAGGTCCAGGCTGATCGGGCTGCCGTTGATGTCCAGCACCCGGCCCCTGGCGATGCGGTCCAGCCAGTGTTCACGGGCGATCGCCGGGAAGTGCTCGCACAGGCAATCGAGCACTGTCGCCCAGGGGCCGGGCGGGAGGTACAAGGTGCTGGCTTGGTGCTGGGACGCGGAAAAACCGGATGTGGACATGAAATGCTCAAAGCCTGGAAAAACACGCGGGCATTATCCCGCATCGAGCGGGATTGAGCCTAGGGCCGATCTCAGGCCTTGACCAACTCCGCGCGCAGGAGCGGTGAGGCACTCGCGGCGTCGGTGAATTCCTTGAGCCAGCGCAGCACGTCCACCGCCTCCCAGCGGCCGGGGTCATACAGCGCGTATAACAAGCCTTGGTAACCCACCACGTCCAGCTGCTTGTGGTAACCGGCACGCTGGAACAGCGCTTCGATCTCGGCAAAACAGGTATTGAAATGCACTTTGTTGAACGGCGTCTTGCCTTCCGTGACCAGGCCATCGAGGCGCAGCTCGTTCACCGCATCGCGCACGACGTCGGCGGACATGCGATTGACGCTGCTTTTCAGTTGTTCGACATTCACCACGGGCGTTCCCTCTATTTCAATCGCTGTACAAACATACAGTAACGCAATATTTAGAAACCCGCCATCGGATGACACTCAGCGAAGGAAGGCCACCACCTGTTGTGAGTCAAAAGGCCAATCCAGTTCCGCCCCGGTGTCCACCCGGCGAAGCACCGGAATCCGCAGGCCATAGACGTCGGTCAGATCGTCGGGATCGGTGATATCCACCAGTTCCACCAGCAACCCGTGTTCGACCAACGGCATGATTTCGGCCTCGGCAATTTCACAAAGATGGCAACCCAGGGTGCCGAACAACTGGCATTCAGGAAGCATGACGAAGGGTCCTGATCAGGAAGTAGGCCAACATTCTAAGCCCGCTGACGGCATGAAGCCCACCACCACAAAAACCCTGACCCAGGTCACCATGGCCTATAACTGATTCAGCGATTCTCGCGGCTTTTTGCCTGCCCCCTTGCAACGGAGATGCGTGTGTTTGCCAACCTGCTGATCATTCTGGCCTCATCCCTGGTGGTGATTGCGCTGTTTCGCCGACTGCAATTGCCGCCCGTGCTGGGCTACCTGTGCGTCGGCCTGGCCGTGGGGCCCACTGCGCTGGACTGGGTGAATGACAGCGAAGAATTGCCCGATCTCGCCGAACTGGGCGTGGTGTTCCTGCTGTTTTCGCTGGGCCTGGAGTTCTCCCTGACCAAGATGCTCGCCCTGCGCCGCGTGGTGTTTGGCCTGGGCAGTTTGCAGGTGCTGGGTTGCGGGACGCTGCTGGCGGTCTTGTTGATGGGCTTTGGTGTAGCGCCGGGTATCGCCTTGTTGCTCGGTGCAGGGCTGGCGTTGTCCTCCACCGCCATCGTCAGCAAGGAGCTGACCAGCCTCGGTGAAATCTTCAGCAGCCATGGCCAGAACGCGATTGGCGTGCTGCTGTTCCAAGATGTGGTGGCGGTGTTGCTGTTGACCCTGGTCCCGGTGTTTGCCGGTACCGGCGAGCAAGCCTGGTATTGGGCGCTGCCGTTGACCCTGGGCAAGACCGTGGTGTTGTTTGTCGGCCTGTTGCTTGCCAGTCGTTGGTTACTGCCGCGTTTGTTTCATGAAGTCGCCGCCTCCCATTCGGCGGAGCTGTTTGTGCTGCTGGCGCTGGTGATCGTTTTGCTGACCGCCTGGCTCACCCACCTGCTGGGGCTCTCCCCTGCTCTCGGGGCTTTCCTGGCCGGGATGTTGCTGGGAGAAAGCCACTACCGCCATCAAATCGAAGCGGATATCCGCCCGTTTCGCGACATTCTGCTGGGGCTGTTTTTCGTCAGCATCGGCATGCTCATCGACCTGCAACTGTTCGTCAGCCATAGCCTGCTGATCCTCGGCCTCACCCTCGCCCTGATGCTGATCAAAGGCTGCGTGGTCGCTGCGCTGGTCAAGCTGCGCGGCAGCGACGGTGAGACCGCCTGGCGCAGTGGCCTGGCCCTGGCCCAAGGCGGCGAGTTCTGTTTTGCCTTGATGGCGCAGATGCAGCAAAGCCGATTAATCCCCGATGAGTTCAACGGCTTGCTGCTCGCCGCCACGTTCTGCTCGATGCTGCTGACCCCGCTGCTGCTGCGCGCGGCACCGAGCATTGCCCTGCGCTTGCACCGCAAGCCCAACCAGCAAGTGCAACTGGAGGCAATCACTGCACTTAATGCTCAGTTGCACGGGCACGCGGTGATCTGCGGTTATGGCCGCGTCGGCCAGTCCATCGGGCGTTTCCTGCGCAAGGAGCAACAGGCGTTTATCGCCCTGGATGACGACCCGGAACGGGTACAGGAAACCGCCACTGAAGACAGCAGCGTGCACTATGGGGATTGCCGGCGTGGCGCCCTGCTCAGTGCCGTGGGCCTGGAGCGCGCGCGGCTGGTGGTGATCGCCGTGGACAACAGTGACGTCGCCTTGGTGGTGCTGAAGGAAGCACGTCGGATCAACCCGGACGTGCCGATCCTGGTGCGCACCCGCGACGACAGCCAGCTCGCCGAACTGAAAGCTGCAGGCGCCAGCGAAGTGGTGCCCGAGCTATTGGAGTCGAGCCTGATGCTCGCCTCCCACGCCTTGGTCCTGCTGGGCCTGCCGGACCAACAGGTGCAGGCGCGGGTCGATGAGGTGCGGCAGAACCGCTACCGCCTGCTGCACGGTTTTTATGCGCAGCCGAACAACGAAGACGAGGCGCCGATCAATCCTGACTGACCGCGCCGATCTTGTGGATCGACAGGTCCGCGCCGTAATACTCCTCTTCCTGGCTCAGGCGCAGCCCGGTGACGCGCTTGATCACGCCGTACACCAGCAAGCCGCCGACCAGCGCCACGATCACACCGAGGGCGGTGCCGATCAACTGGCTGACCAGGCTGACGCCGCCCAGGCCACCCAGCGCAGTCTGGCCAAAGATGCCGCAAGCGATGCCGCCCCACACACCGCACAAACCGTGCAGCGGCCACACACCCAATACGTCGTCGATCTTCCAGCGATCCTGGGCGGCGATGAAACACCACACAAACAGGCCACCGGCGACGGCGCCCGTGACCAGCGCGCCGACCGGATGCATCAGGTCGGAACCGGCGCAGATCGCTACCAGCCCGGCCAGCGGGCCATTGTGCAGGAAGCCCGGGTCGTTGCGGCCAATGATCAACGCCGCGACCGTGCCGCCGACCATCGCCATCAACGAATTGACCGCCACCAGTCCACTCACGCCATTGAGGGTTTGCGCGCTCATCACGTTAAAGCCGAACCAGCCGACGATCAGGATCCACGAGCCCAGCGCCAGGAACGGAATACTCGACGGCGCGAACGCCACCAGGCGTCCCTCGCGGTAGCGCCCGTTGCGCGGCCCGAGCAACAACACTGCCGCCAGCGCCAGCCAGCCGCCCATGGCATGCACCACCACGGAACCGGCGAAGTCATGGAAGCTGGCGCCAAAGCGCGCGAGCAGCCAGGCCTGCAGGCCGAAATTGCCGTTCCACACCATGCCTTCAAAGAACGGGTAGATAAACGCCACGATCAACGCCGTGGCACACAATTGCGGGGCAAACCGCGCACGCTCGGCGATGCCGCCGGAAATGATTGCCGGGATTGCTGCCGCGAAGGTCAGCAGGAAGAAGAACTTCACCAGGCCATAACCGTGGTCGGCACTGATCACCGCCGCCGGTTGCATGAAGCTCACACCGTAGGAGATCCAATAGCCTATAAAGAAATAGGCCAGGGTCGAGATGGCGAAGTCGCTGAGGATCTTCGACAGCGCGTTGACCTGGTTCTTTTGGCGCACGGTGCCGACTTCCAGGAACGCGAAGCCCGCGTGCATGGCCAGGACCATGACCGCACCGATTAGGATAAACAGGGTGTTGGAGCTGTGGACGAGCGTGTCCACTGCACTTTGCAAATTTTCCATGGAGGTTGGCAGGCCTGCAATAAAGGCAAAAAGCACCAAAGCGGTTCAAGCCAGGGTTGCGCGCACTAAATTGGCACCACCGGTCCCACCCCTCTTCAGAGGGTGTGAACCGCTTTAGCGCAGCGATCAACGCAACAGGCCGTTGCCGACAGGGTTTTTCCGCGAGTTTCAGTTATTTAGGGTAAGGTTTTTCAAGGCATTGCCTGGGACCGCCCGGATTCAGCGCAGGACTTGAGGCCTGCGCACCAAGGCAAAGCAAAAGCTGTACCACACAATTGCACTGAACCTTCACCGACGCCGGTGACTCGAAACCACTACGTACAGATCAGCCAATCACGGAGATAACCATGGCCAGAAGAACTGCAAAGACTGCTCAAGAAATACTGATGGCGGATTTTCAAACCCTGGTGACTGACACCGAAAGGTTGCTGGACGACACCAAAGTGCTCGCCGGTGACCAGGCCGATGAGCTGCGGGCCAAGATCCACGACACGCTGCTCCAGGCCCGCGAAACCCTGAAGCAGACCGAAGATTCGCTGCGCGAACGCGGCCAGGCGGCCGTCACCGCGACCGAAGATTACGTGCAGGCCAACCCTTGGCAGTCGGTGGGCATTGCCGCCGGTGTGGGCTTTCTGATCGGCCTGCTGGCCACAAGGCGCTAAATCATGTCTATCGGCGAAACTGGCTCGTCCACAGGGACTACCTCAAGACGTCTGGGCGCGGCCGTTCTGGGCTTGCTGCACAGCCACGTCGAATTATTTGGCATCGAATTGCAGGAACAGAAGGCCCGCACCGTCAGCCTGCTGCTGTTCGCCGGCTTGGCGCTGGTGTTTGCGCTGCTGTTGCTGGTGGGGTTGTCGACGTTGGTAATGATCTTGGTGTGGGACACCGGTTACCGCCTGACCGGGATCATCTGCCTCTGCGTGTTCTACAGCCTGGCCGCGGCGTTCTGCGGGGTGCGCTTGAAGGCGGCGGTGTTCGATGAATCCACGCCGTTCCACGCCACCCTCGAAGAGCTGGCCAATGACCGGGAGCGCTTGTTGCCATGAGCCTGACTGAAATGCCTAAAAACACGTCGCGACGGGAAATGCGCAAGGCGTTGATTCGCCTGCGCATGGAAATGCACCGCCAGGAAATCCGCCACGAGTCCCAGCAATTGATGCTGCCTTTGAATAAGGTGCGCAACATGGGCCAGAACTGGCAGGGCAGCCTGGGCATCAAGCACGCGCCGCTGTGGGGCGTGGCGGCGGTGACGCTGATGGGCTTCTTGACCGGCAAAGGTGCCAAGGGCGGCGGTATCAGCGGCATGACCCGCCTGGTACGCCTCGGTGCCGGCTTGATCCCGCTGATCAAACTGGCCATGCAAGGCACTTCGCGTAAAAGTTGAAGCAGGCGGGCTGGCGCACGTTAAAGGTGAAGGCTGTACCTCTGGCTTAAAGGTGAATGCTGTACCTTTCTACGGCTTATCAGCCCTGCTGGCTGCATTCTTGCTAACAGAATCGGCCCGGTCCTCGTTTTTGAGGGCCGGGCCTTTTTTTCGCCACCTCTCTTAAGGAGGCCCCGTGATCGACGGGCAACCGCTTGCCTGCTTCCAGCCGTTTATCGACACCGCCACCGGCCGCATCGCCGGCGTCGAGGCCCTGGGCCGTCTGCGCCAGGTCGACGGCCGCTTGCAGTCCGTGGGCCCGCTGTTCGCCGACCCGCGCACGCCAGGCGTGAGCTTGCGTCGGCTTGACCGACAGATCCGCGATAACGCGTTGAGCCGCTTGCATGAAGCGCCTGAAGACTGGTTCCTGAGCTTGAATATCTCGCCGCGCTGGATCAACCGCCTGCGCCCGGGCCAAGCGCTGCCGAGCCTTAAACAGATCCATAGTCATGGTGTCGATCCACGGCGAATCGTGTTCGAGATCACCGAACTGGGTGGTGACATCCAGCGCCTGGCCAACGTGGTCGCACGTTATCGCGAGGCCGGCGCGCGCATCGCCATCGATGACTTCGGTGCCGGCTACTCGCAGCTTGACCGGGTACTGGCGTTGCAGCCGGATATTCTCAAGCTGGACATGCGCCTGTTCCAGGAGGCTGCCCGCGGCGGGCCGAGCAGTGAAGTGGTGCGGGCACTCGCGCAAATGGCCGAGAAGACCGGCTGCTGGATCATTGCCGAAGGCGTGGAAACCGAGGCGCAGTTGAGCTTTGCCCTGGAGTGTGGCTCGCGCTATGTGCAGGGTTATCTGTTCGCCCAGGCGCAGTTGGACTGGTTTGCCGCCGACGCCTTCGTGCCGCGTTTCGCCCAGTTGCGCACGGCCTACGTCCAGCAAAAACTGGCTGAGCGCGGGCGCATCATGCAACTGCGCCAGCAATTGGCAGAGCTGATGAAGATCCTGCAGAACTGGGCCCTGGCACAGGCGCCGCTGAGCCAGTTGCCGCAACTGCCGGCGTTCCCCTGGCTGCTGCGGTTTTACCAGTGCGACCGACATGGCACCCAGCTGACGCCGAACTTTGAATGGCGCCAGGACGCCTGGCAGGCCGACAGCCGCTACCTGGGCCACAATTGGTCATGGCGCCCGTACTTCTACCACTTGCTGGCCGAAGGGTGGGAGGAGCGACGCCTGACCTTGTCCTCGACCTACCGCGACGCGACCACCAACCAGTATTGCCTCACGGCCGGACAATTCTTCGATAACGGTCAGCGTTTGCTGTTAATCGATATCGATGCGGTCGGGCTGTAGTTTTTCGCTTGCCCCGCCCACGCGGAACCGGGAAGCTGGCAGGGTCATTCACCGCACGGAGAGTAACCGCCTTGGATTGGCCCACCCTGCTTACCCGCGAACGTCTTGGAAAGCCCCTGCACAGCCCGGAAGAACTGGGCCGTAGCCCGTTTCACAAAGACCATGACCGTATTATTTTCTCTGGCGCGTTTCGCCGCCTCGGTCGCAAGACCCAAGTGCACCCGGTGTCCAGCAACGACCATATCCACACCCGCCTGACCCATTCACTGGAAGTCAGCTGCGTCGGCCGCTCGCTCGGCATGCGCGTGGGTGAAACCCTGCGTGGCGCCCTGCCCGACTGGTGCGACCCGAGCGACCTGGGCATGGTGGTGCAATCGGCCTGCCTGGCCCACGACATCGGCAACCCTCCGTTCGGGCACTCCGGCGAAGACGCCATCCGCCACTGGTTCCAGCAGGCGGCAGGCCGCGGCTGGCTGGATGACATGAGCAGTGCCGAGCGCAATGACTTCCTCAACTTCGAAGGCAACGCCCAAGGCTTCCGCGTGCTCACCCAGCTGGAATACCACCAGTTCGACGGCGGCACGCGGTTGACCTACGCGACCTTGGGCACTTACCTGAAATACCCCTGGACGGCGCGCCACGCGGATTCGCTGGGCTACAAGAAACACAAGTTCGGCTGCTACCAAAGCGAACTGCCGATCCTGGAACAGATCGCCCACAAACTCGGCCTGCCGCAGCTCGAAGAACAACGCTGGGCCCGCCACCCGCTAGTGTACCTGATGGAGGCAGCGGATGATATCTGCTACGCCTTGATCGACCTGGAAGACGGCCTGGAAATGGAGCTGCTGGAATACGCCGAGGTCGAGTCGCTGCTGCTCAACCTGGTGGGCGATGACCTGCCCCAGACCTATCGCCAACTCGGCGCCCAGGATTCGCGCCGACGCAAGCTGGCAATCCTGCGCGGCAAAGCCATCGAACATTTGACCAACGCGGCGGCGAGTGCCTTCGTCGAACAACAGGATGCCTTGCTCGCCGGCACCCTGCCCGGCGACCTGGTGGAGCACATGCATGGCCCCGCCAAACGCTGCGTGCTGGATGCCAAGGACATGGCGCGCAAGAAGATTTTCCAGGACAAGCGCAAGACCCTGCATGAGATCGGCGCCTACACCACCCTGGAAATCCTCTTGAACGCCTTTTGCGGTGCAGCCTTGGAACAACATGGTGGACGCACGCCGTCATTCAAGAACCGGCGCATTCTCGACTTACTGGGCAACAATGCGCCGAACCCACAGTGGCCTTTGCACACTTCGTTCCTGCGCATGATCGACTTTATCGCCGGCATGACCGACAGCTATGCCACCGAGATGGCGCGGGAAATGACCGGGCGTTCCAGCCCTCAATAACGAGCACGATCAAGCTGCCTGTTGCCTGAAAGGAATCTACCTACGAAGGGAACAGAGCGGCCTGATCGAATTCGCACAAGCACCCGATGAATAATCACGCACGCTCCGGGCGATCCAGGCGAACTGTTCCTACGCGCCCCCCATCGACGCTTGACTCACCGTGTGCCCCCCAAAATGCCCAGTTATCCGCTCCGTATCCTGTTGGTGGAGGATCATCCATTCCAACTCCTCGCCACCCAGTGCCTGCTCAGGAGCTTCGGCTTCGCACGGCTGACCCCGGCCGAAAACGCCGAGCAGGCAATCTGCTTGATGTCGCGGGCCGAGGTGCCCTTCGACATCATCCTGTGTGACCAATGCCTGCCCGATTTGCCGGGGCTTGAGCTGATTGAAATCGCCAGTCGCCGGCGCTTTACCACGACCGCCATCCTGCTGAGCGGATTGCCCGTGGTAGAGCTAGCCACCCTGATCGCCCAAGCCATGGATCGTGGCCTGCCACTGCTCGGCTATTTATCAAAGCCATTAAACAAAGATGAACTTGCACGCTTGATCTGCCCATTGCTCAGGTTACAAATGTAGGATTTTAAACATCATGATCCGATGAAATATGCCTGTACGATGCCCGTTAAATCCACGATAACAACCTTTAGCTCATTCACTTCCGAAGCCTTGTGATATCGCTTCACAAAGCCTTAGCAGATGGTAGGTATTTACCTTTTTTAGTGTAGGAATTTTCCTGTTTTGTACCTACTTGCCCCTGAGCTCATGCCCCCCTGTGCTCTTCTGAGCTAATGTGCCCGCTTTATTTGCACTTACACGGACTATGATCATGAACTCAGTTTTTATTATCGACGACCATCCGGTTATACGGCTTGCCATCCGGATGTTGTTGGAGCATGAAGGTTACAAAGTGGTGGGTGAAACGGACAACGGATGCGACGCCATTCAAATGGTCCGGGAATGCCTGCCTGACCTGATTATCCTCGATATCAGTATTCCCAAGCTGGATGGGCTTGAAGTGCTCTGCCGATTCAACGCAATGAATACACCGATGAAAACCCTGATCCTGACAGCCCAATCCCCTACCCTGTTCGCCACCCGCTGCATGCGCTCGGGCGCCGATGGCTACGTGTGCAAGGAGGGCGACCTGAGTGAGTTGCTGAGCGCCATCCGCGCGGTGCTGTCCGGCTATAACTACTTCCCCAGCCAGGCATTGACCACCAACGGTATAGACGGTGTGGAAACCCAGGAACTTGAATTATTCAAAACCGTCAACGATCGGGAACTAATGGTATTGCAATTATTTGCACAAGGTCGTACCAACAAGGAAATTGCCAAAGGCATGTTTCTGAGCAACAAAACAGTAAGCACTTATAAAAAGAGGCTGATGCAGAAACTTCAAGCCAAATCCTTGGTAGAACTTATCGAGATGGCAAAACGAAACGCGCTAGTGTGAGAAAGCGGATGCCCAGGCGTATAAAGGACTATCTGATTACATTGAGTGCCGGCTTGTGCTTCAGCACCGCCGTGCTCGCGAACCATCAAACGGGCCCGGAACATTTCACCTTGCTGAGCCGTGCAGGCTCCGTTCAACTGGAAACCCACCTGAACAAGGCCCAACGCCAATGGCTGCAAAACAAACGCGAATTGGTGCTGGGCACCGCATCGCCTGACTATCCTCCCTTCGACCTTACGTCCAGTGGTCGCGACTATGAGGGGCTCACCGCCGATTACGCCGGCCTGCTCGCCAAGACGCTGGCCTTGCCGGTAAAGGTATTGCGCTACCCCTCCCGAGAGGCCGCTATCCGCGCCCTTGAAACAGGCGATATTGACTTATTGGGCACCTCGAACGGCTTTGAGGCGGCAAACCCGAACCTCACGCTCTCCGAACCCTATGCCGTTGACCAGCCGGTGTTGGTCACCCGCGAAGGTGAGACCCGCAGCCTGAATGATGGGCTGGCCGGAATGCGCCTGGCCCTGGTCTACCACTACCTGCCCCTGAGCGAGGTGGAAAAACTGTATCCGCAGGCGATCATCCGCGCTTACCCCTCCTATCAAAATGCCTTGAATGCGGTGGCATTCGACCAGGCTGACGTATTCCTCGGCGATACCATTTCCACCCATTACATGATCAATAAGGGCTACCTGAAAAACATCCACATGGCCAACTTCGGCAAACACGAGGCCTATGGGTTCAGCTTTGCCATGCCCCAGCACCAGCGCACGCTCTTGAGTATTGTCGACGCGGTGCTGACGGCCGTCCCTACCAATGAACGGGAAACCATCGCCAAGCGCTGGAGCGCCGGCAGCGACATCCTGTTGACCGACCAGAAGTTGCAACTGACTCAGCGTGAGGAGCGTTGGTTGAAGGACCACCCGGTGGTCAAAGTGATTGTGAACGAAACCTTCGCCCCGCTGACGTTCTTCGACGCCGAAGGCAATTTCCGCGGCATCACCGCTGACCTGCTGGAGTTGATCCGCTTGCGCACCGGGCTGCGCTTCGAGATCCATCGCGGGCGTGACCTGAGCGCGATGATCGAACAGGTGGACGCCGGTAAAGTCGACATGATTGGCGCAATCGTGCCCAGCGCTGAACGGGAAGCGCAACTGAACTTCAGTCGACCTTACCTGGAAAACTCCTATGTGCTGCTGACTCGCAAAGCAGCTGACGCCCCCTCGAACCTGGAGCAGATGGCCGGCAAGCGCCTGGCAATCACCCCGGGCAATCCTCTGGAATCCCTCCTGCGCCGCGACTTTCCAGAGGTCCAACTGGTCAAGGCCAGCGACACCTTCAGGGCCTCGGAACTGCTGGCCCAAGGGCAGGTGGAAGGCGCGGTGAACTCCCTGGTCGTCGCCAACTACTTGCTGTCGTCCTCGATGTTCCAGGACAAATTGCAGATCAGCACCAGTATCGGCACGGCTCCGGCCACCTTTGCCCTGGCGACGGCGCGCAGTGCCACCGAACTCAGCTCGATTCTCGACAAGGCCCTGCTGAGCATCGCCCCGGACGAGCTGGGCGTGATCAACAGTCGCTGGCGTGGTTACACCGCCGCCTCCGACAGCTACTGGCGCAACTATCACCAACTGATCACCCGCATCATCATTGGCACCGGGCTTTTGCTGCTGCTGTCCCTGGCCTGGAACGCCTACATGCGCCGCCAGATCAAACATCGCAAGATGGCTGAGCGAGCCCTCAATGATCAGTTCGAGTTCATGCGCGCGCTGGTCAACGAAACCCCGCACCCTATCTATGTACGTGACCGTAAAGGCCTGCTGCAGACCTGCAACGACAGCTACCTGCAGGTGTTCGACGTCAAGCGCGAGGACGTGATCGGCAAAAGTGCCCTCCAGATGAGCGAGGCGCTTGAAACAGACGCCGAGCAATACCATGCCGATTATCAGCGGGTGATGACCGAAGGCAACCCGCTGATCCTGGATCGCACCCTGTATATCCGTGGGCATAAACTGACGATCTACCACTGGATCCTGCCGTACCGCGACTCTACCGGGGAAGTACAGGGGATCATCGGGGGCTGGATTGACATCAGCGAGCGACGCCAACTGTTCGATGAGATCCGCGCCGCCAAAGAACGCGCCGACGAGGCGAATCGGGCCAAGAGCACGTTCCTCGCCACCATGAGCCATGAAATACGTACGCCGATGAACGCAGTGATCGGCATGCTGGAGTTGACCCTCAAGCGAGCCGACCAGGGCCATCTTGATCGCCCGGCCATCGAAGTGGCGTACAACTCGGCCAAGGATCTGCTGGAGTTGATCGGCGATATCCTCGACATCGCGCGCATCGAATCCGGCCGCCTGAGCCTGGCCCCGGAGCGCGTCAACCTACGCGAAGTGATCGAGTCGGTGGTGCGTGTCTTCGACGGCCTGGCGCGCCAGAAGACCCTCAGCCTGTCCCTTGAGTTCAAGCCCGACCGCGATGACACCGAAGTGCTGATCGACCCGCTGCGCTTCAAGCAAGTGCTGTCGAACCTGGTCAGCAATGCCATCAAGTTCACCGAGCGTGGCCAGGTAAACATCAAGGTGGAGGTATTGCCCACCGATGTGGCGCAACAGGTCGAGATGAAGCTGGTGGTCGAGGATACGGGGATCGGTATCAGCCGGGATGATCAGTTGCGCCTGTTCGAACCCTTTGCCCAGGCTGACAATTCCGGGCAGCTCGCCAGGAGTGGCGCCGGCCTGGGGTTGGTTATCTGCCGCAGCCTGTGCGCAATGATGGGCGGGCAACTGAGCTTGAGCAGCGTGCCTATGGTGGGCACCCAAGTGCATGTGAACCTGAAAATGGCGCGCCTGCAGCCGCTGCAGACAACGCATGAACCCAAGCCCGAGGCGCCGGCAACCGCGCGCGTACTCAATGTGCTGGTGGTGGATGATCACCCCGCCAACCGCTTGCTGATGTGCCAGCAACTGGGTTACCTGGGTCATCAGTTCACCGCTGCGCAGAACGGCGCCGCCGGCTTCCAGGCCTGGCGCCAGGAGCGCTTCGACCTGGTCATCGCCGACTGCAACATGCCCATCATGAATGGCTACGAGTTGAGTCGCTCGATCCGCGAATATGAACAGCGTGAGCAACGGGTGCCTTGCGTGGTGCTGGGTTTTACCGCCAATGCCCAGCCCGAGGAGAAACAACGCTGCGCTGAAGCCGGCATGAACGATTGCCTGTTCAAACCCATCAGCCTCACGGCACTGGAGCGGCAACTGGCGCAGATCGCCCCACAACCGGCCGCCCTGCACCTGGACCTCGGCAACTTCGAGGCCCTGACCGGCGGCGATCCTCAGTTGAGCTGGCGTTTGCTGGAGGAACTGCTCAGCAGCAGTCGACATGATCGCCAGGAACTGACTGCGCTGATTGGTGCCCACGCACCGCTCCAGGACATCATCGAGCAGGCCCACAAAATCAAGGGAGCTGCCCGCATCGTTCAGGCGACGCCACTGGCCGGACAGTGCGAAACCCTGGAACAGGCGTGCGTGCGCGGCGATGACTGGGCGCTGATCGAAACCGGTGCGAAAGCCTTGGAGAGCCTCATGTTGGAGCTGGAAAGGTTACTGCAAGGGCAGCTTCACGGCCTGGATGGCCGGTAAGGGGCGGATGCCGCCCCTTGCGTGATCAGCAGTCGGTCAAGCGCAGGAAAATCGCCGCCAGCTGTTCAATGCCCGCTTGATCCTGGAGGGTAAAACGCGCCAGCGACGGGCTGTCGAGGTCGAGGACGCCAACCAGTTTGCCGTCCTTGACCAAGGGCACCACCAGTTCGCTGTTGGAGGCGCTGTCACAGGCAATGTGCCCGGGAAACGCATGCACATCCTCGACCCGCTGGGTTTGCCGCGACGCCGCCGCCGCACCGCACACCCCGCGGCCAAACGGGATGCGCACACAGGCGATCTGGCCCTGGAACGGCCCAAGCACCAACTCTTTGTTGCGGTTGAGGTAGAAGCCGGCCCAGTTCAGGTCGTCCAGCTGGTTGAACAGGAATGCAGAAAACTGCGCACTGTTGGCGATAAAGTCGCGCTCATCGGCCAGCAGCGACTCCAGTTGCGCGCAGAGCATGGCGTAGCCATCCAGGCCAGTGCCGGCGCTGTGTAGATCGATCATGGTTGAAGCTCCAGCAATTTGAGACCCACCCAGTAACGGGCGAATTGGTAGGCGCAACGGCCGTTGCGGTTGCCGCGACCGGTGGCCCAGCGCACGGCGAGGATGTCGAGGGCTTCATCGCGCTGCCACTGCAAACCGGCCTTGCTCGCCAGCTCGCCGATCCAATGCTCCACCACCTCCAGGAAGTGCTCCTGGGTGAAGGGGTAGAACGACAGCCACAAGCCAAAACGGTCGGACAGGGCAATCTTGTCTTCCACCGCCTCGCTGGGGTGCAGTTCGCCATCCACGCGTTTCCAGTTGTCGTTGTCACTCTGGTTTTCCGGCACCAAGTGGCGGCGGTTGGAGGTGGCGTACAACAGCACGTTTTCCGGCGCTTGCTCCAGGGAGCCATCCAGCACGCTTTTAAGCACGCGGTAATCGCCTTCACCGGCCTCGAACGACAGGTCATCGCAGAACAGGATAAAGCGCTGCGGTAGCTTGAGCAGTTGCTCGACCACACGCGGCAGGTCGGCCAAATGATCGCGCTCGATCTCGATCAGACGCAAGCCAGCCTCGGCGTGGTGGGCCAGCAGGGCGCGGACCATGGATGATTTGCCGGTGCCACGCGAGCCCCACAGCAGCGCGTGGTTGGCGGGCAGGCCGTCGATGAATTGTTGGGTGTTGCGCGCCAGTGTTTCACGTTGCTTGTCCACGCCGATCAGGTCGGACAGGCGCATGTCGAGGCTCACGTCCAGTGGCAGCAGGAAACCACTACGGCCTTCACGCTGCCAGCGGGCAGCCAGGCACTGGTTCCAATCGATGGTTTGGCGGGGCGCGGGCAACAGCGGTTCCAGGCGGGCAAGTACTGCATCGGCCCGCTCAAGAAAGGCATTCAATCGAGAGTCCACGATTATTCCTCTGGCAAGTTCTTGCAAAAGATGGCGTATTGGCAGCCCTGCGGCAGACCGCACGAGGCTGCGTAAAAAAACGATTCATGCCGGGCAGGCCAGAGCGTATGGATGTTCAGCTATGCTTGCCGGGCGAAGGGAAACGTGAAGTGGTTCAACACTCGATGGATATCAAGTTCGCCCACCGCTTGTCTTATAAACAAGCCAGATTGACTGTGCTGGTCGGTTTCGTCTTGGGAACCTTGCTCAGCCTGATCCAAATCGGCATTGATTATGCCAGCGAAGACGCATCCATCAACCGTGAAATTCGCTCACTGATCGAAATCAGCCACAACCCCGCGTCACGCATCGCCTACAACATTGACGCCGAACTGGCCCAGGAACTGACCCTGGGCCTGCTGCACTCCCCTGCCATCATTCACGCCCAGTTGATCGACAACAATGGCGTGGTACTCGCCGATGTCGACCGGCCGCACAAGGAAAGCACCTACCGGCCCATCAGCGATTTCCTGTTTGGCGCCAACCGCCGGTTCGAAGACCGGCTGTTCCTCAGTCATATGCCCAACGAATCCCTCGGTGTACTGCGCCTGGACGTGGACACCTATGCGTTTGGCAGCCGCTTCCTGCACCGTGCCGAGATCACCCTGCTCAACGGCTTCGCCCGCAGCCTGTTGCTGACCGGCATCCTGCTGGGCTTGTTCTACGTGATGTTGACCCAACCGCTGGTGCGCATTATCCGCGAGCTGAGTCACCGCAGACAGGCACGCCTGGATTGTCCGCCCGGCCACGAACACGACGAAATCGGCGTATTGGTGAACGTTGCCAACCAGCAGTTCGAAAACATGGAGACGGAGATCCAGCAGCGCCGTCACGCCGAGGATCGCCTGACCGAATACCTGGGGCAACTGGAGGACATCGTCTCCGCCCGGACCCTGGAGCTCAAGGCCAGCAACCAGCAGTTGAGCCAGTCCAACGCCGAACTGGAAGCGGCGAAGATGCATGCACTGGGCATGGCGCAGGCGCGGGCGGCGTTCCTGGCCAACATGAGCCACGAGATCCGCACCCCGCTCAACGGCCTGTTGGGGATGATCGCACTGTCACTGGACAGCCCGCTCAATGCTGAACAACGTCAGCAACTGTCCATCGCCCATGACTCGGGCAAGGTGCTGGTGGAATTGCTCAACGATATCCTCGACCTGTCCAAGTTCGACGCCGGCCAGCTGGAGCTGGAGCGCATCCCGTTTGACCTGGGCTCACTGGTGGAAGACACCGCCAACCTGTTGTCGCAGAACGCGGCGCCAAGCGTCGAACTGACCTGCCTGATCGACCCGCAGTTTCCCGCCCAGGTCTTGGGTGACCCGACCCGTGTGCGCCAGATCGTCAGTAACCTGCTGTCCAATGCCTTGAAGTTCACCCGCTTCGGCCGAGTCGATGTACGCCTAAGCGCGCTGGAAGGCCGGGTGCGCATTGAAGTGTGTGATACCGGCATCGGCATTGCCCAGGAAGCCCAGGTGAAGATATTCCAACCGTTTACCCAGGCGGGCGCCGGCATCACCCGCCAGTTTGGCGGCACGGGCCTGGGCCTGGCGCTGACGCACAACCTGTGTGAAGCCATGAAGGGCCGCTTGAGCATCAGCTCGGAGGTGGGCTTCGGCAGCCAGTTCTGCGCCGACCTGCCGTTGCCGATCCATTTGCCCGCCGTGCAACCGACACCGCTCAAAGGTGAAGTGATCGCCATCACCAGCGCCGGCAGCGGCCTGACCGAACTGCTCACCACCCTGCTGCCCCACTGGGGGCTGACACCGCGCTGCTACCCGCGTGATGAAGACGTGAGCGGGCAAACCCCGGACCTGCTGATCACCGATTGCCCCGAATGCCTGTTCCGTCTGCGCCCTTCCATCAGCGCGCCGATCTTGCTGGTAACCGCCTATGGCAATTTCATGCCGGGCGAAGAAGTCGCGGCACTGGCCCCCTTGCAGCAACAGGCGCGCCCGTTGAGCCGCAACGCGCTGTATCAGATTTTGCAACGTAACCTGCGCAGCGATAACCCGCTGATCATCGACCCCATCCAGATGGAAGCCGCGCCCCTGGCGCACCGGGCGCGCATCCTGCTGGTGGAGGACAACGCGGTCAACCAACTGGTGGCCAAAGGCATGCTGAGCAAACTGGGGTGTGAGGTGATCGTGGCCGCCCATGGCGGCGAGGCCCTCAAGTTTCTTGAGGACCAGCGCTTCGACATGGTGTTGATGGACTGCAATATGCCGGTGATGGACGGTTACGAGGCCAGTCGGCAGATCCGTCGCAGCGGGCGCTGGCCAGACCTGCCCATCGTCGCGTTGACCGCCAACGCCTTGTCCGAAGAGCGCGAGCGGTGCCGCGCCGCGGGCATGAATGACTACCTGGCCAAGCCGTTTCGCCGCGAGGAACTCAGCGGTTTGCTGGAGCTGTGGGTGCCGAAGACGACAAGTCTCTGATCTGGCGAAGCAACTGGTCCAGGCCATCGCGCAACGCGTCGGCCTGGTTCAGGTCGATGCCGCTGTCGCACAGCAGACGGGTCTTGAGGCCAAAGGCCTGGTCGCGCAATTGCACACCGGTTTCACTCAAGCTCAGGTGCACTTCCCGCTCATCCTTGGCGCTGCGCTGGCGCCGCACCCACTGGAGTTGCTCAAGACGCTTGAGCAGCGGCGTCAGCGTGCCCGAGTCAAGCATCAGGCGCTCACCCAGGGCCTTGACCGTGGGGTGTGCCGGCGCTGCGGCATGCCACTCCCACAACACCAGCATCACCAGGTATTGCGGGTAGGTCAGGCCAAGCTGATCAAGCATCGGCTTATAGGCGCGGGTCACGGCCCTGGAGGCGGCGTAGAGTTTGAAACACAGTTGGTGGTCGAGCGCCAGGGACACGGTCATTTGAGCAGGGCTTCGATCTCTTGGGTCAGGTCCTGCGGCTTGGTGGTCGGGGCAAACCGCTTGACGACCTGGCCGTCACGGCCAATCAGGAACTTGGTGAAATTCCACTTGATGCCCTTGGAACCCAGCAGGCCCGGTGCCTGTTTCTTCAACTGCACGAACAACGGGTGAGCATCGCTGCCATTCACGTCGATTTTTTTGAACAGCGGGAAGCTGACGCCGAAGTTCAGCTCGCAGAATTCGGAAATCGCGCCTTCGTTACCCGGTTCCTGCTTGCCGAACTGGTTGCAAGGGAAGCCCAACACCACCAGGCCCTGGTCCTTGTACTGCTGCCAGAGTTGCTCCAGGCCTTTGTACTGCGGGGTGAAACCGCACTTGCTGGCGGTGTTGACCACCAGGATGGCCTTGCCGGCGAAATCGGCCAAGGTCTTTTGCTCACCCTTGATGGTGGTGCAAGGGATACTCAGCAGGTTGTCGCTCATGGCAGTGCCTCGATAAGGGGGGAAAGAGGGATAAACATAGTAGGCAATTCAATTGTGTGCAATTTAATTGACTGAGCGAATGGCACGGTATCAGGTGGGAGCGGGCCCGCTCCCCCATTTTTCGATCGGGTTACAACCCGATCGCTAGCGCGGGACGAGGTCCAGGCACACCGAGTTGATGCAATAACGCAGGCCGGTCGGCGGCGGGCCGTCCGGGAACACGTGGCCCAGGTGCGCATCGCACTTGGCGCAGGTGACTTCGGTGCGGATCATGCCGTGGCTGACGTCGCGGATCTCGACCATCGCGCTGTCGGCGATCGGCGCGTAGAAGCTCGGCCAGCCGCAGCCGGAATCAAACTTGGTGGTCGAATCGAACAGCGCCGCGTTGCAGCAGATGCAGTGATACACGCCGTCGGTCTTGGTTGCGTTGTACTTGCCGCTGAAAGGCCGCTCGGTGCCCTTGAGACGGCACACGTTGTACTGCTCTGGGTCGAGCATTGCCTTCCATTCATCAACGGTTTTCTGCAGCTTTTCCATCGGTACACCTCGGCAATTGAAAAACCCTGATCTGTATCTTTTCCATAGATCAGGCGGCACGTATGATTGCGCCTCTTCAAAACGCCAGTCTGGCACCCGCGCTACCGGCATTCAAACGTATTTATGGGTGCGGCCTGCGCAGGATTCAACGTACGGTAGTGCCCACACCGTCTGGATCGTTCATTTTCAGGATCACATCGCCATGCAGGTCAGCAAATCGAACAAGCTCGCCAACGTCTGCTACGACATTCGCGGCCCAGTGCTCAAGCACGCCAAGCGCCTGGAAGAGGAAGGCCATCGCATCCTCAAGCTGAACATCGGCAACCCGGCGCCCTTTGGTTTCGAAGCGCCGGACGAAATCCTCCAGGACGTGATCCGCAACCTGCCCACCGCCCAGGGCTACAGTGACTCCAAGGGCCTGTTCAGCGCGCGCAAGGCGGTGATGCAGTACTACCAGCAGAAGCAGGTCGAAGGTGTCGGCATCGAAGACATCTACCTGGGCAATGGTGTGTCCGAGCTGATCGTGATGTCCATGCAGGCGCTGCTCAACAATGGCGACGAAGTCCTGGTACCCGCGCCGGACTACCCGCTGTGGACCGCCGCCGTGACCCTGGCCGGTGGCCACCCGGTGCACTACCTGTGTGACGAAGGCGCCGACTGGTTCCCGGACCTGGCCGACATCAAGGCCAAGATCACCCCGAATACCAAAGCCCTGGTGATCATCAACCCGAACAACCCCACAGGCGCGGTGTACTCCAAGGAAGTGTTGCTGGGCATGCTCGAGCTGGCACGCCAGCACAACCTGGTGGTGTTCTCCGACGAGATCTACGACAAGATCCTCTACGACGATGCGGTGCATATCTGCACCGGTTCCCTGGCGCCGGACCTGCTGTGCCTGACCTTCAACGGCCTGTCGAAGTCCTACCGCGTGGCGGGCTTCCGCTCCGGCTGGATCGCCATTTCCGGGCCCAAGCACAACGCCCAAAGCTACATCGAAGGCATCGACATGCTGGCCAACATGCGCCTGTGCGCCAACGTGCCGAGCCAACATGCGATCCAGACCGCCCTCGGCGGCTACCAGAGCATCAATGACCTGATCCTGCCCCAGGGCCGCCTGCTGGAACAGCGCAACCGTACGTGGGAGCTGCTCAATGCGATCCCGGGCGTGAGCTGCGTGAAGCCCATGGGGGCGCTGTATGCCTTCCCGCGGATCGACCCGAAGGTCTGCCCGATCCTCAACGACGAGAAGTTCGTGCTCGACCTGCTGCTGTCGGAAAAACTGCTGGTGGTGCAAGGCACCGCGTTCAACTGGCCGTGGCCGGACCATTTCCGCGTGGTGACCTTGCCGCGTGTGGATGACCTGGACATGGCCATTGGTCGCATCGGCAACTTCCTCAAGTCCTATCGCCAGTAATGGAAACGGCGCTGTGCGACCGACAGTCGGTCGTACAGCGAGTATCTGGCAACACTTCTCTGCCCTTTCCTCGCTTCAACACTTCGCGGGACTCGCAAAAGCCATCCGCCCCCTATAATTACAGGGCTGCAAGGCACCGAAGAACCGATCAAGGGGCCTTTTCCCTCTAGGAAAATCCCTTCAAGGCTCTACGTTCTGGCTGTAGGACACAGTTTGAAATAGTCGCTCGGTTGAATCACCCCATGCCGCACCTTATATACCCCGCAGTACGCGACATATTAAGCATGAGGAGAACTCTACAACCATGATGCGCATCCTGCTGTTCTTGGCCACTAACCTTGCGGTCGTGCTGATTGCCAGCATCACCTTGAGCCTTTTCGGCTTCAACGGGTTCATGGCGGCCAACGGGGTTGACCTGAACCTCAATCAGCTGCTGGTTTTCTGTGCGGTCTTTGGTTTCGCCGGCTCGTTGTTCTCGCTGTTCATCTCCAAGTGGATGGCGAAGATGAGCACCAGCACCCAGGTCATCACCCAGCCACGTACCCGGCATGAACAATGGTTGCTGCAAACCGTCGAGCAGTTGTCCCGCGAGGCGGGGATCAAGATGCCCGAGGTCGGGATTTTCCCGGCTTATGAAGCCAACGCCTTTGCCACCGGCTGGAACAAGAACGACGCACTCGTTGCGGTCAGCCAGGGCATGCTGGAACGCTTCTCGTACGATGAAGTGAAAGCCGTGCTGGCCCACGAAATCGGCCACGTCGCCAACGGTGACATGGTCACCTTGGCACTGGTCCAGGGCGTGGTGAACACCTTCGTGATGTTTTTCGCGCGGATCATCGGCAACTTCGTCGACAAGGTGATCTTCAAGAACGAAGGCGGCCGGGGCATTGCCTACTTCGTGGCGACCATCTTCGCCGAAGTGGTGCTGGGCTTCCTGGCCAGCGCGATCACCATGTGGTTCTCGCGCAAACGGGAATTCCGCGCAGACGAAGCCGGGGCCCGCCTGGCGGGTACCGGGGCGATGATCGCAGCACTGCAACACCTGCGCTCCGAACAGGGCCTGCCGGTGCATATGCCGGACAGCCTGACCGCCTTCGGCATCAACGGCGGCATCAAACAGGGCATGGCTCGCCTGTTCATGAGCCACCCACCGCTGGAAGAGCGTATCGACGCACTGCGCCGTCGGGGCTGATGGCAAGGTGACACAAGGAGGGGCGATCTGATCGCCCCTTTTTTGTGGGCGCTCGCAATGGCCATAGGTATCCACACAATTTTGCAGCAACCAACACTAACCACGATGCGAAGCGAGCCGCTCTTGATCCTGATCTTGATCTTGATCTCGCTTTTGATCTCAGGCGCCCCCCCCCAAATACCTGTCGGATTACGGGCACACCGAGCGTGAGCGAGGTGCCGAGTGTTGGGGCAAGAGCGTTTTTGGTTACTTTTGGCGCTCTTCCAAAAGTGAGCCGCTGTAAAAGCGGAACCCATAGTGGCCGTTACCCAAATAACGGATATGTACCTGGTCTGATCCAACATCCTGGTCGTCTGCCAGCCCGCCACGGGAGCAAGCTCCCTCGCCACAGGTCCAGCGCCATACCCAGAGTGGTGTAGATACCGAGGCCCCGATGGCGCTGAATCAGTCACCTGATGAATCGACTGACACACCGCTATCGGGGGCAAGCCCCCTCCCACATTTGGATCGCGGCCTAACCGTTAGATGGTGGTCGGCTGTCAGGCAGCCGGCGGGAGCAAGCTCCCTCGCCACAGGTTCAGCGCCATACCCAGAGTGCTGTAGATACCGAGGCCCCAATGGCGCTGAATCAGTCACCTGATGAATCGACTGACACACCGCTATCGGGGGCAAGCCCCCTCCCACATTTGGATCGCGGCCTAACCGTTAGATGGTGGTCGGCTGTCAGGCAGCCGGCGGGAGCAAGCTCCCTCGCCACAGGTTCAGCGCCATACCCAGAGTGCTGTAGATACCGAGGCCCCAATGGCGCTGAATCAGTCACCTGATGAATCGACTGACACACCGCTATCGGGGGCAAGCCCCCTCCCACATTTGGATCGCGGCCTAACCGTTAGATGGTGGTCGGCTGTCAGGCAGCCGGCGGGAGCAAGCTCCCTCGCCACAGGTTCAGCGCCATACCCAGAGTGGTGTAGATACCGAGGCCCCGATGGCGCTGAATCAGTCACCTGATGAATCGACTGACACACCGCTATCGGGGGCAAGCCCCCTCCCACATTTGGATCGCGGTCTGACCGTTAGATGGCGCTCGTCTGCCAGGCCGTCAGCGGGAGCAAGCGCCCTCGCCACAGGTTCAGCGCCGTCCCAGCGCCGCGCACGAACTGCCCCGGTCAACGCATAACCAGCCGATAGACACGCTCATCAAGCCGCGTAACCCCATCCTGCACAAACTTCCAACTCTCGCCCAGGATGTCTCGCGCCTCCAACACCTCCAAGGTCCATTTCAAACCAAACAGCACCGCTACTTCGTCATCCGTCACCGCAAACGGCGGCCCGGCCTTTTGGGTCTGGTCATAATCAAGGGTGACCAACAGCCCCTGACACCCTGGGCGCAGCAAAGTGTTCAGATGTTCGGCGTATTGCGCACGCATCAGCGGCGGCAAGGCGATCAATGCAGCGCGATCATATAGCGCGGTGCAGTCGGCCAGATCCTCGGCGCCCAGGGCGAAGAAATCGCCGCACCACACCTCAAGCAAATCTGCCTGGTAGACCGTGAAGGCACCGCGCCGGGTGATGTGTGGCGTCAGGCTCTGCTCGCTGAAAAACGTTTCGACGGCCTGCTCCGACAGTTCCACGCCCATGACGCGCAACCCATGACTGGCCATCCACATCAGGTCCAGGCTTTTGCCACACAGCGGCACAAGCACTTTGGCGTCATCGGCCAGGGACAGATGCGACCAATGCCGCAGCAGGTACGGATTGACCTCGGGCAAGTGAAAGCCGATCTGATTGCGCGCCCAGCGCTCTTGCCAAAATTTAGGCTCCATGGATCCCCCCGGAAATTCGATCAAAAGGCACTAAAACTTATATTAGATTTAGATCAATGATCTGATTGAAGATGGGCCCATGTTAACGCTCAGGACCCCACTTATGCTCCCCAGCCTGTTTATCTCGCACGGTTCGCCCATGCTTGCCCTGCAACCCGGCGCCAGCGGCCCGGCATTGCAGCGTCTGGCTGCCGAGCTGCCACGGCCCAAGGCGATCGTGGTGGTGTCGGCACACTGGGAGAGCCATGAACTGCTGGTCAGCGGCAGCCCCGCGCCCGAAACCTGGCATGACTTCGGCGGCTTCCCTCGCGAACTGTTTGCGGTGCAGTACCCGGCGCCGGGCGATCCGCAACTGGCCAGCGAGGTTGTCCAACGGCTGCACACCGATGGCCTGAATGCACGCATAGACGAGCGCCGCCCGTTTGACCACGGCACCTGGGTGCCACTGTCGCTGATGTACCCGGCGGCTGACATTCCGGTGGTGCAGGTGTCCCTGCCCAGCCGTATGGGCCCTGCCCTGCAGACACGCGTCGGGCATGCCTTGAGCAGTCTGCGTGAGCAAGGCGTGTTGTTGATCGGCTCGGGCAGCATCACCCATAACCTGGGCGAACTGGACTGGCACGCGGGGGCCGAAAGCATTGAGCCGTGGGCACGGGACTTCCGTGACTGGGTGGTGGATAAGCTGGCCGCCAATGATGAGGCTGCATTGCATGACTATCGCCGACAGGCGCCCCATGCGGTGCGCAGTCATCCCAGCGATGAGCACCTGCTGCCGCTGTATTTTGCGCGGGGCGCCGGTGGCGATTTCAGCGTGGCGCACCAGGGCTTCACGCTGGGCGCGCTGGGGATGGACATCTACCGTTTCGGCTGATGGACATCGAACTGTGGGGCTTGCTCCCACCGTTGACCGAGTGCTGATCCAGAAATGCCAGGCAAAAAAAATCCCCGAACCAGTCGGGGATTTTTTATGTTCGATCAATCAGCCCAAGGGCGGATCAATCTTCGCGGTAGCGACGCAGCTTCAGCTGCTTACCGGCAACGCGGGTGTCTTTCAGCTTGGTCAGCAGTTTTTCCAGACCGTCTTCCGGCAGCTCCACCAGGGAGAAGCTGTCACGCACCTGGATGCGACCGATGGCTTCACGTGCCAGGCCACCCTCGTTGAGGATAGCGCCGAGCAGGTTCTTGGCAGCGATGCCATCACGCGCGCCCAGCGCGGTACGGCAGCGAGCACGGCCTTCAGCCAGTGGCACCGGAGCGCGACGCTCACGGTCACCACGGTCCGGACGGTCGCCGGTACGCTCTGGACGATCACCGCGTGGCGCGTTGTTCGGAACCAGTGGACGTTCTTTCTCGATGGCTGCCAGGGTCAGGGCCTGACCGTTGGTGGCTTTGCGCAGCAGAGCTGCAGCCAGGGCACGCGGGGTGCAACCGATATCGGCGGTCAGGCGGTCCAGCAGGTCGCCGTGGGTCGATTCAGCGTCAGCCACCAGTGGCGCCAGGCTGTTGGTCAGTTTCTTGATGCGAGCATCCAGGACTGCCTGGGCATCCGGCAGGCGGACTTCGGCAACTTTCTGGCCGGTTACACGCTCGATCACTTGCAGCATGCGGCGCTCACGTGGAGTCACCAGCAGCAGTGCACGGCCTTCGCGACCGGCACGGCCGGTACGGCCGATACGGTGAACGTAGGACTCTGGGTCGTACGGCATGTCAACGTTGAACACGTGGGTGATACGTGGAACGTCGAGACCACGGGCGGCAACGTCGGTCGCCACAACGATGTCCAGACGGCCATCCTTGAGGGAGTCGATCACGCGCTCACGTTGGTTCTGGGCGATGTCACCGTTCAGCGCAGCGGCTTTATAGCCTTTGGCTTCCAGGGCACTGGCCAGGTCCAGGGTCGCTTGCTTGGTACGTACGAACATGATCAGGGCGTCGAAGTCTTCGACTTCCAGCAGGCTCAATACAGCCGAGGTCTTCTGGTCAGCGTGAACCAACAGGTGAGCCTGTTCGATCGCGGTAACGGTCTGAGTCTTGGTCTGGATCTTCACGTGTTGCGGATCGCGCAGGTGGCGTTCGGCAATGGCACGGATCGACTGTGGCAGGGTGGCCGAAAACAGTACGGTCTGACGGGTCGGTGGCAGTGCCTTGAAGATGACTTCCAGGTCATCCATGAAGCCCAGCTTCAACATTTCGTCAGCTTCGTCGAGAACCAGGTGGTTCACGGTCGACAAGACTTTCTCGTCACGACGCAGGTGGTCGCACAGACGGCCCGGGGTGGCGACAACGATCTGTGCGCCGTTACGGATAGCTTTGAGTTGTGGGCCCATAGGCGCGCCGCCGTAAACGGCCACAACGGTTACGCCTGGCATTTGCTTGGCGTAGGTTTCAAAAGCGGTTGCTACTTGCAGCGCCAACTCACGGGTTGGCGCCAGGATCAGGGCTTGCGGTTCGCGCTTGGCAGGATCGATGCAATGCAGGATAGGCAGGGCGAACGCGGCGGTTTTACCGGTACCGGTTTGCGCCTGGCCAATCATGTCCTGGCCGGCCATGATGATCGGGATCGATTGCTGCTGAATCGCCGAAGGTTCTTCGTAGCCGGTCGCGATGACGGCAGCGAGAATGTTCGGGTTAAGATTAAAAGCGGCGAAGCCGCCGGTTTCCTGGGTCATGGGTCTGCCTCTAAGTGCATCCGCAAAGACCCATGCTCCAAAGCTGCGCATGCCGTGTTGAGACTCAAGAGTCGCCCTGGCTGCTTTGTCGGCGGGGATTTGCGAAAACGAATGAATGAAAAAGATTCGTCAAGGGAGAGTCCGCTGTGCGGACGTGCAGCCGAAGCTGACTTCGGGGAATTGCGCTACCTAAACGCGGCCCGGTTAAAGGCCGGCGCGCACTATACCGGAAATAGCTGAAAAAGGGAGCTTTTTTTATCGCAAAGCACTGATAAACCGAGCTGCGTCACAGCCTTTGCAGAGAACACCGGCAGGGTCTATTTTTCAAAGGCCCGGCCCTGCTGGTCATAACGCTTAAACGGTTCACCCGACCTTTCAGTCCCTTTGGTCTGAAACCCTTCCCCGCGCCCGAGGGCACCCCCGATGAATCCAGCCAGCAGCAGCCGCGTCAGCCGAGAACTCCAGGGCCATGTCCTGTTGCTGGGCCTGGACCGGGTGGCCAAACGCAACGCTTTCGACTTGGACCTGCTCAATGAGCTGAGCCTGGCGTATGGCGAATTTGATCGAAATGACGACGCGCGGGTGGCGGTGGTGTTTGCCCATGGTGATCACTTCACGGCCGGGCTGGACCTGGCCAATGTCAGCGGCGTGATGGCCGGTGGCTGGCAACCGCCGCTGGGTGGGTGTGATCCCTGGGGCGTGTTTGCCGGGCCGCGCGTGAGCAAACCGGTAATCGTCGCGGCCCAAGGCTACTGCCTGACGATCGGTATCGAGTTGATGCTGGCGGCGGATATCAATCTTTGCGCGAGCAACACGCGCTTTGCGCAGATGGAAGTTCAGCGTGGCATCTTTCCGTTCGGCGGCGCGACGTTGCGCTTTCATCAGGTCGCCGGCTGGGGCAACGCGATGCGCTGGCTGCTCACCGGCGATGAGTTCGACGCCCATGACGCGCTGCGCCTGGGTTTGGTGCAGGAAGTGATGGCCAGCGAAGACCTGCTGCCGCGCGCCGTCGAATTGGCCCACCGCATCGCCCGTCAGGCGCCACTGGGTGTGCAGGCCACGTTGATGTCGGCCCGGTTGGCGCGCATGGAAGGTGAAACCGTGGCGGCAGCCGCGTTGCCGCCGATGGTGGATAAACTGCTCAACAGCGAGGATGCCAAGGAAGGCGTGCGGGCGATGGTCGAGAAGCGGCCGGGGGTGTTCAAGGGCATTTGAGTTCAGGCAGTGATGGCCTCATCGGGGGCAAGCCCCCTCCCACAGTTTGGAATGCGGTCGAATGTGGGAGGGGGCTTGAACTGGTCAAGTAATCTTGGACACCGATTACGGTTCACGCCGCCAACCTTTCCTTCACGACCGGCGACCTGTAGTCGTTATAGCTGTGAGGCCTGCTGATGTTGTAGCGCGAGACATAG
>NZ_PKKS01000006.1:0-146262 GCF_002859085.1 Pseudomonas sp. QC2
CTATGTCTCGCGCTACAACATCAGCAGGCCTCACAGCTATAACGACTACAGGTCGCCGGTCGTGAAGGAAAGGTTGGCGGCGTGAACCGTAATCGGTGTCCAAGATTACTTGACCAGTTCAGCTTGCCCCCGATTGCAGTGTGACAGCCACAACTGCATCAGCTGACACACCGCCATCGAGAGCAAGCCAGCTCTTACACGTACCTGCTTTTGATCCAACCACTCAGGTCGGCTACTAGGCCGCCGTGCTCTTGCTTTTGATCTTGATCTTGATCTCAGGCGCCCCGTCAAACACGCTGGCCGAACGCAGGCTTGAATCCGTGGGTAACCCGGCAGGACGCCGGGTTAGCCGCCCCGCGCCATGGATGGCGCGTGGCGGCGGCCCACGGATTCAAGCCTGCGTTCGGGCACACCGAGCCTAAGCGAGGTGCCGAGTGTTGGGGCAAGAGCGCTTTGGTTACTTTCGCGCTTTTCGAAAGTGACCCGCCGTAAGGGCGGAACCATAAGCCGCCGTTACCCAAATAACGGATATGTACCCACATCCCCAATTGACTCCCCTCCCACCCCCATGCTCTCCTACACATCTTGTTTCGGGTGCCCTGCAAAGGGTGAAACGGGAAACCGGTGACTCATGCACACACGCATGACAGTCCGGTGCTGCCCCCGCAACGGTAAGCGAGCGAAACGTCATATCCACTGTGCCAGCCGGCATGGGAAGGCGACGTTTTCAGGCATTGAGCCCCTCGCAAGCCCGGAGACCGGCCCGAAAAAATCAGATAACAAACCCGCGGTGGGCGGGCGCTGTTCAGAACTCTGCGTGCCTGGCTCACGGGGTTTTCATGCGCTCGTTTCACCCTGACACCTGAAAGGGACGCGCCATGTCGATCATCAGCAGCACCTCGCACTCCGCCAGCAGCACCTCTACGTTGAGCCAACGCCTGACCGCCGCCATCGGCGCGTCGATCCTCGGCGCATGCCTGGTGTACTTCGCCGGTTTCTCGCACATCGAGGCCGTGCACAACGCCGCCCACGATACCCGCCACAGCGCCGCGTTCCCGTGCCACTGAGACCTGCCGACATGATCAAGCGTATTGCGCAAACCGCAGGTTTCACCGGTCTCCTGGCCGCCCTGCTGCTCACCCTGCTGCAAAGCTTCTGGGTCGCCCCGCTGATTCTGCAGGCGGAAACCTTTGAAAAGGCCCCAGCCGTCACTGAAGTGACGCATGAACACGCTGCCGGTGCTGCCGCGCATACCCACGACGCCGAAGCCTGGGAGCCGGAAGATGGCTGGCAGCGCGTGCTGTCCACCACGGGCGGCAACCTGGTGGTCGCCGTCGGTTTCGCCCTGATGCTGGCCGGCCTGTACACCCTGCGCGCACCGACCCGCACGGCTCAAGGCCTGCTCTGGGGCCTGGCCGGTTATGCAACCTTTGTACTGGCGCCGACAATGGGCCTGCCGCCCGAGCTGCCAGGCACCGCCGCCGCCGACCTGGCGCTGCGCCAGACCTGGTGGATCGGCACCGCCGCCTCTACCGCTGCAGGTATCGCTTTGATCGTGTTCGGTCGCAACGGGTTGCTGAAAGTGCTGGGCGTGGCGATCCTTGCAGTGCCGCACGTAATCGGCGCGCCGCAGCCTGAGGTGCATTCGATGCTGGCACCGCAAGCCCTGGAAGCACAGTTCAAGATCGCTTCGCAGTTGACCAACGTCGCGTTCTGGCTGGCCTTGGGCCTGATCAGCGCCTGGCTGTTCCGCCGCAACCGCGACGATCAATACTCCGCATGACCCTGGTGGTCGGCCTGGGCTGCCAGCGCGGCTGTGATGTTCATACCCTGCTGGGCCTGTTTGATGCCGCCCTCGCCGAGGGCGGTATCGAGCGCCAGCGCATCACCGCACTGGCCAGTATCGCGCGCAAACAGGATGAATCGGGGCTACTGGCACTGGCCGCGGCCCTGAACCTGCCGCTGCGTTGTTTCAGCGCAGAACAACTGGTGCCTTTCGCAGACCGCCTGAGCCACAAATCCGCGATCGCCTTTGCCCATACCGGCTGTTACGGCATCGCCGAAAGCGCCGCCCTAGCACTCGCCGAACACCTTGCTGACGCCCCTGCCCGCCTGCTGATCACGCGCAAAAAAACCGCGCAGGCCACCTTTGCATTGGCTTGCGCCGGCTGAAATCCCGATAATCGCCCTTCCCGATCATGAACAATATTCATGCTCGCCCGTTTTTCGACAGGAATCACCATGACCGTCTACTTCATCGGCGCAGGCCCCGGCGACCCGGAATTGATCACCGTCAAAGGCCAGCGGCTGATCCGCAGTTGCCCGGTGATCATCTATGCCGGCTCGCTGGTACCCGCTGCCGTGCTGGAAGGCCATCAGGCAGAAACCGTGGTCAACAGCGCCGAACTGCATCTGGAACAGATCATCGACCTGATCAAGACTGCCCATGCCAAAGGCCAGGACGTCGCCCGCGTGCACTCCGGCGACCCGAGCCTGTATGGGGCGATTGGCGAACAGATCCGCCATTTGCGCGAGTGGGGTATCCCGTTCCAGATCATCCCCGGCGTGACCGCAGTCGCCGCGTGTGCGGCGTTGTTGGAAACGGAACTGACCCTGCCCGACATCGCCCAGAGCGTGATCCTGACCCGCTACGCCGATAAAACCACGATGCCCGCCGGTGAAGACTTCGACAGCCTGGCGCGACATGGCACCACCATGGCGATTCACCTGGGGGTCAACCACCTGGAAAAGATCGTTGCCGAACTGTTGCCACACTATGGCGCCGATTGCCCGATTGCGGTGGTGCACCGGGCGACTTGGCCGGACCAGGATTGGGCGGTGGGCACGCTGAGTGACATTGCCGGGAAGGTGGCGGCGAAAGGGTTTCGGCGCACGGCGCTGATCGTGGTGGGCCAGGTGTTGGCAAGTGACAGTTTCAGCGAGTCGTCGCTGTACCGGGCCGGGCATGCGCATTTGTACCGACCATGACAATCAACATGCACTTTTAATCGCAACCAGCTGATTTAAATGAATAAATTAAAATAAAAATGCAAGAGCAGGCTTGCCCCAACAATTAATCTTTTTTATTAGATAGTTAACGCAAGCCATTGAATTTTAAGCATAAAAAACGGCGCTCACGGGGCGCCGTTTTTTCTGTCCGCAGTGAACACCTTACTCAGTAGTAGGCGTTTTCTTTCTGCGTGTGGTCGGTCACGTCACGGACCCCCTTGAGCTCCGGAATACGCTCGAGCAAGGTGCGCTCGATGCCTTCACGCAAGGTCACATCCGCCTGACCGCAGCCCTGGCAGCCGCCACCGAATTTGAGCACGGCGATACCGTCATCGACCACGTCGATCAGGCTGACCTGACCCCCATGGCTGGCCAGCCCAGGGTTGATCTCGGTTTGCAGGTAGTAGTTGATGCGCTCGTTGACCGGGCTGTCGGCGTTGACGTTCGGCACCTTGGCGTTTGGCGCCTTGATGGTCAACTGGCCACCCATACGGTCGGTGGCGTAGTCGACCACGGCGTCGTCGAGGAAGGCTTCGCTGAAGGCGTCGATGTACGCGGTGAAGCTTTTGAGCCCCAGGGCGGTGTCTTCAGGTTTCTCTTCCCCTGGCTTGCAGTAGGCAATGCACGTTTCAGCGTATTGGGTGCCGGGCTGGGTGATAAAGACGCGGATGCCGATACCTGGGGTGTTCTGCTTGGACAGCAGGTCAGCCAGGTAATCGTGGGCGGCGTCGGTAATGGTTATGGCAGTCATGGAAACTCCTCACAGGCTTGCCGGCAGTTTACGCCAAAATATTACGCAGGTACAAAGTCCTAGTGTTTTTGTCGGGATAGTGGGTTTTTTGATGGGTGTGCCTAGCTGTTATTTGTGTTTAACGGGCGCCTAAGATCAAAAGCAGGCTGATATCCACCTGATGCATGGAGATCAAACTGTGGGAGGGGGCTTGCTGCCGATGACGGTGTGTCAGTTGATGCCTCTATAGCTGTCCCACTGCTATCGGCGGCAAGCCCCCCTCCCACACTTTTAACCGAGTACGGCACACACAACACCGCTCGGCTTCAATGCCGCCGCGCTTTTGATCTTAGCCGCCCAGATCAATGTCGATTACGGGCACACCGAGCGTTGGGGCAAGAGCCTTTGGTTACTTTTCAAATAACGGATATGCCCCTGCACCCTCACAAATTCTCATACCGATTCATATCCAACACCCCCTCTTCCACCGGCGTGGTCTCACGGATGTACCGCGACAAATCATGGAAATATTGCCAAAAAAACGGATGACTACGCCGCACACCCCACCGATCCACAATCTTCTCAAACCGCTTGGCATCGTGAGCCTGCTCCATCTGCGCAACAAACTCCGGCACTTCCTGAGCCGGAATGTTGAACATGAAGTTCGGGTAGCTGCTGAGCACGCCCGGATAGAGGGTCAACGTGTCCAGGCCCGGTTGGTAGCGATACGCCTCCCCCAGCAGAAACGCCACGTTACTGTGGGCCCGGTTGCGCAGCATGCTGTAGACCACGCGCTTGCCGCCGGCCGTCTCGACACGCAGCATCGTGGCCTCGGGCAGTTGGTCGATAACCTTGAGCCCGGCGGCCGGGCGCGACGTCAAGCGGCTAAGCGCCTGCTCCGCATCCTGTAAGGCCGGATCAACACCGTCCCGGGAACAATACGCCCCCCTGCAACGGTTGATCGGATCCGGACTGGCGTTCAAATCGCCATAACGGCTAAGCAACTGCTTGGCAAAATCGCGCTTCGGGTCTTTTTCATCCAGATGCAAGCCGGTGGGCTTATCGTCATCAATTGCCTCGTAATCCAGCCACAACTTGAGCTTCCCGCTGTTCTGGTACCAGTCATCCATAAAGCCATCACGGGAATCAGCCGGCATCAGGCGCAGGAAGTTCTGCTCAGCGCCATTGCGGATCAAGTCGAAGTACAACCGCGTCTGGGCCTGGTGCGACACATTGCCGAACACATCGAAATTTACCGCCAACTGGTAATACGTACGCTCCAGCAGCGGGTAGTCGAACAGCCACATCGTCTGCGGCACTTCGCCGATCAGGCCTTTGGTCACCGAGGCACTGTCGAAGTGGCGGAAGATGCTCAGCAAGGCATTGTCATTGCCCGCCCACAGGCTCGACCAACTCGGCGGCGGCAGGTCGGCGTAGCTGTCACGGCGCAGGGCCTCGTACTCATTGCGTTTGTCACGGTAGGCCAGCCATAGGCTGAGTACACTGCCGACGTCATCGTTCTGCCCAGGCATGGCCAGCAATGGCGTGGCCTGGCCGCGATAGCGCGCATCAGTGATGTACAGGTCGTGGTCCGGGTCCTGGAACAGCGTCCAGAAGTTGTCGCGGATCACGTCCGTGGCGATCTGCCCACGGCACACCGGCCCGCGAATAAAGGTGCGTACGAAGTATTCGGCGTTATCCAGCATGAACTGGTAGCGCGCCTTGGCCGGGATGGCTTCGAAGGTTTCGAACGGGTTGGCGCGCCGGCCAGGGCCGTAGCCCGGCAAGGCGTTGACCTGCCAGTTATCGGCGTAGAACAACGCCTTGATGCGCGCCATCTTCTCGGCACTGAACGGGTACGTGATGTGGGTTTTATGCACGATCACGCCCTGCACCGGCCACAGGCGGTAATACACACGGGTGCCGGGGTCATCATTAGGGCGTCGGGTGGCAATCAGGTCGATCGGTTGACCGCTCGGCGTGCGCGAACGCACCCACTGGAAGAAATGCCCCGGCTCGCCGTTCTCAAAGTAGATATGGGCGAGGAACAAATGCTCGAACAACCAGCGCGCCACGAGGCTTTCGCGGGCCCCGGGCTGGTTGAACAGGTTCTCCCACTGTTGCACCTGCAGGGCTTCCTTGGCGCTTGGCGCCAGGCCTTGCTCATCAATCGGCGCGCCGGAAGCCAGCCAGCGTTGCAGGGTCTGGTATTGCTGGTCGGTCAGGCCGGTGACCGCCAGCGGCATGCCTTCCTTGGGATGGGCACCGGCGTAGGCATTGAACTCGCCGGGCATGGCGCACAGATTTTCGCGGTTCAGGCCCAGCACGATGTCATCCGGCAGCTTGGCATTGGGCGCCAGCGGGGCGTTATGGCCCAACTCCAGCATGCGCGCCATCAAGGCGGCCTGGCTGCCCTGGGCGTCCAGCACCGAGTAGAAGCCCTTCTGCTGCCAGGCTTGCTTGCCAAAGGCGTCATAGAACAACCGGGTGGTCGGGGCGGCCTGGCTGCGTTCGCCATCGTAGACCGGCATTTTGCTCGCTCCGCGCACCGCCCCCTCGGCACTGCCCAGGTTGAGTTGGCAGGCGGAGTCGTAGCAGGCATGGCAGGCCACGCATTTCTCGGTAAAAATCGGTTGAATATCGCGGGTGTACGAAATCGCCGGGGCGGGTCCGTCGGCCTGCGCAATGCAGGCGACCAGTGCCAGGACGGCGCTGGTGATGAGGCGAAGTGACATGTATCCGGTCCCGATTCAATGCGTGCGCTGAAAAATTGCCGTGATTCTACCGATGTCGACAGGCCACCAACTTGAACGATATTCATGCAAAACCTGGACATGCCGCAAATCGGCACAGGTTTGCTATGATCCACGCCCTCCGTAATGCCTGACCAGAGTAGTCCCATGTCCGATCGTAGCGTTCGTCTGCAAGCCCTTCATCAAGCCCTCAAGGAACGTATCCTGATCCTCGACGGCGGTATGGGCACGATGATCCAGAGCTACAAGCTGGAGGAGCAGGATTACCGTGGCAAACGCTTCGCCGACTGGCCAAGCGACGTCAAGGGTAACAACGACCTGCTGGTGATCACCCGTCCGGACGTGATCGGGGGTATCGAAAAAGCCTACCTGGATGCCGGTGCCGACATCCTCGAAACCAACACCTTCAACGCCACCCGCATTTCCATGGCCGACTACGGCATGGAAGAACTGGCCTACGAACTGAACGTAGAAGGCGCACGCCTGGCGCGCAAGATCGCCGACGCCAAGACCCTCGAGAACCCGGCCAAGCCGCGCTTCGTCGCCGGCGTGCTCGGCCCGACCAGCCGCACCTGCTCGTTGTCACCGGACGTGAACAACCCCGGCTACCGCAACGTGACCTTCGATGAACTGGTGGAAAACTACACCGAGGCCACCCAAGGCCTGATCGAAGGCGGCGCCGACCTGATCCTGATCGAGACCATCTTCGACACCCTCAACGCCAAGGCTGCGATCTTCGCCGTGCAAGGCGTGTTCGAAACATTGAATATCGAACTGCCGATCATGATCTCCGGCACCATCACCGACGCCTCCGGCCGTACCCTGTCGGGCCAGACCACCGAAGCGTTCTGGAACTCCGTGGCCCATGCCAAGCCGATTTCGGTGGGCCTGAACTGCGCCTTGGGCGCCAGCGAACTGCGTCCGTACCTGGAAGAGTTGTCGAACAAGGCCAGCACCCACGTTTCCACACACCCGAACGCCGGCCTGCCGAACGAATTCGGCGAGTACGATGAATTGCCGTCGGAAACCGCCAAGGTCATCGAAGAATTCGCCCAGAGCGGCTTCCTCAACATCGTCGGCGGCTGCTGCGGCACCACGCCGGGCCACATCGAGGCCATCGCCAAGGCCGTGGCCGGGTATGCGCCGCGTGTGATCCCGGACATTCCCAAGGCCTGCCGCCTGTCGGGCCTGGAGCCGTTCACCATTGATCGCAGCTCGTTGTTCGTCAACGTCGGCGAGCGCACCAACATCACCGGCTCCGCGCGCTTTGCCCGCCTGATCCGTGAAGACAACTACACCGAAGCCCTCGAAGTCGCCCTGCAGCAGGTGGAAGCCGGCGCCCAGGTGATCGACATCAACATGGACGAGGGCATGCTTGATTCGAAGAAGGCCATGGTGACCTTCCTCAATCTGATTGCCGGCGAGCCGGACATCTCCCGCGTCCCGATCATGATCGACTCCTCCAAATGGGAAGTGATCGAAGCCGGCCTCAAGTGCATCCAGGGCAAGGGCATCGTCAACTCCATCAGCATGAAGGAAGGCGTCGAGCAGTTCATTCACCATGCCAAGCTGTGCAAGCGCTACGGCGCCGCCGTGGTGGTGATGGCGTTCGACGAAGCCGGCCAGGCCGACACCGAAGCGCGCAAGAAAGAGATCTGCAAACGCTCCTACGACATCCTGGTGAATGAAGTCGGCTTCCCGCCGGAAGACATCATCTTCGACCCGAACATCTTCGCGGTCGCCACCGGTATCGAAGAGCACAACAACTACGCGGTCGATTTCATCAATGCCTGCGCCTATATTCGTGACGAATTGCCGTATGCGCTGACCTCCGGCGGCGTGTCCAACGTGTCGTTCTCGTTCCGTGGCAACAACCCGGTGCGCGAGGCGATCCACTCGGTGTTCCTGCTGTACGCAATCCGCAACGGCCTGACCATGGGCATCGTCAACGCCGGCCAACTGGAGATCTATGACCAGATCCCGGCCGAACTGCGCGATGCGGTGGAAGACGTGGTGCTCAACCGTACCCCGGAAGGCACCGATGCCCTCCTCGCCATTGCCGACAAGTACAAAGGCGACGGCAGCGTCAAGGAAGCCGAGACTGAGGAATGGCGTGGCTGGCCAGTGAACAAGCGCCTGGAACATGCGCTGGTCAAGGGCATCACCACCCACATTGTTGAAGACACCGAGGAGTCACGGCAGTCGTTCGCGCGTCCGATTGAGGTGATCGAAGGCCCGCTGATGTCCGGCATGAACATCGTCGGCGACCTGTTCGGCGCCGGCAAAATGTTCTTGCCCCAGGTGGTGAAATCCGCCCGCGTGATGAAACAGGCCGTGGCCCACTTGATCCCGTTCATCGAGCTGGAAAAAGGCGACAAGCCGGAAGCCAAGGGCAAGATCCTCATGGCCACCGTGAAAGGCGACGTGCACGACATCGGCAAGAACATCGTCGGCGTGGTGCTCGGTTGCAACGGTTATGACATCGTCGACCTGGGCGTGATGGTGCCCGCAGAGAAGATCCTGCAGGTGGCCAAGGAGCAGAAGTGCGACATCATCGGCCTGTCCGGCCTGATTACGCCGTCCCTGGACGAAATGGTGCATGTGGCCCGCGAGATGCAGCGCCAGGACTTCCACCTGCCGCTGATGATCGGTGGCGCCACCACCTCCAAGGCGCACACGGCGGTGAAGATCGAGCCCAAGTACAGCAACGATGCAGTGATCTACGTCACCGACGCCTCGCGCGCCGTGGGTGTGGCGACGCAGCTGCTGTCCAAGGAACTCAAGGCCGGCTTTGTCGAGAAGACCCGCCTGGAATACATCGACGTGCGTGAACGGACGTCCAACCGCAGCGCGCGGACTGAGCGCCTGAGCTACCCGGCGGCCATCGCCAAGAAGCCGCAGTTCGACTGGAGCACCTATACCCCGGTGGTGCCGACGTTTACCGGCGCCAAGGTGCTGGACAATATCGATCTCAAGGTACTGGCCGAATACATCGACTGGACGCCGTTCTTCATCTCCTGGGACCTGGCCGGTAAATTCCCGCGCATCCTCGAAGACGAAGTGGTCGGCGAAGCCGCTACCGCGCTGTATGCCGACGCCCAGGAAATGCTCAACAAGCTGATTGACGAAAAACTCATCAGCGCCCGCGCCGTGTTCGGCTTCTGGCCGACCAACCAGGTGCAGGACGATGACCTGGAAGTCTACGGTGACGATGGCCAGCCGATTGCCAAGCTGCACCACCTGCGCCAGCAAATCATCAAGACCGACGGCAAGCCGAACTTCTCCCTGGCTGACTTCGTAGCACCAAAAGACAGCGGTGTGACCGACTACATCGGTGGTTTCATCACCACCGCCGGCATCGGCGCCGAAGAGGTGGCCAAGGCATATCAGGACGCTGGCGACGACTACAACTCGATCATGGTCAAGGCCCTGGCCGACCGTCTGGCCGAAGCCTGCGCCGAGTGGCTGCACCAGCAAGTGCGTAAAGAGCACTGGGGCTACGCCAAGGACGAGCAACTGGATAACGAGGCGCTGATCAAGGAGCAGTACAGCGGTATCCGCCCTGCGCCCGGCTACCCGGCGTGCCCGGACCACACCGAGAAAGCCCAGCTGTTTCAACTGCTGGACCCTGAAGCCCGCGAAATGCAGGCGGGCCGCAGCGGCGTGTTCCTCACCGAGCACTACGCAATGTTCCCGGCAGCGGCGGTCAGTGGCTGGTACTTCGCCCACCCACAGGCGCAGTACTTTGCCGTGGGCAAGGTCGACAAGGACCAGGTGGCGAGCTACACCGCCCGCAAAGGCCAGGACCTGAGCGTGAGCGAGCGGTGGCTGGCACCGAACCTTGGGTATGACAACTGATCAGCCAGGCGCTTGCCGGGCTAGTTGCCCAGTTCGGCGATTTCGCGGGTGGAGAGTTCTCTTCTCAACCCGCGTAGCTCAACCTCATTGGCTTTTTGCAACGCATCGACTTGCTCGAGATACGCTGGATTGATGTCAGGATACTGCTCTTCCAGAGTCTCCGATTGGTCGGCCAGCGTCTGTTGCACCTTAGCGAACTCGGTTGGGTATTTTTCCTGCAGATAACTTTTCCAGTAGTCACGCGTGATCAGTTGCTCGATAAACGCCGGGGTCTGTTCCTCGGCCATCACGCTGGCGTAGGCCACGTCCAGGTCAGCAGCCTGTACCCCTGACACGCCGCGGTAGAGCATGGTAGAGGGCTGCGTTGGGAGATCCAGGCGTTGCGCCAACCCGGTTCGATACGCCAGGCGGATCTCCGCCGGGTCCGTGCCAGGGAAGCGCTGAATGCGCTTTCTCGCCAGCGCCTCAACCTCCCCCAGGCGAAACAGACGCCTGGAAAGCTTCAGTAACGTGCGGCCCTTATCGGAGGGATCCATGCGACGCAGGGCATTGAACTCATAGACCCCGACTTCCACATCGTTGAACAACAGTATTCGACCATCACCACAGGTCGCCTTATTCCTTGAGGTCCGTGCAATGAGCATCAGGCGTTCGCTCAACGCCGGGTCGCTGTGCGCAGCCTCCAGAACGTCCCAAACCCGCTCTGTCAGCCTGACGCGGTCCTGCTGAAAATCACTGGTGTGCTGAAGTTGCGCCAACATGTTCGAGAAATCCTGCGTGGTGTCCTGGGCCAACACTTCGCGCCATATCTGGTGCTTTTCCGAGTCGGCGGCCACGCCGTCGAACCATCGGGCTTTTTGCGCCTCAGGCGTCTCGAGATCAGGGTGAGCGTCAAAGTGCTCGTCGTCGGCTTCTGGCCCGTACCCCGCGATCATTTGGTCAATTTCCTGCGTGGTAAACCCAAGCCCTCGCCCGGTTTCGCGCTCGTATTCACGCAAGCGTATCAGCTCCTCCTCCAGCAACAGGTTATCGGACAAGTCCGTGCCCGCCATCAAACCGGCATGCTCGGGCAGAAAGGCCTCGAGCGGAATCCGCTGTATTTCCAAATTACTCCGCAAGTCCAGGCGAGTCAGTTGGGGTGACTGCAGCACGCCCACCGGCCAATCGCTAAGTCGGTTGCCACTCAGATTAAGGCTTTGCAACCGGTCAAGGCCGGTGACATCAAAGTCAGGCAGACGATTGCCTTCCAGGTCCAGCACCTGCAACAGGGGCAAAGCACGCAACTGGCGCTGCAACCGTTCTGCGTCGAGAAAACCGTTCTGGCTGGCGCCCAACCGAACAAGGCGTTCACACTGCGTTACCGCCTCCGGCAATGCGCCCAGCCCGTTGCCATTCAACGTCAGGCTGTTCAATCGTGGAAATGCGCGCAAAAACTCGTCCGAAGCGCTCGTTAGCCTGACGTTGCTCAGGTCCAGCGCACCGACATGGTTGAGCGTGACCGGCAGTGCTGGCACGTCGCCAAGGATCAAGCCGCTCAAATCCAGCGCATAGTCGCTAGGGATGTCCTGCGGGGCATGCACCTCGCGCAGTGTTTCGCGCCAGCACGCCAGAAGCTGGTCAGCGGCGCGGCGGCGGTCAACCGCGTTCACCCACCCGATGCGGGTGCGAACAGCAGGCGTGTCGATCCAGGCATTAAAGCGCTCGATCATGTGCGCCTGCTGTTGCTGCCACTGGCGCAGCGCTGTTTCAATTTGCGTGGCACCCACGCCCTGCCCCAGCCAGGCATCTATTCGTTCAATGGCTTGCGCCGCGCTCAACTGCGGATCCAGGCGTTGCAGCTGTTCGGCCGATGTCAGGGCTCCCCCACCCGCAGCGTCCAGCGGCAGCGGCAACAACAAGTCCGGTTGCTCCGAGGCCTCTATCGGGAAATACATCGGATCACCCCCAGTTCTCCCTGCGGCCAACACAGTGCGCTCAATGCCGAATGGCCTGGCATACATCGTTGCCAAGGGCGACCCAGGCGCGGTGTGGTTAGCGAACGTCTGCACCTTGCTCATCGCTTGCGGGCTCAACCGGCAACCCCGCAACGAGGTACCCGCCAGCAGGACATCGTGGCCAACCAGCGCAGCATCGGGAATCTCCGTAATAGCGCTGTGACTCAAATCCAGAAAACCCAGCTTTGGCAGGGTTAGCACACCCTCCGGCCAGGCCCGAACCTGGGTCTGCCCCAGGTTCAGCGACACCAGGTCCCTGAGCGAGCTGACGGTCAGGTTGCCGACTCGGTTCCTCGATAGGTCGAGCCTCTGCAAGGAGGTCAGCCGGTTCAACCGCGCCTGCATTGACGCGGTGATCGTCAGTTCATTCCCCGCCAGATTCAGTTCGCTCAGTTGCCCCAACGTCTCAAGGGCCCGTGGCAGCTCCGTCAGTTTATTGCCACTCAGGTTGAGCACCCGCAGCTCAGGAAAGCTGCGCAGGAAGTCATCGACCTGCGTTGCGGATAGCTTTGCATCCGACAGGATCAAGTGACGGATCTGGGGAAATACCTCATCCCCCAGCGCCGGCAGATCACCTGGCGCGCCATAGTTCGTCAGGTCCAATACCTCGTTCAACGGCTCGCGCCCCAGACCCGAGTACTCACGGTCCAACACTGTGCGCAGTGTCTGCGCACCGATACGAGACGGGCCAGCCACCGGCTCGCGCGACCCATACCGGGCAGCCAGCGCATCACGCCGACATTTGCGAATCCTATCGGCCAGCACCCGACGTTGTCTGACGAACATTTCCCCGCCATCGACGCGCACGGGCGACTCCTGCCACGTCACCAACGCCTCGTCCGTGACGCGATAGCGCTCAAGCAATGCCTCGACATGATCCAGCAGCGCGCGCCCCGCCAGTCCGTCCTGCTTGAACGCTTGCAAGGCGTTGCCTGCCATCCCTCGGTCCTGACTATTCAACGTGCGAAGGCGCTGGAGACAGTACTGCGTGACCATCTGCGACTCATCCACCAGATGAGCCGGGTTTTCGTGCACGTAGTCAAACGCCCGCCTGAAGGCACGTGGCTCCAGCGCCCCCCAGTTCAAGCGCAGGCTGCGCCATAACGCCTCGTGCCCACTGAACAGCGCATCGGGCAGCGAGGGGATATCCAGGCCTGACAGGTCCAACGACGCCAAGTCTGCATGCGCGAGAAGCCCCGTCGGCCATTGATTCGACGGCCCCGCCAGGGTCAAGTCCCGCAAGTTCGTCAACACACTGTAATCCAAGGCTGGAAGTTGACCGGTCAGGTGTAACTTCTTCAGTTGAGTCATCCCCTGCAGCGCTTGCACCAGGTCTGGCGAGTACTCTGCGGCCTCCAGCTTTAGCTCGGTGAGGGTGTCCAGCGTGGACAACTCACCCGCCAGGGCGGGCATGTCCGCAGCAACGAGTTGAAGATCGAGGCTTTCCAGCGCGGGAAACGCTTGCCTCAACGTGCCGTCGAGGAGTTGGGTGCTGTTTATCCGCAGCTTGCGCACATGCGAGAAGTCGGCCGCCCACTGCGGCAACGCTTCTGCGCCCAGTAGATCAAGCTCGAAAACCGGCGCCTGCCCGCGCCGCAAGCCGTTTCGCCAGCACCGGAGGATCTGCGCGGCATAAAAATTTCTGCGCAGCCCCGGAGCCCCTTGTGCGTCAGCATGGGCCCAGCTCAGCAGCACCCTGCAGAGCTCAACAAACTCCCGGCGGCGGTTTTCCAACAGGTGGAAAACCTGCTGTTCGGAGTCACCCGCACTCATGCGCTCCCTGATGAACTGCAAGGCCTGTTCATCAGACACATTAGGATAAACACTGCGCACCCTGGCGATCAGCGGCTCATCGGCAAAGCCCGCGACATCACCGCTGGCAGCGTAGCCAATCCGGCCAGAGGCTGTACGTACCAACCGCCCGGCCCCGCCCTTGAGCGGTTCGCGCTTGAGGATGCGGGACATGTCATCGCGGTGGCTGCGTGCATAGTCAGTCACCTGTTTGTGTAACGCCTCGCCCGGATGACCCGGCAATGCATCGCGCAAGGTATCGGGCAGCACCTCCACCAGCGATTCGAACAGATTCCGGCCGGCCTTGGGCACACTGTTCAACGCACGCCCTTCGCTATCGAAGGCACGGAAGGCGTCCTCGTTCCAGAGCAAATAAAAGCGCGTCGGCGCCTGCTCGCGGCCAATGCTGTCTACCAGCGGCCCTTTAAGGCCGCGGGCACGCACTTCGACGCGGATGTCCGCCGACCAGCCTGGCAAGCGTTCCAGGGTGTGCAGCGCCAACCGGTCACTGGCCGACGACGCCATGCTCTCCAGGTACAAACCGGCTAGCGCCCGACTCAAACTGCCTTGATGCAGGTGAACACGAATTTCTTTTGCCAGCCGCAGGGGAATGCGACCGGTGCTGCGGAGCTGGCTCAACTCCTCGGCATTCGCACCGCCCAGTACCTGCCCCGCCGCTTCCGGCGACAAGGATGGGAAACTGCGCTGAAGTGCCTGGGTATCGACATCGGGAGAGGCTTGTCGACTCATCAGGTTTTTTACCAAGGCCTGTTTTCTGAGCTGAGCCCGGTCGGCCAAACGGTCCCTGAACAGCTGCGTTCGATCTACGCCTTCTTTCGCACTTTCGCTGCCCAACAGTTGCCGGGTGCGCGCTTCGTCGAGGCCTGCCAATACGCGTTCCGGCAGCTTCCCGGCATCGACTTCGGCCTGGGTGATCTTGATGGTCGGCCTTGTATGGCTGGGCGCCGAAACCGAACCAAATCGCTGCGAGTCCCCCGCCAGCCCAGGACCGTTAAATACCTCGACGACTTCTTCAGCCGGCCAGCTCGGCATTTCCACGGCCAGCGGCACCATGAATTGGCAATGGCCCTCCAGGCACGCGCCTTGGCGAATCTGCCCGATCACCTCGTCTGCTTGCTGATCCACTTCAAACACCCGGACCATCTCCGACAACACCGGCGGCGGTGCGTGGTGATCGACGTGTAACGCTCGCAGCTCATCGTCACTGACCCCACTGGCATCGGCGATCTGCTCCAGTTGCGCATCGGAAAAACGCTCCATGTGCGGCCCTGTTCGCCGCAACAACGCGGTGCGGTTCCATTCCAGCGGACGTTCCAAGGTGTGGCGCCAGGCGCCGTGACCGTTGTGCTGCAGCATCGGCTGGTAGGCATCCGCGTCGGTCGGATGCTTGATTGCCCACTGGTCGAGTGTTGGGTCGAAGGTCTTTTCATAGACGTTGCCGTCAATATTGACGTAAGTCTTGCCCCCCACTTCAAATTGCCCCAAGGCATTGGGGGTGAGGCCCTCAAGGGAGACGCTGCTTTTGTAGGTCGCCAGGTCTGGATGCCACAAGCGCAGCTTGCCGAACGGCAGTGCGACCTTGGTCATGCCATTGACGAACCTCGACGGCACGATGGGCGGCGCTTTACCCGCCACCGCGCCCAATGCCGCCATGAAGGCGACGTTCGCCATCACCGACTTAAGGTGCGCCCACGCCTCCTCGGCGTCGCCATGCCGCCACGACTGCACGCCTTGGTACACCTCGTAGCTCAGTTGCACAGCCGTGACAGCCAGCATCACCTCACCCAACCCAGGCACAAAGAACGCCGCCACGTTGAGTACGTTGAAGCCCCATTCGGCGTAGTGCTTGAGCCGCTCGATCCAGGCCTTGTGGTCAACATCGGCGGTCGGTATGGCCAGCAATTTGGCGTTGGATTTTATCCTGGCGAGATGAAAGTCATAACGCGCGTCGAACACTTCACCGTCGATGAAGTCCTCCTCCATCCCCAGGTTCAGCGCTTCGTTCCAGACTTCCTCATAAATCCCGCCGGCATAGGCGCCGGGGTTGTAAGAGGAGCCCGGGTAGACCGGGTGCGGGTTCCAGCGATAGACCTTGAGTTGGCTTTTGAGCCGGCGGAAAAACTGTACCGATTCATCCTGAGGCACAAAGCCTGAGAAAAAATGCTGATACTGGGGAGATCGCAGCTTGATCGCCAGGTCCTTGGAGAATTCGCTGACCGTGGCGTATTCCTTGACGGGACTGACCGGATCCCCGGGGATATACACAATGAAGCGCGTCTCGGGAGGTGTCGACTCTTGGACCAGACCACTGCCGGGTAATAGATTAAGCCAGGGGTTGTTGAGGAGCGCTCTGGTTCGGCGGGAGCTTGCCCCGATTATCAGCACATCGCTCAATGCTGAACCCAACACCTCCAAGCGACTGAACGCGACCGGCTTGCCATCAAGCTTGGCTTGGCCCTTGCCCTCCAACACCGCCAACAGCAGGGTAAAGGCCGCTTCATCAATGGCCGACGTCATCCGCGCAATGTGGGCCTGCACGCGCAAGCGGTCCTTGTTTGCCATGATCGTGTGTTGGCGTACGGTGGCAGCGTTGTCCGGCGCCTCGAACACCTGGCTCAGGTGCTCCTGGTATTGCCTGCCCAGGTCCAGTTCCCGGCACAGGCTGGCGAACGCCGCGGGTTTGATCGATAACTTATCGCGAATGCTGTAGCGGGTTTTGCCGAACGGGTAAGTCCTGGTCTCGTCATAGAGGTGCATCTCCAGCGAGCCCTCGGGGGCGAGTGCGCTGGTCTCCTGCAGGGAGACTTCGTCAAAGGGCTCATCGGCCTCGAAGTTGCGCAGTGCTGCTTGTAACAGCGATTGCTGGTCGACGATGTTCGGCGCGCGCAGATGAAACAGATGGGTTGCCACCGGATCAGGCGCTTGCCCGAATGTGTTGCGCAAGGCCTGCGCCAGCAGCGGCTTGCAGAATTCGGTGATGCCTTGGAAATCCTTGAGGGTCTTGGCCAATTGCTGGCTTGAGGTGCTGCTTTGCATCTGGCTGTCGAGCAACCCTTGACGCAGCACCGAGGAGGCCTGGGCGAAAACGGCCGGGTGGGCCTTGATAAACCGTTGGGCGGGATCACGCGCCCTGGTCATGGCCTGCAGGTGAGCGCCGTGCAAATGCCGCGTCCAGTCAGGCAGGCGGCTCTTGATAAATGGGACATGAAGCCCCTTGGAAGGTGTTGGCATGGGGTTATTCCTGATGCTTCATAGAGAGGCATCAGGAAATCACCGCCACCTGCCGTCAAGGCGGTAGATGTTTAGGCCGTCGCTGCCGGCAAGCCGCTGAGCCTTTAGGGCTTTACTGGCCGATCTCGGTGCGTTCCAGCCTGGTCAATTCAAGTGTGAGGTTGACGGCTTCAATTTGAAGTTCCAGGTCGCAATGGATCAAGGCCTCCCGATAGCGCTCGCCAAAGTCGGGATACAGGTTTTCCAGGCGCACATGCTCCGCCTCTCGACGGGCTTGCAGCGCGACGAACCGGCTGCGGTATTTGATCTTCAGGTGGTCCGACCAAAACCCACGCGCTATCAGGTCCTGGAGCAGCTCTTCACCCTGCTCCGCCTGGGTCACATGGGCGAACATGACATCGAGGTCTGCCGGCGTCACGCCGGACGCCCCGACATACAACATCCCCCGCGGCTGCTCGGGTAATTGCAGGCGCTCGGCCAGACCGACACGGTAAGCCATGCGAATCTCCGCCGGGTCGATTCGCGGCTTGCGCCGAATGACCTCACGGGCCAATGCCTCGACTTTATCCAGACGAAACAACCCTTTACCCAGTCGCAGCAGTACGGGCCCTTCCTGCCCGGCTTCGACGTTTTTCAAAGCATTGAACTCCAACGCCTTGAGGGTCAGGTCGGTAAAGTTGAGCATCCGCCCGTCACCGCAGGTGTAATCCGCATTCGCTTGGGCAAACAGCAACTCCCGGAGCGCGTCGTCGCTGTGGGCAGCCTCCAGCAATCGCCACACGCGTGCGGTGAGCCCACGCCGATCAGTGGTGAAGTCACGGGTTTCCTTGAGTTCGGCAATGACACTGAAGAAGTGTTGGTGACCTTCACGAGCCTTGAGTGCCCGCCAAATAAGCTGTTTTTGAGGCGCATCGGTTTCAGCGCTGCCAAGCCAACGGTCGAGCTGATGGGCCTCTTGCTCGGTCACGTCCTCAGGCTCACTGTCACTGTCGGCTTCACTCACTTCATAGGAGGTCGTCTCGGTATCCGCGCCCTCGAAACCATGCTCAAGCTCACGCGAGGTGAAGCGAAAGTTGATGTGAGTGTCCTGCCAGTAGTCATAGATCTGCGCCATGGTTTCACGGGACAGCAGGTTGTCCCGCAGGTCGGTGCCACGCATCAACGGGTCATGACCTTGCAGGGCTTCTTCGGGGATGCTCGTCAACTGGTTGTTGCGCAGGTCCAGGTACTTGAGTTCCGGGGCCTGAAGGACGCCGTGGGGCCATTGAGTCAATTGATTGCTACGCAAATCCAAGGACTCCAGCCGGGTAAATGCACTGAAATCCAAGCCTTCCAGGCTGTTCCAGCCCAGATTGAGTCGTTGCAGTTCGGGCAGGCTGCCCAGCCCTTGTTGCAACGCCGGCGTGTGGGTCAGGTAGTTATTGGAAACATCCAGTTGGACCAAGTGTTGCAGGCTGCTGACCGCGTCGGGCAACTGATCGAGCCCATTACCGCCCAGGTCAAGGTGGCGCAGATTGGGGAACGCCTTGAGAAAATCATTGGAGCCCTGCTCACTGATCCTGGCCATGTTCAAGCTCAGGGACGTGACCTGTTCCAGTGTTGCGGGCAACGCGGGCAAATCGCCCACATGCGCCCGCGACAAATCCAGGGTGAGTTCCCGCGCAGGCATTTGCGCCAGGTTTTCTTGGCGCCATACACTCAGAATCGCGTCGGCAGCCCTTCGCCGTAACGTCGGCGTTACCCTTTCGTCGAGCAACTGGAAAGGCTTGATATCGATCCAGGTGTTGAGCGCGCTTCTGAATGCCTGGTACTCCTGGCGCCACGCCGAAATGCGTGCGTCGATTTGCAGCAACGTGAAGTGCTGGCTGCGCAAACGGTCAACGATCTGCTGCGCTTCCCTTTCGCCCATTGCCGGGTCCAGCAGGCGCAACCTTGCCGGGGCGCTCATTGACGGCTCACCCTCAAGGGGTTCGGGTGAAAGCTGAGGTAACACGCTCGAGGAGAAAAGTTCGTCGTCAGGCGCCGGGTAATATTCCCGTTCACCCCAATTTGTTCGTGCCTGTAACACGTGTGAGGTCACGGACGAACCCTGCGTGGTGCTGAAGCGCGCGATAATCTCGTCGCGCTGTGAAAAAGCGGCGTCGGTCAGTGGGCAGCCTCGCAGGTTAGCTGTAGCCACAAGTCGGACCTGGTGGGGTTGTTCCACCGCAGGAACCGTCGTGATGCCACTGCGGCCAAGGTTCAGTTGTTGCAGGTGCGGTAAGTCAAGCCCCCCCGTCGGCCACTCGACGATAGCCGTGGCACTCACGTTCAGCGATTTAAGCCCTCGCAGGGCACTGACATCCAGTGTGCCCAGTCGGTTTCGGCTCAGGTCGAGGCGCTCAAGGGCCGTCAGTTGATTCAGACGAGCCTGCATCTCAGCGGTAACAGTCAAATAATTGCCCTGCAGCTCCAATGCTTTAAGCTGCCCCATGCCTTCAATCGCCGACGGCAGATCATGCAGCCGCATCCGGGATAGATCGAGCGTTTCGACCTGGGGGAATTTGCGCAAAAACGTGCTGAGTTCAGGCTCGGTCAGACTCAATCCACTGAGGGACAAACTGCGAATGTGCGGAAAAGCGCCTCCAGGCAAATGCGGCAGGTCGCTCAGCCTGCCGCCTGACAGGTAAAGCACTCGGTTAACCGGCGGTCGCTCACGCACATCACCGAAACGCTCCAGCAAGCCGTTGCGCCAGCACGCTAATAGCCGGTCAGCAACGTCCTCCCGGTGGTAGCGGTCAGCCGCATAGCGTTCGACCCTGACCGCCTTGACCCGCCACTCACCCAACTCGCGGACCAGGTCAGCGTACGCCTGACGCAAGGTGCCGATTTCATCGAGCATGGCCTCAGCCGAAATTCCCGGCGCCCGTAAACCCACCGGATAATGCGCTCTGGCCGTGTTCAATAACCCGTCCAAACACTCTACGCGGTACATTTCGGTCATGCTCTGGACGTCCGCCAAGTGAGCGGGATGCTCAAACAGGTAGCGATACACCGACATGAACGACGCGTGGTCGAGCCTTGACCACCCCAGGCTCAACCCGCGCCATAAGCGCTCGTGGCCGACGAATAACGGCGCCGGCACGCTTGCAATCGGGTTGCCGTCCAGCCTCAATGCTTCCAGCTGTGGTAGGTCCAGCACACCTGTCGGCCAACGAGTCAGTTGGCAAAACGTGAGGTCCAGCGACTTGAGCTTCTTTAGTTCACTGACGTCGATGCCCTCCATCGTGCCTCTCAGGCTCAAGTGTTCAAGGTGCGCCATGCCGTTCAACTGCTGCTGCAGTGCCGCCGAGTACGCCAGGTTGTCGCCGTGCACATGCAACGCGGTGATGGCAGCGTTGCGCGCAATAGCCGGCGGCAGCGCGTTGCCTTCGGCCAGTGATACCGACAGGCGGCTGACCGATGGGAATTGCTCGAGCAACGCCGCACCGGCGGGCCCCTCCAAATCGGCAGCGTTCACTGTCAGCCTGACCACATGGGAAAAATCCGCCTCCAGCCGGGGCAGGTTTTCGACGCCCGATAAATCCAGGTGTTCGTTGACAGCTACGCCACGATAGGGCGTCGAGCGCCAACAGTTGATCAACTCACTGGCCAGCGCACGCCTCATGAGGCGCAGACCTTCGGCCACGATGCGCTCAGGCGACTGCTCCACCGTGGCCTGAAAACGCTCTGTAGGCTCGTTCGCCCCGACCCACTGTTGCAGCGTGCCCTGTAAGCGCTCCAGCACACTCTGGCGACTGCTGAGCAGGCTGAACATTTGCTGATCGGTTTGACCGGCCAGTGACTGCCCCTGGACAAATTGGATGGCCGAGCGGTGGTCAATCTGCGGATAGATATCACGCACCCTGGCCACCCATTGCGGGTTGACCGGGAACCCTGCGTAGCCGGTGTAACCAGGCTGCAGCCGCTTGAAGCGCGGTTTGATCGGCTGCTGGCCCAAGGCACGGGACATCGTCTCGCGATGCCCCACTGCGTACTCCGCCAGGGCTTTTTGCAGCTCGCCGGACTGGCCCACATGGGGCAGCCCCAAATCACCGCGCGCGCCGTCCGGCAACGCGTGCAGGATGGATGCAAACAGATTGCGTCCGTGCCGGGGCACGCTGTTCAACGCGTTGCCGTTATCGTCGAAGGCCTGGAATTGATTGTCGTGCTTGACCAGGTATTTTCGCTGCGGTGCCGTCTCGCTGCCGATACTGTCCAGCAACGGCCCTTCCACGCCGGTCTCTCGCACTTCAAGGCGCACCGCGTCGGACCAACCTGCCAGATGCTCCAGGGCGTGCAGTGCCAGGCGGTCGCTGTCGGTGGAGGCCAGGCTTTCCAGATAGAGCCCCGCGCACGCGCGACTCAAGCGGTCCTGCTGCAACAGGATCCGGGCCCGTTCCGCCATCTTCAGCGGCAGGCGCTTGGTCTGCGACAGGTGCACGTGTTCAGCTGGCGTAGCGTTGGCCAATACCTCGCGCGCCGCTGCGGTCGAGAGCCCGCGAAAGCTGCGCCGCACGTCCTCCAACGCGGGCACGACGGGCTCGGTACCGCGCGCGATGCTGTCGAAGATCGTCGCCTTCTGGGTTTGCAGAAAATCGGCAATCTGCTCCCTGAACACCGCGACCCGCTCAGCGACCACCCGTGCGCCCTCACCGCCAAGCAAACCGGTAATTTCCGGCTCATCCAACGCCGCCAGAATCAGCTCGGGCAGTTGGCTGCTGGACACTTGCAGGTGCGTGACCTGAATCACCGGTTTGACGCCCCCGACCGACGTGCCCCACCGGCTTGACTTGCCCGTGAGTCCAGGCCCGTCGAACACCTCGATACAGCGCCCGCGCGGCCAACGTGGCATGTCGACGACCAGTGGCGGCACATAGTTGTAGCGGTTGTCCGGCACGCGCTGCCCCGCGCGCGCCTGGTCAATCAGTTCATGCACCTGCCGATCAATCCGAAATTGCTTCAGGGTTTCCGCCAACTGTGCAGGCGGCGCCTTTTGATCACTATGCATCCGGCGCAAAGCGTCGTCGTCGACACCGCTGATTTCGGCGACCTGCAGCAGCTGCGCATCACTGAAGGCATCGGTCGACGGCCCTATCCGGCGCAACAACGTCAAACGATCCCAGGTGTGTGGCCGTTCGAAGCGGTGGCGCCAGGCGCCCGCGTGGTTGTGGCTCAACACCGGCTGGTAGGCGTTGGGATCGCTGGGGTGCTTGATCCGCCACTGGTTGAGCGTGGCGTCGAAGGTCTTTTCATACACCTGGCCCTGCAGACGAATGTAAGTCTTGCCGCCGACCTCATACTGGCCCAGGGCGTTTGGCTTAAGGGCGGGAGGCAGCATGACTGCGCTTTTGTACGCACGCAGGTCGGCGTTCCACAGGCGTGTTTCACCAAAAGGCAGCTTGACCCTGTGCAAACCGTCCACAAAAGCACTGGCCTTGACCACCGGAGCCCTGGCCGCCACCGCACCCAGCGCTGCCATGAAGACAACGTTCTGCAACACCGACGCCAACTGCTGCCAGGCCTCATCGGCATCCCCCACCTGCCAGGCCTCGACGCCCTGGTACACCTCGTACGTCAGTTGGGCGGCGGTCACCGCCAGCATCACTTCCCCAAGGCCCGGCACGAAAAACGCCGCGACATTCAGCACGTTCAGGCCCCACTCGGCATAGTGCTTGAGCCGTTCGATCCAGGCCTTGTGGTCGACCTCTGCGGTGGGTACCGCCAGCAACCTGGCATTCGCCTTGATCCGCTCCAGATGGCGGTCATACAGCGTGGAAAAAATCTCGGGCTTGTGAAATGTCTCGTCGGGGTGCAGATCGAGTTCGTCGTTCCAGACTTCTTCGAAGATGCCATCGACGAACGCGTCAGGGTTATAGCCAGGCCCAGGCGGTTTCGGGTTTGGGTTCCAGCGGTACACCTTGAGCTGACGCCTGAGGCGGTGGAAAAAGTTCGCCGACTCGTCCTGGGGCAAGAACCCCGCAAAGAAGCGCTGATAAGTCGGCGAACGCAGCTTGACGGCCAATGCCTGGGCAAACGCCTTGAGTGACGGGTACTCCTTGACTGGACTGGCCGGATCACCCGGGATGTAGACGATGATGCGTGTATCACGTACCAGGTACTCACCCGCAGGCGGTACCGGCAAATGCGTGGGAAAGACCAGCGTAGTCCCAGGCTTGCGTGGGGCTGAGCCGATAATCAGCACATCGCTCAATGCCGCGCCCAGCACGGTCAATTGGCTGTACACCACCGGGTAGCCATCCAGCATTGGCCCAGGGTGGTCATCGAGTATCGCCAGTAAGGTCGCGTAGGCCGTTTCATCAAGATTGGATTGCAAGCGCGCAATGTGCGCCTGCAAGCGCAAACCGGCCTTGTTGGCCGCGATTGTCTGCCGGCGTACCTCGTCGGCCGTGGCCGGGGTTTCAAACACCGCGCCAATGTGGTCCTGATACTGCGTGCCCAGGTCCAGTGTGCGACACAGTTGGGCAAATGCTTCAGGCTTGATCGCCAGCTTGTCACGAATGCGGTAACGCACCCTGCCAAACGGGTAGTGCTCAGTTTCATCGTAGCGGTGTTGTTCCAGTGCATCTTCTGGCGCCAAGGCGCTGGTTTCCTGCAGCGCCACCTCATCGAACGGCTCATCGGCCTCGAAGTTGCGCAGTGCCGCCTGCAACAGGCTCTGGGCGTCGGCACGATTGGGCGCGCGCAGATGAAAAAGCTGGGTTTTGTTGACGTCCGGTGCCAGGCCAAAAGTGTCGCGCAACGCCTGGTTGAGCAACGGTGTGGCGAAGTCGGTGAGGGTCTTGAAGCTCGCCAGGGTCTTGGCCAGGGTTTGACTGGCGGACAAGTAGCCGGCCTGGCTATCCAGCAATGCTCGGCGCAACGCAGGCCGGGCACTGGCAAAAAGCTCAGGCTGGGCGGCTGTTAACGCCTGCAGCGGGTCGCGCGCGCGATGCAATCGCGGGATGTCGGCGGTCGTCAGTTGTTCGAGCCACTTGGGCAGGCGTCCTTTGATAAAGGAGACGTGAAGCCCCTCGCTGATGGGGCTGTCGAGTGGTGACATGAGGCATGGGTTCCTGATGCTGTTTAGGGAGCCTCAGGACATCACGCGGATCAACGGGCGAAGCGGTGCATAGTTGCGCGGGTTCTGTTGTGTTGGTTTCGCTGCGGTCATTGCCGCGGAACTGACTATGCTGGATACACAGGGCGCTAACCCTGAACCGGGAGGGTGTTATGGACGACTCAGGCAACAAACCGCCAACGTTCTGGCAAATGCTCCACAGCGTGGTCGCTGCCGCCTTCGGCGTGCAAAGCGGGAAGAATCGCGCACGTGACTTCACGCACGGCAAGCCCAGCCACTTTGTCGTCCTAGGCATTCTGTTCACGGCCGTGTTCGCCTTGACGCTGTTCGGCATCGTCAAGCTGGTGTTGCACTTGGCGGGGGTGTAGAGCACGCGGAATAAGGGAACGAGCGGGCCGTTCCCTTATTCCGGATGTTACGGGTCCTGCTGCGGATCTCGCCCTCTTCCTACTGATGGCTGACCCAGAACACGGCGGTTCCCACCACCAGGATGATCAGAAACAGAATGGCCCAGGCATCAACGGTGCTGTCGGGTTTACGGGCTTTTGTCGAATTGCTCATCGCATCGCCTCTTGTCGGTTTTATAGGTGATTGCATTAAGACTCGACCACAGTAAAGTCCACACTTGCCCCTATGACAAATGTGGATATCGAGATAATCAATCTCATTAGTCGATTTGGTTCTTTGCATATACTCAAACATCACTTTTGCGCATAAACGCAAACTGGTATCGTGCCCCCGCTCCGTTGGGAGTGCGCGGCCGTGCGCGCAGATTTGCCGAGAACAGGACCTATATGTACGTATACGACGAATACGATCAGCGCATCATCGAGGACCGCGTCAAGCAGTTCCGTGATCAGACCCGACGCTACCTAGCAGGTGAACTGAGCGAAGAAGAGTTCCGCCCTCTGCGCCTGCAAAATGGCCTTTATGTTCAGCGCTTTGCGCCGATGCTGCGGGTGGCCGTGCCTTATGGCCAACTGACTTCGCGCCAGACGCGCATGATGGCCAAGATTGCCCGTGACTTCGACAAAGGCTATGCCCACATCAGTACCCGCCAGAACGTACAGTTCAACTGGCCGGCCCTGGAAGATGTGCCGGACATCCTGGCTGAACTGGCGACCGTGCAAATGCACGCCATTCAGACCAGCGGTAACTGCCTGCGCAACGTGACCACCGACCAATTCGCCGGCGTGGCCGCTGACGAACTGATCGACCCACGCCCCTGGTGCGAAATCGTCCGTCAATGGACCACCTTCCACCCAGAATTCGCCTACCTGCCGCGCAAGTTCAAGATCGCCATCAATGGCTCGACCTCGGACCGCGCTGCCATCGAAGTGCACGATATCGGCCTGGAGCCGGTGCACAACGCGGCCGGCGAGCTGGGTTTCCGTGTACTGGTCGGCGGTGGCCTGGGCCGTACGCCCGTGGTCGGCGCGTTTATCAACGAGTTCCTGCCGTGGCAGGACCTGTTGAGCTACCTCGACGCCATCCTGCGGGTCTACAACCGCTATGGCCGTCGTGACAACAAATACAAGGCCCGGATCAAGATCCTGGTAAAAGCGCTGACCCCTGAGGTTTTCGCCCAGAAAGTCGACGCCGAGATGGAACACCTGCGCGGCGGCCAGACCACCCTGACCGAAGCCGAAGTGCACCGCGTCGCCAAACACTTCGTCGACCCTGAGTACAAGGCCCTGAGCAATCAGGACGCCGAGCTCGCAGCGCTGGATAAAGAGCATCCAGGCTTCGCCCGCTGGCGCACCCGCAACACCCTGGCGCACAAGAAGCCGGGTTATGTGGCGGTCACCCTGTCGCTGAAACCGACCGGTGTTGCACCGGGCGATATCACCGACAAGCAGCTGGACGCCGTGGCCGACCTGGCCGAGCGCTACAGCTTCGGCCAACTGCGCACCTCCCACGAGCAGAACATCATCCTGGCGGACGTGGAACAGAGCCAACTGTTCACCCTGTGGGGCGAGCTGCGCGAAGGCGGTTTCGCCACGCCGAACATCGGCCTGCTGACCGACATCATCTGCTGCCCGGGCGGCGATTTCTGCTCCCTGGCCAACGCCAAGTCGATCCCGATCGCCGAATCGATCCAGCGCCGTTTCGACGACCTGGACTACCTGTTCGACATCGGCGAGCTGGACCTGAACATCTCCGGTTGCATGAACGCCTGTGGTCACCACCACGTCGGCCACATCGGCATCCTGGGCGTGGACAAGAAAGGCGAAGAATTCTACCAAGTGTCCCTGGGTGGCAGCGCCAGCCGCGATGCGAGCCTGGGCAAGATCCTCGGCCCGTCCTTCGCCCAGGAAGCCATGCCCGAGGTGATCGGCAAGCTGATCGACGTGTACATCGAACAGCGCACCGAAGATGAGCGTTTCATCGACACCTACCAGCGCATCGGCATTGACCTGTTCAAGGAGCGCGTCTATGCAGCGAATCATTAAGAACAACGAAGTCCTCGACGAAACCTGGCACCTGCTGCCCAAGGACGCGAGCTTCGACGGCATCTCCAACTGCGACGACCTGATCGTGCCGTTGGCACTGTGGCGCGAACACGGCCACGCCCTCAAGGCCCGCGATGGCGGCCTGGGTGTGTGGCTGGACGCCGATGAAGAAGCCGAAGAAATCGGTGAGGACGTGGAACACTTCCAAGTCATCGCCCTGAACTTCCCGGCCTTCACCGACGGGCGTAACTACTCCAACGCACGCCTGCTGCGCGACCGTTACGGTTACAAAGGCGAGCTGCGCGCGATTGGCGACGTGCTGCGCGACCAACTGTTCTACCTGCGCCGCTGCGGGTTCGATGCCTTCGCCCTGCGCGCCGACAAAGACCCGTACGAAGCGCTGGAAAGCCTCAAGGACTTTTCGGTGACGTACCAGGCGGCAACGGATGAACCGCTGCCGTTGTTCCGTCGGCGCTGAGTCTCAAATGTGGGAGGGGGCTTGCCCCCGATGGCGGTGGATCAGTCAATGAATCTGTTGACTGGCCCTCTGCTATCGGGGGCAAGCCCCCTCTCACATTGGCATCTACTTGCTCTGTAGACCGGTCTTGATCGACGCCAGCACCTGCTTCTGCCCCATCGAACACGGCACGCCTTCCGGCTGCGCCCGCACTGCCTCGATCACCCCCAGCAACTGCGCCTTGCTGTGGGCTAACTGCGCCTGCATCTCTTCGATCTGCACGACCTTGCATTCCAGTGCCTCAATCAACGCCTCGCGCTTGTGCTCGCCCGGCGCAGGCATCAGCGCCTTGAGTTCCTGCAAGGTAAAACCTGCCTGCTGCGCGCTCTGGATCAGTTGCAGGGTTTGCAGCGCCTCCGGCGCGTAACGCCGGTAACCGTTTGCCTGGCGCCCCACCTGGCTGATCAGCCCTTCGGCCTCATAAAAGCGGATCCGCGACGCCGCCAGCCCGCTCTGCTTTGCCAGCTCACCAATATTCATCACCGCACCTGCTTGACATTAAAGTTAACTTTAAGCTTAGCCTGAGACCTCCCCTGCCCAGGAGTCAACCCATGTCACCCTTTGAAGCCCTGCAACTGCCCAATGGCCAAGTCCTCTCCAACCGCATCGCCAAAGCGGCGATGGAAGAAAACATGGCCGATGGCAATCAGGCGCCGTCCCGTGAATTGAAGCAGCTTTACAAAGCCTGGGCCGCCGGTAATCCCGGTTTGTTGATCACCGGCAACGTGATGGTCGACCGCCGCGCCATGACCGGCCCCGGCGGCGTGGCCCTTGAGGATGAGCAATACCTGGCGAGCTTCAGTGAGTGGGCCGACGTCGCCCGCGGCAACGGCGTGCACTTCTGGGTACAACTCAGCCACCCAGGCCGCCAGACGCCGGCCAACCTACGCCAGCAAGCCATTGCACCGTCCGCCGTGGCACTCGACCTCGGTGGTTTCTCGAAGATGTTTGCCACGCCCAAGGCCATGACCGAAGACGACATCCAGGACGTGATCCAGCGCTTTGCCACCAGCGCACGCCTGGCCGAAAAAGCCGGGTTTACCGGCGTGCAGATCCACGGCGCCCATGGCTACTTGCTCAGTCAGTTCCTGTCGCCACTGAGCAACCAACGCATCGACCGCTGGGGCGGCGCCCTGGAGAACCGCGCACGCCTGTTGCTGGAAGTGATCCGTGCGGTACGCGCCAGCGTCAGCCCGTCGTTTTGTGTCGCCGTCAAACTCAACTCTGCCGACTTCCAACGTGGCGGTTTTGCAGAAGCCGATGCACGTGCCGTGGTCGAAATGCTCAACCCGCTGCCCATCGACCTGCTGGAGTTATCCGGTGGCAGTTACGAAGCACCCGCCATGCAAGGCGAGGCGCGTGACGGCCGCACCCTGGCGCGTGAGGCGTACTTCCTTGAGTTCGCCAGTCAACTGGCGACCATCGCCAAGATGCCGGTGATGGTCACCGGCGGCATCCGGCGCCTGCCCATCGTGCAACAGGTACTGGACAGTGGCGTCGCCATGGCCGGGATCGCCACCGCCCTGACGCTGGAACCCCACTTGATCCAGCACTGGCGCGAAGGCCGCGACCCCAACCCGCAACTCAAGCCTATCGACTGGCAACGCAAGCCCCTGGCCTCCCTCGCCATACTCGCCGTGGTGCGCTACCAGATGCGCCGCCTCAGCCGCGGCCATTCGCCCAAAGCCAACGTCGTGCCGTGCATGGCGCTGGTGCGCGACCAATGGTTTCTGGCGCGGCGCACGCGGCAGTACCGGGCGGCCATGACGCAATCTTCACATTAAAGGCGGAGCATTCGCCGTGATCGAACTGTCCCCTATTGATCAGCAGTTTTTAACCTCACTGACGATTGGAGTTCTTCATGGCGAAAATCAACCTGGCCCAGCAATTGGCGACCACCCTTGAACAGGCGGGCATCAAGCGTATCTGGGGCCTGACCGGCGACAGCCTCAACGGCCTCACCGACGCCCTGCGCACCATGGACAGCATCGAGTGGATGCACGTGCGCCACGAGGAGGTGGCGGCCTTCGCCGCCGGTGCCGAAGCAGCGGCCACGGGTGAACTGACGGTCTGCGCCGGCAGCTGCGGGCCGGGTAACCTGCACTTGATCAATGGCTTGTTCGATTGCCATCGCAACCATGTGCCGGTGCTGGCGATCGCCGCACAGATTCCGTCCTCGGAGATCGGCCTGAACTATTTCCAGGAAACCCATCCCCAAGAGTTGTTCAAGGAGTGCAGCCACTTTATCGAGCTGGTCACCAACCCCGAGCAGATGCCCCACGTGCTGCACCGCGCCATGCGTTCGGCGATCCTCAATCGCGGCGTGGCAGTGGTGGTGATTCCGGGTGACGTATCGCTGCTGGAAGTGGAGGACAAGCTCAAGCCCTGGCCAGCCCTGCACGCGCCGCGCACATTGCCTGCGGAACAAGACCTGCAACGCCTCACCGAGCTATTGGAAAGCAGCCAGAAGGTCACCCTGCTGTGCGGCAGCGGTTGCGCCGGCGCCCATGACCAAGTGGTGGCCCTGGCTGACGCGCTGGGCGCACCCGTGGTGCATGCCCTGCGCGGCAAGGAACATGTGGAGTGGGACAACCCGTTCGATGTGGGCATGACCGGCCTGATCGGCTTCAGCTCCGGTTACCACGCCATGCTCGGCTGCGACACGTTGATCATGCTCGGCACCGACTTTCCTTATCGCCAGTTCTACCCCACTGACGCCAAGATCATCCAGGTTGACCGCAACCCGCAGGCCCTCGGCCGCCGCGCCACGCTGGACCTGGGCATCGCCGCCGATGTCAGTGAAACCATCGACGCCCTGCTGCCGCGCTTGACGCGCAAGACCGATCGCAGCTTTCTCGAGACCTCCTTGAAGCAGTATGAAAAAGCCCGCCAAGGGCTCGATGACCTGGCTCAACCGTCGAAGGCCAATCGGCCGATCCACCCACAATACGTGGCGCGTTTGCTCAGCGAGTTGGCGGATGACGATGCAATCTTTACCGCCGACGTCGGCTCACCGACCGTGTGGGCTGCGCGATATTTGAAGATGAACGGCAGGCGCCGCCTGATCGGTTCGTTCAACCACGGCTCGATGGCCAATGCCATGCCCCAGGCCATCGGCGCGCAGGCGGCCTTCCCGGATCGCCAGGTGATTTCGATGTCCGGTGACGGCGGCTTTGCCATGTTGATGGGGGATTTCATTTCCTTAGCGCAGTTGAAACTGCCGGTGAAAGTCATCGTGTTCGATAACGCCTCGCTGGGCTTTGTCGCGATGGAGATGAAAGCCGCAGGCTACCTGGACGCCGGTACCGAACTGAAAAACCCGGACTTCGCCGCCATGTCCAACGCCATGGGCATCCTCGGCATTCGCGTGGAGCAATCCGAAGACCTGGAGCCCGCCCTGCGCCGCGCCCTGGCCCATGATGGCCCGGTGCTGGTGGATGTGGTCACCGCCACCCAAGAGTTGGTGATGCCGCCGACGATCAAGCTGGAACAAGCCAAGGGCTTCAGCCTGTACATGCTCAAGGCGGTGATGAGCGGCCGGGGCGATGAAGTGATCGAACTGGCGCGCACCAACTGGTTGCGCTGACCCTCATTGGCGCAAGGAAGCGCCATACCTGTGGCGAGGGAGCTTGCTCCCGTTGGACTGCGTAGCAGTCCCAGTCTTTTCAAACAAAGGCCTGGGGCCGCTTCGTGGCCCAACGGGAGCAAGCTCCCTCGCCACATTAAGAGTAAACAGCTTTAAGTGGGCGGGTAATCAGCCGTGCTGCTTGGCCACCCACTTGGCGTAAGCATCAATAAACGCCTGCAGGAACGGCTGGGTCTTTTCAGACACCTTGCCCGCGTCGTCAAATACACTGCCCGCGCCGCCCAGGTAGGCCTCCGGCTGCTGCATGCAGGGCACATCGAGAAACACCAGGGACTGGCGCAGGTGATGGTTGGCGCCAAAACCACCAATCGCCCCCGGCGACACGCTGATGATCGCCCCCGGCTTGCCACTCCAGGCGCTCTGCCCGTAAGGCCGAGAACCTACGTCGATGGCATTTTTCAAGGGCGCGGGCACGGAGCGGTTGTATTCCGGGGTCACGAACAGCACCGCGTCGGATGAGCTCACGTGTTGACGGAAAGTACTGTAGGCTGCCGGCGGTGTCGCACCGTCAATGTCTTCGTTGTAGAGCGGCAAGTCGCCAATTTCCACAATGTTCAACTTCAGGTTAGCAGGGGCCAGTTCGGCCAATGCCAGCGCGACCTTGCGGTTGATCGAGTCTTTTCTCAAGCTGCCAACCAGGACGGCTACGGTGTAGACCTTGCTCATTGGGGGTTCCCGACGTCTGACTAAAGGAGCTTGTAGTTATAGAGTCTTCGCGGCGTGTTCACCAGAAGGTTTTGATAATCCTCCGGGCATTTGCATCACGCAGTGACATGTAGGAATCATCTGAAAAGATAAGCGAATAGTATTTTTATTCCGTAAGTAAACTACCCCGCTCCCTGACGGTCTACAGAACCGCAAATCGAGTGTTTATCTCCAGAGGTTCTAAACAGATGGCAGCAGTACTAGTCGGACAGTTTCATGCCAGAGACGCAGAAGGACGTGTGTATTCGGTGCATGAGTTCCAGGAATCCAACCCGGCGCAAGGCGACCTGGCTGGCTCGGCACCTACCACCACCTACAAGCTGGCCATTGGCGATCGTGTAGAAAAGCTGGAAGGCGACGAATTCAAGTTGATTCAATCGGGCACGATTCTCGTGCGCGAGTCGCAAACCACCCTCGCGTCATAAGATCACGCCTTATCCACCTGCTCAGTCCTGGCCATTGATGGCGTCGACTGGGCTGGGGTGATCACGGCCGGCGAATCTCCGTGACCTCAATGCCCTGCTCCCCCTCGACCTTCTTCAAGGTCACCATCAAGCGTCCCCGCTCGCCCTCCACGGCAAACATCGAACGCTGGTAGCCCGCGCTGTGGTAACCCGGATACGCGACCACCTGCCTGACCAATGCCACTTCCAGGACTGCCCCCACCTGTTCGGCCACCTGTTCCTGGGAACGGATGAACGTTTCAAGTGCCAGGTTTTCCGGCGTGCTTTCGTTTTGAGCGTTGAAGAGATAAGCAGCCACGCACCCGACGGTCACCAAGACCAGCAGTTGCTTGGCCGTTACCCCGAGGATCGAGGGTAGAGGCATGTGAGACCAGACCTGTTTTTGTTGTTAATGCCGGCAGCCGGCTTTGGTCGTTGATGATCAGCGCAGCCATTCTATTGAATCCCCGGCGCGCTGCACATAGACTCCGGCGATGCGTTTACGTCATATCGAAGTGATTCAAGCCATCTTGCAGACCGGACACCCAGGCTTGGCCGCCGAGTGGTTGCAACTCTCCGTGGGCGATGTGGACGCGGCGCTCAAGGAGGCCGAGGCGCAATTGGGCTTTATGCTGTTCGCCAGCGTCCGTGGACGCTTGCAGGCGACACGGGAAACCCTGGAGCTGCAGGCGGAAATCGCCCACGTGTATGAGGCGCTGGAACCGGTGCAACGCCTCGCCAGCCGCCTGAAACACCATCACGCCCCGACCCTGCGCGCTCTCTGCACCCCGCCCCTGGCCAATCAACTGTTGCCGCAAAGCATTGCGCTGCTGCGCCGACGCTTCCAGGACACGCCGTGCAACCTGTCAAGCCAGCCGACCCGCGAGATCGTCAGGAGCCTGCTGCTGCACGAAGCCGACGTAGGCCTGAGCCTGCATGACCCGGAACACCCACAGATCCACAGCACCGTGCTGGCCCAAGGCAAGCTGCAATTGCTCGCGCCGCATGGCTGGCTCAAACCCAAGCAGAAGTACATCGCGCTGCAGGACCTGGCCGGGCAAGCGATGATCGGGCTCGAAGGCCAGGACCCGCTCAGCCGCTTGCTGGATGCCAAGCTGCAAGCCCTGCGCCCGCTGCCGGTGGTGCAGACGCGCGTACAGACTTACCAGATGATGCGCAGCATGGTGGAAGCGGGAGAAGGCCTGGCGGTGGTCGACCCTTTCACCGCGTTCGGCGCACGCGAGGCCGGGCTGGATGCGTGCCCGGTGTCGCCGCCGATCATGGTCAGCCTGTATGCGCTGACCCTCAAGGAGGGCGTGACCTCCCCAGCGCTGAATGCACTGCTGGAGATCGTGACGCAGAAGGCCGAAGGGCTGTTGGCGGGCTAAGCCTTGTCGACTTCGTTCTTGAACAGCCGATACCAGAAAATCGCCACTTCGCGGGTTTGCGGATCAATGCCGCGATAGCGCAGGTGGTCGATGCCGCCCATCACGTAGCCGCAGCGCTCGTACAAACGGCAGGCCCCGAGGTTGTTGTTCTGGGTTTCCAGCATCATGCCGGGCAGGTTTTTCTTGCGGCTCCAGAACTGCGCCACATCCAGCAGCGCCTTGGCCACGCCATGGCGCCGGGCGGGCAAGGCCACGGCCAATTCGTCGACATGGGCAAACCCGTTCCAATTGGTGCTGACCACGATGTGTCCTACCGGGCGGTCGTCCAAGTAAGCCATGAAGATCGCGCTGTCGGGCGCGTCGCGAAAACTGGCGAACTCTTCCGGATCGATGCCATAGCACTTGCGGTACGGCAAGATGCGCTCCACAGGCCATTGATCGACCCGCTTGCCCATCTGCGGCTCACCGTAGGCGCTGACTTCAAAGCTGAAATCATTGCCCCACACATAGGCGTCAAAGCCTTCGTCGGCGACCCGTACACTGAGCCCTGGATACTTCGGGTTCATTACAGCTTGCATAAACATTCTTAACCCTTGATGCAATCGACGGTGTAACAACGACCACTGCCGTCATCTTCGTGTTGTAACCCATGAACATCGGCGACAAAACCGGGGAAACTGCTATCGAACGTCCGGGCAAAGGCCAGGTAGTCGATAATCGAACGCGTCGACTCGGTGAAGCGCTCGCCCGGCATGATCAGTGGAATACCGGGCGGATAAGGCACCAGCATCACGGCTGCGATGCGCCCTGGCAAGGCATCGATGGAAACCGCTTCCACTTCACCCCTGACCAACTGGTCGTAGGCATCGGCGGGTTTCATCGCGATTTCCGGCAGAACGGTATACATCCGTTTAAGGTGCTTTGCAGTGGCGTTGCTACGGTAACAGCTATGCAGTTGGTCGCACAGGTCGCGCAGGCCCAGGCCTTGATAGCGCGTGGGGCCTTGGGCAAACACCGATGGCAAACAACTGGCCAGGCTCACATTGGCGTCGTAGCTGCGCTTGAACTCCAGCAATTCGGTGAGCAAGGTACTCCATTTGCCTTTGGTAATACCCATGGAGAACAGCACGAGGAAGGAATACAACCCGGTCTTTTCCACCACCAGACCACGCTCCCAGAGGAACTTGCTGACCACGGCAGCCGGAATCCCGCAATCGCTCAGGGCGCCGCCGGCGTTGAGGCCGGGCATCACCAGCGTCACTTTGATCGGGTCCAACAGCACGTAGTCCTCGGCGACCTCGCCAAAGCCATGCCAGTCAGCCTGGGGATGCAACAGCCAATCAGCGGTGACGACGCGGTCGATGCCCGCCACCGACGGTGGTTGCCAGATGGTGAACCACCAATCCTCGGCGGCAATGTGCTGGCGCAGGTTGGCCAGCGCCCGACGGAAGCTCAGGGCTTCGTCGAACATTTCCTGCAACAGCGAACGCCCGGCCGGACCTTCCATCATCGCCGAGGCCACATCCAGCGAAGCAATGATGCTGTACTGCGGCGACGTCGAGATATGCATCATGAAGGCTTCGTTGAAACGGTCACGGTCCAACTGACGCGCGCCGCCGTCCTGCACGTGGATCATCGAGGCCTGGCTGAACGCGGCCAGCAGTTTGTGGGTGGAGTGGGTGGTGAACACCAGCGGGCTGTCCGGCGTGCGCGAAGTGCCCATGCCGTAGCGCCCGGCGAAGAATTCATGAAACGCCGCGTAGGCGTACCAGGCCTCATCAAAATGCAGCACCTCGACGCTGTTGCCCAATTGCTGCTTGATCAGTTCGGCGTTGTAGCACAGGCCGTCATAGGTGGAATTGGTGACCACCGCCATCTTGACCTTGGGCGCCCGGCCACGGGTCAACGGGCTGGCGTCGATCTTGGCGCGGATCGACTCGGGGCTGAATTCGCTCAAGGGAATCGGGCCGATGATCCCCAGTTCGTTGCGCTCCGGGCAGAGGTACAACGGGATGGCGCCGGTCATGATGATCGAGTGCAACACCGACTTGTGACAGTTGCGGTCCACCAGCACCAGGTCATCGCGCCCGACCATGGAATGCCACACGATCTTGTTGGCGGTGGACGTGCCGTTGATCACGAAGAAAGTGTGGTCAGCGCCAAAGTTGCGGGCGGCGCGGGCCTCGGCTTCTGCCAGCGGCCCGGTGTGGTCCAGCAGCGAGCCCAGTTCGGGCACCGACACCGATAAGTCCGAACGCAGGGTGTTTTCCCCGAAAAATTGATGGAACGCCTGCCCCACCGGGCTTTTGCGGTAGGCCACGCCGCCGCCATGGCCGGGGGTGTGCCAGGAATAGTTGGAATCAGCGGTGTGCTGCACCAGCGCCTTGAAGAACGGCGGCAACAGGCCATCCAAGTAAGTGCGCGCCGCACGGGCAACTTGCCGGGCGAGAAACGGCACGGTGTCTTCGAACAGGTACAGAATGCCGCGCAGCTGGTTAAGCTCGCTCATGGCGTCAGCCGGCGCATTTTCCAGGGTGACTTGCTCGCCCAAGGCAAAGATCGGCAGATTCGGCGCCCGCAACCGCGCGAGCCGGATCAGCTCGACCATGTTCTGCAACAGATGGGTATTCTCGCCCGCGCCTTCGGCGGCGATCAGCATGCACGCCAGGCCATGATGGGTGGAGGCCACCAGCCGGCCCTCGGCGTAGTCCACTGCCGAGAAAATACTGAAGCCCTCCTGTTCCAGCTCTCGAGCGATGCCTCGGACCCGGTCACCGGCGACGGTGTCGGCCTTGATATCGCGGTGCACGATAAGGACGGGGAACTTCAGGTCTTTGTACATGAGTGCTTGTCGTCCTGAGGGTTATGCACTCAAGGGTAGAAGCTGGGAGTGGATGTGGCGAATGAAGATTTCGCAGGCAGATGGAGATCAACGGTGGGAGGGGCAAGCCCCCTCCCACCTTTGGATTGCGTGCAGCCAGGCTATTGCTGGGTCAGTTGAGTCCACAACGCCGGCGCACCCGCCGACTTGGCAATCGCTTCCAACCTTGCCGCATGCTCGGCCAAGTCTTGCTCACTGGCACGAATAATAGGCGTGGGCTTGCGATCAGCCGGCAGCCGGCGGATTTCCGAAGGACGGTTACCCGAGCCTTCCGCCGAGCCCGTGCCATCCGACGCGTTGCCCGCCAGGGACAGGCTGGTCTGCCCGCCGGTCATGGTCAGGTAGACGTCGGCGAGGATCTCGGAGTCGAGCAAGGCGCCGTGCAGTTCACGGCCGGAGTTGTCGACGCCATAACGTTTGCACAAGGCATCGAGGCTGTTGCGCTGGCCGGGGTGACGCTCACGGGCCATCATCAAGGTGTCGAGGATCGAGCAGTGCTTGGAAATGTCTGCGCGATCGGTCTGCCCCATCAGGGCGAATTCGTTGTTGATGAAGCCGACGTCGAACGCCGCGTTATGGATGATCAACTGGGCGCCGTTGATGAACTCGAAGAACTCATCGGCGACTTCGGCAAAACGCGGCTTGCCCTTGAGGAATTCGTCAGTGATACCGTGGACGCCGATCGCGCCTTCGTCACTGTCGCGGTCCGGTTGCAGGTAGACGTGGAAGTGACGACCGGTGAGGCGGCGACCCATCAATTCGACACAGCCGATTTCAATGATCCGGTGGCCGTCGGTCACCGGCATGCCGGTGGTTTCGGTATCGAGTACAACAGATCGGATGGCCATCAGGGTTCAGCTCTCAACGGTGTGGTGTGCAGTGTGGTGTGCGTCAACGGGCGCGATCTTAACACGTGAGTCGCCATCAGCTCTGCTTGTAGCCGCGCACTTCGTCCACGCCCCGGTTGGCCAACTGATCGGCGCGCTCGTTGCCAGGGTGGCCGATGTGACCGCGTACCCATTTCCAGGTGATGTCATGGCGATTGCATTGCTCGTCCAGCAGCTGCCACAGGTCGGCATTTTTCACCGGTTCCTTGGCCGCAGTCTTCCAGCCACGCTTCTTCCAGTTGACCATCCACTCGTTGATGCCCTTCATCACGTATTGCGAGTCGGTCACCAGCAGCACGTTGCAGCGGCGCTTGAGTTCTTCCAGGCCACGAATGGCGCCCATCAGTTCCATGCGGTTGTTGGTGGTGTTGGCTTCACCGCCCCACAACTCTTTCTCCACGCCCTTGCACACCAGCAACGCGCCCCAGCCGCCAGGGCCCGGGTTGCCTTTGCAGGCGCCATCGGTGAAGAGTTCTACGCTATCGGTCATCGGTTACTCGGTATTCATTCAAGAAGAGGGTTGCGCATCGCTTTGCTTGCGGTTGACCTTGGCCATCGGCATCGGCACCAGTTTGCCCATCGGCTCACGGCGCACCTGCTGCACCGGCCGCAGCCCAACCACGATCTTGCGCGCCACCAGCAGATAGAAGCCGCCACCCGCCAACTGCCAGGCACCTGCGCGGCGCTCCCAACCGGCCAGGCGGCCTTGCCACTTGGTCGACGCAAGCGGCGGACGATAGCACCCGAAGCGGCGTTTCTCCAGCGCGAAGCCCAGCAGGTTAAGCCAGTCGCCCACCCGCTGCGGCGAGATGCAACGCGCCTGGCGCAGGCCATCGTGGGCGAACGCATGGCGCAGGCCCCAGCTGCTCCAGGGGTTGATCCCCACAATCAGCAAATGGCCACCCGGCCGTACGCTGCTCGCCGCTTCGCGCAGCAAGCCATGGGGTGACAGGCAGAAATCCAGGCCATGCTGCAACACCACCACGTCGGCGGCGTGCTCGCTCAAGGGCCACGCCTGTTCTTCGCAGACGATCTCCACCCCCGGCAACGGCGCCCCCAAGCGCACATTGCGCTGCACTTGGGGCGCACACGGCGGCGTTTCGGCCGAAGGGCCGTAATGCACCAGATAGCCACCAAAGAACCGGCCCAGCTCGTCTTCGAGCATGCGCCGTTCTTCGTCCAGCAGAAATTGCCCGATGGGACCGGACAGCCATTCGCGGGCGGCGCTGATCAGGGCCAGCCACTCAGGATCGGCCTGGGCGAACGCTTTATCAGTCATTGCATTCTCCAACTCGCCTAGACGTTCTAAGATGCACCAATGTGTTCAGCTTGGCGAATCGAAGAATGATACAGATCAGTGCCCTGCCCGCCTTCACCGATAACTACATCTGGTTGTTACAGGACCCGCACACCCAACGCTGCGCCGTGGTCGACCCCGGCGATGCCGCCCCGGTCCTGGACTGGCTCGAACAGAACCCAGGCTGGGCCCTCAGCGACATCCTGGTCACCCACCATCACCATGATCATGTCGGCGGCGTCGAACAGCTCAAAGGTGCTACCAACGCCAAGGTCTACGGCCCGGCCAACGAGAAGATCCCCGCACGGGACGTGGCCTTGAACGATAACGACCGCATCACGGTACTCGGCTGGGACTTCGACATTTATACAGTGCCCGGCCACACCCTGGGCCATATCGCCTTTTATCACAGCGGTGTGCTGCTGTGCGGCGACACCCTGTTCGCCGCCGGCTGCGGGCGCCTGTTCGAAGGCACGCCGGAACAGATGTACACCTCCCTTGAACGGTTGGCCGCCCTGCCCGCCGACACCCGGGTGTACTGCACCCACGAATACACACAAAGTAACCTCAAGTTCGCCCAAGCGGTGGAACCGGATAACGCCGATATCGCCGAACGAGTGGAAAGCGTCCGCCAACTGCGCGCCCGTGGCGAGATCACATTGCCTTCCAACCTGGCCCTGGAGCGGCTGACCAACCCTTTCCTACGTACCTCTGAAACATCCGTTAAACAAAAAGCGGACGAACGGAATGGCCGCGACCACCGCTCTGGGGCCGAGGTGTTTGCTAGCTTGAGGGCGTGGAAAGATAAGTTCTAACCAGAAGCAATCTGATACGTAATTTCTGAATGGTTGACCGGAACCGAACGGGTTTCTAGAATCGCCCGACATTTTTGCCCGGAACTTACTTCCAGCCAATGTCGTCATCTATTCGTAAATCCAACCATTCAGACGCATTGACCCGCCTGGCTCAAGCTGTGGCGGTGGCTGTGTCCGCCACGCTGGCGGGCTGCCAATCAAGCAATTTCACCGCACAATCCACCGCACAATCCACCGTGCAACCCAAGCCGAACCTTAGCGCCAAGATCAAACAGAAACCCGTCATCTGGCTGTCAGAGAAGCCTGCACCCGAAGTGCCCCAGGACGTCTGGGAACGCATGCGACGGGGCTTTCAATTGCAGGAAGGCCTAGGCGTCAACCCGCGCATCGAGCAACAGCGCCTGTGGTTCGCCAGCAACCCTTCCTTCCTGGAGAACGCCGGAGAACGCGGCAGCCTCTACATTCACTACATCGTCGAACGCCTTGAAGAACGCAACATGCCCCTGGAGCTGGCGCTGCTGCCGGTGATTGAAAGTGCCTACAACCCGATGGCCTATTCGCGCAGCGATGCGGTCGGCCTGTGGCAGTTCATCCCCTCCACCGGGCGCTACTTCAACCTGCGCCAGACCCGCGCCTACGACGGCCGCCGCGACATCACCGCCTCCACCACCGCCGCCCTCGACTACCTGACCCGCCTGCACGACATGTTCAACGGCGACTGGCTGTTGGCCCTGGCCGCCTACAACGCCGGCGAAGGCACGGTGAGCCGGGCAATCGAGCGCAACGAGAAGCTCGGCCTGCCGACCGACTACTGGAACCTGCCCCTGCCCCAGGAAACCAAGGACTACGTGCCCAAGTTCCTGGCACTGTCCCAGGTGGTGCTGGCGCCCGAGGCCTATGGCGTCAACCTGAACCCGATCGCCAACACGCCGTACTTCGAAGTGGTTGAAGTCAAGCAGAGCATGGACCTGTCACGGGTTGCCGCGCTGGCCGAGATCGACGAAGACGAACTGTTCCAGCTCAACCCTGCCCTGAAACAACGCACCACCCTGGACGGTCCCCAGCATTTGCTGGTGCCCAGCTCCAAGGCGCAACTGCTCACCAGCACCCTGTCGACGATGAAGCCGGAAGAATTACTGGCGATGCGTCCGAAAAAGCAGGTGTTCGACGAAGTCGAGACCGCCCGGGTGGCCGGCCGCAGCCGCAGCTACAAAGTGCGCAGTGGAGACAACCTCACGCTCATCGCCAAGGCCAACAAGGTCGACGTGCATGACCTGCAACGCTGGAACAAGCTCAACGGCCAGGCCCTCAAGGTCGGCCAGACGCTGGTAATGCAGGACACGCGCAAGCTGGTGGCCAAGGCCGACAGCAAGAAGCCAGTGCAGTACAAAGTCAAGAAAGGCGACTCGCTGTACATCGTCGCCAAGCGCTTCAACGTTGAGATGCAACATCTCAAGCGCTGGAACCCGCGCACAGGCCAGGCGCTTAAGCCAGGGCAGATGCTGGTGGTTTCCGGGCCACGCTAACTGACAAACCAGCCTGTTTGTGTGAACAGGCTTGTATGGTGAACAGGCTTGCTGTGTTGAACGGGCTTCTGTGGTGAGCGGGCTTGCCCCGCGCTGGGCTGCGAAGCAGCCCCAATGGCTACACGCATTCCTCCAGACAAAACTCACCGCCTGGTTCCAGGGCTGCTCCGCAGCCCAGCGCGGGGCAAGCCCGCTCACCACAACAAGCCCGCTCCCACATAGGTTTATCGCCGATTTCAAGATGCTTTTTCCAACCGGAACAAGCTGTTACTGTACCGATCATAAAGCCCAAGCCGCCTGGATCGGATCTCTGACTTGAAGCGTCCCCTCCTTCTACTAATAAGTCTGGCCTTGAGCTTTGGTGCGAACGCGACGATTACCGAGAGCCACGGTTATACGCAGTTCGGCAGCCTCAAGTACCCGGCCAAATTCACCCACTTCGATTGGGTAAACCCTGCAGCGCCGAAAGGCGGGACATTGCGGGTCATGGCATTTGGTACCTTCGATACCCTCAATCCCTATACCTTCAAGGGCTCAAGCCCGGTTTCCACGCCCAATTTCCTGCAATACGGCGTGAATGAGCTGAATGAGCCATTGATGGTCGGCACGGGCCTTTATGCGCCGTCCGGCGATGAACCCACCTCCAGTTATGGGCTGATCGCGCAGTCGGTAGAGTACAGCGAGGACCGCAGTTGGGTGGTGTTCAACCTGCGCCCCCAGGCGCGCTTCCACGATGGCAAGCCAATCACCGCCTACGATGTGGCGTTTTCCTATCGCACGCTGCTGACCGAAGGCCACCCGCAATACCGCACCAACCTGCAGGAAGTGGCACGGGTGGATATCCTCAATCGTCACCGCATCCGCTTTGTGTTCAAGCGCGCCGGCAACCCGTTGCTGATCCTGCGCCTGGGCGAATTGCCGGTATTGCCCCAGCACTATTGGAAGAACCGCGACTTCAAGGCCACCACCTTCGAACCGCCGCTGGGCAGCGGGCCATACCGCATCACCAAGGTTAGCCCGGGGCGGCAACTGGTGTTCGAACGGGTCAAGGACTACTGGGGCAAGGACCTGCCGGTCAACCAGGGTTTCTATAACTACGACAAGGTCGAAGTGGAGTTCTACCGCGACAGCGACGTGGCCTTCGAAGCCTTCAAGGCCGGCGAGTTCGATATCTATATCGAGCACCAGGCCAAGAACTGGGCCAACGGCTACACCTTCCCGGCAGTGAACCGGGGTGATGTGATCAAGGCGCAGATCGCCCACCAGATCCCGACCCAAAGCCAAGGCCTGTTCATGAACACCCGGCGGCCGACCTTCAGCCAGACCAAGGTGCGCGAAGCCCTGGGGCTGATGTTCGACTTCGAATGGACCAACCGCACCCTGTTCAGCAGCGCCTATAAACGCACCTTGAGCTACTACCCCAACAGCGAGTTCGCCGCGACCGGCGTGCCCACCGGGCATGAATGGCTGATGCTCTCGCCGTACCGCGAGCAGTTGCCGGCCAACCTGTTTACCCAGCCGTTCAGCCTGCCCCAGACCGACGGCCGCGGCATCCCCCGCGAGACCCTGCGCCACGCCCTGGCGTTGCTCGGCGAGGCCGGTTGGAAACTGTCAGGCCAACGGCTGCTGAACAAGGACGGCCAACCCCTTCGCTTCGAGATCCTGCTGGTCAACCCGAACCTGGAGCGCATCCTGCAGCCCTACGTCGAGAACCTGATCAGCATCGGCATCGACGCACGCCTGCGGACCGTCGACCGCGCCCAGTACAAGCAGCGCCTGGATCAATTCGACTTCGACATGATCCTGATCACCCTCAACCAGACCTTGAGCCCCGGCCTTGAGCAGTGGCAGTACTTCCACTCCAGCCAGGCCGCGATCAAGGGCAGCAAGAACTACGCAGGCATCGCCAACCCGATTGTCGATCACCTGCTGGAACAACTGCTGGCCGCCAAGACCCGCGAGGAGCAACTGGCCGCCGGCCGTGCCCTGGACCGCGTGCTGCTGTGGCAGCACTACAGCATTCCCAACTGGTACCTCAACTATCATCGCTTGGCGTACCGCAACCGGTTCGCCTTTGTCACCACGCCGCCCTACAGCCTGGGCCTGAGCGCGTGGTGGCTGAAAGCTTCGGAGAAAGCCCAATGATGTATTTGCGTACTGCCCTGCTCGGCAGCCTGCTGCTGTGCACCGTGGCCCAAGCCGCCCCGCAACATGCGTTGACGCTGTACAACGAACCGCCGAAATACCCCGCCGACTTCAAGCACTTCGACTACGTCAACCCGGACGCCCCCAAGGGCGGCACGTTCCGCGAGTCGGCCATGGGCGGCTTCGACAGCCTCAACCCCTACATCAGCAAAGGTGTGCCGGCCGATAACCTGAGCCTGATCTACGACACCCTGGCCATGCAAAGCCTGGACGAGCCCATCACCGAATACGGCCTGGTCGCCGGCAAGATCGAAAAAGCCCCGGATAACAGCTGGGTGCGGTTCTACCTGCGCCCCGAAGCACGCTTCCATGATGGCCACCCGATCCGTGCCGAAGACGTGGTGTTCACCTTCCAGGAACTGATCAAGGAAGGCTCGCCGATCTATCGCACGTATTACGCCGACGTCGACGAAGTGGTCGCCGAAGACCCGCTGAAGGTGCTGTTCAAGTTCAAGCGCACCAATAACCGCGAATTGCCGCTGATCCTCGGGCAACTGCCGGTACTGCCCAAACATTGGTGGGCGACCCGCGACTTCGCCAAGGGCAACCTGGAAGTGCCGCTGGGCAGCGGGCCGTACAAGGTGGCCGAGGTCAAGGCTGGGCGCATGATCCGCTATGAGCGAGTCAAGGATTACTGGGCCAAGGACCTGCCAGTCACCCAAGGTTTCTACAATTTCGATAACCGCATCACCGACTACTACCGCGACAGCACCGTGTCGCTGGAGGCGCTGAAGGCCGGGCAGTTCGATTACTGGCTGGAATTCAGCGCGAAAAACTGGGCCAATGCCTACAACATCCCGGCAGTGACTGAGGGCCGCTTGATCAAGGAAGAAATCCCCAACGGCAACCCCACCGGGATGCAGGGCTTTGTGTTCAATACGCGCAAGCCGATGTTCCAGGACGTGCGCGTGCGCAAGGCCATCAGCCTGTTGCTGGATTTCGAGTGGAGCAACAAGCAGCTGTTCAATGGGGCCTATACCCGCACCCGCAGTTATTTCGAAAACTCGGAAATGGCCGCCACCGGCCTGCCCGGCCCGGACGAGCTGGCGATTCTCGAACCGCTGCGCGACAAGATCCCGCCCGAAGTCTTCACCCAGGCCTTCGAACCCTCCAAGACCGATGGCAGCGGCATGATCCGCAACCAACAGCGCGAGGCGTACCAGTTGCTGCAGGACGCCGGCTGGCGGATCGTCGATGACAAGATGGTCGACACCACCGGCAAGCCGGTGAAAATCGAATTCCTGCTGGCCCAGACTGAGTTCGAACGCATCCTGTTGCCGTTCAAGCGCAACCTGGCCGACCTGGGCATCGACTTGGTGATCCGGCGAGTGGACGTCTCGCAATTCGTCAACCGGATCCGCTCGCGGGATTTCGACATGCTGGTGGGCAGCTTCCCCCAGTCCACCTCACCGGGCAATGAACAACGGGAATTCTGGAAATCCTCCAGCGCCGACAAACCGGGCAGCCGCAATTACATGGGACTCAAGGATCCAGCCGTCGACCAACTGGTAGAAGAACTGATCGATGCACACTCGCGAAAAAGCCTGGTGGCCCACGCCAAGGCGCTGGATCGCGTACTGCAATTTGGCTACTACGTGATCCCCAACTGGCACATCAAGACCTACCGCGTGGCGTATTGGAATCACCTCGGGCACCCCAAGGTCCCGCCGCGCTACGACGTCGGCACCGCGACCTGGTGGGCCAAACCCAACGTCAAACCGGCTATTCCTTTAGACACAAGCACCAACGCCGATCCGGCGAGCGGAGGCGATTAAATGCTGGCCTATATCTTTCGCCGCCTGTTGCTGATCATCCCGACGCTGTTCGGGATCCTGCTGATCAACTTCGTCATCATCCAGGCCGCCCCCGGTGGCCCCGTGGAGCAGATGATCGCCAAGCTCGAAGGCTTTGAGGGCGCCACCAGCCGCATTGCCGGCGGCGGGGCCGAAGTGTCGGTGGCCGGCTCCAGCAGTTACCGTGGCGCCCAGGGCCTGGACCCGACGCTGATCAAGGAAATCGAAAAGATGTACGGTTTCGACAAATCGGCGCCGGAACGCCTGTGGATCATGGTCAAGAACTACGCCCAGCTGGATTTTGGCGACAGCTTCTTCCGTGACGCCAAGGTCATCGACCTGATCAAGGAAAAGATGCCGGTGTCCATCTCCCTCGGGTTATGGAGCACGCTGATCATGTACCTGGTGTCGATCCCCCTGGGGATCGCCAAGGCCACCCGACATGGCAGCCATTTCGACGTGTGGACCAGTTCGGCAATCATCGTCGGTTATGCGATCCCGGCGTTCCTGTTTGCGATCCTGCTGATCGTGGTGTTTGCCGGCGGCAGTTATTTCGACTGGTTCCCCTTGCGCGGGCTGACGTCGAACAACTTCGACGAGTTGAGCTGGGGCGGCAAGGTCCTCGATTACTTCTGGCACCTGGCGCTGCCGATTACCGCGCTGGTGATCGGCAACTTCGCCACCATGACCCTGCTGACCAAGAACAGCTTTCTCGACGAGATCAACAAGCAGTACGTGATCACCGCCAAAGCCAAGGGCCTGACCAACCACCGTGTGCTGTACGGCCATGTGTTCCGCAACGCCATGCTGCTGGTGATCGCCGGTTTCCCCTCGGCGTTCATCGGCATCTTCTTCACCGGTTCATTGCTGGTGGAGGTGATTTTCTCCCTCGACGGCCTGGGCCTGATGAGCTTTGAAGCGGCGATCAACCGCGACTACCCGGTGGTGTTCGGCACGCTGTTCATCTTCACCCTGCTGGGGTTGATCGTGAAACTGATCGGCGACCTCACCTACACCCTGGTCGATCCACGTATCGACTTTGCCAGCCGGGAGCATTGAGATGAACCTGTCCCCCCTCAATCGCCGCCGGTTCGAGCGGTTCAAGGCCAACAAGCGCGGCTGGTGGTCGCTGTGGCTGTTCCTGATCCTGTTCGTGCTGAGCCTGGGCGCCGAGCTGATCGCCAACGACAAGCCGCTGGCCGTGCACTACGACGGCGGCTGGTATTTCCCGGCGCTCAAGCGCTACCCGGAGACCACCTTTGGCGGTGAATTCCCGCTGGAGGCCAACTACAAGAGCCCGTATATCCAGGAACTGCTCAAGGCCAAGGACGCCTGGACGTTGTGGGCACCGATCCCGTTCAGCTACCAGAGCATCAACTACGACCTCAAGGTGCCCGCACCGGCACCGCCCTCTTCGGTGAACTTGCTGGGCACCGATGACCAGGGCCGCGATGTGTTGGCGCGGGTGATCTACGGGTTCCGCGTGTCGGTGCTGTTTGCCCTGACCCTCACGGTGCTCAGCTCGATCATCGGCGTGATCGCCGGGGCCTTGCAGGGCTTCTATGGCGGCTGGGTCGACCTGGCCGGGCAGCGCTTCCTGGAAATCTGGTCTGGGTTGCCGGTGCTGTACCTGTTGATCATCCTCGCCAGTTTCGTGCAGCCCAACTTCTGGTGGCTGCTGGGGATCATGCTGCTGTTTTCCTGGATGAGCCTGGTGGACGTGGTGCGCGCCGAGTTCCTGCGCGGGCGCAACCTCGAATACGTGCGCGCGGCCAGGGCCTTGGGCATGCAGAACGGCGCGATCATGTTCCGCCACATCCTGCCCAACGCGATGGTCTCGACCATGACCTTCATGCCGTTCATCCTCACCGGCGCCATCGGCACGCTCACCGCCCTGGACTTCCTCGGCTTTGGCTTGCCGGCCGGCTCGCCGTCGTTGGGTGAGCTGGTGGCCCAGGGCAAATCCAACCTGCAAGCGCCGTGGCTGGGCATGAGTGCCTTTGCCGTGCTGGCGATCATGTTGAGTTTGCTGGTGTTTATCGGCGAGTCCGCTCGCGATGCCTTCGACCCGAGGAAATGAGATGAATCAGGACAATCTGATCGAAATCCGCGACCTCTCCGTCGAGTTCGTCACCGGCGACCATCACCAACGCGTGGTGAACAACGTCAGCTTCGACATCAAGCGCGGCGAAACCATCGCGCTGGTGGGCGAAAGCGGCTCGGGCAAATCGGTCACCGCCCACTCGATCCTGCGCCTGCTGCCCTACCCGCTGGCGCGGCATCCTTCCGGCACCATCAACTATGCCGGGCAGGACCTGCTGACACTGAAAGAAAAAACCATCCGGCATATTCGCGGCAACCGCATTGCGATGATCTTCCAGGAGCCGATGACCTCGCTGAACCCGCTGCACAACATCGAGAAACAGATCAACGAAGTGCTGGGCCTGCACAAGGGGCTCACCGGCAAGGTCGCCACCCAGCGCACCCTGGAGTTGCTGGAATTGGTGGGCATCCCCGAGCCGCACAAGCGCCTCAAGGCCCTGCCCCATGAACTCTCCGGCGGCCAGCGCCAGCGGGTGATGATCGCCATGGCGTTGGCCAATGAACCCGAACTGCTGATTGCCGATGAGCCGACCACGGCCCTCGACGTGACGGTGCAGTTGAAAATCCTCGAATTGCTCAAGGAGCTGCAGGCACGGCTAGGCATGGCGCTGCTGCTGATCAGCCATGACTTGAACCTGGTGCGGCGCATCGCCCATCGCGTGTGCGTGATGCAAAAAGGCTGCATCGTTGAACAGGCCGATTGCGAGACGCTGTTCCAGTCGCCCCAGCACCCCTACACCCAGGAACTTCTGGCGGCGGAACCCAGCGGCGGCCCGGCGACCAATGTGATTGGCCCGCCGTTGCTGGAAGTCGATGACCTGAAAGTGTGGTTTCCGATCAAGAAGGGCTTTTTGCGCACCACCGTCGATTACGTCAAGGCGGTGGACGGCATCAACTTCAGCCTGCCCCAGGGACAGACCCTGGGCATCGTCGGCGAAAGCGGCTCGGGCAAATCCACCCTGGGCCTGGCGATTCTGCGGTTGATCGGCAGCAAGGGCGGCATTCGTTTTGAAGGCCAGCAACTGGATCGGCTCACCCAGCAACAGGTGCGACCGTTGCGTCGGGAAATGCAGGTGGTCTTTCAGGACCCGTTTGGCAGCTTGAGCCCGCGGATGTGCGTCAGTGAGATCGTCGGCGAGGGGCTGCGCATCCACAAGATGGGTACGCCTGCCGAGCAGGAGGCGGCGATTATTGCGGCGCTCAAGGAAGTGGGGCTGGATCCGGAATCGCGGCACCGGTACCCGCATGAGTTCTCTGGCGGTCAGCGGCAGCGTATTGCCATTGCCCGGGCGTTGGTCCTCAAGCCACGCCTGATTCTGCTGGACGAGCCGACCTCGGCGCTGGATCGCACGGTGCAGCGGCAGGTGGTCGAGTTATTGCGCAGTTTGCAGGCTAAGTACAACTTGACCTATCTGTTTATCAGCCATGATTTGGCGGTGGTTAAGGCGTTGAGTCACCAGTTGATGGTGGTGAAGCATGGGCAGGTGGTGGAACAGGGGGATGCAGCGGGGATTTTTGCTGCGCCGCAGCATGGGTATACGCGGCAGTTGTTGGAGGCGGCGTTTTTGGTGCCTGCTGCTCGCGTTGATTGACGCAGTACCTATCCGTTAATGGGGGATGCCTGTCCGCCCTTACGGCGGGTCACTTTTGAAAAGAGCCGGGATACCGGCCCAGCCAAACGTATCGACGTGATGTAGGGAGATCAATCAGCTCTGCTTTTGATCTACACCGCGCCATGCCGAGCCTAGGCGAGGCAGCGAGTAGTGGGGCGAAGCGTTTTTGGCGCGCTTCCAAAAGTGCCCCGCTGTAAGAGCAGAACCCTAAGTAGCCGTTACCGAAGAATCGGATATGTACGCCAATCCCATGGAACTTTGCCAGGAAATAACCGCCTGAATCCGGTACGCTCACCCTTTTTACTCAAGGAGTTACTCCCCATGGCCAAAGCCACCGCCCGTCACATCCTCGTTTCCACTGAAGACAAGTGCAACGAACTCAAGGCCCAAATCGAAGGCGGCGCCGATTTCGCAGAAATCGCCAAAGCCAACTCCAGCTGCCCTTCCAGCCGCGACGGCGGCAACCTGGGTTCGTTCGGTCCAGGCCAGATGGTCAAGGAATTCGACACCGTCGTCTTCAGCGCCCCGGTCAACACCGTGCAAGGCCCGGTGAAAACCCAGTTCGGCTACCACCTGCTGGAAGTCACCAGCCGCCAGGACTGATCCTGCCTGTGCTGATGCTATAAACAACGGCCCGCCTTTTGGTGGGCCGTTGTGCATGTGATGACTGGCGACGCTGATGCCGTTAGCGTACAAATCCCTTTTCTTCTTCACACGGCGTTCAAGGCTGACAATGCGATTGGCTTTTTCCTACATGCTGAGCTCGACCCTGGCCCTGCTGCTGGCCAGTTCCGCCGTGATCGCGGCGCCCCAACCCTACCTGACGGTGTACGGCGAACCGGCCAAGTACCCCGCCGGCTTTACCCATTTCGACTACGCCAACCCCAACGCTCCCAAAGGCGGCAGCCTGCGCCGCTCGGCCATCGAGATTGGGCGCTTCGACCATGTGCTGCCGTATATCGACAAAGGCATCGGCGTGTCCCAGGTCGACGGCTGGCTCTACGCGCCCCTGGCCCAGCGCTCCCTCGACGAGCCCTACACGGTCTACGGCCTGGTCGCCGAGAAGATGGAACGCGCCGACGATGGCCTGTCGCTGCGCTTTTTCCTCAACCCCAAGGCACGCTTTGCCGACGGCAAGCCGATCACCGCCGAAGACGTGCGCTACAGCTTCGACCTGTTGATGACCCAAGGCAGCCTGCGCTTTCGCACCCTGTTCGCCGACGTCAAGCACGTCGAGGTCGAGGGCGAGCGTCAGGTACGCTTCGATTTCTCCAGCAATGAAAATCGCACCCTGCCCCTGGATATCGCCACCCTGCCCGTCTTCCCGGAGCACTGGTGGAAGACCCGCGACTTCGCCAATGGCGGCGGCTATGAAGCGCCTCTGGGCAGCGGCCCGTACAAGGTCAGCAAGATCGACTCCGGCAGCACCATCACCTTTACCCGCGACCCGAACTGGTGGGGCAAGGACTTGCCCGTCAGCCGTGGTCTGTACAACTTCGATCACTTGAGCCTGGAATATTTCGGCGACACCGAAGTGGCCCGCCAGGTACTGCGCGGCGGCGCCTATGATTTCAACCGCGAATTTTCCGCCACCGGCTATTCCATCGGTTACAACGGCCCGGCCCTGGATGACGGTCGCCTGCAACGCGCGCACCTGGCCAAGGAGATGCCGCAACCGGCCCAGGGTTATGTGTTCAACGTGCAAAAACCAGTCTTCAAGGACCGCCGCGTGCGCCAGGCCCTCGCGATGCTGTGGGACTTCGAATGGGCCAACCGGCAGATGATGCGCAATATGTATATCCGCCAACAAAGCTTCTTTTCCAATAGCCCGTTGGCGGCCAGCCAGCCGCCGACCCAAGAAGAACTGGCGATTCTTGAACCGTTGCGCGGCCAAGTGCCCGACGAGGTGTTCACCCAGGTGTTCAAGGCGCCGGTTACCGACGGCAGCGGCATGATCCGCGACAAACAGCTGCAGGCACTGGCCTTGTTGGAAGAGGCCGGCTGGAAACCGGACGGCGACAAGCTGGTTAACGCCGAGGGCGAGCCGCTGGAGTTTACCTTCCTCAATGCCCAATCTGGCCTCGAACGCCTGTTGCTGCCGTACAAACGCAACCTGGCGCAGATCGGTATCACCCTGAATATCCGCCGTATCGACGCCTCCCAATATGTGAACCGGGTGATGGCACGGGACTACGACATGATCGTCACCGGCTTCCCGGTCACCACCTCGCCGGGCATGGAGCTCTACAACTATTTCGGCTCGGCCGCCGCTTTTGACCCCGGCGCCAACAACTACATGGTGCTCAAGGACCCGGCCGTCGACAGCCTGATCAAGGGCCTGGTCAAGGCCGACACCCAGGCGCAGATGCTCACCTACGCCCACGCACTGGACCGCGTGCTGCAATGGAACTACCTGTGGATTCCCAATTACTACCCGCCCGGCACGTCCGCCGCGTGGTGGAACCGCTTCGGCCGCCCGGCCATCGAGGCGAAAAACGACGAAGCCCTGGAAACCTGGTGGGAAATCAGCCCCACGCCCCTGACCAACGAGCAAATGAAGGCTGAGCTGAACAAACGCGGAGGTGCACGCTGATGTTTGCCTATATCGTGCGGCGCCTGCTGCTGATCATCCCGACGCTGGTGATCATCCTGTTGGTGAATTTCGTGATCGTGCAGGCCGCTCCAGGCGGGCCGGTGGAACAAGCCATCGCCCACCTGCAAGGGATTGGCGGCGGTGGCGTCGGCGGTTCATCCGGCGAAAGCATCAGCGGCGGCTCCCGTGCCAGCCGTGGCCTGGACCCGAAGCTGATCGCCGACATCGAAAAACAGTACGGCTTCGACAAGCCCGCGCCGGAACGCCTGTGGCTGATGCTCAAGAGCTATGCGCAGTTGGACTTCGGCAACAGCTTCTTTCGCGGCAAGACCGTGATCGACCTGATCCTGGAAAAAATGCCGGTGACCATTTCCCTCGGCCTGTGGGCCACGCTGATCACCTACCTGGTGTCGATACCCCTGGGAATTCGCAAGGCGGTCCGCCATGGCAGCAGCTTCGACGTATGGAGCAGCACCGCGATTGTGATCGGCTATGCCATGCCTGCGTTCCTGTTCGCGATGTTCCTGATCGTGGTCTTTGCCGGCGGCACCTCGCTTAACTGGTTCCCGGTGCGCGGGCTGGTGTCGGAAAACTTCGAAGAGCTGAGCACCGTGGGCAAGATCGCCGACTATTTCTGGCACCTGGTCTTGCCGGTCACCTCGCTGGTCATCGGCGGGTTCGCCACGCTGACCATCCTGACCAAAAACTCGTTTCTGAATGAAATTACCCGCCAGTACGTGGTGACGGCGCGCGCCAAGGGCTTGAGCGAACGGCGCGTGCTGTACGGGCATGTGTTTCGCAACGCGATGTTGCTGGTGATCTCGGGCATTCCGCAGGCGTTTATTGCGGTGTTCTTTGCCGGCTCGCTGCTGATCGAGGTGATCTTCTCCCTCGACGGCCTTGGCCGCATGAGCTACGAGGCCGCGGTGTCCCGCGATTATCCGGTGGTGTTCGGTTCGCTGTTTATCTTTACGTTGTTCGGCCTCTTGATAAAACTCATCGGTGACCTCTGCTACACCCTGGTGGACCCGCGTATCGACTTCGCCGCGAGGAACGCCTGATGCTTAATCTGTCTCCCGTGGCGCGTCGGCGTTTCGAGCGGTTCAAGAAGAACCGTCGCGGCTGGTGGTCGCTGTGGCTGTTTATCGGCCTGTTTATCCTGACCCTCGGCGGCGAGTTGATCGCCAATGACAAGCCCTTGGTGCTGAGTTTCAAGAACGAGCTGTATTTCCCGGTGTTCAAGCGTTACACCGAGCAGCAGTTCGGCGGCCAGTTGCCGTTCCAGGCCGACTACCGCAGTGACTACGTGCAAAAACTGATAGAGCAGGACGGCGGCTGGATGCTGTTCCCACCGATCCCGTTCAGCGACGACACGCCCAACTACGAACTGACCCGCCCTGCCCCCAGCCCGCCCTCGGCGGTGAACTGGCTGGGCACCGATGACCAGTCGCGGGATGTGCTGGCGCGGGTGATCTTTGGCGCACGCGTATCGATTCTGTTTGCCTTGGCGCTCACCGCGATCAGCGCTGCCATCGGCATTGCCGCCGGTGCATTGCAGGGCTATTACGGCGGCTGGGTGGATTTGATCGGCCAGCGCGTGCTGGAGGTGTGGTCCGGGCTGCCGGTGCTGTACCTGCTGATCATCCTGTCGGGTTTTGTGGAGCCGAATTTCTGGTGGTTGCTGGGGATCATGGCGCTGTTTTCCTGGCTGGCCTTGGTGGACGTGGTGCGCGCCGAGTTCCTGCGCGGGCGCAACCTGGAATACGTCAAGGCCGCACGGGCCCTGGGCTTGGGCGACGGCAAGATCATTCGCCGGCATATCCTGCCCAACGCCATGACCGCTACGTTGAGCTACCTGCCGTTTATCCTGACCGGGGCGATTTCCACCTTGAGCGCCCTGGATTTCCTCGGTTTTGGCATGCCAGCGGGCAGCGCGTCGCTGGGTGAACTGATCGCCCAGGGCAAGCAGAACCTGCAAGCGCCGTGGCTGGGCCTCACGGCGTTCTTCACCTTGGCGCTGATCCTGTCGCTGCTGGTCTTTATCGGCGGGGCGTTGCGTGACGCCTTCGACCCCCGTTCATGAGTGCCTCCCCTATGAACCTGATCGAAATCCGCGACCTCAACGTCGCTTTCAGTGGCCAGACCGTGGTCCGCCACCTGAGCCTGGACGTTCGCCCCGGCGAGTGCCTGGCGCTGGTGGGTGAGTCGGGCTCGGGCAAGTCGGTGACGGCCCATTCGATCCTGCAACTGCTGCCGGAAGCGGGCACCGACACCACCGGCTCCATCACGTATCGCGGCCAGGAGTTGATCGGCGCCTCGGCCTCGACGTTGCAGAAACTGCGCGGTGACCGCATTGCGATGATCTTCCAGGAGCCGATGACCTCCCTGAACCCGCTGCACAGCATCGAAAAGCAGATCGGCGAAACCCTGCTGCTGCACAAGGGCTTGGGCGGCAAGGCGGCGCAGGCGCGCATCCTCGAATTGCTCGAGCTGGTGGGCATCCAGAAACCCCAGGAACGCCTCAAGGCTTATCCGCATCAATTGTCCGGCGGCCAACGCCAACGGGTGATGATCGCCATGGCCCTGGCCTGCGAGCCGGAGCTGTTGATCGCCGACGAACCTACCACCGCCCTGGATGTGACCGTGCAGCGCAAGATCCTGCTGCTGCTCAAATCCCTGCAACAACGCCTGGGCATGTCGCTGCTGCTGATCAGCCATGACCTCAACCTGGTGCGCAGCATCGCCCAGCGCGTGTGCGTCATGCGCGCCGGCGAGATCGTTGAGCAGGCCGACTGTGAGACCTTGTTCACCGCGCCGCAGCATCCTTACAGCCAACTGCTGCTGGATGCGGAGCCGGCCGGTGATGCGCTGTGCAGCGATGCGCGCGAGACGGTGTTGCAAGTGGATGACCTGACCGTGCAATTCCCCCTTGGCGGCGGATTGTTCCGCCGCAAGACCTACCTGCGTGCGGTGGACGGTATCAGCCTCAGCGTGCAGCGCGGCAAAACCCTGGGGATTGTCGGCGAGTCCGGCTCGGGCAAGTCCACGCTGGGCCAGGCGATCCTGCGTTTGCTCGACTCCACCGGCAGCATCCGTTTCCAAGGCGAAGCGCTCGACCCGTTGAATAACCAGCAAATGCGCCCTTGGCGTAAGCAGATGCAGGTGGTGTTCCAGGACCCCTACGGCAGCCTCAGTCCGCGCATGACCGTGGAACAGATCATCAGCGAAGGCCTGGACGTGCACGCGCCGTGCAGCCTGGCCGACCGCGATGCGCAGGTGATCCAGGTGCTCAAGGACGTCGGCCTCGACCCGGCCAGTCGCCACCGCTACCCGCATGAATTTTCCGGTGGGCAGCGTCAACGCATCGCCATCGCTCGCGCCCTGGTACTCAAGCCGGCGCTGATGCTGCTGGATGAACCGACCTCGGCCCTCGACCGCACCGTGCAGAAGCAAGTGGTGGCATTGCTGCGTGAGCTGCAGGAAAAATACGGCCTGACCTACCTGTTTATCAGCCATGACCTGGCCGTGGTGCGGGCCATGGCCCATGACATGATTGTGGTCAAGGACGGTAAGGTGGTGGAGCGCGGCGCCAGCCATGAGGTGTTCGATGCACCGCAACACCCGTACACCCAAGAGCTGCTGGCAGCGGCGCACATCCCCTTGTAAACACGCCCGCTCCCACAAGGATCGCGATTCCATGTCCAATTTGTGTTGGTGGCCTAAACATGAACATCACCGATAACCTCAAGGACTACCAACAGGTTCGTGGCCTGGCCATCCAGTCGCTGTTCGAGATCATCGAGCAGTCCAGCGAAGGCACGGTGATTGTCGACCGCGACGCCAATATCGTCTGGATGAACGAGCGCTACGCCAAGCGCTTCGGCCTGAAAAGCGCCGACGAAGCCATCGGCCAGCCATGCGAGCAGGTGATTTCCAATAGCCTGTTGCGCCAGGTGGTGCGCAATGACCAGCCGATCCTGCTGGATATCCAGGACACGCCCAAGGGGCCACTGGTGGTGATGCGCTTGCCGATCCACAACGAGGCCGGCGCGGTGATCGGCGCAATCGGGTTCGCCTTGTTTGATGAGCTGCGCAACCTGTCGCCGCTGATCGAGCGCTACCTGAGCATGCAGCAAGAGCTGGCCTCGACGCGCTCGCTGCTGCGTTCACGCCAGAGCAAGTACAACTTCGCGCATTTCATCGGCACCAGCGCTGCCAGCCTCGAGGTGAAACGCCGGGCGCGGCGCAGTGCGAGTGCCGAATCGCCGGTATTGCTGCTGGGCGAAACCGGCACCGGCAAGGAATTGCTGGCCCAGGCGATTCACGGTGCCTCCACGCGGGCGCACAAGGCCTTTGTCAGTATCAACAGCGCCGCGATTCCCGCTGACCTGCTGGAGGCCGAGTTCTTCGGCACCGCACCGGGCGCGTTTACCGGCGCCGACCGCAAGGGCCGTCCGGGCAAATTCCAGATTGCCCAGGGCGGCACCTTGTTCCTGGATGAAATCGGCGACATGCCGCTGCCGCTGCAAAGCAAACTGCTGCGGGTGCTGCAGGAAAAGGAATTCGAGCCGGTCGGCTCCAACGAGATGCTGCACAGCGATGTGCGCGTGATCGCGGCCACGTCCATGGACCTGGAAGCGGCGATCAAGCGCGGGGAGTTCCGCGCCGACCTGTATTACCGGCTGAATGTGCTGCCGATCCAGGTGCCGCCGTTGCGTGAACGGCTGGACGATATTCCGGCATTGAGCGAGGCGATCCTGGAGGAGCTGCGCAGCCAGCATGAACTGGACCACGCGGCGTTGGCCTTGCTGGCACAGCATGCGTGGCCGGGGAATATCCGTGAACTGCGCAATGTGCTGGAGCGGGCGGCGTTGCTGAGTGATGACCTGGTGCTGAATGCCGGTGAGATTCGTGCGGCGATTGGCACCTTCACCCCCGTGGAGCGTGGCAGTGCCGTGCCGGCGGTTGAGGGTGAGTCGTTCAGCGCAGCGCGGGAGCGGTTTGATCGGCAGGTGATTGGCGCGGCGTTGAGGGCGTGCGAGGGGAATGTGGTGGAAGCGGCCAAGCGGTTGGGGCTTGGGCGGTCGACGCTGTACAAGAAGATGGTGGCCCTGGGCATCGACTGATCTCTAAAAAGAGACACCATTATCAATATAGAGACTTTTCAATGTGTGAGGGGGCTTGCCCTCGATGGCAGTGTGTCAGTCAACTCACAAGCAACTGAAACACAGCCATCGGGGGCAAGCCCCCTCCCACATTGGCTCATCATTTGTCTCAATTTAGAGACAGTAGCTGAAACGGCACACCACCCACCAAAGATTATCTATATTTTTCAACCACTTAAATAATTGGCACACATCTCGCTATAGCCCTTAACCAAAGCCTCACCCCACAAAAATAACAATTCGATGGAGACACACCATGAGTGTGATCATTGCCCTGGCAGCCCTCGCGCTGCTGATGCTGGCTGCTTACCGTGGCTATAGCGTTATCCTGTTTGCCCCCATCGCCGCCCTCGGCGCTGTCCTGCTCACTGACCCTTCCGCCGTCGCCCCTGCGTTTACCGGGGTGTTCATGGAAAAGATGGTTGGCTTCATCAAACTCTACTTTCCGGTGTTCCTGCTTGGCGCGGTGTTCGGCAAGCTGATCGAGCTGTCGGGCTTTTCACGCTCGATCGTGGCGGCGGCGATCCGCTTGCTCGGCACGCGCCAGGCGATGCTGGTGATCGTGCTGGTCTGCGCCCTGCTCACCTACGGCGGCGTGTCGCTGTTCGTGGTGGTGTTTGCGGTGTACCCGTTCGCGGCGGAGATGTTCCGCCAGAGCAATATCCCCAAGCGCCTGATCCCGGCGACCATCGCCCTCGGCGCGTTCTCGTTCACCATGGACGCCCTGCCCGGCACGCCGCAGATCCAGAACATCATCCCCAGCACGTTCTTCAACACCACGGCCTGGGCCGCGCCCTGGCTGGGGTTGATCGGTACGATCTTCGTGTTCTGCGCCGGCATGCTGTACCTGGCGCGCCAGCGCAACAAGGCGCAACGTGCCGGTGAAGGTTATGGCACCGAGCTGCGCAACGAGCCGGAAACCGCCGAAAACCTCACCCTGCCCAACCCGTGGATCGCGCTGTCGCCGCTGATCCTGGTGGGCGTGATGAACCTGTTGTTCACCCACTGGATCCCGCAGTGGTACGGCAAGACCCACAGCCTCAGCTTGCCGGGGATGAGCACGCCGGTGACCACCGAAATCGCCAAGCTGACGGCGATCTGGGCGGTGCAGGCCGCACTGCTGGTGGGCATCGTCATGGTGCTGGTGTTTGGCTGGTCGGCGATCAAAAGCAAACTCGCCGAAGGCAGTAAAAGCGCGGTCAGCGGTGCGCTGCTGGCGGCGATGAACACCGCGTCGGAATACGGCTTTGGTGCGGTGATCGCCTCGCTGCCGGGCTTTCTGGTGCTGGCGGACTGGCTCAAGGGCATCCCCAACCCGCTGGTCAACGAGGCGATCACCGTGACCCTGCTGGCCGGTATCACCGGCTCTGCTTCCGGCGGTATGAGCATCGCCCTGGCGGCCATGTCCGAGAGCTTTATTTCGGCGGCCCATGCGGCCAATATCCCCCTTGAAGTGCTGCACCGCGTCGCGGCCATGGCCAGCGGCGGCATGGACACCCTGCCCCACAACGGCGCGGTGATCACGCTGCTGGCGGTCACCGGCCTGACCCACCGCGAAGCCTACAAGGACATTTTCGGCATCACGATCATCAAGACCCTCGCGGTGTTCGTGGTGATCGGTACTTTCTATGCCACCGGCATTGTGTGAGGTTTTCATGACGACATTGAACGGCAAGACCGCCCTGGTCACCGGTTCCACCAGCGGCATCGGCCTGGGCATCGCCCTGAGCCTGGCCAAGGCCGGCGCCAACCTGATCCTCAACGGCTTCGGCGATGCCAGTGCGGTCATCGCCCAGGTGCAGGCCTTCGGCGGCAAGGTCGGCCACCACCCGGCCGACGTCAGCGACCCGGCGCAGATCGCCGACATGATCGCTTACGCCGAGCGTGAGTTCGGCGGCGTGGACATCCTCGTCAACAACGCCGGCATCCAGCACGTGGCGGCGGTCGAAGACTTCCCCGCCGAGCGCTGGGATTCGATCATCGCGATCAACCTGTCGTCGGTGTTCCACAGCACGCGTTTGAGCCTGCCGGGGATGAAAGCCAAGGGCTGGGGGCGTATCGTCAACATCGCTTCGGTGCATGGCCAGGTCGGTTCGGTGGGCAAGGCAGCGTACGTGGCGGCCAAGCATGGCGTGATTGGCTTGACCAAAGTGGTCGGGCTGGAAACGGCCACCAGCAACGTCACCTGCAACGCGATTTGCCCGGGCTGGGTATTGACGCCGCTGGTGCAGAAACAGATCGATGATCGCGCCGCCAACGGCGTGGACCCGCAGCAGGCCCAGCATGATTTGCTCGCGGAGAAGCAGCCGTCGCTGGAGTTTGTAACGCCGCCGCAGTTGGGTGAACTGGTGCTCTTCCTGTGCAGCGAGGCCGGCAGTCAAGTGCGCGGCGCGGCGTGGAATATCGATGGAGGCTGGCTGGCCCAGTAACACCAGACACTGGAGTTCAAAATGTGGGAGGGGGCAAGCCCCCTCCCACATTTGAACTGTATTGTGTGGAAGACCTCGATAAGAACAAGAGACCTTGCTGATGTCCGACATTCTCTGGCAACCCTCCCCCGAACGCATCGCCAACACGCGGATGGACCAGTTCCGGCGCTTTATCAATGACCGCTACAGCGTGCAGCTCAGCGACTACCCGGCCCTGCACCAGTGGAGCATCGACCAGCGCCCGGACTTCTGGCGGGCGATCGTGGCGTTCTTCGACGTGCAGTTTCGCAGCCCGCCCAGCGCAGTGCTGATCGAAGACGCCGAGATGCCCAGCGCCCAGTGGTTTCCCGGCGCGACCCTGAACTTTGCCGAGCACCTGTTGCGCCGGCGCGATGATCACCCGGCCGTGGTGGCCATCAGCGAAGACGGCCAACGCGAGCAATTGACCTACGCCGAACTCGCCGCCCATGTCGCTGGCCTGCAAAAAAGCTTGCGGGCTGCCGGTGTCACTCAGGGCGACCGCGTCGCCGCGTGCATGCCCAACACCTGGCAAACCCTGGTGGGCATGCTTGCCACCACCAGCCTCGGGGCGATCTGGTCGTGTTCATCGCCGGACTTCGGCACCCAGGGTGTGATTGACCGATTCGGCCAGATCGAACCCAAGGTGCTAATCACCTGCGCGGGCTACCGCTATGCCGGTAAAGACATCGACCAGACCGCCAAGCTCAATGAAATCCTCGCGCGCCTGCCGTCCCTGGAGCAGTTGATCATTGTGCCGTACGCACGGCCCCAGGCACGGGTCGAGGACTATCAGACCCATGCCCGCGTCACGCGGTGGTCGGACTTCTACCGGCCTGGCGGCGAACCTGAGTTCGTCGCGGTGCCGTTCGATCATCCGCTTTATATTCTCTATTCCAGCGGCACCACCGGCGTGCCCAAGTGCATCATCCACGGCACCGGCGGCGTGCTGCTCACGCACCTCAAGGAACACGGCCTGCATGCGGACCTGTCCCGCGATGACTGCCTGTTCTACTACACCACCTGCGGCTGGATGATGTGGAACTGGCTGGTGTCGGTACTGGCCATCGGCGCCACGGCGGTGCTGTATGACGGCTCGCCGTTTCATCCGGGACCGGAGCGCCTGATTGACCTGATCGACGCGGAAAAGATCAGCGTGTTCGGCACCAGCCCCAAGTTTCTCGCCACGCTGGAAAAGGCCGGGTTGCAACCGCGCCTGAGCCATGACCTGGGCAGCCTCAAAGGGCTGATTTCGACCGGCTCGCCGCTGTCGCCGCAGAGCTACGACTACGTGTACCGCGAGATCAAGGGCGAGCTGTGCCTGTCATCCATGTCCGGTGGCACCGATATCGTTTCCTGCTTTGTGATCGGCAACCCAGTGTTGCCGGTGCGGCGCGGCGAAATGCAGTGCAAGAGCCTGGCAATGGCGATTGAAGTGTGGGACGACCAGGGCCAGCCGCTGGTCGGCGAAAAAGGCGAACTGGTGTGCACCCGGCACTTTCCGGCCATGCCCATCGGCTTGTGGAACGACCCGGAGCGCCAGAAGCTGCGCGCCTCGTATTTCAGCCAGTTCCCCGGTGTCTGGGCCCAGGGCGACTATGCCGAGCAACGCCCCAACGGCAGCCTGTTGATTCACGGGCGTTCCGACGCGGTGCTCAACCCCGGTGGCGTGCGCATCGGCACGGCAGAGATTTATCGCCAGGTGGAAAAAGTCCCGCAGGTGCAGGAGAGCCTGGCCATTGGCCAACGCTGGCAGGATGACGTACGGGTGGTGCTGTTCGTGCGCCTCAATGACGGTGTCGAGCTGGATGAAGCCCTTGAGCAGCAGATCCGCCAAGTGATCCGCGCCAACACCACACCCCGCCACGTACCGGCGAAGATCCTCGCTGTCACCGATATCCCCCGCACCATCAGCGGCAAGATCGTTGAACTGGCGGTGCGCAATGTGGTGCACGGCGAACCGGTGAAGAACACCGACGCCCTGGCCAACCCGCAAGCCCTGGAACAGTTTCGCGACCGGCCCGAACTGACTGAAAGGTGAAAGGTTTCAGCGCTGACGCACTCATTTGAAGACAATCCCCGAATGCATGCTATTTTTCGGGGGTAGTCACCCATTCCCGACTCACGGGATAATGGGTGTTGTCATCTTTCAAAGCGTTACGCTCAGGGTTTTTACATGAAGGCAACCTCCACCGGCAGCGAAGCCGCCGCAATGATTGCGCGGCTGGACTGGGCGCAAAGCCCCCTCGGTGAGGCCAATGAGTGGCCGCAAAGCCTGCGCACGGCCGTGGATATCGTCGTCCACTCGCCGATGCCGATGCTCCTGCTGTGGGGCGACCAACTGACGCAACTCTACAACGACGCCTTCGCCCAGTTGGCCGGCAACAAGCACCCCGACGCCATGGGCCAACCGGCGCACCAGACCTGGCCGGAGCTGGAAAGCTTTACCGCGCCGATCTACGATGCCGTGCTCAGTGGCCAGGTGCGTACCTTCAGCGAGCAGCGCTTCGTACTGCAACGCCATAATCGCGACACTGAGATCTGGCTGGACCTGACTTACAGCCCGATCCGCGACGAAAGCGGGTGTGTCGCCGGCATCCTGGTCACCGCCATCGAAACCAACGAACGCCGCAAGGCCCAGCACAACACCGAACAACGCTTGCAGCTTGCACTGGCGGCGACCGACGCGGTGGGCACCTGGGACTGGGATATCGGCGAGGACCACTTTATCGCCGACGCCCACTTCGCCTACCTGCACGGCGTCGACCCCAGCGAGGCTGGCAGGCTGCCGATCAGCGACTACCTGCAAGGCGTGCACCCCGAAGACCGGGGCATGGTGGCGCGCAGCATCAAGCATTGCATCACCTTCGGCACCGAGTACGCCGAAGAGTACCGCCTGTTGCAAGCCGACGGCCAGGTGCGCTGGGTGTTCGCCCGCGGACGTTGCTACAAGGATCACCAAGGCCGCCCGGCGCGCTTCCTCGGCGCCGCGCTGGACCTCACCGAGCGCAAACACACCGAGCAGGCGCTGCGCCAAAGCCAGACCGAGCTGCAACTGATCATCAACGCCATGCCGGTGCTGATCGGCTATGTCGACCATGAACAGCGTTTTCGCCTGAACAACAGTGCGTACCTGGAGTGGTACGGCATGACGCCCCAGGAGCTGTACGGCAAGACCATCCGCGAAGTGCTCGGTGACGAGGTGTATGCCGGGCGCGCGGACAAGATCGCCGCCGCGCTGAAGGGCAAGCCCTGCAGCTTCATGACCATCACACCGCACTGCGACGGGCGGCCACGCCATGCCTTGATGAAGTACCTGCCGCGCTTCAGCACTGACGGCTCGGTGAATGGTTTCTACATCTTTGTGATCGATGAGACCGAACGCAAACTCACCGAAGAAGCCCTGCGCCACCTTAACGAAAACCTTGAGGAACGGGTCGCCCAGCGCACCCAGGCACTGGCCGAGGCCAACCAACGCCTGCAAAACGAAATGTTCGAGCGCGAACGCGCCGAAGATGCCCTGCGCCATGCGCAGAAGATGGAAGCGGTGGGCCAGCTCACCGGCGGTATCGCCCACGACTTCAACAACATGCTCACCGGTATCATCGGCAGCCTGGACCTGATGCAGCGCTATATCGCCGCCGGGCGCAGCGATGACATCGGGCGCTTTACCGATGCCGCCGTGTCCTCGGCCCATCGTGCCGCCGCCCTGACCCACCGGTTACTGGCCTTCTCGCGGCGCCAGTCGTTGGACCTTCAACCGCTGAACCCGAACCAGTTGGTGGCCTCCCTGGAAGATTTATTCCGGCGGACCAAAGGTGCGCATATCACACTCAACGTGCAACTGGGCCACGACATCTGGCCGGTGAACACCGATGCCAGCCAACTGGAAAACGCCCTGCTCAACCTGGTGATCAACGCCCGTGACGCCATGCCCGATGGCGGCGAGATACTCATCGAAACCGCCAACAGCTACCTGGACGGCACCGACATCACCACCCTGGAACCGGTCAAGGCCGGCGACTACGTGATGCTCGGTGTGTGTGACAACGGTACCGGCATGGCGCCGAAAATCCTCGCCAAGGCGTTCGACCCCTTCTTCACCACCAAACCCATCGGCCAGGGCACCGGCCTGGGGCTGTCGATGATTTACGGGTTTGCCCAGCAGTCCGGTGGCCACGTGACGATTCAGAGTGAACCGGGCCAGGGCACCTGCGTGCGCCTGTACCTGCCGCGCCTGCACGGCACGTCGCTGGAAAGCAACCTGCCGCCTCACTCGGGCGAGGCGCCATTGGCGCTGGCGGGTGAGGCGGTCGTGGTGGTCGAGGACGACCCGGCGGTGCGCATGCTGGTGGTCAATGTACTCGATGAGCTGGGCTACACCGCACACCAGGCCGCCGATGCGCGTACCGCATTGCCGCTGTTGGAATCGGACTTGCGCGTGGACTTGCTGGTCACCGACGTCGGCCTGCCCGGCATGAACGGCCGACAACTGGCCGAGATCGCCCGCCAGCACCGGCCGGGCCTGCGCGTGCTGTTCATGACCGGTTACGCCGAGAAAGCCGCCGAGCGCCAGGGGTTCCTCGAGGACGGCATGGACATGGTCGCCAAGCCGTTTTCCATCGACCTGCTGGCGACCAAAATCCGCAGCATGATCAGCGTCGACCCATGAGTTCAGGCATAATCGCGCGCCGTCGCACACCTGGTAGAGATCAATGAAAGCCCAAGCCCGTCATATCCTGGTGAAAACCAGCGAAGAAGCCGAACAACTCAAGCAGCGTATCGCCAAGGGCGAGGCGTTTGATGTGCTGGCCAAGAAGTACTCCACCTGCCCGTCCGGCAAACGCGGCGGTGATTTGGGCGAAGTGCGGCCAGGGCAGATGGTGGGGGCGATTGATGCGGTGATCTTCAAGAAGCCGGTGAAGGTGGTTCACGGGCCGATCAAGAGCAAGTTTGGGTATCACTTGGTGCAGGTGTTTTACCGGGATTGAGGGGTTGGCGGCGGACCGCTATCGGGGGCAAGCCCCCTCCCACAAGTGACTGCATTCCTCCAGATGAAATGCGGTCAACTGTGGGAGGGGGCTTGCCCCCGATCCGCCGCAGGCGGCCATTCACCCCCTGGGAATCAGCGCCCCCGGCACCTGGATAACCCGGCTGGCCAACCGATGCCCGGCCAAAGCCGCCACCTCCGGAGTGCCGCCCTTAAACCGACTGGCCAGGTACGCCGCACTGAACGAATCCCCCGCCGCCGTCGTATCCACCACCTGTTCGACCTTGATCGCCGGCACCGCAAACCGCTCGCCTTTGCACCGGATCAGGCACGCATCCGCGCCACGTTTGAGCACCACTTCTTCAATCGCCGGGTACGCCGCGAACACTTGCTCACTGTCGGCGTAGCCAAACAACGCCCGCTCGTCATCCTCGGTCAGCAAGGCGATATCCACTTCTGCCAACACTGTGCGATACGCCGCGCGCGCCGCCTCGACACTGGCCCACAACCGCGGCCGGTAGTTGTTGTCGAACACCACCTTGCCGCCGCGCCGACGGGTTTCTATAAGGGTCTGCAGTAAACGCCCACGGCCAATTTCCCCCAGCACTGCCAGGGTGATGCCGCTGAAATACACCACGGCATAGTCCGGCAAGGCGGCCAGGATCGGTTCGGCGGCGGGCGTGGTGAAGCAGTCGCGTACGGCGGCTTCGTTGCGCCAGTAGAGGAATTTGCGCTCGCCGTTGGCGTCGGTCTGGATGCAGTACAAGCCTGGCAAACGTCCGGCCAGGCGCTGCACCATGCCCAGGCCGAGGCCTTCCTCCGTCCATTGCCGGCACATGGCATCGCTGAAACTGTCGTCGCCCAGGGCGGTGACGTAGTCGACGCTGCCGGTGTCGCCCAGTTCGCGACGCAGGTACACCGCGGTGTTCAGGGTGTCGCCGCCGAAGCTCTGGTGCAAGCTGCCGTCGGCGCGGTGTTGCAGTTCGATCATGCATTCGCCGATCAGGGCGATTCGGAGTTGGGTGTTCATAGTGATTGTCTCGGGCGTGGCTGATGGCCTCATCGGGGGCAAGCCCCCTCCCACCGTTTGATGTGTGAACCTATTCAATGGTGGGAGGGGGCATACCCGCGATAGGAACGGCGCGGTCTAGAAGCAGGTATGCAGAGACTCGATGACCTGCAACTGCTCATCCACCAGGCAGCCGACCTGCCACTTGTCAAAGGTCAGGCACGGGTGCGAAGTGCCGAACGAAATGATGTCGCCAATACGCAGTTCAACCCCAGGCGCTACGGTCATGAACGCGTGCTGGTCCATCACCGCCGTGACCTTGCACGCCCCCACGTCATCGCCTTGCGCCGGGAGAATCCCGGCCTTGTAGCGCTTGAGCGGCACCGGCAGGCCGGCATCGTAGGCAACGTCGCGCTTGCCCAGGGCGATCACCGCAAAGCCCGGCTCGGGCATCGATTGCACGTGGGCCCAGACCTCCAGGGCCGGGCGCAAGCCTTCGCTGAGGTCGCTGCGGCGGTCGAGCACGCAGCATTGCGCGTCTTTGTAGATGCCGTGGTCATGGGCCACGTAGCTGCCGGGGCGCAGCACGCTGAGGAAGCGACCCGCAGCGTTTTGCTCTTCGAACGACTCGGCGATCAGGTCATACCAGGCCGAACCCGAGGCCGTGATGATCGGCTTGGGCAAGTCGAAAGCGCCATTGTTCTGCAGGTCCACCGCCAGGCGCACCAGGCTGGCCGCGAAGTCGCGGATGCCGCTGATGGCGTGCTCGCCGTGGATCACACCTTCATAACCTTCGATACCGGTGAGGGCCAGGGACGGCTGCGCCTTGATCGACTTGGCCAAGTCGCGCACCTCCTGCTCGCTGCGGCACCCGCAACGGCCACCGACCACGCCGTATTCGATCATCACGTTCAGGCGCAAGCCACGGGCGGCAAAGAACAGGCCCAGGTCGGCAACGTTATCGGGGTGATCGACCATGCAGTGGAAGTCGAAATCCGGGTCGGCCAGCAGGTCGGCGATCAGCGCCATGTTCGGCGCGCCCACCAGTTGGTTGGCCATCAGCACACGGCGTACACCGCCGGCGTAGGCCGCGCGGGTCTGCACCGCGTTGGCCAGGGTGATGCCCCAGGCGCCTTGGGCGAGCTGGCGCTGGAACAGCGCCGGCATCATGCTGGTCTTGCCGTGGGGCGCGAGTTCCGCGCCGCTCTTGCTGACAAAGTCCTGCATCCAGCGGATGTTGTGTTCCAGGGCGTCGCGGTGCAGCACCAGGGCCGGCAGGCTGACATCGCGGACCAGGTGGGCACCGACGGCGGCGGCGCCTTTTTCAACAGCGTTGAGGGCAGACATGGAAACTCCTATTCGTTGATGCGCCGGGCCAGGTTGTTGGCGCTTTCGATCAACACCCGGCGATAGTCGTTGTAGTTTTTGCTGGCATCGGCGCGTGGGGCGACGATGCACAGGGTCGCAATGCTGATGCCTTGCGCGTCCCGCACTGGGGCGGCAAAGCAATGGGTAAAGGTGTCGGCCACGCTGTCGAAGGAAAAGAACCCATCGAGGGTGGCCTGGCGGATTTGTGCCAGGAAAGTCTCCAGCGGCAGGCGCTGGCCGTCCGGCAGGATGAAGTCATCGTGGTCGATCAGGTCGACGATCTGCTGGTCACTCAAGTGCCCCAGCAACAGGCGCCCGGACGCCGTCCACGGGATCGGTGCGTTTTCACCGATGTCCGAGGAAATGCGAAAATGCCGCTCGCCCTCGCGCATCAGCGCCACTGTGTATTTGCGCCCGTTGAGCAGGCACATCTGCGCGGTTTCGTGGGTCTGGCTGACGATCTCCTGCAAGGCATGGTCGGCCTCGCGGGTCAGGTCGAAATGACGCAAGTGCGCCTGGCCGAGAAAGTACAACTGACGGCCGAGGTAGACGTGGCCGTCCTTGCCCACCGTTTCCAGGATGCGTCGCTCCAGCAGGGATGCGACCAATTCGTAGACGGTGGACTTGGGGCTGCCGATGCCGCTGGCAATATCATTCGGGCGCAGGGGCTGGCCGATTTCCTTGAGAAAATCGAGGATATCGAATGCACGGTCCAGGCCTTTGGCGCGGCGTTTGATGGTGTCTTCGGTCATGGCAATTTCGGTCCGGTCGAAGTTGTTGGGTACGACACAATTCTACTGTGGGAGGGGGCTTGCCCCCGATGAGGGAGTGTCAGCACATGCATGTGTGACTGACTCACCGCCATCGGGGGCAAGCCCCCTCCCACATTGGATTTGCGGTGGGCTTGAGAGTGGGGGCATTTAGCCTTTTTTCTTGTAGGCCACGCAATCGATCTCCACCTTGCAATCAACCATCATGTTGGCCTGCACACAGGCGCGCGCCGGGGCGTGTTCCGGGGTGAAGTATTCGCCGAACACCTTGTTGAAACTCCAGAAGTCCCGTGGGTCTTCCAGCCACACACCAACGCGCACCACGTCTTTGAGCTCGTAGCCGGCTTCTTCAAGGATCGCCACCACGTTGCGCAGGGTCTGGCGGGTTTGCTCGATGATCCCGCCGGTGATGATTTCGCCGTCCACCGCAGGCACTTGGCCCGAGACGTACAACCAACCGTCCGCTTCCACGGCGCGGGCGAAGGGACGGGGCTGGCCGCCGCCGGCAGTACTGCCGGCACCGTAACGAGTGATGCTCATAAAACTATGCTCCTGATTAAAAACGAATGTTCTTGAGAAATTCCGCCAGGCGCGGCGATTGCGGGCGTTCGAAAATATCCTTCGAGGTGCCCTGCTCTTCAATGCGGCCCTGGTTCATGAAAACGATCTTGTCCGAGACTTCATAGGCAAAGCGCATCTCGTGGGTGACCAGCAACATGGTCATGCCCTCCTCCGCCAGGCCCTTGATCACGCTGAGCACTTCGCCCACCAGTTCCGGGTCGAGGGCCGAGGTGACTTCGTCAAACAGCATCAGGCTGGGGTTCATGGCAATCGCGCGGGCAATCGCCACGCGCTGTTGCTGGCCGCCGGACAGCTGGCCGGGAAAGTGGTTGCGGCGCTCCAAAAGTCCTACACGGTCCAGCCATTTTTCTGCCAATACCACTGCCTCGTCCTTAGGCATTTTCTTAACTTTCAATAAGCCCAAGGTGACGTTCTGTAACGCGGTCAAGTGCGGGAACAGGTTGAACTGCTGGAACGCCATGCCGGTCATCGCCCGGTGCTGGGCAATCACGCGCTCGGGGTGACGCACGCGCTTGCCGGCGATTTCGCTGTAGCCGATGGACTCCCCATCCAGGGTGATCTGCCCGCCCTGGAATTCTTCCAGCAGGTTGACGCAGCGCAACAGCGTGGTCTTGCCCGAGCCGCTGGACCCGATCAAGGTCACCACATTGCCGCGCTGCATGGACAGGTCGACGCCCTTGAGCACTTCGACCTCACCGTATTGTTTACGCAGGCCGCGGATGTTCAGCAGCGGTGGGTTGGTGTGAGGTTGGTTCATGGCAAGGCCACCCGCTTTTCAATGTAGCGCCCGAATAATTCGATGGCGTAGTTGATGACAAAGAACAGAAACCCGGCGAACAGGTAGAACTCCAGGGTCATGAAAGTGCGCGCGATCACTTGCTGGGTGCTCAACAGCAACTCGGCCACGCCGATCACCGAGAGCAAGGTCGAGGCCTTGACGATTTCCGTGGAAGAATTGACCCAGGTCGGCAGGATCTGGCGCAGCGCCTGGGGCAACAGCACGTAACCCAGGGACTGGTAGAACGTCAGGCCGATCGCCTTGCCCGCTTCCAGTTGCCCACGGGGAATGGCTTGCAGCGCACCGCGCACGATTTCCGACACGTGGGAGCCGCAGAACAGCGTCAGCCCGACCGCACCGGCCTGGAACGCGCTGATCTGCCAACCGAGCGCCGGCAGCATGTAGAAACACGCCAATACCAGCACAAACACCGGCGTGCCACGGATCAGGTCGACGTACAGGCGGAACGGCGCACGCATCCAGAATTTGCCGTAGGTGAGGACCAATCCGGCGACGATGCCGATCAGGGTGCCAAAGATAATCGCCAACGCTGACACATAAACGCTGGCTTGGAAGCCCGCCCAGAGGGTATCCCGGGCGATCCACAACTCATGCAACCAGCTGGGGGATTCGTACATGGAAACTTTCCTTAACGACGGATCGCCAGACGCTGTTCCAGGTAACGGAGCAGCATGGCAATCAGGTAACAGGCGGCCACGTAGAGCGCGGTCGTGACCAGCCAGGTTTCAATCACCCGGTAGCTTTCGACGTTGATCTTGCGGGCGTAATAGGTCAGCTCGGGCACCGCGATGGCGGCGGCGAGCGAGGTGTCCTTGAACAGCGAAATGAAGTTGTTCGACAGCGCGGGCAGCACGTTGCGCAGCATCACCGGCACGGTGATGTAGGCACGGATACGCCACTCACCCAAACCGATGGCCAGCCCGGCTTCACGCAAGCCCTTGGGAATGTTCAACAGCCCGGCGCGGAATACTTCGGTCAGGTAGGCACCGGCGTACAGCGACAAGGTGATGATGAACGACGGGATCTTGTCCAGGCGGATACCCAGGCTGGGCAAGGCGAAGTAGATCAACAGGATCAGCACGAGGATCGGCGTATTGCGGATCACCGTCACGTACACCGAGGCGAGCACGCGCAGCGCCTTGTGCCTGGACAGCATGGCAAACGCCATCATCAGGCCGATCACGCAGCCAATCGCAATCGACAGCAGCGCCAGCTCAAGGCCCAGGCCGAGCCCCGCCAGCAAGCTGGGGAAGTCGCGCCACACGGCGGCAAAGTTCAACTGATAGTTCATGGTCGGCAGTACCTGATTGGGGCGCCTTCAGCGACGCCCCAGGTTTTCGATTTACTTGAACTCAACCGGGAAACCGATCGCCGGCTCCGGCAGGTCCACACCGAACCATTGCTTGAACGAGGCCTTGTAGGTCGGGAACTCCACGCCGGTCATGGCTTCATGCAGCGCGGTGTTGACGAAGTTCAGCCAGTCCTGGTCGCCACGCTTGACGGCGCACGCGTAGGTCTGTGGGCTCCAGGCGTAGGCCGGGCTGCGGTAGCGGCCTGGGTTCTGCACCATCAGGTACTTGACCGAGGACTGGTCGGTGGCGGCGGCATCGGCGCGACCGGAGTTCACGGCCTGGTACATCAGGTCGACGCTGTCGTACTGGTCGACCTTGGCCTTGGGCAGCGCCTGGTGCACCAGCTCTTCGGCGTAGACGTTTTGCAGCACGGCCACGGTGACGCTGTCGCCGGCGGCCTGCAGGTCTTCGATCTCTTTGTACTTGCTGTTGTTCGGCAGCAGCAGGCCCACGCCTTCGCGGTAGTACGGCAGGGTGAAGGCCACCTGCTGCGCACGGCTGGCGGTGACGGTGATGAACTGGCAACTCATGTCGACCTTGTCGGTCAGCAGGTTGGGAATCCGCGCGTCGGAGGACTGCACCACGAACTCGACCTTGCTCGGGTCGTTGAACAAGCCCTTGGCCACAATGCGGCCGATGTCGATATCAAACCCCTGCAACTTGCCATCCGCTCCCTGGAAGTGCCACGGCGCATTGGTACTGCCTGTACCCACGATCAGGTGCCCACGCTTGAGCACATCATCGAGCTTGCTGTCCGCCGCCTGCACTACGCTGGCGAGGGAAGCCGATGCGGCGAAGAGAAAAACACACGCTTTAAACACGGAAGGTCGGTGATGCATGACAAGCACTCCAGGAGTTGTGTATTCCGCTATACCGGAACTTAGTATGTAACAACGGAATAGACAGCAGAAAGTGTGCCACACGCGGTAACAGAAAAATATGACGTCTTTAAATTCGTTATAAATCAGTCAGATGACTATTCATAAGCGGCAAGGCGTTACGCCAGCATCTGGAATCACATTGCTACCCAAGGCCCCACATGCCGGTGACAGGCCTCAATCGAGTGCGCCACAACCACCTTGCCGCGCACCGTTGCAGTGCGCAGGCAGCCTGGAAAAATCCCCACACTGGACTAGCCTTGGCACATCTCTGCCGACAAGGACCCCGCCCTGATGAAGCTCCGTCTCACCCTGGTTTTGCTCGCTTTCCTGACGGCCGGCAGCGCCTCGGCCAGCAACGACCGTCGCGAATGCAAAGAAGAACTGCGCAAGCTCAATGACGCCTTGAGCACCAACTACACCAGTCAGAACCACCATGGCTACCGCCAGGCGAAGGCCTCACGGGACAATCTGGAATACAAGAAATGTGCAAGCCAGGCACGCAAGGCGCGCGAACGCGTGGAGCGTAACGGCGACCTGTGAAGGTTGACAGTAGACGGGGGTGATATCCCAGCTTAGCGTTGGCCCAAACACCGCAGCCGACAGGGAGATCACCATGGGAATTGCCACAGACGTCATTGCCAGCAACGAGGAATATCAGTCAGTGCTGGCTGCGCACCCGACCGTTTTCATGTTGTTTGTTTCGCAGACGTGTCCGGGCTGCGCAATCGCTGCGGAGCTTTTCGAACCCATCGCCAAAAAATACAACCCGGCAGTGAAAAGCCTGGTGCTTGATACCGCCAAAACCCCCAGGCTCGAACAGGTGATTAGCACGCCCACACTGGTGGTGCACGCCAATGGCAAAATCAAGGAAACACTCAACGGGTTTGGCCCCAGGGAAACCCAGGAGCAAACACTCAACGAGCTATTCAGCCGCTATGCGCAGCAGCAGGCACCAGACGCACCTGCGTCACCCGGCGCTCCTCAACGGCCGCGACCGTCAGGCGCCAGCCCTCGTGCTCCAGGCTATCGCCCACCACTGGCAGGCGATCCAACAGGCTCATGACCAGCCCGGCCAGCGTCTGGTAATCCTCGGTCGCAACAGCCTTGAAGCCGGTGCGCTGACGCACCAAGTTAAGGTTCAAGGCGCCATTGGCACGGAAGCCATCGCCTTCCTCAACGATATCCGGCCCCTCGATCTCACTGGCATCCGGCAACTCACCGGCGATGGACTCGAGAATGTCGGTCATGCTCAGCACGCCCATGAAGTCACCGAATTCGTTGATCACGAACGCAATATGGGTCGACTCCTGGCGCATCTGCTCCAGCGCGTTGAGGATCGAAAAGCTCTCAAGCAGGTTGATCGCGCGGCGCGCCAGGTGCTCCAGGTTCGGCTCGTTGCCGGACAGGTATTCCTTGAGCAGTTCCTTCTTGTGCACAAAGCCAAGTGGCTCATCGACAGCCCCGTTGCGGATCAACGGCAGCCGCGAGTAGGACGAATGCATCAGTTTCAGGCGAATACTGTCGGGATCGTCCGCCAGATCGATGCAGTCAACCTTGGCCCGCGGCGTCATCAAGGTGCGAATCGGCCGTTCGGCCAGTTGCAGCACGCCGCTGATCATCACACGCTCGCGTCGATCAAACAGCGGGCCTTGGCTCGCGTCCGACTCGCCCAGCAGATCGGCAACCTCTTCATCCACCTCCTCCACCGCCAGGCTGCGGCCGCCGAGCAAACGCATCACCGCGTGGGCGGTGCGCTCACGCACCGGCAACACACCTTGCGCGGACTTCTTGCGGCGTGAACGGGCGATCTGGTTGAACACTTCGATCAGGATCGAGAAACCAATGGCCGCGTACAGGTAGCCTTTCGGAATATGGAAGCCCAGGCCTTCGGCGGTCAGGGCGAAACCGATCATCATCAAGAAGCCCAGGCACAGCATGATCACGGTGGGGTGTGCGTTGACGAAGCGGGTCAACGGCTTGCTCGCCACGATCATCAGGCCGATGGACACGATCACCGCGATCATCATCACCGCCAGCTCGTCCACCATGCCCACGGCCGTGATCACCGCGTCGAGGGAGAACACCGCGTCGAGCACCACGATCTGCGCCACGATCGGCCAGAACATCGCGTAGGCCACATGGCCTGTGCGCTGGGCCACGTGGCCTTCGAGGCGCTCATGCAATTCCATGGTGGCCTTGAACAGCAGGAACACACCACCAAACAGCATGATCAGGTCACGCCCGGAGAAGCTCTTGTCGAACACCTCGAACAGCGGCTGGGTCAGGGTCACCAACCAGGAAATACTCGCCAGCAGGCCCAAACGCATCAGCAACGCCAGGGACAAACCGATCAGACGCGCACGGTCGCGCTGCTCCGGTGGCAGTTTGTCCGCCAGGATCGCGATAAACACCAGGTTGTCGATGCCGAGCACCAGTTCCAGCACAATCAAGGTCAACAGGCCGAGCCAGGCCGTTGGATCCGCTAACCATTCCATTTATAGAGTCTCTTCAGTCAATGTTCAGAATGCCGGGCACGGCAAAGTGCGGTCAGTGGACCGGTACAAGGCTAGCAGTCGGAATACGGGGTGTTCGAAAGGCAGCAGCGACAGCGGATGTCTTGGGGAAAGACGACTGGGAGGCTCCGAGAGGGTGTTCATGCAAGTCCTGAAATAACAAAAGGACTTGAATCCTACATTCGAAACACAAATTTCCTAAAACGCAAAACTATTACAAAACCTGTACTTCAAGCACACCCAAAGCCCATGTGGGAGGGGGCTTGCCCCCGATAGCGGTATTTCAGTTACACCTAGGCTGGCTGATACACCGCATTCGCGAGCAAGCCGGCTCCCACATTTTAATCTGCGCCCTGTCAGGTTTTGCGCGTCGCGTCGTCAAGCGCCAAAATCGTATGGGCATTCGTCACCGTCGTGGCGAGCGTGTTGATCACCCCCGACCGCAACGCCCCCAGCGTCGCCGCCGCCTTGGTGTTCTCGCTGGCAATCGCCACCACATCCGGGATCCGAAACAACTCCTGTACCGTCAGGCCGATCACCCGCCCCTGAATGGCGTTGACCGCGGGCTGCCCGTGGATGTCGATAAAGTCGTACCCCATCATGTCACCCACGGTGCCGGACAACCGCGCCTGGGCGATTTCCTGGGGCGAGAACCAGCCCATGCGCACCATGTTGCTGTTTTCGCTCATGTCACCAATGCCAATCAACGCGATATCCGCCCGCCGCGCCCGGTCGAGAGTCGAACGCACCGTATCGTTATTGATCAACACGCCACGCAGTTCCGGGTTGGCCACCAGGGCCGGGGCGTACAGGCTTTCACTTTCACCGCCAAACCGCAGGGCCAGGCGCCGACAGATATGGTCGGGGTTCATGTATTCGCCAGCCTTGAGCGAACCGCCGATCGCGCAAACAAACGTGCAGTTGCGCGTCACCGGCAGGAACACGTTATCGGCCACCGCACCCACGTTGCGCCCCATGCCGACGGCGACGATCATGCCATCGCTCAATGTTTTGTTCAGGTAGTTGGCCACCAGGCTGGCGACGGCCGAACGCTGGGTATCGGGGTCGCTATGATCGACCGCGATCAACGCGCGATCCAGCTTGAAGCGCGTGACCAACGCCTGCTCCAGCTCGTTGTTCATGGCCGGATGCTGCAGCACGCGCACCTCGACAATACCCTCATCGCGCGCACGTTTGAGCAGGCGACTGACCTTTGCCCGCGACAGGTCGAAGCGCTTGGCAATGGCTTCCTGAGTGACGTTCTCGAGGTAATAGAGCATCGCCACTTCGGTCATCTGATCGATATCGCTGGCAATGCGCTGGGTACTGTCACTCATGGGGACGGGCTTCCGTTTCGGCGTCAAAGGCGCATTCTCCCGACTCTGGCCCCGTTTAGTCCACTACTGATGCCCATCGCGCTCGATCGCATTGATCCGGTCCACCTTGGCCCCGGAACGCGCGGCTTCGAACTCCGACTCCAGGAACGACTTGACGATGCTCTTGGCCAGCTCGGCGCCGATCACCCGCGCACCGATGGACAGGATCTGCGCATCGTTGCTCTTGCGTGCGCGCTCCGCCGAGTACGTGTCATGGGCCTGGGCCGCCCGGATGCCCAGCACCTTGTTAGCGGAAATGGCCATGCCGATCCCGGTGCCGCACACCAGCACGCCCAGTCGCTGCTGCCCGGCATTGATCGCCGTGGCCACGGCCAGGGCGATGTCCGGGTAAAGCACGGGCGCGGTGGAATGGGTGCCGAAGTCGGTCACTGGGTAGCCCAACGCCTCGATATGACGCTTCAACAGCTCTTTGAGCTCAAAACCCGCTTCATCGCATCCGATAGCCACCGGGAAAGGTGTGTTCATGGCGTCTGGCTCCGCTGCCGTGATCGTACTTACGACTGATCAAATGATCATTCAGTGAAATTCCGCTCAGACATTTCTCGGTCATACGCCCCTCTCTGTCAAGCTTGATTTAACTGACTCGTCAGTCAAACGCCTCTGTAAAGGCGTTATTGCCGACAAAGATGAGAATCGGCGCTTTTACATTAAAGAGATTGACTGATCAGAATTTCATTTGATACACATATGTGCACAGCGAAACATGACTCTGCGACCTAATAAGAATTCACAGCACGAGGACACGCCGATGGCCACGCCATTACTGCTCCAGGCTGAACACGTCGCCAAGGCTTACGCCGGGGTTCCTGCCCTGCGTGACGGCCGCCTCTCGTTGCGGGCCGGTAGCGTCCACGCCCTGTGCGGCGGCAACGGCGCAGGCAAATCGACATTCCTGAGTATCCTGATGGGCATCACCCCGCGTGATGCCGGGAGCATCCTGCTCAACGGCACAGCGGTGCAGTTCAACCGCCCGAGTGAAGCCTTGGCGGCGGGGATCGCGATGATCACCCAAGAGCTGGAATCCATCCCCTACATGACCGTCGCCGAAAATATCTGGCTGGGACGCGAACCACGTCGCGCCGGCTGCATTGTCGACACCAAGACCCTGAACCGCCGCACCCGCGAGTTGCTCGAAAGCCTGGAGTTCGAGGTCGACGCCACCCGCCCCATGCACCGCCTGAGCGTGGCGCAGATCCAACTGGTGGAAATCGCCAAGGCCTTCAGCCATGACTGCCAGGTGATGATCATGGACGAGCCCACTTCAGCCATCGGCGAGCGCGAAGCGGAAACCCTGTTCAAGGCCATCCGCCGCCTCACCGCCCGGGGCGCCGGTATCGTGTATGTGTCGCACCGCCTCAGCGAACTGGCGCAGATCGCCGATGACTACAGCATCTTTCGCGACGGCGCCTTTGTCGAAAGCGGGCGCATGGCCGATATCGACCGCAACCATCTGGTGCGCGGCATCGTCGGCCAAGAACTGACCCGCATCGACCACAAGGTCGGCCGCGAATGTGCCGCCGACACCTGCCTGCAGGTCGACAACCTGAGCCGCGCCGGCGAGTTCCACGACATCAGCCTGCAACTGCGCCAGGGTGAAATCCTCGGCATCTATGGCTTGATGGGCTCAGGGCGCAGCGAATTCCTCAACTGCATCTATGGCCTCACGGTGGCTGACTCCGGCAGCGTCACGCTGCAGGGCAAACCCATGCCGATCGGGCTGCCCAAGGCGACCATCAATGCCGGTATGTCGCTGGTCACCGAAGACCGGAAGGACAGCGGCCTGGTGCTGACCGACAGCATTCTTTCCAACATTGCGTTGTCAGCCTACAAGCGTCTGTCGAGTTGGTCGCTGATCAATGCGCGCAAGGAAACCCAACTGGCCCAGGACATGGTCAAGCGCCTGCAGATCAAGACCACTTCCCTGGCGTTGCCGGTGGCCTCCATGAGCGGCGGCAACCAGCAGAAAGTGGTGCTCGCCAAGTGCCTGTCCACCGAGCCGGTGTGCCTGCTGTGTGACGAACCCACCCGCGGTATCGATGAAGGCGCCAAGCAGGAGATCTACCACCTGCTCGACCAGTTCGTGCGTGCCGGTGGCGCCGCCATCGTGGTGTCGTCGGAAGCTCCGGAGTTGCTGCACCTGAGCGATCGCATCGCCGTATTCAAAGGCGGCCGGCTGGTGACCATCAGCACCGACACCGCCCTTTCCCAGGAAGCCTTGTTGAGTCTTGCCTCATGAATGCCAAAACACTGTCTACACCTGCCGCTGCCCCCATTGCTGCCGCGCCACGCAATCGCCTGCGCCTGTCTCTCGACCGTTTCGGCCTGCCGCTGGTGTTTATCCTGCTGTGCGTGGTGATGGCGTTCTCCAGCGAATACTTCATGACCTGGCGCAACTGGATGGACATCCTGCGCCAGACCTCCATCAACGGCATCCTCGCGGTGGGCATGACCTACGTGATCCTCACCAAGGGCATCGACTTGTCGGTGGGTTCGATCCTGGCCTTTGCCGGGTTGTGCAGCGCCATGGTCGCGACCCAGGGTTACGGCCTGCTGGCGGCGGTCAGCGCGGGGATGTTTGCCGGCGCGATGCTCGGCGTGGTCAATGGCTTCATGGTCGCCAACCTGTCGATCCCGCCGTTCGTGGCGACCCTGGGCATGCTCAGCATTGCGCGGGGCATGACCTTCATCCTCAACGACGGCAGCCCGATCACCGACCTGCCCGACGCGTACCTGGCCCTGGGCATCGGCAAGATCGGCCCGATCGGTGTGCCGATCATCATCTTTGCCGTGGTCGCGCTGATCTTCTGGATGGTGCTGCGCTACACCACCTACGGCCGCTATGTGTACGCGGTGGGCGGCAATGAAAAGAGCGCACGCACCTCAGGCATCGGCGTGCGCAAGGTGATGTTTTCGGTGTACGTGGTCTCGGGCCTGCTCGCCGGACTGGCCGGCGTGGTGCTGTCGGCACGCACTACCTCCGCCCTGCCCCAGGCCGGGGTTTCCTACGAACTGGACGCGATTGCCGCCGTGGTGATCGGCGGCACCAGCCTGTCGGGCGGTACCGGCAGCATTGTCGGCACGCTGTTTGGCGCACTGTTGATCGGCGTGATCAACAACGGGCTGAACCTGCTCGGCGTGTCCTCGTATTACCAGCAGGTCGCCAAGGGCCTGATCATCGTGTTCGCAGTACTGATCGACGTGTGGCGCAAGAAAAAACGCTAGAGAACGACCGATAACAATAACTGGAGTTCTATTTATGAAACTTGGTACCACCTTGGCCGCCGCGGCGGCCCTCTCCCTGCTCGCCAGCAGTATCGCAATGGCCGCCGATGGCAAGACCTATAAAATCGGCGCAGCCGTCTACGGCCTCAAAGGCCAGTTCATGCAGAACTGGGTCCGCGAGCTCAAGGAACACCCGGCGGTCAAGGACGGCACCGTGCAGCTGACCGTGTTCGACGGCAACTACGACGCCCTGACCCAGAATAACCAGATCGAAAACATGGTGACCCAGCACTACGACGCGATCCTGTTCGTGCCCATCGACACCAAGGCCGGTGTCGGCACGGTCAAGGCGGCTATGAGCAACGACGTGGTGGTCATTGCCTCCAATACCAAAGTTGCCGATGCCGCTGTGCCCTATGTGGGCAATGACGACGTGGAAGGCGGACGCCTCCAGGCTCAGGCCATGGTCGACAAGCTCAACGGCAAGGGCAACGTGGTGATCATCCAGGGGCCGATCGGCCAGTCGGCGCAGATCGACCGGGAAAAAGGCGAACTGGAAGTGCTGGGCAAACACCCAGGCATCAAGATCATCGAGAAAAAGACCGCCAACTGGGACCGCGCCCAGGCCCTGGCGCTGACCGAAGACTGGCTGAACGCTCACCCCAAAGGCATCAACGGCGTGATCGCGCAGAACGATGACATGGCCCTGGGCGCCGTGCAGGCCTTGAAGTCTCACGGGCTGACCTCCAAGGACGTGCCTGTCACCTCGATCGACGGCATGCCGGATGCAATCCAAGCGGCGAAGAAAGACGAGGTCACCACCTTCCTCCAGGACGCCCAGGCCCAATCCCAGGGCGCGCTGGACGTGGCGCTGCGGGCGCTGGCCGGCAAGGACTACACGCCGAAGTCGGTGATCTGGGAGCGCTATGCCAAGGACGTGAAATGGGGCGATGGCACCGCCAAGACCTACATCCTGCCGTGGGTGCCGATCACTAACGCCAACGCCGACGCCCTCTACAAACAAGTCAGCGGCGGTAAATAGATATTGACTTGAAATACGGTCAAGTGTGGGAGCCGGCTTGCCTGCGATGCATCAATCAGGTGTGACTGACACACCGAGGTGTCCGCATCGCAGGCACGCCCGCTTCCACATTGGATCTCCACCGTTTTCGAAAATGGAGTCATTCATGTCTGGATTCTGGAACCAAGCTTTCGACCTCAGCGGCCGTTGCGCGGTGATCACCGGCGGCGCCGCCGGGATCGGCCTGGCGTGCGCCACCCTGCTGGTGGATCGCGGCGCGCGCGTGGCCTTGCTGGACCGCGACCCAGCAGTCGTCGAAGTTGCCGCCAGCCTCGGCGCCGGAAACCTGGGAATCGCCGTCGACCTGAGCCAGATCACCCAGGTGCAACACACCATCGACACCGTGTTCGAACACTTCCAACGCCTGGATTACCTGATCAACAGCGCCGGCGTAGCGCTGTTGGACAAGGCCCTCGACGTCGACGAAAACGCCTGGGATACCACCTTGGACATCAATCTCAAGGCCAGTTTTTTCGTGGCCCAGGCCTGCGCCCGGCACATGCTCGCCAGTGGCAGCGGGCGGATCGTCAACCTTGCGTCCCAGGCCGCCGTGATCGGCCTGGACCGGCACGTCGCCTATTGCGCGAGCAAGGCGGCCATCGTCGGCATGACCAAGGTACTGGCCATGGAATGGGCGCCGCAGATCAACGTCAACGCCATCTCCCCGACCATCGTCGAAACGGCCCTGGGCAAAAAGGCCTGGGCCGGTGAAGTGGGTGAAAAGGCCAAATTGCAGATCCCGGCGGGCCGCTTTGCGCAACCGGAAGAAATCGCCGGGCTGGCGCTGTACCTGCTCAGCGATGCGGCGCAGATGATCACAGGCGCCAATATGGTGATCGACGGCGGCTACAGCATTCAGTAATTCATTTTTTGTCGTGAGGTTTTGTCATGTCCACCGTCACCGAACGCACACCTGAACAACTGTCCCCGGTCATCCCGAAAACCATGCAGGCCGTGGTCTGCCATGGCCCCGAAGATTACCGCCTGGAAACCGTCGACGTGCCCACGCCCGGTCCCGATGAAATCCTCACCAAAGTCGAGTTGTGCGGCATCTGCATGGGCGATATCAAGACCTATCGCGGCGCCCCTTCGTTCTGGGGTGACGCCGAGCAGCCGCGCTATGTGAAACCGCCGATGATTCCCGGCCATGAATTCGTCTGCCGCGTGGTCGCCCTCGGCCCCGGCGCAGAGAAACGCGGCGTGAAGGTCGGTGACCGGGTGATCTCCGAGCAGATCGTGCCGTGCTGGGGCTGTCGCTTCTGCAACCACGGCCAATACTGGATGTGCCAGAAGCATGACCTGTATGGCTTCCAGAACAATGTGCAGGGCGCCATGGCCCAGTACATGATCTTCACCAAGGAAGGCATCATCCATCAGGTGCCGGACTCGATCGCCCCGGACGAAGCGATCCTGATCGAACCGCTGGCGTGCTCGCTGCACGCTGCGGAACGCGCCAACGTGGACTTCGACGACGTGGTGGTGGTCGCCGGCGCCGGCACTCTGGGCCTCGGGATCATCGGCGCGGTGCGCATGCGCAACCCGAAAAAACTCATCGTGCTGGACATGAAGCCCGAACGCGCCGCCCTCGCCCTGCGCATGGGCGCCGACGAAGTGTGGAACCCGGCCGAGGTGGATGTGCTGGCGAAAATCCGCGAGATCACCGAGGGCTACGGCTGCGACATTTACATTGAGGCCACCGGGCACCACAAGGCGGTGAACCAGGGCCTGGCGATGCTGCGCAAGCTGGGGCGTTTCGTCGAGTTCAGCGTGTTCAATGACGAGGCGACGGTGGACTGGTCGATCATTGGCGACCGCAAGGAACTGGACGTGCTGGGCTCACACCTGGGGCCGTACATGTACCCACGTGCCATCGACTTCATCGGCAACCGCAAGATCGACATGCGCGACGTGGTGACCCATAAATTCGCCTTGGCGGACTTCAAGGAAGCCTTTGCGGTGATGGAGCGCGGCGACAAGTCGCTGAAGGTAGTCCTCGAACCTTAAGAACACACGCAGCTGACCATTGTTGCCCTTTAGAACAAGAACAGGAACAGGAACCCGCGTTATGAATCGAGTCATCAACGATCCGGACCACGTGGTCGAGGACATGCTGCGCGGTATTCTGGTCGCGCACCCCGAGTTGCGCCAATACGAGACCAACCCACGGGTCATCACCCAAGCCACGCCGCCTGCGCCCGGCCGTGTGGGCATTGTGACCGGCGGCGGTTCGGGCCATGAACCGGCCTTCCTCGGCTACGTCGGCCCAGGCCTGGTGGATGCCGTGGCCGTCGGCGAGATCTTTTCCTCACCCACCGCCAAGAGCTTCTTCGACGCCTTCCGCGCCGCCGACCAGGGCGCAGGCGTGGCCTGCCTCTACGGCAACTACGCCGGCGACAATATGAACGTGAAACTGGCGGTGAAAATGGCCGCCAGCAAAGACATGCGCATCCGCACGGTGGTCGCCAACGATGACGTCGCGTCCGCGCCCAAGGCCGAGAGTGCCAAGCGTCGTGGCGTGGCCGGGGAAATCTTCATGTGGAAGCTCGGCGGCGCCGCGGCCGCCCAGCACTACAACCTCGACGACGTGATTCGGGTCGCGCAAAAGACCGTCGACCACTGCCGCTCGATTGGTATCGGCCTGACGCCCTGCACCATCGCGGCGGTGGGCAAGCCGAACTTCCAGATCCCCGATGGCCAGATGGAGCTTGGCATCGGCCATCATGGCGAACCGGGCATTGAGGTGATCCCGATTGAGCCCGCCGCCGCCATGGCCGAACGCATGCTGGCGCCGATCCTGGCCGACCGCGACTTCAGCCAGGACGACAGCGTGGTGGTGCTGGTCTCGGGCCTCGGTGCCACGCCGATCATGGAGCTGTATATCTTCTATGCCGAGGTCGAAACACAGCTCAAGGCCAAAGGCTTGAAGATTCACCGCTGCTATGTCGGCAACTACTTTACGTCCCTGGAAATGATGGGCGTGACCCTGACCCTGCTCGGCCTCGACGCGGAGCTTACAACCCTGATCGACCAACCCTGCCGCTCCATCGGCATGACCCAGGCGGAGTGAACCATGAGCCAGCATTTTTCCACCCGTGACGGCAGCGCCATCGTCGCCGACCTGGTCAGCGTGATCGTGGCCAACCGTGAGTACCTCAGCGAGGTCGACGGCGCCATTGGCGATGGCGACCACGGCATCAACATGGCCAAGGGTTTCGCCCATTGCGGGCGCACGATCGAAGGCCGTCAGCTGACCTTGGCCGAAGCACTGGATGAGTTGACCCTCAGCTTGATGGAAGGTATCGGCGGCTCCATGGGCCCGCTCTATGGCAGCCTGTTTATCGGCATGGCCGATGAAGTGCGCGGCAGCGACAACATCGACGCCGCGACGTTTGCGCACTTGCTGCGCGGGGGCTTGACCTCGCTGCAGGACATTACCGAAGCGGGCGTCGGCGACAAGTGTCTGATGGACACCCTGATCCCGGCGGTGGAGGCGTTTGAGCAGGCACGGGCATCCGGCGCCTCCTTCAGTGATGCTCTGGAATCAATGAAACGCGCTGCGTCCCAGGGACGAGATTCAACGAAAGATCTGGTGGCGAAGATTGGTCGAGCCAGTCGGCTCGGCGAGCGGTCGCTGGGGGTGCTGGATGCGGGGGCGGTGTCGTGCTGCCTGATCCTGACGCGGTTGGCCGACTCGATACAGCCCAGGTTGGCGTAGCCGACTTCTTTTGAGCGTACAGAGCAACCTGTAGTGAGCGGGCTTGCCCCGCGCTGGGCTGCGAAGCGGCCCTAAACCCTACTACCGCGGTTTGTCTGAAAGCGCGCGGTGACTGGATGGGGGCTGCTTCGCAGCCCAGCGCGGGGCAAGCCCGCTCACTACAGTGGTAGCTATCGTTAGAAAGAGATCATCTGCATTCTGGCAATCGGATTACCAGAACCGTTGCTGGGTCAGCCGGCTCCACCACGTCAGCAATACCCGGTCTACCGAGCCACTGGCCGCCAGGCCTACGCGCTCCTGCAAGCTCTTGCGCTCGGCATAGTGCAGGTGGAAAACCTCGGCGGTCTTGGCCTTGGTGGCCAGGTATTCGTCGCTGGTTTGCAGCTCGTCGACCAGTTGCTTGTCGAGGGCTGCAACACCCAACCACACTTCCCCGGTCGCTACGTCATCGATGGCCAACTGCGGGCGGTAACGCGAGACGAAGTTCTTGAACAGCTGGTGAGTGATGTCCAGGTCTTCCTGGAACTTCTCGCGGCCTTTCTCGGTGTTTTCGCCAAACACCGTGAGGGTGCGTTTGTACTCGCCGGCCGTCAGGACTTCAAAGTCGATATCGTGCTTCTTCAGCAGGCGGTTGACGTTGGGCAACTGCGCCACCACGCCAATCGAGCCGAGGATGGCAAACGGGGCGCTGATGATCTTCTCGCCGATGCACGCCATCATGTAGCCGCCGCTGGCCGCGACCTTGTCGATGCACACGGTCAAGGGCACACCGGCCTGACGGATACGCGCCAGTTGCGACGAGGCCAAGCCATAGCTGTGGACCATGCCGCCGCCGCTTTCCAGGCGCAGCACCACTTCGTCCTTGGGCGTGGCCAGGCTCAGTAAGGCGGTAATTTCATGACGCAGGCTCTCGGTGGCCGAGGCCTTGATATCGCCGTCGAAATCCAGCACAAACACCCGAGGCTTGGCGTCGGCTTTGTGCTTGCCCTTCTTCTTTTCGGCTTTGCCTTCGGACTTGCGCAGGGCCTTGAGCTGGTCCTTGTCGAGCAGGCTCGACTCCAGGCGCTCACGCAGGCCCTTGTAGAAATCATTGAGTTTGCTGACCTGCAATTGGCCGGCGGACTTGCGACGGCCCTTGCTGCGCAGCGCGGCAAAGCTGATCAATACCACCAGAATAGCGACCACCAGGGTGACGGTCTTCGCCAGAAAGCTCGCGTATTCGGCCAAAAAATCCATAGTTCTCCTTACAAGTGCGGTGCGCCGGGCGCGGATTGCCCCAGCATACCGACGGCATCGCGTTCGGGCCAGTGATCAAACAGCCAGCAACCCAGCGCTCTAACGCGCTTTTAAAACAAGCGTATGTTTTTTCATTGACAGCTCGCAGGCATCCTCATAACCTCGCCTGACTTTCAACGTACCGGGAAAACGGACGTGGGCAGCATCTATCTGATTCGACATGGCCAGGCCTCCTTCGGTGCAGACGACTACGACGTCCTGTCGCCCGTCGGCGTGGAGCAGGCGCAAGTGCTCGGTCGCCACCTGGCGGACATGGGCCTGGTCTTCGACCGCTGCGTGGCCGGCGACCTGCGCCGCCAGCAGCACACCGCCACCGCCGCCTTCGATCAGTACCACGCCCTCGGCCTGCCGGTGCCGGCCCTGGAAACCGATAGCGCGTTCAACGAATTCGATGCAGAAGCGATCATCCGCGCCCTGCTGCCCGACCTGCTCAGCACCGAACCCGAGGCCCTGGAGATCCTGCGCAATGCCGCGCAGAACCGCAGCGAATTCCAGCGCATCTTCGCCCTGATCATTGACCGCTGGCTGGCCGGCACCTATGACCCACCTGGGTTGGAGAGCTGGTTGGGCTTTGTGGAGCGCGTCCAAGGTGGCCTGCAACGCATTCTGGAAGCGGCGGACAACTCGCAGAAGATCGCAGTGTTCACCTCCGGTGGCACCATCACCGCCCTGCTCCACCTGATTACCCGAATGCCCGCGGCCCAGGCCTTCGAACTGAACTGGCAAATTGTTAACACCTCGCTCAACCAGCTGAAATTCCGTGGTCGCGAGGTGGCACTGGCTTCCTTCAACAGTCATACCCACTTGCAACTGTTGAAGGCGCCGCAGCTCATCACGTTCCGATGAACTGCGGCCAACCGTGACCCCAAGGTCACTGGACTCCACCCTAAAGGATCGAAACCATGACTGACGTAGCCAAAGCTGTAGAAGCAATGAAAGCCAAATTCAACCCAAGCGCTGCCGAAGGCTTGGACCTGGTGTTCGGTTTCCGTATCGACGACACCAAGAACTTTTCTCTGGTCGTCAAAGACAAGACCTGTGAACTGCACGAAGGCGAGAACCCGGACGCCCAAGTGACCCTGGTCATGGACAGCGCAACCCTGGAAGGCATCGTCGACGGCTCCACCGACGGCATGCAGGCCTTCATGGGCGGCAAGCTGCGCACCGAAGGCGACATGATGCTGGCGATGAAGCTGAGCGAGCTGTTCCCTTCCTGATTCACGGGCCACCCTGAATCCTGATCCCGCCCTTACAGGCGGGATTTTTTTTGCCCGTCATCTCGAATTCAACACCGGCTTATTGAGCTTTTCTCCAGGTTTACCCTGCCCGCGCAAGTACAACGCCTCCACCAGTTTCTGCCGTTCATCCTGGGGCAAGGTGCTGGCGAACTGCGCCAAGGTCGTGTCCACCAACGCACGAAGTGCCATATCCGCTTCGCGGGCCTTGGCCAATTCGGTGACCAGCACGTCTCGGTCCAGCGTCGGCGCTTCCAGTTGCTTGATCACCCCCAGGCGCGCCGCACGCCCGGCCATGATCAACGGCTGGCTGTCAGCACTGTTGTGGCGCAACAGTTGGCGCAACTCCCTGCGCCGCTCCGGCGGCAACTTGATCATGGCCTGACGCAAGCCATGCTGGTTGACCACCATGTCGGCAGGCTTGGCGCCGGCCATCCAGTGGTACAGGCCACCGCCCACCCCGCCGATCAAAAACACATTGAGCAAGACCGAAACAAGCAACCACGGTTTCAGGGATTGGGCGGTCATTGCTCGGTTTCCTCGGCGTTGACGGTAAAGATGACTTGCGCATCACCCTGATCGAAGACGCTGGGCAGCACCTCGGAGGACAGCATCGGCAGCGGCACGCTCATGGACGCCACCAGCATGCCGGTGACGACCCCGGCGATGCCCACGCCCACCAGGCCCGCAGGTGACAGCCAAGCCGCATAGCGCGACCAGAACGACACACGGCGCGGCGCTGACTGACGGATCTGCCGGGCCAGGGCCGGGTCAGCCAATACCGCTTGATGGCTGTCCAGTTGGGCGTCCAGCCAGCCCGCCTGTTCCAGGGCTTCGCGGGCGCTGGGATTCGCGCTGTCGAGCAGCGCCTGGGCCGCGTCTTGCTCGGCCGCAGGCCAACGCTGTAAGTCGGCCCCATAGGCGTCGGCCAGATAAGCAAATCGTTCGGGTGTCATGATGTTCCCCTTCCTGGGCGGGCAAGCCCGGGTGTGTCGGCAAGTTGACTGCGCAACTGGCGTCGGGCCCGCGACAGCAGGCTCTCCAGTGCCTCGACGCTGATATTCATCAGGGCCGCGGCGTCGATGTTCGACAGCTCCTGGTAGTACTGCAACACAATGGCTTCGCGCTGACGCTCGGGCAATGCGGCCAGGGCAGCGGCCATGCGGGCGTTGCGCTCAGTGGTCTCCAGCTGTTCATCCAGCGGCGGCGCGCTGTCTGCAAGCGCCAGCGTGTCCGCCTCGGCCAGCGGGCGCTCCTTGCGCCGACGCAAACGGTCATGGCACAGGTTGAGCGCCACCCGGTGCAACCAGGTGTCGAAGCGCGCTTCGCCACTGCGCCAACTGGCCGCATGACGCCAGATGCGCAGGAAGCTTTCCTGGGCCACGTCCCTGGCTTCGTCGGCATCCCCCAGGATCCGGCCGGCAAGCGCCAGCAGACGCGGCAGTTTGCGCGTCACCATTTCGTTGACGGCCGCAGGTTCGTTGTTCCCGATACGCGCCAGCAGTTCAACGTCCGGATCAGTGTCTTTCAATCGGGCAGTTCTCTAAGACTTCAGCGGATCCAATGCCCTTCACGCCAGTACCAGTTGGGGCCATGCGCTTCCCAATGGCCCGGTTCCCAACGCGCATTGCGCATGACCGGCTGCCAGTGCCCCGGCACCCAAGCGTAACCGCGCCCTTCCCAGCGCCAGTGCCCACGGTCCCAGGCGTAACCCGGACGCTCCACGGGGATCACTTCCACGCGTGCCGGCGGCGGCGCCTGGCGGATGATGATGTCGGTCTGGGCAAACACCGGGGTGCTGATACACGCGGCGAGGGCCAGCGGAGCAAGCAAGGCAAAACGCAATTTGGCCAGGGGTCTCATGGCAACTCCTTCATGCAACGCGCGAAAGTGCAGGTCGCTGATGGGTTGAACGGCGGGTACGAAATAATCCGTCGCACAACGCGCGGATTATTGACGGGCAGTATTGCCCAGAGGATGGCGGGGCTTGATGAAATGTTTGAAAGCTTCGCGACGGATTTATGCAGGTGGCAGCGTTGAAGGATTAACGCTGATCAACCCGAGAGGAAACACCATGTACCGCCGACTTTCCATGCTGGTTGCCGCATTGCTGATCGTCAGCCTCAGCGGCTGTGTGATCGTGCCGGAACACCGCCATTGCTGCTGGCGTTATTACGGCGCGCTCGACACGCCGTCCCACACCGTCAACGGCTAGCTGACCGCCGCAAACCCACGGCGCCCGGCCTTGATCTCGGTGCGCAACTCGCCAATCAGGTTTGAGATGGAACGGATGCTGTCCAAACCCTTGGGGGACACGCCCGTCAGCAACAGCTCGACCCGACCGGACACCGGTTCAAAGATACCTCCCGTCTGCTGCGTCGGTGAGCACTTGACTCCACGCGCCGATCAAAAGACGCTCTTGGCTTTTGGCCATCATTGTGAGCAGCCCACCATGAGCATCGACCCTCCGAGCCAGCCCGACAGCGATGTGTACAAGACCTTGCTGGAGTCGACCAAGGCCATCCCCTGGCGCATCGATTGGCAGACGATGACCTTCAGCTACATCGGCCCGCAGATCGAGACATTACTCGGCTGGACCCCGCAAAGCTGGGTCAGCGTGGACGATTGGGTCGAGCGCATGCACCCGGACGACCGCGAATACGTGGTGAATTTCTGCGTATCGCAATCTCGCGCCGGGGTGGACCATGAGGCGGATTACCGGGCGCTGACCGTGAACGGCGACTACGTGTGGATTCGTGACGTGGTGCATGTGGTGCGTAAGGACGGTGAGGTCGAGGCGCTGATCGGTTTTATGTTCGATATCAGTGAGCGCAAGAAAACCGAAGAGCACTTGGTGCGCCTGCAAAAACAACTCGAGGAATATTCCTACCAGGATGGCCTGACCGGCATCGCCAACCGGCGCATGTTCGATACCGTGCTGGAACGGGAATGGGCCAGCGCCCAACGCAGCCAGCTACCCCTGTCGTTGATCATTCTGGATATCGATTTTTTCAAGCAGTACAACGACCACTACGGCCACATCAAGGGCGATGAGTGCTTGCGCCACGTCGCGCACACCCTGTCCAAGGCAGCCAACCGGCCACGGGATTTCATTGCGCGTATCGGCGGCGAAGAATTTGTGTGGCTGCTGCCGGAAACCGATGCCGCGTCGGCCAGGCAAGTCGCGCAACGCTGCCTGCATCTGATCCGCCAGCAGCAGATCGAGCATGGTTTTTCGGCGGTCTCGAACCTGCTGACCTTGAGCCTCGGCGTCGGCACTCGCCTGGTAAAACCTGAGAGTCCGATGCTGGTGTTTGTCGAAGAGGTCGACAAGTTGCTGTACCAGGCCAAACGTAACGGGCGGATGCGTGCGGAGTTCAGCAACGCGGAAGTTTGACGTCGAGGCCAAATTTCAGGCAAAAAAAATCCCAAGTAGCTGATGGAAACTTGGGATTTAAAAATGCATAAACCGTGGGAGGTGAACGCCCGGCTATAGTACCGACTGTAAAAAGCCGTAACAAGATTATTTTATTCCTTTCGTCGGATTAAAAGCGCCGTAAGTCGTTCAATAACCACACCTTTTTTAAGGTACCCAGGCATATAAGTGCCACTTTTTGGTGCAACTAGCGCCTATATTTCCACTTATAAAAAAGGGTTATTGGATTAACGCGGTGTGGCACTTTTCGGTGTGTGCCCGATCAACTGCTCGCATGTGTCTCGGGTTTCAAGAGTATTAGACAACACCAAACGCGCCACACTTTCCACCTGCCTGCACAGTGCCAGGCGCTCATTGGCGGCTTCCCGTTCGCGGTCCACGTCGGCGTTGAGCCGGACGAAATAGATACCCAGCAACACCGCGACGCAGAGTACTGCGACGATGAAGTAGCGAAAGCTATTGGAGGACGGCAGCTCGGGTGCGTTCATGAGCTTACGGCGCCCTGCTCTTCTCGTAACGTACGTCGTCGCCCTCGACCTGCCCCGTCACCGCCCAGCCGAGGCGCCGATAAAACCCGTTGGCACGGACGTGGTCGCGCCCGTCGGTAATCAAAAACAGCGTGGCATGGTGTTCAAACAACGCGGCTTCGGCCACCGCCATGAGTTGACGTCCCAGGCCCAGGTTCTCGTGGGTCGGCAACACGAACAGCGCAAATACCTCGCCCGTGGCCAGGTCGACCATGCTGAAGGCGGCCGGCTGGCCATTCACTTCAGCGATCCATGCGCAGGGCGCGGCGCGGATGCTATCGGCCAGCCCCTGCGGGGTAATGCCCAAACCGGCCATCTGCGCGACGCTCAAGTGGTTTTGCACCACTGAAGTACGAATAGTGAACAGCGTATCGACATCGTCCTGTGTCGCCGCCCGGATCGTTGCTTGCATACTGGCCTCCCTGATGAAGGTCGCAATTGTATGCAAATACAAACACAGCGATTGTCGTGGATTTGTAAACCTGTGGCCTACACCGCATCCCCCTGCTGTTGGCGACGAAACTGCCCCGGCGCCAACCCATGGGCCTTACGGAAACAACGGGAAAAATACGCCTCATCGGTAAACCCGCAACGGTGCGCGATGGGGCCAATCAGTTGCGCACTGTTGAGCAACAACGTGCGCGCCAACTGCATGCGCCGGTCGAGCACCAGGTGCGAGAAAGGTTTACCGGTTTCCTTGCGCAACAGGTGGGTGAGGTAGTTGGGTGACAGGAACGCAGCGGCGGCCGTGTCGGTCAGGTTGAGGGTCGGCTCATGCAGGTGCTCGCGAATGTACCCCTGCACACGCGCCAATGCATCCTTGCGCCCACGTCGCGTGGCATTGTTGGCGGCCAGGGCTTGCAAGGGCTCGGCGTACTGCTCACACACCAGGCCGACCAGTTGAAACAGGTAGCCCTTGAGGCGCTCGCGCGCGCCGAAGGTACGGTGAGCGTCGAGCTCGCGCATGTGCGTGAGCCAGGTTTGCACATGAGTGAAGGCCGCATCATCGAGGATGAAGTCCAGCTGTTCCTGGAAGCGAAACGGCGACAACTCGGGGGCCTGGCCGATGGGGATGTCTTCCAGGTCCAGGGGATCGCAAGTCAGTTGCGGCAGGAAAAACGCCTGGCTGAAGTTGATCAGCATGAACTCGCCGTCCTCGGGATGGGGAATCACATGCAACCGGTGAGGCAGGATAAACGCCAGCGCCTTGCGCGGAAACGGCCGCACCGCGCCGCCGATGTGCTGCACGGTGTCGCCGCCCAGGTTGATCTGGATCTGGAAATACTCATGGCGATGAGGATGGGTGAGCGCCGCCCTCGCGCGTTTGTCGCGGATGTAAAAGTCGGGGCGGTCGCTGCGCTGTTCCATGCCGTAAGTGGTGACGCGGGTGCCTGGCATAAGGGTCTCTCGGGTGGCCTGGGCCCCACTTTAGCCTCAACGTTGGCGGAGGGTGAAACGTAACTCGCCGATGCCGTCGATGCCGGCGGTGACCACATCGCCTGGCTGCAACGCGCCAACGCCGGCGGGCGTGCCGGTGAAGATCAGGTCGCCGGCCTTGAGCGCGACAGCGTGGGAGGCATGGCTGATCACTTCACTGACAGACCAGATCTGGTCAGCCAGATCGCCCACCTGGCGTTGTTCGCCATTGACCTGGAGCCAGATTCTGCCGCTGGACGGGTGCCCTACCGCACTCACCGGTTGCAGTGCGGTGCTTGGCGCGGACTCATCAAACGCCTTGGCCCATTCCCACGGACGCGAGAGCTTTTTCGCCTGAGCTTGCAGGTCGCGACGGGTCAGGTCGATGCCGACACCGTACCCCCAGATGTGGGAAAACGCCTGTTCCGGGCTGATGTTCACGCCATCTTTGCCGATGGCCACCACCAGTTCCACTTCGTGGTGCAGGTCGGCGGTCAGCGGCGGATAAGCGATCACGCCTTCGGCCGGCACCACGGCGTCCGCCGGTTTCATGAAGAAGAATGGCGGCTCACGGTCCGGGTCATGCCCCATCTCACGCGCGTGCTCGCTGTAGTTGCGGCCCACACAGAACACCCGGCGCAGCGGGAAGCGCGCCGCACTGCCCTGTACCGCGAGGGATGGGGTTGGGGTGGGTGTCAATACGTAGTCAGTCATCGCCTGTTCCTCTTCATTTACCTGACCCCAGTATGGCGAGGAGCGCCAAGGCGAAGTTGGACAGGCTTACGCAGATTTTGCACTGACCGGTGCTTGCACCTGCTTCTCCGGGTTCAGCAGGCGATAGAGTGGCAAGCACGCCGCCTGGATCAGCAGCATGCGGATCACCTGCATCGCCGTCACCAGCGTCACGGCCAGGCCCAGGGCCTCGGCGGTGAGGCTCATTTCCGGTGCGCTGCCGGGCATCATGCCCAGGGCCAGCGACAACCACGGCATGCCCAACCCGGCGCCGAGCGCCCAGGCAGCCAACGCTGTGGTGATCACCGAAGCGGTCAATAACAGCAGCACCTTGGCCAGCAGACCCGGCGCACGACGGAAGAAACTGCGGTCAAACACGACGCCCAATGCACAGCCGATCAGCAACTGCCCGCTGCCGCTGAGCCAGCCCGGCATGCTCATCGACAAGTTATTGCAGCCCACCCCCACCGCGCAGATCAGGAACGGCCCGAACGTCCACGGGTTGGGCAGCTTGCATTGCTTGAAACCCAGGGCCGCCAGCCAGCCCATCGCCAGGATGAAGATCAGCCATGGCCAGATCACCGGCAATGGCGCAGGCGCAGCCACCGCGGGCAGGCCGAAGGTGGCAACGGCAGGAACCGTCAGCAGGATCAACAGCAACCGGATGCTGTGGGCGGCCGCGATGAATGCAGTATCCGCCTGCCGTTGGCGACCCAGGTGCACCATCTCGCTGGAATTGGCGGGCATCAAGGCGAAGAACGCCGTGCTGAAGGGCACGCCCCAGCGATGCAGGATCAGCACCGAACAGAACGCCAGCAACAGCGTCAGCAACACGGCCGTGACGATCAGCCCAAGGTGGGCCGCCACCTGCTGCATCACCGGCAACGCGAAATGACAGCCGATGGCGACCGCCACGATGAGTTGCCCGACGTGGCGCCCATGGGGAATCTCCGGCACCCGGCCACCGGCGCAGCGAGTCAGCATCACGGCCACCAGCGAGCCAATCACCCACGGCAATGGCCACCCCGCCCAACTGGCAAGGCTACCGCCCAGGGCGCCGACGATCAGGGTGACAAGCCAATAGGCGCGAAAGTTGGGCATCGTGTGGCACTCGGCATGGAGAAGAATGCCGACAGGTTATAGACTTGCCCTCATCACAGAAAATATCCATTTGTGAAGCCACTCATCACACTTTGTTATGCGAGCCCGTATGAACCTGAAAGCGTTGGAGTACTGCGTCGAAATCGCCCGTCAAGGCAGCTTCACCAAGGCGGCCCAGGCGTTGCACGTGGCACAACCGGCGCTGAGCATGGCGGTGAGTCGCCTGGAAGAGGAGCTGGGCGTAGCCCTGTTCAACCGTGCCACGCGGCAGATCAGCGTGACGGCCGAGGGGCAATTGTTCCTGGCGCGTGCCGAGGCGTGCCTTGAAGGGTTGGCCGGTGCCCGGCGTGAATTGCAGGACCTGACCCAGTTGCACAGCGGCGAGATCCGCGTCGGCGTGCCGCCGATGTATGGCATCCGTCATATTCCCGAATTGCTGATGCAATTTCGCGCCCGCTACCCCGGCATCGCCATGCATGTGGTGGAAGGCAGCGCCGATGACATCAGCAATCGCCTGGCCACGCGGGACATCGATGTGGCGCTACTGGAGTCGCGGCGGGTCGATCCGGATTGGGAGTCGGTGTTGCTCGGCAGTGACGAAATGGTGTTGTGCATGCATGCGCAGCACCCACTGGCGGCAGCGTCGTCCATCCCGGCCGCGCGCTTGCAGGACGAGCCGATGCTGGTGTTCGACAACACCTTCCTGCAGCGCCATCTGCTGGACGCCTTTTGCAGCGCGGCTCGGGTTCGGTTCAGCATTGCCCTGGAGAGTAATTTCGTGCCGCTGGTGATTACCGCCACCCGCAGCGGAATGGGCATATCCACCCTGCTGCGTTCAGTGCAGGAGCAGGAACCCGGGCTCGCGGGTGTTTCTTTCGAGCCCGCGCAGTTCATGCACTTCAACCTGTGCTGGCGCGCCAACGAGTACCTGTCCCAGGCCAATCAGCGATTTATTGAAACGGCAAAGGCGTATTTCCAGGACGATGAGCGCTCACCGTTGTCGGGCTAAGTGGTCACTTACGCGCGACTTTATAGCGCACGCAATCCTGGTAGAAGCCCTGGCGAATCGCCTCAGGCTTGAGCCGCGAGCGGCTGTCGTAGGTTTGTTCGGTGATGCCCATGGCCATCATGCGCATCCACGATTTATTGAATTTCATGGATTGGATCTTCTGCCGCGCCGCATACAGCGACACCCCGGACAACTTGAGCTCCTGGGCCCTGGCGGCGGTGCCGGCGCCCCAACTGCACATGTACTTGTCACCTTCGCGCAGCTCCCGTGCCTGCACGGCAGCCGCGCCGCCGGCCAGGGAGCAGGCGATCAGCATGATTCCAACAGTGCGCATTTGCATCCCCACCTAACCACCTGAAAATAAAAGCGATTCTGGCGAGGATTTTGTTACAAGGGGGCCATTAAAGTGCCTTATTTGCCCCTCATCACCATTGGTAAGTCGCACTTGCCTGCACGGTGCGCTGCGAGCCATACCAGCACCACGAGTAGGAATAGCAGGACGCGACATACTCTTTATTCGCCAGGTTGGTGGCGTTGAGGGCCAAACGCAGGTTGTCCTTGAGGTGGGTAATGTTCGGGATGTCGTAGTGCACCGCTGCGTCAAACAGGGTATAGCCCGGCACTTTGAGGGTGTTGGCGGTATCGCCCCAAGACGAACCGACATACCGCGCGCCTGCGCCAACGCCGAAGCCTTTGAGCTGGCCGTCGTGGAAGGTGTAGTCGGCCCACGCGGAGGCGGTGTGGCGCGGCACGCCGTACGTGGTGGTGCCTTCGGCAGCGATGGCCGGGCCTACGCCGATGTCGCTGATAGGCGCATAACGTACGGTGTTGTTGGACTTACTGAGGCGGTTGTCCAGGTAAGCATAGGCGGCGGTGATGTCCAGGTTATCGTTGAGGCTGGCCTTGCCTTCCAGTTCAAAGCCACGCGATTGCACTTCGCCGTCCTGGCTCTGGCAACGCCCGGTGCCACACAGGTGAGTGGGGTCCGGGTCGGTGGTCAGCACGTTGGTCTGGCGCAGGTCGAAAATAGCTGCAGTGATAAAGCTGTTGCTGCCCGGCGGCTGGTACTTGATGCCGATTTCATACTGCTTGCCTTCGGTCGGCTTGAACACCGAACCGCCGTAACCGGTACCCGATTGCGGGTTGAACGACTCCGCGTAGCTGGCATACGGCGCCAGGCCGTTATCGAAGAGGTAAACCAGGCCGATACGGCCGGTGAACGCCTTGCTGTCCAGCGACGACTTGCTCTTGGCACCGCTGCTGAGGGTCTGCGTGCTGTTATCGGTGCTGGCCCAGTCATACCGACCGCCCAGCAGCAACACCCATTTGTCCCACTTCATCTGCTCTTGCAGATACGCACCGGTCTGTTCGCTGCGCGAGGTGCCATCGGTGGTGTAAGCCGGCACCGGGACCGCCGCGCCATACACCGGATTGAAAATATCCAGGGTCGGGCCTGCGGTGTAGACGCCTGACCCGGACAGGGTGTCGGTGCTGGTGTTCTGGTAGTCGAGCCCCATCAACAAGGTGTGCTGCAGCGGGCCGGTGTCGAATTTGGCCTGCAACTGGTTGTCGAGAGTGTAGGCATCCATGTTGACATCGCTGGCGATGGTCGAACGGCGAATGGTGCGGTAATCCGTCTGCAGGTAGTTGCTGTAGAGGCTGCGATACTGGCCTTCGCTGCGCAGGTAGCGCGCATTCTGGCGTACCGTCCACACGTCATCGAAGTGATGCTCGAACGCCCAGCCAATGGAGTAGTACTCGCGGTCGCTTTTCTCGAAGTTCTTTTCGCCATCGTAGAAATCCACATCGATGCTGCGCCCGGTCGGGCTATGCAGCACCGAGCCCCAGGCCGGCACCGAACCGTAGGAGGCGCCTTTGGGGTCCTTCTGGAAATGCCCGAGCAGGGTCAGCGAGGTGGCGTCGTCCGGGCGCCAGGTGAAGGCGCTGGACAATGACTGACGGCGCGTCTCGGTGTGCTCTACCTGGCCATCCGCATCGTCGAAAAGCCCGGCGACACGGTAGGAATACACACCCTGATCGTCCAGCGGACCACTCAAGTCGAAGGTGGTGCGCTTCTTGTTAAAGGTGCCGTATTCCACACCCACTTCGTGAAACGGCGTGTCCAGCGGGCGTTTGCTGACCATGTTGATCACCCCGCTCGGCGTGCCCTGCCCGTACAACACCGACGCCGGGCCGCGCAGCACTTCCACACGCTCCAGGTCAAAGGCGTCTTTCTGCGGCAAGGCGTCACGGCTCGATGGCATGCGCAGGCCATCCAGGTAGGTGGCCGGGGAGAAACCGCGGATGGTCAACTGGTCGAGACGCGACGCGGTGGCGCCACGGGTTTCCGGGATGACGGCGGCGCTGTAGCGCAGGATCTGGTTGAGGCTCTCGGCGTTTTGCGCACGCATCTGGTCTTTGGTGACGATGGAAATCGACTGCGGGGTTTCGATCAGCGCGGTATCGGTCTTGGTGCCCGACACGCTGCGCGTGGCCACATAGCCGGACACCGGCCCGGTCGGGCTTTCGCTCTGGTAGGCACCGCTGATGGTGGTGGCCTGCAGCTCCATGGCGCCGCCGCTCTCCGGGATGGCTTCCAGACGGTAGCGATCAGCGGAGATCTTCAACGCTTGCAAACCGCTGCCGGTGAGCAACTGGTTCAGCGCCACATCGGTGTCGTATGGACCGCTCAATCCCTTGCTGCGTTTGCCCCGGGTCAAGCTTGCATCGAATGCCAGTACCAACCCCGCCTGCTCGGCCAGGCTATTGAGCGCCTGGCTCAAGTCACCGGCAGGAATCGAGAAACTGCGCACGGTGTTACTGCTCTCTTCGGCGAAGGAGGACTGGACGGTGAGCAACGGCACGGCGACAAAAGCCATCGCCACTGACAGGGCCAGTGGATGCAAGGGACGAGCGAGACGCGACATGGGAAATCCTGCGTAAGGGAGGTTCTATTAACCATGACGGCCATGTCGGGAAATCGGGCAAGGATGAGAGCGATTTTTATTTGAGACGTGCGAATGCAATCAGGTTTATCGCTTTTTTGTGTAGCCGTTTAGCTGGGTTTCTCGCGGATTTTCCCGCTGTGTAGTAGGCCTTTTCTGAATTTCTCAACCGTTCATCCAGCCGCTTTTTGCTGCGGCATGCTCCGACGCCTTGCCCTGTGTCGAGACGTCACGGATGACCCACGCTTCCCACATTGCCCTGATCGAACATGAACTGGACGGCTTTCATCAAAGCCTGGTGATTTATCGCCAGCAGATGGGCGCGTGGTATTCGCGTGCGCTGGACGCCGTGAGCCATGGGCTGGACATGCCGTCGTTGTTGGGGATGGACCGGGTGTTGCGGCTGGGGGATGCGCAGCAATCGGTGAGCCTTTCCGATGCTGACTTTTCGACCGTGACCCGCTGCCCGGTGGGCGGCGAGCTGAAGATCGAGAGCTTGTTCGAGTCGGTGTATGACGTGCCGATTGGCAATATCCCGGTCGAGGTCATCGGGCTGGATGATGGCAGCTCCACCGTGATCATGCTGGATGAACAGGGTAAGGGCTCGCACCACTGCGCGGCGGGCGAGCGCTATCAGGTGCGGGTGCAAGGCGGGGTGTCCGAGGAACAGGTCGACGCGCTGTTTGCCTCTTACGCCGGGCTGACCGGGGATCTGGAGCGGTGGCTTCGGGAGCAGTGGTCTGGCTTCAAACCGCACTGGGAACGCTCAACCGCCAGTGCAATTGGCAGCGGCCTGTTGGCGGGCAGTTGGGCGGCGATTCGTGATGTGTGGGACAGCATCAAGCTGGTGCAGGCGATTCTTGAAGACCCGCTGAAGTACGTCGAGCAGTTGGGCACCGAAGCGACCAAGTTGGCGCAGATCGCCACCGATGCGCCCAAGGTCATGGAACAGGCCATGTTGCTGGCCAGTGACGAGGCAGCGCTGTACCTGATGTTGCGCACGGCGATGATCTGGTTGGATGCATTGCCACCCAGTGAAATAGCGAACGTGGCGGCTGGGTTTGTGGTGTCGCTGCTGATCGACTTGGTGATTGGCGTGGTGTTGACCATCGCCTTGCCGGCGGCGGGTGTGGCGTATTTGAGTCTGCGGTTGGTCAAGTATGGGGCGCAGATTCTTGATGCAGCGGTGAGCTTTGTTAAGGGTCTTTTGGCGATTCTGACGAAGTTCATGCAGGCCGTGGATCGCTATAAGGCAGTCGCGGTTCGCGGGGTGGTCGGCGCGCTCAAGCAAGGCACGATGCAGATGCGCTGGAAGGCGCGGCAGAACGCGGTGCTGAAGCAGAAAGAGCATGTGGATGATATGCCGGCTGCTGCTCGCAATCCCAACGGGGATGCGGCTGCCTCTTCCGACAAAACAGCCACTAACGGTTGCCCGGTGTCGATGGTCACCGGCGAGGAACTGCTGACGCTGACCGATGGGGCGTTGGACGGAATTTTGCCGTTTGAGTGGACGCGCTTGTACCGCACCAGTGCGGTGGAAATGGATTGTGGGTTGGGGTTTGGCTGGAGTCACTCGCTGGCGCATCGGTTGAGTGTTTCCGGTGATTCGGTGGTGTGGACGGATCATGAAAATAGGTCGACCACCCTGCCCTTGCCTACGGTTTCTCGGCCTGCGATTACCAATAGTTTGGCGGAAGCGGCGATCTACTTGGGGTCGTTGCCTGATGAACTGGTGCTGGCGCAGGCGTCACGGTTCTACCACTTTCGCGACGGTGTGCTGACGGCGATCAGCGATGCGTATGACAACCGGTTGCGCATTTCCCGCAATTATCTGGGGCAGATTGAGCGGCTGGATAACGGTGTCGGGCGTTCGTTGTTTTTGCGTTATGCGTCGGGGCGGATCGTGGCGGTGGATTATCAGATCCAGCGGGCCACGGGTCTTGAGCCTTTTGTCTGGGTGACGGAACAGAACGTTGTTTCCTACGCGTATGACGGTGCTGGGCAACTGGTTTCTGCGACTAACGCTGTCGGTGAAAGCGAGGTTTATCGGTACGACGAACAGCACGTCATTCTTGAGCGTGGTTTGGCCGGTGGGGCGAGTTTTTTTTGGGAGTGGGAACGGGCTGGTAAGGCGGCGCGGTGTGTGCGGCATTGGGCCAGTTTTTCGCAGATGGACACGCGGTATGCCTGGGATGACAACGGGCAGGTCACGGTGTTTAACGCCGATGGCAGCCAGGAAGTCTACGTGCATGACCAGCGGGCGCGGCTGGTGCAGCGGGTGGATCCGGACGGTGCCGAGCACTTTAAATCTTACGATGAAAAAGGCCGGTTGACGGTTGAGCAGGACCCGCTGGGAGCGGTGACGGCGTATCAGTACGACGAAGCCGGACGCTTGGTGGCGTTGTTTCCGGGGGAGGATGAGCCGACGACCTACGAGCATGACAACGGGTTCGTGCGGGTTGTAAGGCGTGGTGAAGCGGTTTGGAAGTATGAGCGGAATGATCAGGGCGATGTCATTCGCAGGACCGATCCTGACGGAAATTCGACTGCCTACAGCTACAACAAATACGGGCAACTGACGCAGGTTTGGTATCCGGACCACAGCTGTCAGAAGTTGGTTTGGAATGAGCGTGGGCAGTTGCTTGAAGAGCAGTTGCCGAATGGTGGGTTCAAGCGTTATCGCTATGACGACCTTGGCCGGCAGGTGGCCCGGGAGGATGAACATGGGGCGCTGACCCAGTATCTGTGGGATGCAGCAGGTCGCCTGGTAAAACTGACCAATCCCGGCTGTGATACGCGCCAATACAGCTACAACCCCTACGGAAAAATCACTTCCGAACGCGATGAACTGGGGAACGTCACCCGCTACGAATACGCCGACGGCCTGCACCTGATCAGCCGCCGCATCAATGCCGATGGCAGCCAGGTCAACTACCGCTACGACAACGTACGCTTGTTACTGACTGAAATCGAAAACGAGGTTGGCGAAACCTACAAGCTTGATTACCACGCCAACGGCCTGATCCAACAGGAGATCGGCTTTGACGGTCAGCGCACCGCTTACGTTTACGACCTCAACGGCAACCTTCAGGAAAAGACCGAACACGGCGATGACGGCAGTCAGCTGATTACCCGCTACGAGCGAGACCATGCCGGTCGACTCGTAAGAAAAATCCTGCCTGATGACAGCAAGGTTGATTACGCCTACGACCGCCAGGGCAACCTCCTAAGCGTCGAAGACGGCCACTGGGCCCTGGCCTACGAATACGACGTCCAAAACCGCCTCACCGCCGAACACCAAGGCTGGGGCACCCTGCGCTACGGCTACGACACCTGCGGCCAACTAACAAACCTGCGCCTGCCGGACAACAACCGCCTCACCTTCAACCACGACAAAGGCGGCCACCTGGCCACCGTCGAACTGAACGGCGAGATCCTCACTTCGCATCTCTACAAAGCCGGCCAGGAACACCAACGCCAACAAGGCCAACTGATCAGCCACTACCACTATGACGACCAGCAACGCTTGCACGCCAACGCCGTCACCCAGCAGGAATACACCCTCTACCAACGCCACTACGACTACGACAAATCCGGCAACCTCACCCGCCTGCTCGACACCCGCAAAGGCGAGCACCACTACCACTACGACCCACTAAGCCGCCTCACCCGCGCCGACCACTCCCAAGGCGAGCCAGAACGCTTCGGCCACGACCCCGCCGGCAACCTGCTCATGCAAGACCGTCCCGGCCCCGACATCGTCGCCGGCAACCGCCTGATGATCCAAGGCGACCACCATTACGACTACGACGCCTTCGGCAACCTCATCCGCGAACGCCGCGGCAAAGGCCACGCACTCGTCACCGAGTACCGCTACGACTGCCAGCATCGGCTGATCGGCATCACCCAACCTAGCGGCCAGACCGCCAGCTACCGCTACGACCCGTTTGGGCGGCGTATCAGCAAAACCGCCAACGACGTAACCACCGAGTTCTTCTGGCAAGGCGACAAACTGATCGCAGAGCACCACGCGGACCGTCACCGCAGCTACCTCTACGAACCGGACAGCTTTCGCCCGCTGGCGCTCCTGGAAGGCTTCGGCCCAAAAGAAACCAAGGTCTACCACTACCAACTTGACCACCTCGGCACCCCGCAGGAACTCACCGACACCGGCGGAGAAATTGTCTGGTCCGCGCACTACCGCGCGTACGGTGAAATCAGCCGTCTCGACATCGGAAAAGTCGACAACCCGCTGCGCTTCCAGGGCCAATACTTCGATCAAGAAAGCGGGCTGCACTACAACCGCCATCGCTACTACCATCCGGATATTGGTCGGTACCTGACGCCGGATCCGGTGAGGCTGGCGGGTGGGATCAATGCGTACCAGTACGTGCCCAATCCTACGGGGTGGGTTGATCCGTTAGGCTTAAGCTCATGTCCTGGCGGAGATGGTTGCAAGCCAAGCGCTACTGCTAAAAACTCTGCGCCAAGTCTTAATAATGGGGAGCCAGCTTTACCGCAACTGACGCGTGCTGAGCGCCAGGCAAGAGTTGATGAACTTGCTGAGGCTAACGCCTATAGACGCTTAGACGAGCTTGAGAAAGCAACTCCAGGAGCACATTTCCTAGAAAAGCACGGGGCACAAACAACACTCGAATCTCAGCTCGAACGATTGAATACCGCAAGGAATCCGACGACGGGAATTATTGAGCGCTACACATCAGGTCCAAAAACAGGGGAACCTAAATACCCCCCCGCTGCAACTCATTACCTCAGTCACAGGGATCAGTTAAACTCAATATACCGAGCTCAGCTCATTTTTAGAAGAAACGGACTCGCAGCATCATTACGACCAATGGATATGGGCAAGGTTGTTGGCGAAGGATATTCAAAAGATGGAATGGAATACAGCAAACAGCGTAAAGCAAGAGTGATACTGAACAATCAAGGCAAGCCAAAAACCGCATATACGGAGAAATGACTAAAAATGAAAAACAAACCTGACATGTCGATAATCCGCGGACTCTTGTTCACTTATGACATTGAAAATACGGATGACTTAGAGAGAGAGAGGCTTATCGCCTCAAAAAACATAAATAAAGAGCGAGAACTTATAGAGCTTTTTGACGAATTGACTAAGCCGGACTTTCTAGATTACACGAGGAGTGAGCAGGAGTGGTTCATCGCTTCTATCACACACTTTTTAGCCGCAAACGACAGTTTTGATGCAGTTTTTAAAAGCATGGCCACCTACTTCAGCGCACCTGTCATTGATCAGAAAAAATTCATGCAAGTACTATTGACTTGCTTAATACAATACCACAACACAACAAATTCGAAAAATTGAAAAATTAGCCCTCTTATAAACAGGCATACCCTAGTGCAGGCAGATATATGCAGTTGCAGACATTAGAAACCCTAATATCGGAATATCTGACCAAAGTGAATGATGCAACGCAATTACTCGAACGACGCTTCGGAACTAAAAACATTCTGCGGTTATGGCGTTCCAAGAAAATCCCCCAGCGAGGCTCTGTCACCGATGACGTGACCTACGAATTGCACGGTATTGGTTGCTGCGTTTACCTATCTGACCTATACATCGATTTTGATTACGGGCCTGATGATAGGGTCGACGGCTTTGACGTTTGGCGATTGTATATTTACGCATGTGAGCTACCGCGCAAATACAAAAAATATACAGACAAAAATTACCTAACACATGAATTCGACGAGTACCTGAAACTTGGAAAAGCCAAGAAAATCCCCGGTTCCATGTCCAACTTGTACTACATTCAACCTTTAATATTGAATGCACATCCTGACGAGCAATCAGGCCCTCACCCCCACGCCACCACCAACAACCCCACCCCCAACACCAAACACAATGGCGAATAAAAATACGTATCCAACCTCGCAAACCGCGACCCACCCACCTTCTTGAAAAACCCCACCAACTCCGAATCCCCAATCGCCCTTGCAAACATCACCACGGCAATCGCGCTGATCCCCCACTGCAGCGCACCATGGGACACCGCCGAGAAGTACAGCCCAGCCCGCAGGCACACCAACAGCGCAATCGCCACCAGCCCCATCGCCACGAGGAACGTCCCCAGCGCCGAGGGCTTGAACGCTGGCTTTGGGCCGCTGGCGAATTCGCCGGGCAGTTGGGGGATGGCGGCGAGGCTGCCGAGTTTGCCGCCGGCGGCCCAGTAGAGGTGGACCATGCTGATGCAGGTAAAAACGCCGACAATCCATCGTGCGACAACAAAGCTCATGGCTGGCTCTCCCTGAAAAGGTGCGAAACAGAATAGTCGCCCTGAGATTTTCTGCAGGCATTTCGTCGGCGGCTGATGGTAAAGTGCCGCCCCATGAAACTTGCCCGTGCCGATCGCTCGCTCATTGCCTGGATGCTTTACTGCTGCGTCCTGTTCAATGTGTTCGCCTGCAGCATCGGTCATGGGCAGATGGTCGGGATGCAGCTCAATGGCATCGGCGGTCAGTTTTGTACGGTGGACCCGCGCACCCAGGCGCCCACGCCGTCCAATGCCCCTGAAGAGAATTTGCCTACACTGTCCAAGGCGTTTGGTTGTCCGCTGTGTTCCACCGGCGGCATGGGCCCGGCGCTGAGTTCCAGCCTGAATGTGGCGGTGCTGCCACAGCCTCATGCCCCCCCGCCTGCCATCGTCCTGGCTGCTGACATCCCTGCCCGCTTCACCTGGCCCACGGCCCACCCGCGCGCGCCGCCTGCCTTCGCCTGAGTCCTTCGCTTTCTGATCTGCACTGAGCGCCGTTTCCGCAAGGAAATACGGATGGCTGTGCGTTGCTTTCAAGCCAAGTTTTTCAGGATTCAACCATGAAACATCTACCCCTGTTGGCGGGCCTGTTCGGCTGCCTGCCTGTCTGCGCCTGGGCCCTTGAGTTGGCCCCGACGACCATCGATGGCGAACAAGCCGTCGAGCCCGGTTTGGCTTTGGACCAATCCAGCGGCATGGCGTCGCGGTTGGGCTTGAGCGTGCGGGAAACCCCGGCGTCAGTGGCCATCGCCACTCGCAATGACATCGAGCGCCACGGCGCCAAGACTTTCCGCGATGCGGCCAATACCTTGCCCGGCGTTAACGCCAGCGCTCCACCGGGGTTTGGCGGGTTTGTCTCCTACCGTGGCTTTACCAGCAGCCAGATCACCCAGATGTTCAACGGCGTCAACGTCGCCACCGGCCTGGCACGCCCGGTGGATGCGTGGATCTATGACCGGGTGGAGCTGGTGGGCGGCCCCTCCTCGCTGATCAACGGCGCAGGCTCAGTGGGCGGTTCGCTCAACTACGTGACCAAGCTGGCCACCCGTGAGGAACAGGCTGCCGAAGGGCAACTCACTTACGGCAGTTATGACACCGCCGGCATGGCCTTCGGTGTCAATCATGCCCTGACCGACCCCGGCGCCGAGGTGCAGCACTACGCTCGCCTGGATGTAAGCCGCAACACCAACCACAGCTACATCGACCGCGACCAGCGCGACGCCTGGAGCCTGGCGTTTTCCCTGCTCAGTGATCTCACCCCGAACCTGTCCCACACCCTGGCGCTGGAATACCAGGACGAGCATGAAGACAGCCCCTACTGGGGCACGCCGGTGCTCAACCCCAAGGTCGGCGAACTGAAGATCGACAAGCGCAACCGCTTCAACAACTACAACGTCGCCGACGGCCGCTACGAACAGCGCACGCTCTGGGTGCGTTCGATCATCGACTACCGCCTCAACGACAGCACAACGCTGAAAAACACCCTCTACCATTTGGACAGCCAGCGCGATTACCGCAACCTGGAAACCTACCAGTACAACGCCGACAACAGCGCGGTAAACCGCTCGACGGCCTATCAGGTGCGCCATCAGGGCGAACAAAACGGCAACCAGTTCGAGTGGCGCCACGAGGACCACATTTTCGGACTCTCGGCCACCTGGTCCGGCGGTTTCGAGTACAAGGTCAACAGCACTACCAACACCCCACTGAATGTGCCAGGCGACAGCGTGGTAGACCCAAACAACTTCGATCCCGGCCACTTCTATGACATCCCGCGAACCCGAGAGAACGTCGGCAAGGACAAGACCAACGAAGTCACCACCCAGGCATTATTCGTAGAGAACCGTCTGGGCCTCACCGATAAACTGTCGCTGCTGACCGGCTTGCGGTATGACGCCATCGACCTGGACGTCACCAACCACCGGGCGATAACCGCCACCAACCCCCGCCACTTCAAGCGCCGCTGGGAACCGGTGACCGGCCGCGTGGGCCTGACCTATCAGTTCATCCCCTCGGCCAATGTGTATGTGCAATACAGCACCGCCGCCGAGCAACCGACGACCACCACGCAAGTGTTTGAGGTCTCGACGGGCAAACAGTGGGAAGTGGGCAGTAAGTTCGACTACCTGGACGGTCGCGGCTCGGCCACCGTGGCGGCCTACAAGATCGAGCGCAAGGACTTTGCCGTGACCGATCCGCTGGATCCCACCAACAGCATCCCGGTCGGCGCGCAGTCTTCCAGGGGCATCGAGTTGGCGAGTTCACTGCGCATCACGCCCAGGCTGCTGGCGGAAGGCAACTTCGCCTGGGTTGACGCCGAATACGATGACTTCAATGAGAAAATCGCCAGCGGCGCGGTGGTCTCACGCAAAGGCAACACGCCCACCAACGTGCCCAAGCGCGTGGGCAACCTGTGGCTGACGTATGATTTTGCCGAGGACTGGCAAGGTGGCGTGGATGCGCGGTATGTGGCCGAGGTGTTTGCGGACAATGCCAACACCCAGACGGTTCCAGCCTACACGCTGTTCGGAACGTTCCTGCGCTATAAGGTGGACTCGCACACCTCGGTGACGGGCCGGGTGCGCAACGTGACCAATGAGGTGTATGCCGAGTTTGCGCATGTGTCGCCGGCGTATTACTTGGGCTCGCCACGAACCTTTGAGTTGGCGGTACAGACCCGGTTCTAATCTTGGAATGCAACTGAATGTGGAAGGAAGCTTGCTCCCGATAGCGGTGAATCAGTCAACCATGCCGTGACTAAGACGCTGCATCGGGAGCAAGCCCCCTCCCACACTTGATCCGCATTGAACTGAAAGATCCGTGGTTATTTCAGGCTGGCTTCAACCTTCTGCGCCACATCCTCGGTCAACCATGCCTTCCACACCTCGGGATGTTCCTTGAGAAACGCCTGGGCCACCTCACGTGGCGCGGTGTGATTTTCGCTCATGGTCGCCAAGGCTTTATTCAGCGGTTCAATCGGAAACTCGACCTTTTCAAAGAACTCGGCAATCTGCGGATGTTCCTTCTGGAACGGCGTAGAAACGCCGATACTCAACTTCGACGCCAACGACCGCGTCGGCTTCGGATCAGGGTTATCTGCATCCGTCAGGGTCTTCCACGCCTCGGCATCAAACGGCGGTTCTTCCAGCTGGATCAGCTTGTAGCGTCCCATCAGCGGCGTCGGCGACCAGTAGTAGAACAGCACCGGCTTGCCACGCCGGATCGACGAGGCAATCTCGGCATCCAGTGCCGCGCCCGAACCGCTGCGGAAGTTCACGTAGCTGTCATCCAGGCCGTAGGCCTTGAGCTTCTGTTTGTTGACCACTTCCGAGGTCCAGCCGATCGGGCTGTTGAGAAAGCGCCCCTTGCCTGGGGATTCGGGGTCCTTGAACACGTCCTTGTAATGCGCCAGGTCCGTCACGCTTTTGAGGCCCGGCGCCAGGGGCTTGATGCCTTTGGCAGGGTCACCCTTGACCACATATTCCGGCACCCACCAGCCTTCGGTTGCGCCTTTGACGGTATCGCCCAGGCCTACCACCTTGCCTTCGGCCTCAGCCTTGACCCACACCGGGCTGCGGCCGGCCCATTCTTCGCCGATCACCTGGATGTCGTTCTTCGCCAGGGCGGTTTCCAGGGTGATGGTGGTGCCCGGCAAGGTGTCGGTGGGCAGGTCGTAGCCCTTCTCGACAATCACCCGCAACACTTCAGTGATCAGACTGCCGCTTTCCCAGTTCAAGTCGGCAAAATGGATCGGTGCCTGGGCCGCTGAAACCGGCAACGTCGTCACTGACAGTGCCAGGGTCGTCAGGGATGCTGCCAACAGTGTTCTCAATCCTTTCATGCCTTCGCACCTCGCGATATCGCAGCCAATGGCGGACGGCTTTGCTGCGTATGCGCGAAGCCTCTGAACAATTAAGTCAACTCAACTGTAGTAGAGGTTCCGGGAGATAACGGGTGTTCGCTGTTTTTACTGATTATTCACTGGCCTTGAACGTCACCAGTTCACCCTTGCGCCATTTGGCGGCCTTGCCGGTCACGGCCTTCAGGGTTTTGGTCAGGCCTTCCTGCAGTTGCTCGGTGGCGGCAAATACCAGCATCACGCTGTGGCCTTCCTTGAACACAATGCCCTGGCCTTCGGCTGAAGACACAAAGGCGTATTCGCCCAAGCCATAGACGGTCAACTTGATGTCGCGGAACTTCAACTCGAACTTGCCGCCTTCACGACTCGGCAACACCGCCGCGCGGAAATGGTCTCCGACTTTGAGTTCCAAGCGGGGCTTGTCATCCACCACCATCGCCGCTTCGGTATCGATTTCGGCGATGTAGATGCCTTCCGGCGTCTGCTCGGTGATGTAAACGAAACGGGATTGAAACTGTTTAACCAACTTTGCGCGCAAATCACCCAGCACGAATAACGCGTGCATATCCAGATTACTGACTGCCAAGGAAACGCCCCCACATCGAAAAGAGCGCTGTCCGCCAGAGCGGGCAGCACAAAAAAACGGCCATCACGGCACGACCACATCACTCATTCTTTGAAAAAAACTGAAGTTAATCCCGCCATCGCGCCGTAAGACGAGTGCGCACGTATGCGATAGACCTTGTGCGAGGTCATCAGGCACCACAGGAGATCACAGGTTTCACGGCACGAGAATACGCGCCGACCAACTTCAGAGAATAACCTGATTAAAAATGCAGTTTTCCGACACGCAAACACAAATAAACACACTGTCGTGGAACCGTGCGCGGGCCGGCGACAACAATACTAAAACAGCAGCAAGGATCAAAACCACTCAAAACGCTGCAATAACGTCATCCGGCTAGATCGAAAGGAGCAGGCCATGCAACGATCACCCTACAGCGCTATGTCTTCGCACACCCGTTCATCCTGTCAGGACAGCGCTCAATACTACCGTTTGAACGGCTTTGGTGGGTACTCGGATTCGGTTCTCTACCAAGTCGTACCTGCCGGCAGAAACTTTTTCCACATCCGTGAAGTGCTCAGCGGTCGAATCAAAGGCTTTCGCAGCGATCATGTCAAGGCCTGTGAGCTGGCCAAGAAACTTGAAGCCCTGTTGCAGGCCTCCCACAGCGCAATCGTTTCGTCCGCCGGGTAACTTAACTGCGCCGCCGACCCGCAACAACTGCCATACTGGCCCGTCCACTGAAGTTTGTGCCCCGCGGGCCAGGTTTCTCCAGTGCAGTTATCTCCAAGGGAAGGCTCTACGTGACGGAATTTGATATCGGCGAATTTTTCATCCATGGCGACGCAAGGGAGGTAGACGGTGAATTTCAAGCAGTGATTGTCATGCGGGCCAAGCCACCGCTGACCACTGTCACCACACACCAGGTCGAAAAAGACCGCTGGTTCAAAACCGCCGACGCCGCCGCCATCGCCGCAAAGGACGCCGCCAAGGCGTTAAAGACCGCTGTGGATGCCGGGGCCCTGAATTCCTGACATCCGATAGAACTCTACCGCGCCACAACCCTCCCATGCATAACGACCACCCTGCATGGAGAACGAAATGGACGCGCCAATCCCCACCCTTGAAACCCTGTTTGAACAATTGGGCCTGGATTCAACTCCGGAGGCCATCGATGCGTTTATCGTCGCGCACCCTTTGCCTGACGACGTGAAGTTGATCGATGCGCCTTTCTGGTCCGCACAACAGGCAAGTTTTCTCAAGGAAGAGCTGCGCGAAGACGCCGAATGGGCGATCGCGGTGGACGAACTCAACCAACGCCTGCATCAACCGCACTGACGGTAGATATCTACACAACGTTCAAAGGCTGAAAAATCTCCCTGTAGTGAGCGGGCTTGCCCCGCGCTGGGTGGCGAAGCCGCCCCAAACCAAGCGACCTAGTTCTATCTGGAACTCGGCGATGTCTTTATTGGGGCGGCTTCGCCACCCAGCGCGGGACAAGCCCGCTCACTACAATATGTGTCGATACCTATGCCCATTCCGGAAAAGCCTAATTTACGTCAGCGCCTCACAGCCTCGGGTTTATAGCCCAGGCGCAGGCCGCCCCAGTGCCGACCCTTGACCATGATCGGCACCGACAGATCGTGCATCAACTCCCCGGTGTCGCGGGTATAGGTTTGCAGCAGAACTGCCTGTTGGTGGCTGCCACAGCGGATCCCGGTGCGGTCTTCGAACTTGCGCTTGGTGCGGTTCTGCACCGCATCCACTTGCATGTCGCCGGTCAGCGCCTGGGAAAACGCTTTGTTGTGCGTCGGCACATAGCCCTGCGGCGTGCAGGCGATGGCGAACACCAACCCTTCATGCCGTGGCAACAGCGCCTCCTGGATCGCCGGCAGCACCTGGTCGGTGTAGCCGTCAAACCGGGTGTGGTACTTGCTCGGGCTGGTGTTGGCAATCGGCGTGTAGCTGCGGTCGAACAGGTCATCCAGGCTGATGCGGTTCTGTTGCACATCGGCTTCGAATTGCGCGGCAATTCGGCTCGCACCCTCGCGGGCCAGGTCGTAGATACGCTGGTGGTAGTCATCCAGCCCGACTGCCGCCAGGCGCTCGCTGATGGTTTCGGCCTGACCCTCCATCTGCACGGCGGCATCGGCCAGTTGACGGGTTTGCTGGTCACTGACGGCCAGGTCGCTGCGCATCTGTTCCACGGCATGGAACAGGCTGTCGAGCTGGGTGCGATTGGTGTCGGTGCCCTGGGCGATTTCATTCACCTGGCCTTCCACACCCGCCGCCAGCGTTGCGATACTTTGCAACTGCTCGCCAGCGTGCTCCACCTGCTCGACGCCAGTGTGCAGGTCCGCCGAAAGCTGGCGAATCTGCTCTACCACCTGGGCGGTACGTTGCTGGATATCCGCCACCATCACGCCCACTTCATCGGTGGCCGTGGCCGTGCGGCCGGCCAGCCCGCGCACTTCATCCGCGACCACCGCGAAGCCACGACCGTGTTCACCGGCCCGCGCCGCTTCAATGGCCGCATTGAGCGCCAGCAAGTTGGTCTGGCTGGCGATGGACTGGATCACCAGGGTCACCCGCTGGATTTCTTCACTGCGCTGGCTCAAGGCTTCGATCAGTTCACGGCTCGCGTTGGCGCGCTGGCTGAGTTGGTGCATGCGGGTAATTGATTGGGCCAGCACTTCGCGGCCCTCGGTGCTGCGCTGATGGGCTTGGCTCGCGGCTTCCAGAGCCTCACGACTGAGTTGGGAGGTGATCTTTTCGGTGCCAATCATCACTTCGGCACTGCTGACAATCTGCTTGGCGGCGCTCAACTGCGACTGCAACCGGGCGGCCAGTTGCTTGACCGAATAGGCCACGCCGGCAGCGGACAATGCGTTATGGCTGGTGGTGTGGGACAGGTCGCGAGTCAGCTCGCCAATGGCATCGACGGCCTCGGCAGACGCAATAACCGGCGTGCGGCGTTTCAGCTGAGGCAGCCAGATCACCAGCAAGGCCAGTGGCAGGCAGAGGTACAGCGGCAGGCTGGCAAACGCCAGGCCCAGCAGTAGCAACACAAGGGCGGCGCTCTGCATCAGCTGCGTGAACCAGCCGGGCAAGCCGCGCACCACCGGTTGCGGTGGCACTGCTGCGCCCATCAGAGACCCGTCTCCAGCCATCTTCGCCACCCCACTGCTTGTCGTTATTGTCACTGCATTAAACGCCACTATCGGGCCATTATCCATGGGCCTTTAGTGGGGTAGCTTGCAGCAGATCAATAGAGGGGGTGTAACGGGGTCTTTCCCTGGGGGAACGGCGTGGCGATCCCCCAGCTTCACCGCATCAGGCTTGGCGCTGATGCTTGTCGATCTGCTCGTGGCGCTCTTGCGCTTCGATGCAGTATTTGGTGGTTGGGCTGATCAGCAGGCGCTTGAGGCCAATAGGCTCGCCGCTGTCATCGCACCAGCCAAAAGAATCTTCCTTGATGCGTTCCAGTGCACGCTCAAGTTGCGGCAGCATGCGCTGGTCGCGGTCGATGGCATTGACCAACCAAGTGCGCTCTTCTTCCACGGAAGCGGCGTCAGCCGGGTCAGCGGGGGTGTCCAGGCTTTCAATGGCGATGCGGTTCTGTTCGATGCGCTCGTGGTGTTCCACTTTCATGTCTTGCAGCAACTTCTCGAAAAAAGCGTGCTGTTCGGCATTCATGTAGTCATCCGCCGGCATGGCCAGCAACTTTTCCTTTGTCATTGATTTCTCTATAAAAAATACGTGCATTAAGGCGAATAAGGGAGCGTTCCGGTCGACCTCTGCAGGTCTCGGAAAGGCGCCGTCCATTTCAAGCGCCACCCGGCACTCAATTTACGAGGGGCGGCAGTCTAAGGCCGACTTGAGGGCGCAGCAACTGAAATGACAGGCAATTTTTCCGAGATAACCCCAAAAGGCACCAGGACGGGCTTGGCGAATGGTTATCGGAGTGCGTTTATAGCAAGAAATTCAGTGTTGTGGAGCTATATAGAAGACAAACGGTTAGAACGGCCTGATAAAGATCAAGTGTGGGCGTCGGGCTTGCCCGCGATGCAGGCGACTCGGTCGGTCAGGGCTACCGAGTGGATGCAATCGCAGGCAAGCCAGCGCCCACATTTGATGTGTGTTGGCCGTAAGACGATCTCAGCGTTTGAGCTTGCGCTTGTTGCGATACTGGTCAATCACCACTGCGACCACAATGATCAGGCCCTTGATGATGTCCTGGATATACGCGTCCACCCCGACAAAGGTAAACCCGCTGGCCATCACCCCGAGGATCAGCGCGCCGATCACAGTACCGGTAATGCGCCCTACCCCGCCCGCCAGGCTGGTGCCGCCGATCACCGCCGCGGCAATCGCATCCAGCTCATAGGACATGCCCATGCCGGCCTGACCCGTCGCCGCGCGAGCAGACGCCACGACCCCCGCCAAACCTGCGAGCAAGCCGGCGATGCTGTAGACGATGATCAGATGACGCTTGACGTTGATCCCCGACGTCCGCGCCGCCTGCATGTTGCCGCCGATGGCGTAGGTGTACTTGCCGTACTTGGTGTAGCGCAAGGCGATGTGGAAGATCACCGCCACCACCAGGAAGATGATCACCGGCATCGCGCCATGGCCGATGGCCGTGTACGAGTCCGACAGCATACTCACCGGCTGGCCTTCGGTGTAATAACGCGCCAGGCCGCGCGCCGAGACCATCATGCCCAAGGTGGCGATAAACGGTGGGATACCGGTAACGGCGATGATGCTTCCATTGATCGCACCCGCCAACAGCCCCACACCCAGCCCCATGGCCACCGGGATCCACACCGGCAAGTCGGTCAGGCTCGGGAATACCGCCCGGGAAAAATCGGACGTTTGCGCCAAACTGGCGGCGATCATCGCCGACAATGCCAGCACCGAGCCGGAGGACAGGTCGATACCGGTGGTGATGATCACCTGGGTCACGCCGATGGCCAGCAGCCCAATGATCGACACCTGCAGGATCATCAGCACCAGGCGCTGGGAGTTCATCAGGAAGCTCTGGTCACGCACGATCCAGCCGAACAATTCAAACACCAGGCCGATACCGATCAGCACCAGGAAGATGCTCAGCTCGGTGGGCATGCGTCGACGACTCTTGGTTGGCACCGTCGCCGGTTTGTTATCCGTTATTGCGTTCATAGCCAATCACCTTTTTTATTCTGTACGTCAGTGGACTGCCGTCATCCCGGAGGCCAACTGCATGACTTTTTCCTGGGTCGCTTCGCTGCGATCCAAGGTGCCCATCAATTCGCCTTCGTGCATCACCATGACCCGGTCGCTCATGCCCAGCACTTCGGGCAGCTCGGAGGAAATCATGATCACCGCCATGCCTTCGCTGGCCAGGAACGAGATCAAACGATAGATCTCGGCCTTGGCGCCCACGTCGATGCCCCGCGTGGGTTCATCGAGGATCAGCAGGCGCGGGTTGGTCATCAGCCAGCGCGCCAGCAACGCCTTCTGCTGGTTGCCGCCGGACAAGGTGTCGATGCACTGTTCAAGGGACGGGGTTTTCACCCGCAGCTTCTTGCACATGTCTTCGCACAGCGCACGCAGGGCTTTCTGCTGGATAAAGCCGTTACCCGAGTAATGCGGCAGCACGGCCATCTCCATGTTTTCCAGTACCGACAGGCACGGGAACAGGCCGCTGAGCTTGCGGTCCTCGGTCAGCAGCGCAAAGCCCTTCTCGATGGCCATGTGCGGGTCGCTGATACGCACCGCCTTCCCGTCCAGTTCAATCTTCCCGCCGTCGCTTGGGGTGATGCCGAAAATGGTTTCCGCCACGTTGGTGCGGCCTGAGCCCATCAACCCGGCGATGCCGAGGATCTCGCCGGCATGCAGGTCAAAGGAGACGTCCTTGAACACACCGTCCAGGCGCAGGTCGCGGACCGACAGCAGCAGGTCGCCGATCGGCGTCTCGCGCACCGGGAACAACTGGCTCAGTTCACGGCCGACCATCATCGAGATCAGGCTGTCGCTGTTCATGCTGTCGGCGCGTTGCAAGCCGATATAGTGGCCGTCACGAAACACCGCCACTTCATCGGCGATGGCAAACACTTCGTTCATTTTATGCGTGATGTAGACGATGCCTTTGCCCTGGGCCTTGAGGTCGGCAATGATCGAAAACAGGTGGGCCACTTCCTTCTCGGTAATGGCCGACGTCGGTTCATCCATGATCAGGATGTCGGAGTCGTAGGACACGGCCTTGGCAATCTCGACCATCTGCCGCTCGGCGATGCTCAGGTTGCCCACGTGTTCCTCGGGGTCCAGGTTGATGCGCAGGCGTGCCAGCAATTCTGCCGTGCAGCGGTGCATTTCGCGGTGGTTGACCATGTGCAGGCTGTTGAGCTGCTCGCGGCCGATCCAGATGTTCTCGGCGATGCTCATGTGCGGCATCAGGTTGAGTTCCTGGTGGATCATCGCGATCCCGGCCTTCTGGGCCGCCAGGGGCGTTTCAAATACGATCGGCTTGCCGCGCAGGCGAATTTCCCCGGCGTCGGGCTGGTAGATGCCGGCGATGATTTTCATCAGCGTGGATTTGCCCGCACCGTTCTCGCCCATCAGCGCCAGCACCGTGCCAGGGCGTACGCGCAATTGCACGTCGGCCAGGGCCACGACGCCGGGAAAGCCTTTGCTGATGTTGACGATTTCCAGCAGGTAGGGTTCGTCCAGCGGCAACGGCTGGAGGCCGGGGGGCTGCGAGACAGCGGCTTGAGCGAGCATAGGGAGGTACTCCATCGGCAGGGCGGGCACGACCGCCCTGCCGGTTTATTGTTGTTATGTCAGGGCTACTTGAACTGGGCGACGTTTTCTGGAGTGATCAGTTGGAACGGAATAATCACGTTCTGCTCGACCGGCTCCTTCTTGGCCATTTTGCGCGCCGCTTCCACCGATCCCACCGCCTGACCCTTGGCGTCCTGGAACGCCGACGCGGCCATGTCACCCTTGGTGATCGCGTTCAGACCGTCCGGGGTGCCGTCGACACCTGCGATCAGCACGCTGCCCGGCTTGGTACCCGCCGACTTCAGGGCCATGGACGCACCGATGGCCATCTCATCGTTGTTGGCCAACACGGCGTTGAATTCGCGACCTTGGGTCAGCCAGTCGTTGACCAGGGTCATGCCCTTGTCACGCAGCCAGATGCCGGTCTGTTCCTGTTCGATCTTGATGTCCGGGTATTTGGCCAGCACCTCCTTCACGCCCTTGGTGCGGTTGGTGGTGGAGTTGTTCGCCAGGTCACCCAGCAGGATCACAATCTTGCCCTTGCCGCCGAGTTTCTCAGCGATGTATTGCATTTGCAGGCGACCCGCCTCGATGTCATCGGAGGTCACCGCGACCACATCCTTGGGCAAGTCTTTCTGGTCGGGACGGCGGTTGACGAAGACCAGCGGGATGCCCGCCTTGGTCGCCGCATTGATGATGTTCTTGGTCGAGGCGGTATCCACCGGGTTGACGATGATCGCGTCGACTTTCTGACTGATAAAGTTCTCGACCTGGCTCAGTTGCTTGACCACATCGGCACGCGCGTCCTCGAACTGCAGCTGCACGCCATCGCCCTTGGGATAGGACTTGGCTTGCTTGTCCATGTCTTCGCGCAGGTAAGTCAGGAAGGTGTCATCGAAGGCGGACATGCTCACGCCTATCTTCAAGTCGGCAGCCGAGGCAAAACCACTGGCCAGCAGCATGGACAAGGCCAGCGCGGTAAAACGGATCGGGGTCTTCATGAACGGTCTGTCTCCACTTTCTTGTTGGTTTTTTGGACGTTGCGTTTTTCAGAGCTCGGCAGGCAGCCGGACGACCGGTGCGCCTGGAATGCAGCACACCAGCGCGCCTTTGTTTTCGACGCACAGCACATTAAGGAAGGAGAAGTAGAACGGCCGGGCGCGGGGCAGGCCGCGTGGCGTGTGGGCAGGGCGTAAAACTCGCAGTACAGCGTTGAAGATTTTCATCTGACGGTACCTGGTTGTTTTTGATCTTGTTTTTGTTGAGTCGTGCGAATCGAGTCCGAACGTACTTTATGCAACCTGGAAAAGACTTTATTGGAAAATAATTTCCATATCAACCTGTTTTAGAATTTTATTCTATTTTTGTTGAAACCACCTGCTGGCGCTCGGCGCTCAGGCGTGCGGCGTCCAATATACGGGTGGTTTCCAGCGCATCATAGGCGTCCACCGGCAACGGCCCCTGCCCTTGCACGGCCACTTGCAACTGCCGATAGAACTGCGTCCAGCAGCCCTTCTCCGACGGCACTCGCTCGCGTTCCGGGCCTTGTTCGAACCAGCCCCAACGTCGGTGTTCTTCAGCGCCCCAATGCTCGCCTTCGGTCTTCGGCGACTTGCCGGCCATCAAGGCGTCTTCCTGGCCGTCCAAACCGTCGACGGTGTAGCAGCCGGCGGTGCCACTGACCCTGAAACGCGGGGCCTGGCTGTTTTGCAAGGCATTGCCCCACAGGTGAGAGATCACCCCGTTGGCATGGGTCAGGGAGACAAAGAAGCCATGATCCACGGTGGGGTGTTCGGCGGTGTAGTGCAGTTGGGCGAACACCCGATCTACCGGCCCGAACAGTTGCAGGGCCTGATCGACCAAATGGCTGCCCAGGTCACGCAGCCAGCCGCCACCGCTGGCGTTGCCCACGGCTTGCGGGCTGTAGCGTTCCACGCGGGATTCGAAACGGGTGATGGTGCCCAGAGCGCCGGCGTCGATGAGTTTGCGCAGGGTCAAGTAGTCCGAGTCCCAGCGCCGGTTCTGGTAGACGCTGAGCAAAGAGCCCTGGCGTTCAGCCGCAGTGATCAGGGCTTGGGCCTGTTCGGCGTTGGCGGCGAAGGGTTTGTCGCTGACCACCGCAACGCCGTGTTCGATGGCTTCCAGCACTAATGCGGGACGCCCTTTAAGCGTGGTGGAGATCACCAGCGCATCGACCCCGGCTTCGACGATCTGGCCGATGGAGTCAAAGGCCTTGAGGCCGGGGTGGTCGGTTGCCAATTGCTGGCGGCGCTCTGCGGAACGCGTCACCACCCCGACAAAGGTGGCGCCTGGCAGTGTGGCAATCAGCGGCGCATGAAAGAAGCGCCCTCCGTGGCCGTAGCCGACTAGACCGATTCTCATACATTCACTCCTTGCTTGAAGTGGAAACCCAATTCAAATGTGGGAGGGGGCTTGCTCCCTCCCACATTGAGTGAATACCACCTGTGGAACTGTGGTTAGCCGTAGAAACGTGGGCGATCCGGCAAGCTCATCTTCACAATCTGCTCACTGCCCTGCGCTTCGATACACGCATCCGCCGCCACCGCCGCCGCGAACCCGTCCCACGCCGACGGCCCGCCGACCTGCCCGGCGCGCACGCTGTCGATGAACGCCTGCAACTCCACGTCGTATGCACCGATAAACCGGTCCTTCCAGTCCATCAGAATCGCATTGGACAGCTTCGCCCCGCTGCGCAGTTGCACCTGGGATGGCTCCGGCAGTTTGGCGATACCGGTCTCCCCCACTACTTCGCACTGGATGTCGTAGCCGTACTGGCAGTTCACAAACACTTCCACATCGATGCGCGTGCCCTTGGCAGTTTCCAGCAGCACGATCTGCGGGTCACGCAAGTGCGCCAGGGCCTTGCTGGATTTGCGCGGGAACACCACTTGCACCGACACGTAGTCATCGTTGAGCAACCAACGCAATACATCCAGTTCGTGGATCAGGGTGTCGGTGATCGCCATGTCGGTCTTGTAGTTCTCGCCCACCGTGGGGTTGCGGTGCGCGCAGTGCAGCATCAACGGCTCGCCGATCTGGCCACTGTCGATCACCGCTTTGAGGGCGCGATAGCCTTCGTCGTAAGGGCGCATGAAGCCGACCTGCACCAGGCGCTTGCCGTAGGCCACCTCGGCGTCGACGATCCGGCGACACCCCTCGGCGGTGACCGCCAGGGGTTTTTCGCAGAACACCGGTTTGCCGGCGGCGATGGCGGCGAGCACGAACTCTTCGTGGCTCGGGCCCCAGGAGGTGACGAGCACCGCCTCGACCTGCGGCGAATTGATCAAGGCATGGCCGTCGGGGTACACCTCGGCGTCCAGATTGAGGTCCGCAACCACCTTGGCGGCCTGCTCAAGGTTGATGTCGGTCACCGCCACCACCTGGCTGTTGAGCAAAGTCTGGCTGCAACGACGAATATGGTCCCGGCCGATGGCGCCTGTACCGATCACTCCAAGCTTCAAAGACATACAAACACTCCTCTTGTTATTAGTACTGCCGGGCCTTCGCCAGGTGTTCATTGAGTTTTTTTGCGGCGGCATTCGTGCGTTCGCTGGTGGACACCTGCGCCACGCCCACGCGCCACCACGAGAGGTAGCCGTGGATCATGGTCTTGGGCAGCACCTTGATATCAATCAGCGTCGACACCGTTTGCGTACGCGCGTCCGCCAGCGCCGATTCCAGTTGTTCCACGGTGCTGACCTTGTAGGTCTTGCAGCCATAAGCCGCCGCGCTCATGGCGAAATCCACCGGGACCAGGCCACCATCGAGCTTGCCGCTCTCAGGGTTGCGGAAGCGGAATTCGGTGCCGAAGCTGTCCATGCCATTGCCGATCTGCAGGTTGTTGATACAGCCGAAAGCCATGTTGTCGAGCAGCACCACGTTGATCTTGCGCCGCTCTTGGATCGAGGTGGCCAGCTCCGAGTGCAGCATCATGTAGGAGCCATCGCCGACCAGGGCGTAGACCTCCTTGGTTGGTTCGGCGAGTTTCACGCCCAGGGCGGCGTTGATCTCGTAGCCCATGCACGAATAGCCGTATTCGACGTGGTAGGTGTTGACGCCCTTGCTGCGCCACGCGCGTTGCAGGTCGCCGGGCAGGCTGCCGGCGGCGGCGACGATGATGGCGTCATCCGCCAGGCTCTGGTTGAGCACGCCCAGCACGCGGCTTTGGGTCAGGCACGAGCCGGTCAGCTCGATGAATTCCCGCAGCACCGCACGGTCCAGGTGGTCGTCGACCTCCGGCACGAAGCCGTCGCCGGCGTATTCCACCTGATGCACGCGGTCCACTTCGGCATCCAGCTGCGCCTTGGCGTCGCGCACCTGCTCGCCCCAGCCGGAACGGTAGTCGCCCAGGGCATCGGCGAGCGCTTCAAGCGCGACCTGCGCGTCGGCCAGCACCTGCACGCCGTCGAGCTTCAGGGCGTCGCACGGGCTGATATTGAGGTTGAGAAACGTCACCTCGGCGTGCTTGAACAGTGATTTGGACGAGGTGGTGAAATCGGTGTAGCGCGTGCCGATCCCAATGATCAGGTCGGCCTCGGGCGCCAGCAGGTTCGCCGCCAGGCAGCCGGTTTCACCGATCCCGCCCACGTTCAACGGGTGACTGGAGACGACAGCACTCTTGCCCGCCTGGGTCTCGGCAAAGGGAATATCAAAACGCTCGGCAAACGCTTGCAGCGCGGCATTGGCGCCGGAGTACTTCACGCCGCCACCGCAGATGATCAGCGGTTTGCGTTTGCCTCGGAACGCCGCCAGCGCGTCACCGATCATCGCGGCAGTGGCCGGGCGACGCTCAATACGGTGCACGCGTTTCTGCAGGAAGTAATCGGGATAGTCCCAGGCCTCGGCCTGCACATCCTGGGGCAATGCCAGGGTCACGGCGCCGGTTTCGGCCGGGTCGGTGAGCACGCGCATGGCGTGGATCGCAGCGGTCATCAACTGCTCGGGGCGGTTGATGCGGTCCCAGTATTTGCTCACCGAGCGAAAGGCATCGTTGGTGCTGATGCTCAGGTCGTGGAACTGTTCGATCTGTTGCAGCACCGGGTCGGGCTGACGGCTGGCGTAGACGTCGCCCGGCAACAGCAGCAACGGAATACGGTTGGCCGTGGCGGTCGCGGCGGCGGTGAGCATATTGGCCGCACCGGGCCCGACCGAGGCGGTGCACGCGTAGATCTTGCGGCGCAGGTGCTGCTTGGCGAAACCGATGGCCGCGTGGGCCATGCCTTGCTCGTTGCGACCCTGATGCACGACAAGGTCACCGCTGTCCTGCTCCAGGGCCTGGCCCAGGCCCAGCACATTGCCGTGGCCGAAAATCGTGAACACCCCGGCGACAAATTTGCTCTGCACGCCATCGACTTCGATGTATTGGTTATCCAGGAACTTCACCAGGGCCTGGGCCATGGTCAATCTTGTCGTGGTCATCACTTGCACCTTGTGTGAATGCAATTCGATTGGTCAACACCGATCCAATGTGGGAGCTGGCTTGCCTGCGATAGCGGTGTGTCAGGCAATGAATCTGTATGTGATAAATCGCTATCGCAGGCAAGCCAGCTCCCACAGGTTGATCGGTGTCAGGTTCGAGAATTTTGCAAATGGGCGATGCTTGCACCCAACGCTTGCTGGATGTCGGCCAGGCCATGCACGCTCTCGGAAAACGGCTCGAACGACAGGTAGCCGCTGTAGCCGCTGCTGAGCAAGGTGTCGATCTGCGCCGCGTTGCCGAGGATGTCGCCCTCGCCCACCAGCACGCGGTGGCCGTCGCGAATCGAATTCAGCGGTGCCTCGGCATCTTCCACGCCGGAGATATGCACCAGGCCGGTGAGTTCCGGAAAGAACTCATGTTCGCTGGCCAGGTGATGGTGAAAGGTGTCGTGCACCAGGCGGAACACATCCAGGCCGCCGATGGACTGGATCGCGTCCACCGCCACGCGTTTGCGGCGCATCGCGCACTCTTCAAAACCCAGGGGTTCGATAAAACCGAGAATCCCGTATTCGCGCAGGATCGGCGCCAGCTCGCTCAGGGCGGTGCGCAAGCCGGCAGCGCGCTGGGCTTCATTGCGCGTGTCACCCGGCTCGTTGAACGGGCACATCACCAGGCCCTGGGCGCCGCATTCGCGCGCGTAGGTCGCCAGCGTGATCGCCTGGGCACGGCGTTCGTCGTTCCACACATCAAAGGGGTACAACGCGTTGATCGACAGCACCGTAATGCCTTGCACCGCGCACAGTTCGCGCACGCGGCTGGCCGGGGTGCCGAATTCAATTTGTCTGTCCGCCAGGTCGTTGCGGATCTCGATGGCATCGCACTTGAGCGCTACCGCCAATTGGATGAAATCCGGCAGGGACAATTGGGGCGCGACCATGCGGTTAAGGGCGAAACGTAAAGGCGATTTCATTGTTGTTGTTCTCCGTCCAAACCGCTGATTAAAGGTCCAGCAGCCAGCTGTGCTGCGGGTCGTTATGGAAATGCCAGGCGCGCTTGGGGCCGGCCATTACGTTGAGGTAATAGGACTCGTAGCCATACGGCACGCTGACCGGGTGATAGCCCTTGGGCACCACCACCAGGTCGCTGTTTTCCACCGCCATGGCCTGGTCGATGCTACGGTCGTCGGTGTAGACACGCTGGAACACAAAGCCCTGGGGCGGGTTGACTTGGTGGTAGTAGGTCTCTTCAAGGAAACTCTGGTGCGGCAAGTCGTCGGTGTCGTGTTTATGCGGCGGGTAGCTCGACGAGTGCCCGGACGGCGTGCGCACCTCCACCACCAGCAGCGAATGCGCCGGCTCGCTGTCAGGCAGGATGTCGCACACGTAGCGGGTGTTGGCGCCTTTGCCGCGCACGCTGCGCTTGCAGTTTTCCGGGCGGATCAGGCGTGGTTCGTAGCCTTCTGTGCCGGGAGCGGCGCAGACGGCAATCTGTACATCGCTCAAGGCGGTAACTTGCGCATCGGTGCCCGGTGGCAGGTAGGCGGCGAACGGGGATTTGTCTTCAAACACCGACTGGCGATCCCCCAGGTTCTGCCAGTTGAAGCCTTCGCCCTCAATGTTCACCCGGCCGCTTAGCAGCACCAGGCACAGCTCCTGATCACCGGCGCTGACCGGCAGGGTTTCGCCGAGGCTCAGGCGGTAGGCGGCAAAGCCCACGTACTCCAGGCGCCCTTCTTCCAGGGCGACCATGGTTTTTCCGCGTTTGCTGCTTTTGACCAACAAGCTCATTTTCCGGTCCTCTCATTCAACAGAGCACGTAAGGTGTCGTAGCCTTTTTTCGCATAGATATAGCTCGGCGCCACAGCCGGGTCCTGCTCGGCCTCCACCACCAGCCAGCCTTGGTATTGGGCGGCGAGCAGCACATCGAGCAATTCGGCGAAGTCGATATCGCCATCGCCGGGCACGGTGAAGGTGCCGTTGACGATGCAATCCGGAAAACTCCACATCTGGTTGCGCGCCAGTTGCACCACAGGTTTGCGCACGTCCTTGAAGTGCACGTGGCAGATACGCCCGATATGCTTGCGCAGCACGTCAATCGGCTCGCCGCCGCCCATGTAGCAGTGGCCGGAATCGAACAGCAGGCCGACTTCCGGGCCGGTACGGTTCATCAGTTGGTCGATGTCTTCCGGGGATTCAACATAAGCGCCCATGTGGTGGTGGTACGCCAGGCGCACGCCCTGGGACAGGGTAAAACGCGCCAGTTCGGTGAGTTTGTCAGCGTAGTCCTGCCAGGCCTGTTCGCTGTGGAAACGTGGGCGTTCGATCAGGCGGATGCGCGAGCCCTGGATCGAGTCGGCCACCTCGCCGTACACCAGCACCGTGGCGCCGTTCTGTTTGAGCAGCTCGACATGACCGGCGATGGCTTCGATTTCCTCGGCCACCGAGCGACGGGCCAGGCGGCTGGAGTACCAACCGGAGACCAACGCCAGGTCGTAGGGGCGCAACACGTCGCCGACGCCCTTGGCGTCCTTGGGGAATTTACCGTTGAGTTCGAAGCCTTCGTAGCCGATCTCCTTGCCTTCGCTCAGGGCGGTGCTCAGGGGCGTTTCACCGCCCAGGGCCGGCAGGTCGTCGTTGCTCCAGGAGATCGGGTTGATGCCAATTCGGATTGCGGGCATGGCTGCACCTTTATTATTTTCAGGTATCACTGAGATCTGCTTTATGTGGAAGCTGGGTTGCTGTGGTGAGGGGGGGATTGTCCCGCGACGGGTTAGTCGCAGAGCCGGTGGGGCTGCTTCGCAGCCCAGCGCGGGGCAAGCCCGCTCACCACAAAAGCCCGCTCACCACAAAAAGCCCCCTTCCACATTGGATTGCATTTCAAATTAAGAACGGGTTTTAGCCTCGGGCACTGCGCCAGGCATTGATCAGTTGCTCGAAGGTGGCTTGCACCCGCTGGACCAGGGTCTCGTCATCAATCTCCCCCGCCATCCACGCCCGGCTCGGTTCCTGGAAGATCGTGCGACCCACGGCAAAACCCCGGCAGGTCGTACTCTGGCTGGCTTGCTGGAAGCCATCGGCGAGGAACTCGGCCGAGGCATTCAGGCCCAGCAGCACCACGCCTCGGCAGTACGGGTCGCGCTCCTGGATCAGCTCGTCGAGCTTCTTCCAGTCCTCGGCCGACTGCGCCTCGATCTTCCACCACGCCGGGTAGATGCCCAGGTTGTACAGGCGCTTGAGGCTGCGATAGAGCACGTCGGGGTAAGTGGACGGGTGATCCTTGGGCGGGATGACTTCCAGCAGCAGTTCATGGCCGCTGACGATAGACGCCTCGTACACCGCCTTGAGTTGCGCTTCCTGTTCCAGGCGCAGCAGCGGCTCGTCGTCCGGGTGGAATTGCACCAGGCACTTGATGATTTGTTCCTGGGGCCAGGCAATCAGGTTGCTGCCCACCGAGCGGCCATGTTCGAACGCCAGCGGCCGCGAGTTCTGCACCTCCACCGGGCGCGCGATCCACCAGCCGCGACCGCTGGCGGCGTTGAGGGCGTCCTGGCCGAAGCGCTGGTCGGCGAGCAGGCCGACGTCGGCTTCCACGCCTTGCTCAGCGAGTTTTTGCTCGACGCGTTCGATGGCCTGGATAAACAGTTGCTTGATGGCGCTGATGCGCGTCGTGTCTTGTCCACCTTTCTGCGCCAGGTCCACCAACTGCCAGCGGTGGTCAAAGGCAAACACGAACAGTTGCTTCCAGTTCTTGCGCGGCACCGTCACGCGGTGCAGGCGCTGCAGCGTCACGTCCTGATCCGGGCGCGTAATCGGCACCGGGCTGTTGAACAGGTACTCGAGCTCCGCAGGCGTCGGCATCGCCGGCGCACAGGCGTGCCGCGAAACGACCAGGCCGCCGCAGGCATTGGCCAACTGGCTGCACCGTTCATCACTCGCATCGTTGATCCAGCCACTGAGGAACCCCGACATGAACGCATCGCCGGCGCCCAGCACATTGAGCACTTCCACACGCACACCGGGGTAGATGGCGCCGTCTTCCAACCGCGCGGGAATGGCGCCGTGGATGACTGTGCAACCCTGCGGACCGAGCTTGACCACCAGGGTCGCCGGGGTCAATTCGCGCACCTTACGCAAGGCGGTGAGCAAGTCTTCGCTGCCCCCCGCAATCAGGAATTCTTCTTCGGTGCCGACGATCAAGTCGAAGCGCGGCAGGATTTTCTGCACGTGCTGGCTGACATTCTGATCGGCGACAAAACGGGTTTCGCCGTCGGCCTTGCCTGCCAGACCCCACAGCACCGGGCGGTAGTCGATATCCAGCACGCGCTTGACGTTGTGCTTGGCCGCGTAATCCAGCGCCTGGATGCTGGCCTTGTACACGCCGTCGGTGGAGAAATGCGTGCCGGTGATCAGCAGGGCTTTGCTTGAGGCGATAAAGGCTTCGTTGATGTCTTCGGCACGCAAGGCCATGTCGGCGCAGTTTTCGCGGTAGAACACCAAAGGGAAGGTTTCGCGGTCCTTGAGGCCGAGCAACACCAGGGCGGTGAGGCGCTCCGGGTCGACCTTGATGCCGCTGACATCGCAGCCTTCACGCGCCAGGGATTCCACTAGGAAGCGCCCCATATGGTCGTCGCCGACCCGGCTCAACATCGCCGACTTGAGCCCCAGCCGCGCGGTGCCGAAAGCGATGTTGGCGGAGGATCCGCCGAGGTACTTGGCAAAGCTGGATACGTCCTCAAGCCGCGCACCCACTTGCTGTGCATAGAGGTCGACGCCCAGGCGCCCGAGGCAAATCAGATCCAATTGACGCCCACTGGCAAAACGAGTCTGGCCCATGCTGGCTCCTGTTATTTTTATCAGCCTGCGTTGTGCCGCCGTGGCGACGGCAAACGCTCTTGGTGGGAGCAGACTAGAACGTCCTGCGGCACCAATCAATATTTATTCCATATATTTTTTCATTGGAATATTTTTTCCATTAAGCTTGTACAAGAGTATGCAAGCGGCAGTGCATCGTTTCAGCAGGCCACGGCCGCCGTGATGCCGAGGTATTTTTTTGCGCCTACCCTGTAGACTTGCGCCACCCATCAGCGCATCAGAAGAACACGCCAGAAGGATTGCCCATGTCCCGCACCGATCCCGAGACCACCCTGGAAGACTCTATCGCCAGCCCTCCGATCAATGCCGAGCGCCTGTTGCAGCTGATCACCGACGAATACGAGAGCCTGCCGCGCCAACTCAAGCGCATCGCCAGCTACATGAGCCAGCAGAGCGACCGGATCATGGTCGACCGCATCAGCGACATCGCCCGTGAGTGCGAAGTGCACCCGTCGGCCATCGTGCGCTTCTCCCAGCGCTTCGGTTTCAGTGGGTTCAGTGAGATGCAGGCGCTGTTTCGCGAGGCCTACACCCACAAGACCACACCGGTGCAGAACTACCAGCAGCGCATCCGCAGCATGATCGCCAACAAGTCGCAGAAAGCCAGCGGCGGCGACCTGGCGCGCGAGTGCGTCAACGCCACCCTGTCCGGAATCGAGCGCCTGGGGCTGGAACTGGATGACGTGGCCTTCGACAAGGCCGTGGACCTGGTGGTCAACGCCGACAACATCTACGTGGTCGGCGTGCGCCGCTCTTTTGCGGTGGCCGATTACCTGGTCTACAACCTGCAGCACACCAACAAGCGCATCCACCTGATCTCGGGCCTGGGCGGCAGCTACCGCGAGCAGATGCGCAGCGTGCGCGCCAATGACCTGGTGATCGCCATCAGTTTCACGCCCTACGGCAAAGAGACCCAGCACTGCCTGCGCATCGCCCAGCACCACCAGGCCAAGACGCTGATCATCACCGACAGCAACCTGTCGCCCCTGGCCAAGCGCGCGAACGCGGTGCTGTTGGTCAATGAAGGTTCGTCGTTTGCCTTCCGCTCGTTGAGCGCCACCCTGTGCCTGTGCCAGGCGCTGTTTATTGCGGTGGCGTACCGATTGGAGTTGAAAGTGGACGAGATCCACGAGCAGGTTGGGTTTGATGACTGACCTGCTGCCCCACCTTGTGATCAGTAAATAGCTGCCAGCGCGCGGCCGTGGTGACAAGTTGGCTGGCGCTACACACCACCCAATGTGGGAGCGGGCTTGCCCGCGAAAGCGTTGTGTCAGTCAACTCATGAGTCACTGATACACCGCATTCCCGAGCAAGCCCGCCCCCACAGTTTTTTACCGAGTAAGACGTGCTATCAGTGCACGAATATCGCGATCAGGATGATGATCGGGATTGGGATACCGAGGAACCACAGAAGTAATGAGCGCATGATGTTCTCCTTGAATTAACGTACGAAGTGTTCGGTTTCGACATATACCACGGCATCGCGACGGCGACCGCCGAAGGTGGCTGCGAAGCTGGCGAAGAATGCACCGATCAACAGCGCGATAAAGGTCCACAGCGAGGTATACGCAGCGACTTTGGCGGCCGTGTCAGCGGCTTGCTTGGCTTTGAGCTTGGCGTCTTCAACGGCTTTACGGGCATCGCCGTAGACCTTGTCGATTCGCGCCTCGGCATCCGCCTGGCTGAGGTTGGTGCGTTGGCTGATCAGTTGGGCCAGGTAGGCACGATCTTCGGCGGCAAGCTGGCCGTCGTTGCTCAGGGTGCGAGTGAAGATGCGTGCAACCACGCCGTGGGCCGCGTCTTCACTGACGGCAACCGGGCGATCATCGCGGAACAGGCTGTCAACGTAGTAATCGAAGTCGCCGCCTTTGACGCCCTTGGCGGCACTGCCGGCCGCTTGGGTGATACCACTGGCCGCGCCCGCTGCAACGCTCGCGCCGGCTTTGACGCCACCGCTGACGACACTGCTGACCGAACCCACCACCAGCATCGCCGTGATCAGCGTGGCAACAGCCCAGGCCAGGAAGCCGTGGGCGGTGTCGCGAAAGTACACCTCATCGCCGTGCATATTGGCCCACTTCACGCGCAACCGACCGGCGATATAACCGCCCAACCCGGACGCGACGATCTGCGTGAACGCCAGCCAGACAATCGTGGAAATGCCAAGCCCCTTGGCACTGATACCGCTGTCGGCCCACGGCGACACCGCCGAAAAGCCCAGGCCGAAGCCCAGCAGTACCAGGATCAGCGACAACGCAGCCGCGGCAGCGGCCCCGGCAAAGATCGCCCCCCAGGAAACCCCGGAGAGCGCGCTCGACTCTTGCAGCGTGGATGAGGATGTGATCATTGTTGTTTTGCTCCAAGGCAGAAAAATAGTGTTACAAGTCTCAAAAGGGACAGTGCAGTCACCATGCCAGTCGCGATTAAATTTAAAATCTTTATAGATCAATAGCTTAAGTATTTTGAACTTACCAAAACCATGCAAGTTGCAAGAATCGATCGTTTAAGGCGGGCGTTATGCATTCCATGCACTGAGCGGTGATGAAATCTGTGTCAGTTTTGCCAAGATGAAGTTTTATTTAGGAAGCGTTCAGGCATTTCTTGGCAAAATGTGTCCACTTCTAGTGTCAATCGCTCACCAGGTAATCCTATGACCCGTATTTTGACCATCGAGGATGACGCCGTAACAGCCCGCGAGATCGTCGCCGAGCTGAGTAGCCATGGACTGGATGTAGACTGGGTAGACAACGGCCGCGAGGGCCTGGTCCGCGCAGTGAGTGGGGATTACGACCTGATCACCCTCGATCGCATGCTGCCGGAACTCGATGGCCTGGCCATCGTCACAACCCTGCGCACTATTGGTGTATCAACACCGATCCTGATGATCAGTGCCCTCTCCGATGTCGACGAACGCGTGCGCGGCCTGCGGGCCGGGGGTGATGATTACCTCACCAAGCCGTTCGCCTCGGATGAAATGGCCGCCCGTGTCGAAGTGCTGCTGCGACGCAAAAGCACGGTCAAGGAATTCGAAACCGCCCTGCGCGTGGCCGACCTGGAACTGAACCTGATCAGCCGCGAAGCCAGCCGCGCCGACCAGCCCCTGAGCCTGTTGCCCACCGAATACAAACTGCTCGAGTTCCTGATGCGCAACACCGGGCAGATCCTGTCGCGGATGATGATTTTCGAGGAAGTCTGGGGCTATCACTTCGACCCAGGTACCAACCTCATCGACGTGCACATCGGTCGCCTGCGCAAAAAGATCGACCCACCGGGTCTCACGCCGCTGATCCGCACGGTACGAGGTTCCGGTTATGTCATTGCTGAACCCCTCTAAAGGCTGGCGCTCCTCCAGCAGCCGTTTGCTGGCGCTGTACAGTTCGTTGTTCGTGGCCTGGAGCTGCATCCTGATGGGGGTGTTGTATTACGAGGTTTCCGGGTACCTGGGCGACCTGTCGCGCCATTCCCTGCTGCAGCGCCAGCACTTGTTCCAGCGTTTTGACGGCGAAGAACTGGTGGAAGCCCTGACCACCAGCATGACCTTCGACATGAAGGGCGTGGACGCCTACGGCCTGTTCGACGAGCAGTTCCGGCCCTTGAACGGGCCGATCCGCGCGATGCCGCCGGACCTGCCCCTGGACGGCAAGATTCACGCCCTGGCCAATTGCGTCGACTCCGACGACCCCAAACTGCCCAAGGACAGCTGCGACGCCGTGGCCACCCACACCGACGACGGCCGCTGGCTGGTGCTGGTGCGTGCCAACGGTTCGTTGTTTGGCGTGACCCGCATCATCTGGCATGCGCTGTTGTGGGCGCTGTCGCTGACGATCATCCCCGGTGCCGCCGGCTGGCACTTGCTGCGCCGCCGTCCGTTGCGGCGCATTCGCGGCATCCAGGCCAGCGCCGAAGCCATCGTCGCCGGTGACCTCACCCACCGCCTGCCGCTGTCCGATCGGCGTGACGAACTGGACATGCTTGCCGCCATCGTCAACGCCATGCTCGACCGCATCGAGAAGCTGATGAACGAGGTCAAGGGGGTGTGCGACAACATCGCCCACGACCTGCGCACCCCGCTCACGCGCCTGCGTGCGCAGCTGTATCGCATCAAACAGGAGGCTGAGGCGGAGTCGGACTATGCGGTAAAGCTGGACGACGCGATTGCCGAAACTGACACCCTGATGGCGCGGTTTCGTGGGCTGTTGCGGATCTCCGAACTGGAAGACCACCAGCGGCGCTCAGGTTTTCTGGTCGTGGACCCGTTACCGCTGCTGCGCGAACTGCATGACTTCTACCTGCCCCTGGCCGAAGAAGGCGAACTGCAACTGAAGTTGGAAATCCCGGAGTCCCTGCCGTGGATCACCGGCGACCGCGCCCTCTTGTTCGAAGCCCTGGCCAACCTGCTGAGCAACTCGATCAAGTTCTCCCCTCCGGGCGGCGAAGTGATGCTGCGCGGGGTCAATGATGCCGGCAGTACACGCATTGAAGTGCATGACTCGGGGCCGGGTATACCTGCGGCGGAGCGTGACGCGGTGTTCCAGCGTTTCTATCGCGTGGATGAAAGCGACCAGCAAGGCGGGTTCGGGCTGGGCTTGTCGATTGTGGCGGCGATCATCAACTTGCATGGGTTCAAGTTGGAAGTGGGTACGAGCGCGCAAGGGGGCGCGCGCCTGATTCTGGAGTGCCGCCAACAGTTGATGCCTGAAGCCTGATCCATCAGGCAGTGAGGTCCACAGGTGGGAGGGCCTGAAGGATGGAATCAGGCCGGGAAGTTGGCCCGCAACGCCTCCAATCCACCGCTGTAGACACCGGCAAACAACTCCTCCACCGCCGAATCCGTAGTCCCCACCGCCGGGGTGAACACACCGGACCAGGTGACTTTCGCCGACGTCTCGCTCAGCGCTTCAACCTGCAACGTCGCCAGGTACGCACTCACCGGAAACGGCGACTGCTCGATGGTGTAGCTGTAAGTACGCCCCACGTTATCGAAGGTCTGCAAACGCTCGACCACCACACCGCCATCGGCGGTTTCCAGATGCCGCACACGACCGCCATCGCTGGGCTCGCTCTTGACGATAAACGGCAGCCAGTCCGGCAGGCTGTTGAAGCCGCCGACCAATTGCCAGACCTGATCGGCCGAAACCGGAACTTCAATGACCGAAGACGCTGTTGCCACGATTAATACTCCCTAAAATGAAAAACAATTCAGATTGCCATGCTGTCGACAACACCACCATCGACCCGCAACGCGGCACCGGTGGTGGCAGAAGACAGGGGTGAAGCAATGTAAGCCACCAAGTTGGCGACTTCATCCACATTCGCCGCCCGCTGGATGATCGACGTCGGCCGCGCATGACGCACGAAGACATCCGCCTCGTCCCGCGCACTGCGCCCGGATTTCTGGGTCGCGTCCTTGAGCATCTGCTCCAGGCCATCGGTGAAGGTCGGGCCCGGCAGCACGGCGTTGACCGTCACACCCGTCCCTGCGAGGCGCTTGGCCAAGCCATGGGACACCGCCAGGTTGGCGCTTTTGGTCACGCCGTAATTGATCATGTCCGCCGGCGTCGCCACACCGGATTCCGACGACACGAAGATCACCCGTCCCCAGCCTTGCTCAACCATGCCCGGCACGTAATGGCGCGCCAGGCGTACGCCGGAGATCACGTTGACCTCGTAGAAGCGCGTCCACTCACTGTCCGGCGCTTCAAAGAAATCCACATCGTTGAAGATGCCCAGGTTGTTGACCAGGATGTCGGCACGCGGTTCGGCGGCGAACAGTTTTTCTGCGCCTTCGACCGTGCCGAGGTCCGCCACCCACCCGCGCAGGTCCGCGCCTGGCACGGTCTGACGGATGCTCGCCAATGCATCATCCACCTTGCCGGCGTCACGTCCGATCACCACCACCGTGGCGCCGGACTGTGCCAGCGCGAGGCTGATACCCAGGCCGATACCGGCGGTGCTGCCACTGACGATGGCCACTTTACCGCTTACATCAATTTTCATCGGTTGAACTCCTGAAGTTAACGCGGCAGTGGTGCACGGTCCGAAATCAATCGGGCATCGCGCAGGGCATGCCAGAAGGCTGCCGGGATTTTCTCTGACAACGCCACGACGTCTTCGGCAATCCGCCCCGGACGACTGGCGCCTGGAATCACCGCCGCCACGGCCGGGTGCGCCAGGGAGAATTGCAGGGCCGCGGCTTTCACGCTCACGCCAAACGCTTGGGCAATTGCCTTGATCTGCTCGACCTTTTGGATGATCGCCGGGCTGGCCTGCTGGTATTCGAAATGCTCACCACCGGCGAGAATGCCGGAGCTGTAGGGGCCACCGACGACGATCTCGACGTGCTGCGCCAGGGCCGCGTCCATCAGGCGTTGCAGGGCGCGATCGTGGTCCAACAGAGTGTAGCGGCCGGCCAGCAAAAAGCCGTCGGGTTGCGCTTCGGTCAGGTCCAGGGTCAGTTCGCAGGGCTCGACGCGGTTCACACCCAGGCCCCAGGCCTTGATCACACCCTCTTCGCGCAGCCGGGTGAGGACTTTGAACGCGCCGGTGCGGGCTTGGTTGAAGTATTCCAGCCACTGGTCGCCGTAGAAGTCTTGGGCGATATCATGGATCCACACGATGTCCAGGCGATCGGTCTGCAGGCGTTCCAGGCTGTCTTCAATCGAGCGCATCGTTGCATCGGCGCTGTAGTCGTTGACCATCTTGTTCGGGCGACCGTGTTCGAACACGCCGCTTTTTTCGCCAAGGTCACGGGGGCTTTCTTCGACTTCATCAAGAATCACCCGGCCGACTTTGGTGCTGAGCACGAAGTCATCGCGGTTGTACTGCGACAGCGCCTGGCCCAGACGCAATTCGGAAAGGCCCGAGCCATAGAACGGCGCGGTGTCGAAGTAGCGCACGCCGGCGTTCCAGACGGCCTCGACAGTGGCCTGTGCTTCTGCTTCGGGGATGGCGCGGAACATATTGCCCAGCGGTGCGGTGCCGAAGCCCAAAACGCCTGGCAGTGTGTCTTTCAAACTCATGGTGGGATCCTCAATCGGTTCGTGGTCGCGGTGACCGTTGAGCAGAGGCTAGATTGCCTAGATCGGACCGTCCAAGACATACTGCGACCAACTTGAGTCCTCACAGGTCTAACATGATCGATCTCCGTCAACTGCGCTATTTCGAAGTGGTCGCTGAAGAAGAACACGTCGGCCGGGCCGCCGAGCGCCTGCACATCTCCCAATCGCCGCTGAGCCGGCAGATCGCCCAGCTCGAAGAGCGCCTGGGCCTGACCCTGTTCGAACGCAGCCAGCAACGCATCCGCCTGACCCGTGACGGCCAGACCTTCCTGGCGGAAACCAAGGCGCTGCTGACCCACGCCAATCGCCTGGAGTCCCTGGGCAAGCGCCTGGGCCGCGGTGAAGAAGGCGGCCTGTGCATCGGCTATATCGAAAACGCCATGCATGCCGGTGTACTGCCCAATGCCTTGCGCGTCCTGAGGGACGACCGGCCCACCGTGCATATCAAGCTGTACAACCTGCCATCCCTCGAACAACTCGAAGGCCTGCGCCAACGCAGCCTGGACATTGCCCTGGTCGGTGAACCACCCGCCGCCGATGACCCGGACCTGACCGCGCTGCAGGTGCTCGACGACCCCATGCTGCTGGCACTGCCCGAGCATCATCCATTGGCCCGCCAAAACGCGCTGTTGCCGGAACACCTGGCCGACCAGGAATGGATCGGGGTGCAGCGCAAACCCGGCGCCAACCCCGCCGACGACTTCGTCGCCGCCTGCATCCGCGCCGGTTTCACCCCGCAGATCCCCATGGAGGCCGGTGAGCCGTTTACCGCCTTGGGGCTGGTCGCTTCGGGGCTGGGCGTGGCAATGGTGCAAAAAGGCCTGAGCCGCAATGCACCGCCGGGCGTGGTGTTGCGGGAGTTGCCGTGGATGACCTACACCACGCCGCTGTGGGCGGCGTGGCATCGGATAAACCTCCGGCCGTTGGTAGAAACCTTCCGAAAGGTACTCACCGCTCCCCAAGACTGATGGGATACAAAATGTGGGAGGGGGCTTGCTTCCTCCCACATTGGATTGTGACTAGAGCCATTCCCGCAACCGATACCACATCATCCCCAGCGCCAACAGCGGCGAACGCAGCGCCTTGCCGCCGGGGAACGTCATGTGCGGCACTTGGCTGAACATATCCAGGCCCTGGCTGTGACCGGCGTGGATACCCTCGGCCAGCAGCCTTGCACACCAGTGCGTCACGTTCAGCCCATGCCCCGAATACCCCTGGGCATAAAACACATTCGGGTACTGCTTCAGCCGCCCCACCTGCGGAAAACGGTTGGCCGTGATGCCGATCTTGCCGCCCCACTGAAACTCAATGGCGGTCTGGGCCAATTGCGGGAACACCTTGAGCATTTTCGGCTGCATATAGGCGGCGATGTCCGCTGGGTCGCGTCCGGAGTAATGGCAGGCGCCGCCGAACAACAGGCGTCGGTCGGCGGACAGTCGGTAGTAGTCCAGGCCGACTTTCTGGTCGCACAGCGCGAAGTTTTGCGGGATCAACGGGGTGGCGATGTCCTCCGATAACGGCTCGGTGGCGATGATGTAGCTGCCGGCCGGAAGCACCTTGCCGCTCAAACGGGGCTCCAGTTCCTCCAGGTGCGCATTGCACGCCAGCACCAGGCTGGCCGCGCGCACGGTGCCACCGGCGCAGCGCACCTGCACGGTGTCGCCGTGGAGCAGTTCCAGCACTTCGGTGTGCTCGAAAATCCGCACGCCGAGGGACTCGGCCAGCCGTGCTTCACCCAATACCAGGTTCAGCGGATGCAAATGCCCGGAGCCCATGTCCACCAGGCCACCGGCATACACTGTCGAGCCCACCACCTGTTGCATGTCCTGTGGGCCGACCAGACGGGTTTCATGCACGTACCCCAGGTCGGCCAGGTGTGCCTGCTCGGCCTTGAACGCGGCGAACTGTGCCGGCGTATTGGCCAATTCACAAAAGCCCCAGCGCAGGTCGCAGTCGATGCTGTGCTCGCGAATGCGTTCGCCCACCAGCGCCACCGACTCAATCCCGGCGCGTTCCAGGTAACGCACGCCCTCCTCGCCCACATGCTTGGCGAACCCCGACACATCATGGCCGATGCCGCGAATCAACTGCCCGCCATTGCGCCCGCTGGCGCCCCAGCCGATGCGCCGGGCTTCCAACAGGACTACCGAGAGCCCACGCTGGGCCAGTTCGATGGCGGTGTTGACGCCGGTGAAGCCGCCGCCGATCACGCACACGTCAGCGGTCAGGTCGGTGCCCAGGGCCGGACGCTCCGCCAGGGCGTTGGCCGTGGCTCGGTAGTAGGAGTGGGCGTGGTCAGTTGACTGGATCATTTATTGGTCTTCACTTTGCTCCACGCGCGGGTCATCAGGCGCATGGTCGCCGGGGTGGGCGTGGTGGAAATGTAGAGTTTGTCGAGCACGGCCTGTGGCGGGTACACCTCGGGGTTGTTCACCAGTTCCGGGGCCATGAAAGCCTTGGCGGCCGGGTTGGCATTGGCATAGCCCACCGAGGCGCTGACCTTGGCGATCACTTCAGGGTCGAGCAGGTAATTGATGAACGCGTGGGCTTCTTTCGGGTTACTCGCGTCGGCGGGAATCGCCAACAGGTCGAACCACAGGTTGGAGCCTTCCTTGGGAATCGAATAAGCGATGTTCACGCCGTTCTTGGCTTCCTTGGCGCGGTTGGCGGCTTGGAACACGTCGCCGGAATAACCGAAGGCCACGCAGATATCGCCGTTGGCCAAGTCCGAGATGTACTTGGAGGAATGGAAATAGGTGATGTACGGCCGCAGCGTCAGCAGCTTGGCTTCGGCCTGTTTGTAGTCCTCGGGATTCTCACTGCGCGGGTCCTTGCCCAGGTAGTTGAGGATCGCCGGGAACAGCTCGTCCGCCGAATCGAGGAAGGCCACGCCGCACTGGTTGAGCTTCTTGATGTTCTCGGGCTCGAACAGCACCGCCCACGAATCGATACGGTCGACGCCGAGCACCTGCTTGACCTTGTCGACGTTGTAACCGATGCCATTGGTGCCCCACAGGTACGGCACCGAGTGTGCGTTACCGGGGTCGTTTTTCTCCAGCAGCGCGAGCAGCTTGGGGTCGAGGTTCTTGAAGTTGGGCAGTTGCGTACGGTCGAGCTTGAGGAACGCACCGGCCTTGACCTGTCGCGCCAGGAAGTGGTTGGACGGCACCACCACGTCATAGCCGGTGCGCCCGGCCAGCAACTTGCCCTCCAGGGTTTCGTTGGAGTCGAATACGTCGTAGACCGGCTGGATCCCGGTCTTGGCCTGGAAATCGGCCAGGGTGGTCTCGCCGATGTAGTCGGTCCAGTTGTAGATGCTCACCGTCGGTGCCGCCTGGCTGGTGCTGCTGAATGCCGCCACCAGTGCCAGCGGGAGAAGCTGTTTCACAAGACGCATATCGACACCCCTTTATTGGTTGTTAGACGCTCAACAGCACGACCCCACACGCCCAGGCACTGCTTGAGCCTGTCGCAGTCCATGGCTGGGGGACTGGCGTCGGCTTGTACACCTGGCGCATTGAGGTCTATCTTGAGGCCGCTGCCCGTCGGCATCTATCCACTTTGCACGCGCCACAACGCACCATTAGAGTGCGCCCAGGGTATCCCATGACACAGTCGACAGCGTTGCGCGTACAGGCCTTCACCACCGGTGATGTGGCCGCTCAATGCGGTGCGACACCCGGCTGGGTGCAGCAGTACCAGCAGATGTCCCCAGGGCATTTCGCCGGGCAGATCCGCTACCTCGACCTGCAAGGCGTGCAGGTGTACGAAGAGCGCATGAACACCCGCGTGGAGCAGCATTTCAACGCGCCGTCAGGGTCGTTGGCGTTCTGCTTCGACGGCAGCGACAACGCGCTGTACGTGCTCAATGGCGAAAGCCGCAACACCTGGATCACCCCGGAAAACTACCGCGAAGTGGCGGTGGTGTTCGGGCCGCAATTTGTGCAGCGTCATGGGCTGGATGTGGCAACACTCGAAGGCTTGTTCATGGCCCCGCTGACGTGCCAACAGAACGCGCTGTTCAGCCGTTGGTTAAGTAGCACGCTGACACGCTTGCCCACGGTCACCGATCCCGCCCCCCTCACCCAACAGCTGCTGGACGATTGCCTGTTCATCCTCGACAACGCCTGCGTCTGCCTGGACCGCCACGCGTTGCAGCGGCGCAGCGACGAACGCCAGTTGATGGCGCGCATTGGCGAATGGGCGGCAGACGTTCCGGACGAAACCGTCAACCTGCTGGAACTGGCCCGGATTGCCGGCGTGCCGTTGCGACAGTTGCAGCAGGGCTTCAAGACCTACACCGGCATGAGCCCGGCGCAGTGGTTGCGGCTGCGACGGTTGAATGGGGCGCGACGGGAGTTATTGAACTCACCCGGCACCACGGTGGCGGAGGTGGCGATGAATTGGTCGTTCTGGCATTTGGGGCGGTTTTCCAACAGTTATCGCGCGCTGTTCAAGGAATTGCCCAGTGAAACGTTGAAACATCGCCACTAACGGAGAAACCTTCTCAATACCTTGTAAAACCTGGCCGATATGCCTAGCTTATGCGCCCCCCGCCCTGCGCTTTAAGGCCTTGCCCCCATGGTTTCGCGTTTTCGTCCCGTCGTCACCTCACGTTTCGCCCTCGGCCTGCTGCTCAGTGGCGGCATCGGTAACAGCCTGGCGGCTGAAATTGAGCTGCCGGCGGTGAAGGTCCAAGGCCAGGACACGTCAGGCTACCGCAGTGAAACCGCCTCGGTCGGCAGCTTCGATGACGCGCCGCTGCTGGACACCCCGGCCTCGATCAGCGTGATCAACGCCGCACTGATCAAGGACCAGCAAGCGCGCCTGCTCAGTGAAGTGCTGCGTAACGATGCCTCGGTGGGCGACAGCTATGCGCCCATCGGCTATTACGAAAACTTTGTGGTGCGCGGCTTCTCGCTGAACGCGGCCAGCAGCTACAAGATCAATGGGCGCACCATCACCGGCGAGCAGAACGTTGCCCTGGAAAACAAGCAGCAGGTGGAAGTGCTCAAGGGCCTGGCGGGCCTGCAAAGCGGCATCTCCGAACCCAGCGGCGTGATCAACTACGTGACCAAGCGCCCGGAAGATGTGCGCTCGGTGACCGTGTCCACCGACGATCGCGGCAGCGGCTATGTCGCCACCGACGTCGGCGGCTGGTTCGGCAGCGAGCAGCAGTTCGGCCTGCGCGCCAACGTCGCCCATGAAGACCTCAATTCCTATGTGGAACACGCCAACGGCCAGCGCGATTTTGTGGCCCTGGCGTTCGACTGGAACATCAGCCCGGACGCCCTGCTGCAACTGGACGCGGAGTACCAGGACAAGCAACAGCGCTCGGTGCCGGGTTACCAATTGCTGGGCGGCACGGAGGTGCCACACGGCGCCTCGCCGAAGAAACTGCTGGGGCATCAGACCGGCTCCAAACAGGTGGGCATCGACTCGCTGAACCTCAATGGCACGTTCGAATACCGCTTCAGCGATCAGTGGAAAGGCCGCCTCAGCGCGGCCCGCAGCAAGGTGGTGATCGACGATTACAGTTCGTTTGCCTGGGGTTGCTATGGGTCGACCCGTTGCACGTCAAGCGTACCGAACTACTTCAGCCCCGAAGGCAATTACGACGTCTATGACTATCGCAGCCCGGACGACACCCGCCGCGACGATGAGGTGCAGGCCGCGCTGACCGGGCTGTTCGACACCGCCGGCCTCGGCCATGAGCTGACGTTCGGCACCAGTGCGTTCCGCCGGGTGATCGACAAGCGAAAATCGGTTAACGAACTGATCGGCACCACCAACATCGACGTGGACGCGCCCTCGTTCACGCCGACCGACAAACCCCTCAACGCCAGCCATCGCACCCTCGACAGCCGCCAGTACGGCCTGTTCGTCACCGACCGCATCCGCGTCAACGAGCAATGGCAGACGATCCTCGGTGGCCGCGAAGTGCGGCTGGACGAAAAGGCCTTCGACGGTGCCACTGGCAGCCAGGCGCGCCACACCCAGCAATACGTGTTCCTGCCGCAGGCATCGTTGATCTACAAACCGGTCGATAGCATTTCGCTCTACACGAGCTACAGCAAAGGCCTGTCCCTGGGCGGTACCGCGCCATGGTTCGCCAGCAACGCCGATGAAACCCTGGCACCCACCACCTCGCGGCAACTCGAGGCCGGGGTCAAATACGACTGGCGCCGCATCAGCTTTGCCGCCGCCGTGTTCCAGACCCGCCAGGCCTACCAGTACGCCAAGCCTGATGGCGCCGGCAACTTCACCTACGTGCAACAGGGCGAGCAGAAGAACACCGGGCTGGAACTGTCGGCCAACGGTTGGGCGACCGAGCGCCTGCAAATCGCAACCAGCGTGGCCGCGATTCTTGCGCGGGTCACCGGCAGCGGTACGCCGGACTATGAAGGCCACCAGGCGATCAACGTGCCCAAGCTGCGCGCCAGCGTGTATGCGGACTATGCGTTGCCATGGGTGAACGGCCTGGCGGTGCTCGGTGGCGTGCAGTACAGCGCCAAGAAGTCCGCCAACCGCACCGGCACTGTCGAGGTGGGAGATTACGCGGTGGTGAATGTGGGCAGCCGCTACACCACCCAAGTGGACGGCTATGAGACGGTGTTTCGCCTGAGCGTCGACAACCTGTTCGACAAGCGCTACTGGCGCGACGCGGGCGAGTACATGGGCGATGACTACCTGTTCCAGGGCGCGCCAATGACGGCGCGCCTGAGTGCATCGGTCAACTTCTAAGGATTACTTGGGCATCTTGCGAAAACCCACGGCCAGGCGGTTCCAGCTGTTGATGGTGGCGATCGCCACGCTCAGGTCGACCTGCTCCTGAGCGCTGAACTCGGCGGCCAACGTGTTGAAATCTTCATCCGGGGCATGGGTCTGGCTGAGCAGGGTCAGGCTTTCGGCCCAGGCCAGGGCAGCACGCTCACGTGGGGTGAAGAACGGCGTTTCGCGCCAGGCCGACAGGGTGTACAAGCGGCGCTCGGTCTCGCCGCCCTTGCGTGCATCGGCGGTGTGCATGTCGAGGCAGAAGGCGCAGCCGTTGATCTGCGATACGCGCAAGCGCACCAGTTCCAGCAGTGGCAGCTCGATGGACAGTTTGCCGACGGCGGCTTCCAGGGCGAGCATGGCTTTCATGGCGTCTGGGGAGGCGGTGTAGAAATCGGTACGGGTTTGCATGGTGATATTCCGGGGCAGTGGGGATTGATGGCTAGGTTAGTCATCGGGGCTTTGGGGAGGAATATCCAATTTTGGGTAAGACGGGGTGACCAATTGTTTGTGTGTGTGTTGGGTACATATTCGTTATTGGGGTAACGGCTGCTATTGGTTCCGCGCTTACAGCGGGCCGCTCGGTGTGCCCGTCATGCGACAGGGATTTGGGGGCCGCCCAAGCTCAAAAGCAGATCAAAAGCAGGCTGATATCTACCTGATGTATGAAGATCAAACTGTGGGAGGGGGCTTGCCCCCTCCCACATTTGACCGAGATCGGCAGTAAGAAATCGGCCGGCTCCAGGCCGTCGTTACCGAAGTAATGGATATGTACACACCCCCATCACCCCGGCAACGGAATAACCCGCAAAGCCCGCACCGACTTATAAGAAAAACTCGAATAAATTTCCTTAACGCAAGGCAGCGTCTGCAACACCTCCCGCGCAAACTCGCCAAACGACTCGAGATCCCTAGCTACCACTTCCAACAAAAAATCATACCGCCCCGACACGTTATGACACGCCACCACCTCGGGAATCTCCAACAACCGTTGCTCAAACGCCCTGGCAATCTCCTGGGTATGACTCTCCATCATAATGCTGACAAACGCCGTCACCCCATACCCCAGCGCCTTGGGCGAGAGGATCGCCTGATACCCACTGATAACGCCACTCTCCTCCAGGTTGCGCACCCGGCGCCAACACGGTGAGGTCGTCAGAGAGACGCGGTCGGCCAACTCAGCCACCGTGAGTCGGGCATTGCCTTGCAACGCGTTTAAAAGGGCCTTATCGGTGCGGTCGAGACTGACGGGCATAACGTGCCTCTGATTGTTATTTTTAGACGATTTTCATCCCAGGACGCGGGAATTGGCAGCAAACATTGCAAAGTTCATCTCTGGTTATGAGCATAGCATTGTAGGAAATAAGGAGCGCCCGACATGAACAATAAACACAACACATTCGGTTTTTCCACCCGCGCCATCCACCACGGCTACGACCCCAAGGACCATCACGGCGCGCTCGTGCCGCCGATTTATCTGTCTGCCACCTTTGCATTCCCCACCGCCGAATACGGCGCCGCGTGTTTTGCTGGCGAAGCCACCGGCCACTTTTATACGCGCATTTCCAACCCGACCCTGGCACTGCTGGAGTCACGCATGGCGACGTTGGAAAACGGCGAGGCGGCAGTGGCTTTCAGTTCCGGCATGGGGGCGATCGCCGCCACGTTCTGGACCCTGCTGCGCCCCGGTGATGAAGTGATCGTCAGTCAGACGCTGTATGGCTGCACCTTCGCCCTGCTGCACCACGGCATCGGCGAATTCGGTATCAAGGTGCGGCATGTCGACCTCACCGACCTGGCCGCCCTGCAAGCGGCACTCTGCCCCGCCACCCGTATGATCTACTGCGAAACCCCGGCCAACCCCACCTTGCAACTGGTGGATATCGCCGCCGTGGCCGCCCTCGCCCATCAGCAGCCCAACGTCACCGTGGTGATCGACAACACCTACTGCACCCCCTATCTGCAACGCCCCCTCGACCTGGGCGCCGACGTGGTGGTGCATTCGGCCACCAAGTACCTCAGCGGCCACGGCGATATCACCGCGGGCATCGCCGTGAGCAGCCAGGCCCTGGCCCAGCGTATTCGCCTGCAAGGCCTCAAGGACCTGACCGGCGCGGTGATGTCGCCCCAGGACGCCTCGCTATTGATGCGCGGCCTCAAGACCCTGGCCCTGCGCATGGACCGCCATTGCAGCAATGCCCAGGCGGTGGCCGAAGCCCTGCAGGCGCACCCGGCCGTGCAGTGGGTGACTTACCCCGGTCTGCGCTCTTTCGCCCAATACGAACTGGCGACACGGCAGATGAAACTGCCTGGCGGCATGATTGCCTTCGAACTCAAGGGCGGGATCGACACCGGCCGGCGCTTCATGAATGCGCTCACAGTGTTCACGCGTGCGGTCAGCCTGGGGGATGCAGAGTCACTGGCCCAGCACCCGGCGAGCATGACCCATTCCACCTACACACCGGAGGAGCGTGCGGCGCACGGCATCAGCGAAGGGTTGGTGCGTTTGTCGGTGGGGCTTGAAGATATCGCCGACCTGCTGGCGGATGTGCAGCAGGCGCTGGCCAAGTGCGCCCTTACTGTTACGCGTCCTTCTAAGCTTGTGAATATTTAATCCGATTTTTTCAGATTGGATCCCCTTCCCGTCGCCAGGCTGTACTAGCATAGGTTCCGGCGGGAAGGACTATCACGGTAGGTTATTCGCATTGGCTAGCATCTTAATCCCCGCCGCTATAAAGCCGAATGCCTGCACGCCTCATGGACGAAATGATGAACTCACAGTTGTTCCCCCATATTGGCAAGGTCATCGCCAGCACCGGCAGTCGCCATTTCCCACGCATGCTGCATGACCTGATCCTCACTCAACTGGCAGTGGACGCCACCCATATCACGCAATTGCAGGTCAGCGCCGACGGCCACACCCAGCGCAAGATCAGCCCGATCTACACCGATTCGGTCGCGCCACTGGGCGAAGAACAACCCGCCGCCCAACTGCACCTCACCCGCCGCAGGGACAACGTGCGCTACGTGCTGTCGGTGTATCGCTCACACCAGTCCGACAGCTTTTCGCCGCAGGAGCGCAGCATGCTGCAGGACTTCTCCACGTTGCTATTGCCGATGGTGGAAAAGCACATCAGCGCGATCCAGCCATGCCGCACGGGCAGCGAGCCTGTGGTGGCGGAAAACCAAGGCATCGAAACCCTGCGCCGACGCATTGAAGAGCGCCTGGTGCAATCGGGGTTGAGCCTGTCCAAGCGGGAGCTTGAGGTGTGCGTGGGCCTGCTGGCCGGGCGTACCGCGCCGGAGTTGGCGGAGCAGTTGGCGTTGAAGGTCAACACCATCGAGAGTTACCTGAAACGCGCGGCGATCAAGCTGGGGATCAGTGGGCGGCATTCGCTGTTGCGGTGGATGTATGCCACTGAGGACACCGCTGGTTTTTAAGACAACACCGATCACAATGTGGGAGGGAGCTTGCCCCCTCCCACATTTGCTCCTCATTGGCAGACCGGTCTCAATCCCTTGCCAGTGCTTCAATCGGGTCCAGCCGTGCCGCGTTCCGCGCCGGCACAAAGCCAAACACAATGCCGATCAGCGTCGAGCAGGCAAACGCGGTGATGATCGAGCCCAGTGAAAACACCATCTCCCATTCCTTCACAAACAACGAAAACAGAAACCCCAGGGCATACGACAGCGAGATCCCGATCAGCCCGCCAATCAGGCACACCATCACCGCTTCCACCAGGAACTGTTGGCGAATATCCGACTGGCGCGCGCCGACCGCCATGCGAATGCCGATCTCACGGGTACGCTCGGTGACGGACACCAACATGATATTCATCACGCCGATACCGCCCACCAGCAGCGAAATCACCGCGATCAACGACAACAACAGCGCCAGGGAGCGACTGGTTTTCTGCACCGTCTGCATGATGCTGTCGAGGTTGTTGGTGAAAAAATCCTTGGTGCCATGGCGTTGCAGCATGAGTTTATTGACGTTGTCTTCCACCACTTTGCTCGGCTGGCCGTCCTTGATACGCACGGTGATGCTGTCCAGATGGCGCTGCCCGAGCAAGCGCCCCGCCGCCGTTTCATAGGGCACCCACACGTTCAGCGCCTTGCTGGCGGCGAACATGTTTTTATTGTCGGCAGTCACCCCAATCACCGTGCACGGCAGGTTCCCCACCAGGATCACCTGGCCCAGCGGGTCGACATTTGGTCCGAACAGACGGTGCCGGGTGTTGTGGTCGATCACCACCACCTGGGCCTGACGCCGTGCGTCGCTTTCACTGAAGGCGATACCGGCCTCGAGCTTCAGGCCCTTCACTTTGAAATAGCGGTCGCTGACGCCATTGACCTGCGCATCCAGGTCGATATTGCCAAAACGCAGCAACAGGTTGCGGCCCACCACCGGCGTGGCGCTGTCGACGTAATACAGCTGGTTCAACGCGTCCACATCCGAGGGCATCAAGGTCTCGATGGCCGAGGCGCGACTGTCGCCGAAACTGGTGCCGGAAAAGATATCGATGGTGTTGCTGCCGATCGCCTGGATGTCCTTGAGCACATAGCGCTTGGCGCCTTCACCGATGGCCGAGATCGACACCACCGAGGTAATGCCGATGACAATGCCGAGCATGGTCAGCAAGGTGCGCATGCGATGGGACACCAGCGCGACCCAGGCCATGTTGAACGCCTCCTTGAACAACCCCAGGCTCGCCACCAAGCGCCGGGCGCCGCTGCGCCTGGGCTCAATCGGGGTGTCGCTGGGCAGTTCCAGGCCGACACCGTTGTTGGCCTTGTCGCTGACAATCTCGCCGTCACTCACCTCGACGATACGTTGGGCATTCGCCGCGACCTTGGGGTCATGGGTGACGATGATCACCGTGTGCCCGGCCGCGTGCAGCTCGGCGAGGATGCGCATCACCTCCTTGCCGCTGTGGGTGTCGAGGGCACCGGTGGGTTCATCGGCGAGGATCACTTCGCCGCCGTTCATCAACGCTCGGGCGATACTCACCCGTTGCTGCTGCCCGCCCGAGAGCTGGCTGGGGCGATGGGTGGTATGGCCCGCAAGGCCCAAGCGCGTGAGCAATTCCCGCGCGCGACTGTGCCGCGCGGTTTCCGGTGTGCCTGCGTAAATCGCCGGCATTTCCACGTTGTGCAAGGCACTCAGGTGCGCCAGCAAGTGATAGCGCTGGAAGATAAAACCAAAGTAGTCGCGGCGCAGTTCGGCCAACTGCTCGTCCCCCAGCGAGCGGGTCTCGATGCCATTGATCTTGTAGCTGCCCGCCGTGGCGTAATCCAGGCCGCCGAGGATGTTCATCAGGGTGGACTTCCCGGAGCCTGAGGCACCGATGATCGCGACCATTTCCCCGGCATGTATCGTCAGGTCGATGCCCTTGAGCGCGATGAATTCACGCTCGCCGGCCATGAAACTACGGGTGATGCCCTTGAGTTCCAACAGTGGCTGGGTCATGCGTCAGTTCCCCGCCACGGCCGGCGTGGCGTCGCCGATCACCACTTTGTCGCCTTCGGCCAGGCCGTCGAGGATCTGCACCTTGACGTTGTTGTTGATCCCGGTCTTCACATCCCGCGAAACCGCCTTGCCCTTGGCGTCCAGCACCCGCAGCGGGTAGCTGCCATCGTTGTTGCGTGCGCCAAGCGCCGCCACCGGCACCATCAACGCGGCCTGGGCAGTGTCGAGCACGATACGCACCTGGGCGGTCATGGCGATGCGCAGGCGGTGGTCGGGGTTGGGCACATCGAACAGCGCGTTGTAGAACACCGCGGTGTTCTGCTTCGGCGTGCCGGCGGCCTGGGTTTCGAGGAAATTCTGCGGCGCCGGCTCGGTGCCGCGCAGCTTGGCGTAATAGCGTTTGTCGGCCTCGCCGAGGATGGTGAAATACACCTGCTGGCCGGGGCTGATATGAATCACATCCGCTTCGGAGACCTGGGCCTTGACGGTCATGGTGTCCAGGTCGGCCAACTTGAGCAGCACCGGCGCCAGTTGGCTGGCGATCACGGTCTGGCCTTCCTGGGTGACGATGCCGACCACATCGCCGTCGATGGGCGCGACGATACGGGTGTAGGCCAGGTTGACCTTGGCCGTGTCGATCTGGATATGGGCGCTCTTGATCTGGGCATCCAGGGACAACAGGTTGGCCTGTTGGACCTGGAAGGTGGACTCGGCGTCTTCGAAGTCCTGGCGCGATACCGACTCGTCGTCCTGCAGGCCCTTGTAGCGTTCGTACACGGACTTGGCTTGCTTGAGCTGGGCCGCCGTCGCACGGCGTTGGGCCTGGAGGTTTTCTTCGTCGACCTGGGCTTTGCGCAGGGTGTTTTGCAGGATCAGTGGGTCGATTTCGGCGAGCCATTGGCCCTTCTTGACCTTGTCGCCGACCTTGACCTTGAGGGACTTCAATTGGCCGGAGACTTGGGCGCCGACGTCGACTTGCTTGATGCCTTCGAGCAGGCCGGTGGCGAGGACGGCGTTTTCGATATCGCCGCGTTCGGCGGTGGCGGTCAGGTATTGCGGGGTGTCAGCGGGGGCTTGGACCGTGTAGATGATCAGGCCTATGGCGACGGTTAATACCGCGAGCATTCCTAGTTTGCGTAACGTTGACTTTTCCATGGGTGGCCTTTGGTCGTGTACATATCCGTTATCAGGGTAACGGCCGCTTATGGTTCCGCCCTTACGGCGGCTCACTTTTGAAGAGCGCAAAAGTAAGCAAAACGCTCTTGCCCCAACACTCGGCACCTCGCCTAGGCTCGGTGTGCCCTCACTCCGGCCAGCGTGTTTGACGGGGCGCCTCAGATCAAAATCAAAAGCAGATCAAAAGCAGGCTGATATCTACCTGATGTATGGAGATCAAACTGTGGGAGGGGGCTTGCCCCCGATAGCAGTGGGACAGCCATATCTGCATCAACAGACACACCGCCATCGGGGGCAAGCCCCCTCCCACATTTGAACCGCGATCGACAATCGCAATACCGGTCGGCTTTAAGGCCGCCGCGCCCTGCTTTGGCTTTGGCTTTTGACCTTCGGCGCCCCGTAAAACCACGCTGGCCGAACACAGGCTTTGGAGCGTGGGTAACCCGGCAGGACGCCGAGTTAGCCGCGGACTGATATCTACCTGATGTATGGAGATCAAATTGTGGGAGGGGGCTTGCCCCCGATAGCAGTGGGACAGCCACAGATGCATCAACTGACACACCGCCATCGGGGGCAAGCCCCCTCCCACATTTGAACCGCGATCGACAATCGCAATACCGGTCGGCCCTAAGGCCGTCGCGCCCTGCCTTGGCTTTTGACCTTCGGCGCCCCGTAAACCCACGCTGGCCGAACACAGGCTTTAGAGCGTGGGTAACCCGGCAGGACGCCGAGTTAGCCGCGGACTGATATCTACCTGATGTATGGAGATCAAATTGTGGGAGGGGGCTTGCCCCCGATAGCAGTGGGACAGCCACAGATGCATCAACTGACACACCGCCATCGGGGGCAAGCCCCCTCCCACATTTGAACCGCGATCGACAATCGCAATACCGGTCGGCTTTAAGGCCGCCGCGCCCTGCTTTGGCTTTGGCTTTTGACCTTCGGCGCCCCGTAAACCCACGCTGGCCGAACACAGGCTTTGGAGCGTGGGTAACCCGGCAGGACGCCGAGTTAGCCGCGGACTGATATCTACTTGATGTATGGAGATCAAATTGTGGGAGGGGGCTTGCCCCCGATAGCAGTGGGACAGCCATATCTGCATCAACTGACACACCGCCATCGGGGGCAAGCCCCCTCCCACATTTGAACCGCGATCGACAATCGCAATACCGGTCGGCTCTAAGGCCGCCGCGCCCTGCCTTGGCTTTTGACCTTCGGCGCCCCGTAAACCCACGCTGGCCGAACACAGGCATTGGAGCGTGGGTAACCCGGCAGGACGCCGAGTTAGCCGCGGACTGATATCTACCTGATGTATGGAGATCAAATTGTGGGAGGGGGCTTGCCCCCGATAGCAGTGGGACAGCCATATCTGCATCAACTGACACACCGCCATCGGGGGCAAGCCCCCTCCCACATTTGAACCGCGATCGACAATCGCAATACCGGTCGGCTCTAAGGCCGCCGCGCCCTGCCTTGGCTTTTGACCTTCGGCGCCCCGTAAACCCACGCTGGCCGAACACAGGCATTGGAGCGTGGGTAACCCGGCAGGACGCCGAGTTAGCCGCGGACTGATATCTACCTGATGTATGGAGATCAAATTGTGGGAGGGGGCTTGCCCCCGATAGCAGTGGGACAGCCATATCTGCATCAAC
>NZ_PKKS01000007.1:0-108579 GCF_002859085.1 Pseudomonas sp. QC2
CGTGGGTAACCCGGCAGGACGCCGAGTTAGCCGCGGACTGATATCTACCTGATGTATGGAGATCAAATTGTGGGAGGGGGCTTGCCCCCGATAGCAGTGGGACAGCCATATCTGCATCAACAGACACACCGCCATCGGGGGCAAGCCCCCTCCCACATTTGAACCGCGATCGACAATCGCAATACCGGTCGGCTTTAAGGCCGCCGCGCCCTGCTTTGGCTTTGGCTTTTGACCTTCGGCGCCCCGTAAAACCACGCTGGCCGAACACAGGCTTTGGAGCGTGGGTAACCCGGCAGGACGCCGAGTTAGCCGCGGACTGATATCTACCTGATGTATGGAGATCAAATTGTGGGAGGGGGCTTGCCCCCGATAGCAGTGGGACAGCCACAGATGCATCAACTGACACACCGCCATCGGGGGCAAGCCCCCTCCCACATTTGAACCGCGATCGACAATCGCAATACCGGTCGGCTTTAAGGCCGCCGCGCCCTGCTTTGGCTTTTGATCTTCGGCGCCCCGTAAAACCACGCGGGCAGGACGCCGGGTTAGCCGCGCTGGGCCAAGGATGGCCCAGCGCGGCGGCCCACGCTCCAAAGCCGGAGTGAGGGCATGCCGAGCCTAGGCGAGGCACCGAGTGGTGGGGCGAGGACCTTTTGGTTACTTTTGGGTCCTTCCAAAAGTGACCCGCTGTAAGAGCGGAACCATAAGCCGCCGTTACCGCAGCAACGGATATGTACCCCAAGCAAAACCTCAAGACACCACCTCCCCAACCACAACCCCACCCAACCACCACCGCGCCAACCCAAAAACATTCGGCGCCTTGAGCAACGTAAAGTGATTCCCCCCGCCATACCAAACCTGCAACCCACTCCCCTGTCGCCGCCACCCCTCAATCATCCCCCCCTGCTCCCGCTGATTCCCCGCCGCATCCAGCGCTGGGTCTTCAGCCAATACCAACCGCACCATCCCGTTAAAACGCTGAACAGGCCGATACGCCGTGCGCAAAGCCGCCGCATACGTCCGCCCCGGCCCATCCATCGCATCCACCGCCGCGCGCCCCGGCAACAACCCAACGCCGACCATCCCTGCGTGTAGCCGCTGGCGCTGCGTCACCTCATCACACCCGGCAAAGTCCACCCGATCAATCCCCAGCGATTTCCCGGCCGACAACTGCATCGCCTCAATCAAGCGCATCAACGCCGCCGTGGTGGTGTAAACCTTCGCGGCGCCCCCAGGCGACTCACTGTCGATCACCGTCAACGATGCCACCTCCCGCCCGGCCGCCTGCAACCGCAACGCCATCTCCAGCGCGACCCAACCACCAAATGAGTGCCCGACCAAATGCACCGGCCCCTGCGGACACGCCTGTTCCAGCGCCGCCAAGTAACACCGCGCCGCCGCTTCCACCTGGCTATGGGGCACCGCCTCACCCTCCAATCCGCGCGGCTGCAAGCCGAACAGCGGCCAGTCGCGCCCCAGCGCTTCGCCCAGGCCCACAAACCCGGTGACGCTATCTCCGGCCCCCGGCACGCAGAACACCGGCGCATACCCCGCCCGGCCACTCTGAATTCGCAGCAACGGTTGATGCTGCGCCTGAACCACCGGCGCACTCGTCGCCAAGGCCTCGGTCAGCGCCTGCCCCAGCGCCTGGATATGCGGCGCCTGCATCATGCTCTGGTGATCTCCCGGCACCTCCACCTGGCGCAATTGCCCTGGCGCCAAGGCATCGATCCAACCCAGCGAATCACTGCGTCGTGACAACTCGGTCGGACGCTCACTCGCGCTGAACAGATGCACCGCAACCGGCAACGGGAACACGCTGTAGTGCGCCAGCGCATGCCCGTGCCCGACTTCCCGTTCGATAAAGCTCAAGAGGTCCGCGTCCGCAGCCGCCGCCATTTGCGCGTATAGCAGACCTTGATCGCGACAGCGTCGCAGCAGGCCCGCAAAGTCCAGCTGTCCAATCTGCGACTCCAATTGCCCAAGGCTCGCCAGTTCATCCACACCTCCCTGTGCTTTCCAATACGCCGTGCACTGCAACAACAAGTGCCGCTTAAGCGCGTCCGGCCCGCTCCAGCGCGCCTTGCCCTGGTCGGTCATGCGCGGCACGTAGCTGTCGATCAAACCGAGGAATGCCACCGGTTCATCCAGCCCCAATAGTTGCATTGCCACTTCATAGGCCAGCACCCCGCCGAACGACCAGCCGGCGACCCGGTAAGGCCCATGGGGTTGAATGCCGCGAATCAACCCGACCAGGCGCGCCGCCAGGCCTTCCATGGTGTTCAGGTGCGGCTCGCCCAGCCCTAAGCCCGGCAGCCCGTAAATCGGATAGTCACCGGGCAGATGCTGGCCCAGCGCCGGGAAATACACGTCCATGCCACTGAACTCATGGACCAGGAACAACGGCGCTTGCGTCCCGCTGCTGCGCACCGTGATCACCGAGGTGTCGCGCACCGGCGCATCCGTACGCTGGCGCAGCATCGCGGCCACCGAGGCCACGCTGGCGTGCTGGAACAGCTCGGCCAGCGACACCGCCAACCCCGCTTCGTCCATCAGGCTGACCAGCCGGATCGCCAGCAATGAATGCCCGCCCAACTCGAAGAAGCGGTCATGACGACCGACCTGTTCCACCTTCAACACCTCGCTCCACAGCGCCGCCAGGCTCTGCTCCAGTGCATCGGCTGGCGCCTCGAAATCGCGGCGGTTCAAGGCTTCCAGGGCAGGCACCGGCAAGGCTTTGCGGTCGACCTTGCCGTTGGCCGTCAACGGCAGGTGCGCCAGCGGCACAAAGGCCGACGGCAGCATGTATTCCGGCAGTTGGCCCTGCAGGTAGGCGCGCACGCTGTCGATGGCGACGGGTTCATCGGCCCAGGTGAAATACGCCACCAGGCGCTTGTCTCCCGGCGCGTCCTCGCGGGCCAGCACCACCACATCCTGAATACCCGCGAAGGTCGCGAGGCGCGCTTCGATCTCGCCCAATTCAATGCGGAAACCACGGATTTTCACTTGGTCGTCATTGCGCCCGATGCATTCCAGCAGGCCGCCCGCCGTCCAGCGGCCGAGGTCGCCGGTGCGGTACATCAAGGCGTCTGCGTCGAATGGGTCGCGCACAAACTTTTCAGCCGTCAGCGCCGGTCGATTCAAGTACCCCTTGGCCACGCCATCCCCGCCGATGCAGATTTCACCGGTCACGCCCAATGGCACCGGCTGCAACTGCGCATCCAGCACATGGATCTGTGTATTGGAAATCGGTCGACCGATGGGCACGCTGTCGGCGTCCTCCGCAAGCGACCGGACTTCGTAGGCAGTGGCGTAAGTGGTGGTTTCAGTCGGTCCGTAGCAATGCACCAGGCGCAACGCCGGCGCACGCGCCAACAGGCTGCGGAATGCCGCCGGATCGGCACGCTCGCCGCCGCACAGCAGGATGCGCAAGCCCGCCAGGGCCTGGGGAATCAGCTGCACGTACTGGTTGAACAGCGCCGTGGTGACAAACAGCACCGTCACGTCCGCCAAGGCCACCCCAAAGGCCGTCGGATCGAGCAAGGTGGCGTGGTCGATCACCTGCACCTGGCCGCCGTTGAGCAACGGCCCCCATACGTCCATGGTGCTGGCGTCGAACGCCGGGTTGGAGGCAAAGGCCACGCGGTCGCTGGCGTTGAAGTCGGCGTAGCCGTTGTTGAGCACCAGGCGCGTGATGCCGCGATGGGGCACCAATACGCCTTTGGGCGTGCCGGTAGAGCCAGAGGTGTACATGATGTACGCCACGCTGTCGGAGGACTGCGACAGGTCCGGGTTGTGGCTCGGTTGCGGATCGAGGACCAGAGTGTCCAGGTCCAGGCGCTGCGCCGGGTAGTCAACGGAGGCGTCGCTGCGGGTCAGCAGCCACGCCGCACCACTGTCCTGCAGCATGAAGCCCTGGCGCTCGGCGGGGGCGTTGATATCCAGCGGCACATACGCGGCAGCGCATTTGAGCACGGCCAACTGGCTGACCAGCAGGTCCAGCGAGCGCGGCAGCAGGATCGCCACATGATCGGCGGGACGCACCCCAAGGCCCATCAGATGATGAGCCAGGCGATTGGCGCGCGTGTTGAGTTCGCCGTAACTCATTGTCACGACGCCGTGTGACTGCTCGCCCTGCAGCGCCGCCAACGCAGCAGGACGGGCCTGGGCCTGGGCTTCGAACAGGCGTTGCACCGTGTGCTCGCGCGGAAAGGGCCGCGTGGTGGCATTGAAATCCAGCAGCTGCTGGCGTTCGGCGGCGGGCAGGATCGGCACGTGGCTGATGGCAGTCGTACCGCCCTGTTCCAACGCCTGCACCACCTGCTCCACGGCAACCTGCAGGTAATCGCACAAACGGCGGGCGCCCTGCCCCACGGCCTTGAGGGAGAACCCCTGACCCAGATCATCCACGCTCAACGACAGGCCGTAGTTGCTGTGCTCTTCGGCCTTGAGCAACTGGATACCCTGTAACGCCTCGGTTGCCGCTTGCGGCGCGCTGTGGCGATAGTTGAACAGCGTATTGAACAGTGGCGTCGTTGCGGGCACGCCACTGCAGCGCTGGGCCAATGCCAACGGCGCCTGCTCATGGCTGAGCAAGTGGGTCAGGCGCGTGTGAGTGGCCCGCAAGGCGTCGCGCACCGAGTGCTGGCCCAGGTCGACCCGCAGCGGCAGGGTGTTGATGAATACGCCCATGGCGCGCTCGGCGCCTTCACCGCCTTGCAGGCGGCCGAGCATCACAGTGCCGAACACCACCGGCTCGCGGCCCGAGACCTTGCCCAGCACCTGGGCCCAGGCCAGGTGCATCAGGCTGGCGGCGCTCACCCCGGACTGGCGCGCCTGAGTACGCAGGCGTTGGCTCAACGCCGGGTCGAGGGCCCGTTGCACTTGCTCCGTGCGGCCCAGGCTGTCGACTTGCGTCGGTTCATCGATCTCGCCGAGCATCTCACGAAAGAACGCCTCGTGATCGTCAACGCCCAGGCGGGTCTGGGCCACATAGTTGCGGTACGGCACGGCCGCGCCCAACGTGTGCTGCGTGCCCGACAGGAACGCCTGCAGTTCGTGTTGCAGGATCTCCAGGGCGACGTGGTCCATCACCAAGTGGTGAAATAGCAACGTGGCAGTGTCCTCGGCGCACACCAGGCGCATCAGCGGTGCCTGGGCCACATCGAGCCGTTCCGGCACCGGCCCGTTTTCGACGCACAGCGGGGCTTCGCGCCATACCACCTGCACCGGTTCTTCCAAGCCGTCCCAATGGAACGACGAACGCAGGATGTCGTGACGCTGGATCACGGCCTGCAAGGCCAGGGCAAACGCGTGCATCCGCTGCGGGCTGTCGAACGCAAACTGCGCCCGCAGCACATAGTCGTCGCCGGTCTGCACCGCGCGATGGTGATAGAGCATGCCGGCCTGCAACGGCGCCAGCGGGTAGATGTCCTGCACATTCGCCGCACCGCCGGGGATGCAGGCGACGATACGCTCGATGGCCGGCTGATCCAGCGGTATCAACGGCAACATGTCCGGGGTGATATAAGCGCAATCGGCCGCAATGCCGTTGTCCGGCACCGCGACTTCACGACCACCGCCCAGTGCCGCCGCCAAGGCCGACAACGTGGGCTGACCGAACAACACCTTCACATCCGCCGACAACCCGAGGCGGCGCATGCGTCCCATCAGGCTGACCGCGAGCAGCGAGTGCCCGCCCAGCTCGAAGAAGTTGTCGTGACGGCCCACGCGTTCAACGTTGAGCAGTTCGGCCCAGAGGCTGGCCAAGGCAATTTCGGTATCGCCCTGGGGTGCTTCGTACTCACGCACCACCACTGAATCCAGGCCCGGCGCGGGAAGTGCCTTGCGGTCGAGCTTGCCGTTGGGGCTCAGCGGCAAGGCGTCGAGATGCACGAAAATGGCCGGCACCATGAATTCCGGCAGATGGTTCAGCAGGTGAGCGCGCAACGCGTCGATGTCACTGAACGTGCCTGTGTAGTAGGCAATCAGCCGATTGTCGCGGGCGATCACGGCGGCTTCGCTGACCGGCGGGTAGTCGGTGAGGCGTGCCTGGATCTCCCCCAATTCAATACGCAGGCCACGGATTTTCACCTGATCGTCATTGCGCCCCAGGTACTCCAGCGTGCCATCCGCCAAGTAGCGGCCGACGTCACCGGTGCGGTACAGGCGGCCATCGGTGAACGGGTCCTTGAGGAAACGCTCGGCGGTCAATTCAGGCCGGTTCAGGTAGCCGCGCGCCACTTGTACGCCGCCGATGAACAACTCGCCGACCACGCCCAATGGCACCGGCTGCAGGTGGGCATCCAACACGTACATACGGGTATTGGCGATCGGTTTGCCAATCGGTGTGTTGTCCGGCGTCACCGCACCGGCGCAGTTCCAGGCCGTCACATCGACGGCGGCTTCGGTCGGGCCATACAGGTTATGCAACTGGCTGCCTGGCAACTGCTGCTTGAAGCGCCGCACCAGGCTGCCGGGCAAGGCTTCGCCGCTGCACATCACGCGGACTAACCCTTCGGCCTGGCTCACATCGCCATGGGCCAGGAACACATCCAGCATCGACGGCACGAAGTGCAGCGTGGTGATGCGCTCAGCCGCAATCACTTCGCACAGATAGGCCGGGTCTCTGTGGCCGCCAGGGCGCGCCATCACCAGGCAGGCGCCGGTGAACAGCGGCCAGAAGAACTCCCACACCGACACATCGAAACTGAACGGGGTTTTCTGCAGCACCCGGTCATGGGCTTGCAGGCCATAGGCGTCCTGCATCCATAGCAGGCGGTTGACCACGCCGGGGTGGTCGTTGATCACGCCCTTGGGCTGGCCGGTGGAGCCGGAGGTGTAGATCACGTAGGCGCTGACGCCAGCCACTGGCAGGTTGTCGACGGGTTGGTGCTGCCAGGTCGGTTGGTCCAGGTCGACCACCGCCACGTCCCCCAGCAATGCACGTGTCGCGCCTTGGGCCAGCACCGTGACAGGTGCGCTGTCTTCCAGCATGTAGGCGATACGCTCCAGCGGATACGCCGGGTCCAGCGGCACATAGGCGGCACCGGCCTTGAGGATCGCGTACAGGCCGATGACCATGTCCAGGCCCCGTTCGACGCAGATCGCCACCCGTGAATCCGGCTGTACGCCAAGCGCCAACAGGTGGTGAGCGAGCTGGTTGGCCCGCGCATTCAGCTCGGCATAGGTCAATACCTGGTCACCGGCCTTGACGGCCACGGCATCCGGCGTACGCATCGCCTGCCCTTCGAACAGGCCATGCAAGGTCTGGTCGAGGTTGTACGCCACATCGGTGGCATTGAAGTCGAACAGCAGATGCTGACGCTCCCGCTCGTCCACCAGCGGCACCTGCTCCAGCACCGCCTGGTCGTTATCGACCATGGCCTGCAGCACCCGGGTGAAGTAACCGATATACCGCTGCACTGTCGACTCATCGAACAGCGCCACCGCGTATTCCAAGGCACCGATGATCGTGCCCTGCACTTCCCCCAGGTCCAGGGACAGGTCGAACTTGGCAAAGTGGCTGTTCTCGACGATACCTTCCAAAGCCAGGTCGCCCAGGGCCAGGGTCGGCGCGCTGCTGTCCTGCCAGGTCAGCAGGGTCTGGAACAGCGGGCTGTGGGCCAGGCTGCGCGGCGGGCGGGTAACTTCCACCACTTGCTCGAACGGCAGGTCCTGGTGGGCCTGCGCCGCCAGGGCCTGGGCCTTGACCCGCGCCAGCAGCGCCTCGGTGCTCGGCTCGCCGGAGGTATCGATGCGCACCGCCAGGGTGTTGACGAACAGGCCGATCAGCCCTTCCACCTCGCTGCGCGTGCGATTGGCCACGGGTGAGCCGATCACCACATCCTGCTGCCCGGACAACCGCGCGAGCAACGAGGCCCAGGCGCTCATCAGGGTCATGTACAGCGTGGTGCCGTGACGTTGGCTCAACGCCTTGAGCCCGGCGGTGAGGCGTTCGTCCAGGCGCACGTCGACGCTGCTGCCGGCGTAGTCCTGCTCTGCCGGACGCGGGCGGTCGGTGGGCAACGTGAGCAAGGCCGGCGCACCCGCCAGCGTCTGCTGCCAATAGGTACTCTGGCGGTGCAGCACTTCACCGCTGAGCCACAGGCGCTGCCACACGGCGAAGTCGCCGTACTGGATCGGCAACGGCGGCAATGGGTCCGCCTGGCCGAGGCTGAACGCCTGGTACAGCGCCATCAGTTCACGGGTGAGCACGCCCATGGACCAGCCATCGGAGACGATGTGGTGCAGGGTCAGCAGCAACACATGGTGATCGTCAGCCATGACCACCAAACGCCCGCGCAGCAGCGGGCCGCGCTCCAGGTCGAAGGGTGCCGAGGCTTCGCCGTGGATCAACGCGTCCAGCGCCTGCTGGGGTTGCGGGTGGCGGCGCAGGTCCTGCACTTGCAGGGGCAGCACGTCTTCGGCGGGTACGATTAATACCTGGGCGTCATCGCCGTGCTGGGCAAAGCGGCTGCGCAGGGTTTCGTGGCGCGCGACGATGCGGGCCAGCGCGCGTTGCAGCGCCTCGACGTGCAACTGCCCACGCAGACGCAGGCCGATAGGAATGTTGTAGGCGGTGTTGGCGCCTTCCATCAGCGCCAGGAACCACAGGCGCTGCTGGGCGAAAGACAGCGGCGTGTCTTCGTCACGATTGGCCGGCAGGATATCCGGCAAGGTGCTGCGACCGGACTGGGCCAACACCTCGGCGACCGCCGCGAGTTCGGCATTGGCAAACAAGTCGCCGAGCAACAACTCCACGCCCAGGCGCTGGCGGATCTGCGAGACCATGCGCATGGCCAGCAGGGAATGCCCGCCCAGTTCGAAGAAATGATCGCGACGCCCCACCCGCTCCACCTGCAGCACATCGGCCCAGATCTGCGCCAGCACGTTTTCGATTTCACCTTCAGGGGCCACGTACTCGCGGGTAAACACTGCGGCCATGTCCGGCGCCGGCAGGGCCTTGCGGTCGAGCTTGCCGTTGGCGGTCAGGGGCAACGCGTCCAGCTTCACGTAGGCGACCGGCACCATGTAGTCCGGCAAGTGCGCCACCAGGTGGGCGCGGAGTTCAGCCACCACCAGCGGGTCGAGTTGGCGGTTTTCGGTGAAATACGCCACCAGCCGCTCTTCACGCACCAGCACCACAGCTTCCTGGATACCCGCCAACTGGTTGAGTTGGGCTTCGATTTCGCCCAGTTCGATGCGCATGCCACGGATCTTCACCTGGTCATCATTGCGGCCCAAGTACTCAAGGTTGCCGTCCGGCAGCCAGCGCGCCAGGTCGCCGGTGCGGTACATGCGCCCGGCGTTGAATGGGTCGTGCAGGAAGCGTTCGGCGGTCAGCTCCGGGCGGTTCAGATAGCCGCGCGCCACGCCTTTACCGCCCACGTACAACTCTCCCGCCACACCCAGCGGCACCGGCCGTTGCTGCTCATCCAGCAGGTACACCGTGGCATTGGCGATGGGTTTGCCGATGTGCAACGGCTGGCCGGCCTCGACCTTGCCGGAGGTGGCGACCACCGTGGCTTCGGTGGGGCCATAGTTGTTGATCAGGTCAAAGCGCTGCGCCCGGCCGAACTGGCGCAGGCGATCACCGCCGATCAACAGGGTGCGCAGCGTCGGGTGTTCGATCTGCTGGCTGAAGGCGTACTCGGCCACCGGCGTGGGCAGGAAGCACACGTCCAAGGGCTGCGCACACCACCAGGCCAGCAGCGCGTCGACATCCTCGGCGCCGTCATGGGCCGGTGGCAGGTGCAGGGTCGCGCCGACGCAGAGCGCCGGCCAGACTTCCCAGGCCATCGCGTCAAAGCCGAACCCGGCAACACTGGCAGTGTGGCGCCCGGCGCGCAGGTCAAAGGCGTTGCAATGCCAGTCCACCAGATTGGCGACGGTGTGGTGCTCCACCATCACGCCCTTGGGCAGGCCGGTGGAGCCGGAGGTGTAAATCACATAAGCGAGGTTGGACGGCGTGACCGCCACCTTGGGGTTGCTCGCCGAATGGTGCTGCCAGGTGTAGCGATCGAGGTTGATCACCGGCACATCCAGGGCCGGCAGGCGTTCCAGCAAGGCCTGCTGGGTCAACACCGCCACCGGGGCGCTGTCGCTGAGCAGGTAGTTGAGGCGCTCGGCCGGGTGCGACGGGTCCACCGGCACATAGCAGGCGCCGGCCTTGAGAATCGCCAACAGGCCGGCCAGGGTGTCCAGGCCACGGCGGGCAACGATGGCAACGCGGTCGTCGGGCATGACCCCCAACGCCAGCAAGTGATGGGCCAGCAGGTTGGCTTGCTGGTTGAGTTCGGCATACGTCTGCTGGCGGCCCTGGTGCACGGCGGCAATCGCATCAGGCGTCAGCGCGGCCTGGGCTTCGATGCGCCCGTGCAGCGTGGTGCCTTGGGGGAAATCCGTGTAGGTGGCGTTGAAGTGTTCCAACAACCACTGCTGCTCGGCGAACGGAAGCACTGACACTTGGTTGAGCGCAGTGCCTGGCGCCTGCTCCAGCGCGGTCAACAGGTTCTCCAAGGCGGTTTGCACGTAGGCACACACGCGCTGCGGATCGACCAGGTTGCTGGCCAGCAGGCTCAGGGCAAAGTCATCGCCAAGGTCGTCGACACTCAGGGTCAAGGGGTAGTTGGTACGTTCCTCTGCGCTCAGCGCAGCGATCCCCTGCCAGGCCGAGATCGCTTCGTCACTGGCGGCCGAGGCACTGTGGCGATAATTGAGCAAGGCGCTGAACAACGGCGTCGGCGCCACCACGCCACTGCACCGCTGGGCCAGCGCCAACGGTGCGTGTTCATGCCGCAGCAACGTCGTCAGCCGCGCATGAGTCGCCTTGACCCCGGCGCGCACGTCCTCGCTGCCCACGTCCACGCGAAACGGCAAGGTGTTGATGAAGATACCCAGCGCCCGGTCTGTGTCATGACTGCCCTGCATGCGGCCCATCAACACCGTGCCGAACACCACCTGTTCCTTGCCGGCCAACACCCCCAGCACCTGCGCCCACCCCAAATGGAACAGGCTGGCTGCGCTGACCCCCAGGTGCCGTGCCTGTGCTCGCAGCCGTTGCGACAGCACCGCCGGCAGCGCCAGGTGTACCTCGGTAATGCCCCGCGCATCGCCCTGCACATCGCTCAAGCCAAACGGCAAGGTGGGTTCGCTGATGTCGCCGAGCATCTGGCGGAAGAAGTGTTCGTGTTCCTGCTCGCTGATCCCCAACCGCGCCTGAGCCACATAATTGCGAAACGGCACGGCCTGGCCCAACGCCGCGCCCTGCCCCAACAGGTAGGCCTGCAGCTCGTGGCACACCACTTCCAGGGCGCTGTGATCAAGGGCCATATGGTGGAACAGCAGGCTGGCAACGATACGTTGATTGGCCACGTCTTCGGCCCGCACCAGACGCAACAGCGGCGCCTGGGACACGTCGAGGCGATAGTGGCGAGCATCGAACAGGGCGTGCAGTTGCGTGGCGATGTCGCCGTCGGCCGGGTCCAGCGCCAAGGCCTGCACCGGCAGGCGCGCGCGGCGCCACACCACTTGCGACGGTTGCTGCACACCCTCCCAGACCACCCCTGTGCGCAGGATGTCGTGACGGTCCATCACCGCTTGCAGCGCCTGGGCAAACGCCTCGAAACGTTCCAGGCTGTCGAAGGAAAATTGCGATTGCATCACGTACGGGTCGCCCCGCTCGGCACTGACGTGGTGGAACAGAATGCCTTCCTGCAACGGCGCCAGCGGGTAGATGTCCTGGATATTCGCCACGCCGCCGTCGACGCTGGCGACGATACGGTCGATTTCGTCCTGGCTCAGCGTCGACAACGTCAACATCGCCGGCAGGATGCGTTCGGCGTCCGCCGGGATGCCATTGGCGGGCACGTCGACCACGCCCGCCTTCGTCGCCGAGTATTCACCGGCCTTGATCAGTTCGATCAACGCCGGTTTGTGCTCGCGCAAGGCGGCGAGGATTGCCGGGTCGCTCAAGGCTTGTTTGTTGCCCTGCACCGATAGCTGTTCGCCCTTGAGCGCCAGCTGGATGTCCTTGGTCTTTAGCGTCGCCAGCAGTTGGTTGATGCTCACAGGACGATCTCCATTCGTTCAGTCAATGCGGCGTAGCCAGCCAGGGTCGGCTGTTCGAACAACGCGCGCACGTCGGCTTCCATGCCTTCCTGGCGCAAGCGCCCGATCAGGCTGACGGCGAGCAGCGAGTGCCCACCCAGTTCAAAGAAATTGTCATGCCGCCCTACCCGCTCCACGTTGAGCAGTTCAACCCAGAGCCGGGCCAGCAGGATTTCGGTGTCCCCTTCGGGGGCTTCGAACGCGCGTACCCGCCGTGCGTCCATGCCCGGTGCCGGCAGTGCCTTGCGGTCGAGTTTGCCGTTGGGGCTCAAGGGCAACGCGTCGAGGTGCACGAACAGCGCGGGCACCATAAAGTCCGGCAGGTGCAGTAGCAGCTGGGCACGCAGGCTTTCGACGGGCGTGTGCTCGCCGGTGTAGTAGGCGACCAGGCGCTCGTCGCGGGCCACCACCACGGCGTCCTTGACCAATGCGTGTTCGCTCAAGCGCGCCTGGATTTCCCCCAGTTCGATACGCAGGCCACGGATTTTCACCTGGTCGTCGTTACGCCCCAGGTACTCGATATTGCCATCGGGCAGGTAACGGCCCACGTCCCCTGTGCGGTACAGGCGCCCGCCGGTGAACGGGTCCTTGAGGAAACGCTCGGCCGTCAGTTGCGCACGGTTCAAGTAACCCCGCGCCACCTGCACCCCGCCGATAAACAACTCGCCCACCACGCCCAATGGCACCGGTTGCAACTGTGCATCCAGTACGTACATGCGGGTATTGGCGATGGGTTTGCCAATCGGTGTGTTGTCCGGCACCTCGGGCCGCGCACAGTTCCAGGCGGTCACGTCCACCGCCGCTTCGGTGGGGCCATACAAGTTGTACAGGCCGATGCCCGGCAATTGCTGCTTGAAGCGCCGCACCAGGCTGCCCGGCAGGGCTTCGCCGCTGCACATCACACGGACTAACCCTTCGGCCTGGCTCACATCGCCATGGGCGAGGAATACGTCGAGCATCGACGGCACGAAGTGCAAGGTGGTGATCCGCTGCGCCTCGATCACTTCGCACAGATAGGCCGGGTCCTTGTGCCCGCCCGGACGCGCCATCACCAGGCGCGCACCGGTAAACAGTGGCCAGAAGAATTCCCACACCGACACGTCGAAACTGAACGGGGTTTTCTGCAGCACCGCGTCCTCAGCGTTGAGCCCGTAGGCGTCCTGCATCCAGAGCAAGCGGTTGACCACCCCGGCGTGCTCGTTGATCACCCCCTTGGGCTCGCCGGTGGAGCCGGAGGTGTAGATCACGTAGGCGGCATGGCGAGCGGTCAGGCCCGGGACCTGGGGGTTGGTCGCGGGCTGGTGCTGCCACGTGACGTGATCAAGCTCGATCACCGGCACGTCGCCCAGCAGCGCATGGGTGGTTGCTTGCGCGAGGACCACCACCGGCGCGCTGTCCTGCAGCATGTAGGCGATACGCTCCTGGGGGTAGGCCGGGTCCAGCGGCACGTAGGCGCCGCCGGCCTTGAGGATGGCGAACAGGCCGACCACCATGTCCAGGCCACGCTCGAGGCAGATCCCCACCCGTGTATCCGGCAGTACGCCGCGCTCACGCAGGTGATGGGCCAGGCGATTGGCGCGTTCGTTGAGTGCCTGGTAGGTCAGCCGTTGCTCTGCGGCAATCACCGCCACCGCCTCCGGCGTGCGCTCGGCCTGGGCTTCGAACAGCCCCTGCAGGGTCTGATCGAGATCGTACGGCACCTCGGTTGAGTTGAATTCGACCAGCAGCTTATTGCGCTCTTCGGCGCCCAGGATCGGCAAACGATCGAGCGCGTGTTGCGGCGCGTGCTCCAACGCCTCGACCAGGCCCGACAGCGCGGTCTGCAGGTAATCGCACACGCGTTGCGCATCGACGCGTGCCAGGGCGGTGATGTCATAGCCATCGCCCAAATCGTCCACGTTCAAGGTCAACGGGTAGTTGGTACGTCCGTCGTTGACCAGGGTCTGCATGCCTTCCCAGGCCTGCTGCGCCTCTTGCGAGCGAGTGGCCGCGCCACGGTGACGGTAATTAAGCATTGAGCTGAACAGCGGGGCCGGGGCAGCGACCCCGCTGCAACGCTGGGCGAGCGCCAGGGACGCGTGTTCATGGCCGAGCAAGGCGCTGAGCCGGTCGTGGGTCGCCCGTACGGCGGCACGTGCGCCTTGACCGTCGATGTCCAGGCGCAGCGGCAAGGTGTTGATAAATACCCCCAGGGCGCGGTCTGCGCCCTCGCCGCCTTGCAGGCGTCCGACTAATACGGTACCGAACACCACGCTGTGGCGGCCCGATGTCGCCGCCAGCACCTGGCCCCACGCCAAGTGAAACAGGCTCGCCGTGCTTACCCCCATCAGCCGGGCCTGGGCCCGCAAGCGGCGGTTGAGGTCGCTGTGCAGGCGCAGACTGTGCTCCTCGATGGCGCTGCCGTCGCCGCGGACGTCCTGCCAGCCGAAGGGTAAGGTCGGCTCGTCGATGTCGCCGAGCATTGCGCGGAAAAAGCCTTCGTGCTCCTGTTCGCTCACGCCCAACCGCGCCTGAGCCACGTAGTTGCGGTACGGCATCGGTGCAGCCGCTGGCACTTGCCGGCCGAGCAGGAAGCCCTGCATTTCCCGCAGCACGACGTCAAACGCGGTGTGGTCGAGGACGATGTGGTGGTACAGCAATACGGCGACCACCCGTTGATGGACGGGGTCCTGGGCGTACATCAGGCGGATCAGCGGGGCCTGGCTGATGTCCAGGCGATAGCGTCGTGCATCGAAACGTTCGTGCAGGCCGGCCAGTACATCGCCTTGCAGGTGCAGCGCCTGCACCTGCAGTTCGGCGGTGCGCCACACCACTTGCAGCGGTTGCGCCAAGCCCTCCCAGACCACGCCGGTGCGCAGGATATCGTGACGATCGATCACCTGTTGCAACGCTTGGGTGAAGGCGTTGAGACGTTCGAGGCTGTCAAACGCCAGGTGCGTTTGCAGCAGGTACGGGTCGCCCTGCTCAGCGGTGATGTAATGGTAGAGAATGCCCTCTTGCAACGGCGCTAGCGGGTAGATGTCCTGCACATTCGCCGTACCGCCGGGTACTTGCGCGACCACTTGGTCGATCGTTGCCTGGTCGAGTTCCACCAAGGTCAGCAGGTCCGGCGTAATGCGCCGGCAGTCGGCGGGAATGCGATTAACCGGCACCTGCACTTCGCGGCCACTGCCGACGGCGGCGGCCAGTGCGGCCAGGGTCGGCTGGCTGAACAGCACGCGCACATCGGCACTCAGGCCGACCTGGCGCATGCGTTCGATCAGGCTGACGGCCAGCAACGAATGGCCGCCCAGCTCGAAGAAGTGGTCATGGCGACCGACCTGTTCGACGTGCAAGACCTCGGCCCAGATGCGCGCCAAGGTGGTTTCAACTTCGCCTTGGGGCGCTTCGTATGCGCGGGTCAGCAGCGCGGCGTGATCGGGTTCCGGCAGCGCCTTGCGGTCGAGCTTGCCGTTGGCGGTCAGCGGTAATGCGTGCAGCTTCACATAGGCGACCGGGACCAGGACATCGGGCAATTGGGCTTGCAGCTGCGTGCGCAGGGTGTCGATGTCCAGCGGTTGCTGTGCGGTGAACCAGGCAATCAAGCGACCTTCGCGCACCACTACCACCGCTTCGCCGACGCCGTCCAGGGCGGCCAGGCGGCTTTCGATTTCCCCCAGTTCCACCCGTACGCCACGCAGTTTGACCTGGTCATCGTTACGGCCCAGGTACTCGATGTTGCCATCGGGCAGCCAGCGCGCCAGGTCGCCGGTGCGGTACATGCGCCCGGCGTTGAACGGGTCTTGCAGGAAGCGTTCGGCAGTCAGGTCGGGCCGGTTCAGGTAACCCCGCGCCACACCGCTTCCGCCCACATACAGCTCGCCCGTCACCCCCACCGGCACCGGGCGCAATTGCGCGTCCAGCAAGTAGACGCTGGCATTGGCGATCGGCCGACCGATATGCAACACCTGCCCCGCGCGCACGCGGCCGGAGGTGGCAACCACAGTGGCCTCGGTGGGGCCGTAGTTGTTGATCACCGCAAAGCGCCGCTCGTGAGTGAACTGACGCAGGCGATCGCCGCCGATCAGCAGGATGCGCAACGTAGGGTGTTGCAGCTGCTGGCTGAAGGCGTATTCGGCCACCGGCGTCGGCAGGAAGCTGACGTCCAGCGGCTGCGCCAGCCACCAGGCCAGCAGCTCATCGATGTTTTCATTGCCGACGTTGGCCGGCGGCAGGTGCAAGGTGGCCCCCACGCACAGTGCCGGCCACACCTCCCAGGCCATCGCATCAAAACCGAACCCGGCGACGCTGCTGGTGTGGCCCGTGGCACCCAGGCCAAAGGCTTCGCAGTGCCAATGCACGAGGTTTTCCACGGTACGGTGTTCCACCATGACGCCCTTGGGCTGGCCGGTGGAGCCGGAGGTGTAGATCACGTAGGCCAGGTGCGCCGGGGTCAGCGTGTCGAGTGGTGGGTTGGTGACGGCGAGGTGCTGCAAGCGTGGGTCATGCAGGTCTACGCTGGCGACCTCGCCCAATAAGGCGCGGGTACTGGCTTCGGCCACCGCCACCACGGGTGCGCTGTCGTGCAGCAGGTAGGCGATGCGCTCGGCGGGATACGCCGGGTCGATGGGCACGTAACCGGCACCGGCCTTGAGGATGCCCAGCAAGCCCACCAGCATCTGCGGGCCGCGACGGCAGCAGAGCGCGACACGGTCGTCGGGCTGTACACCGAGTGCCAGCAGGTGATGGGCCAGTTGGTTGGCGCGCTGGTTGAGTTGTTCATAGGTCCACGCCTCACCGCCTTGCAGCACCGCGACGGCCTGGGGTTGGCGTTCGGCCTGGACCTCAAAGGCACCGTGGACGGTCTGCCCCTGCGGGAAATCATGGACGGTAGCGTTGAAGTCGCGCAGCAGGGTTTCGCGCTCCGTTGCCGCCAGCATCGGCAGTTGGTTGAGCGCGGTCTGCGGTGCGCTTTCCAAGGCGGCCACCAACTGCTCCACGGCGTTGTGCATGTAGGCGCACAGGCGCTGGGCGCCGATCTGCGGCAGCGCCAACACGGTCAGGCCGAAGCCCTCACCCAAGTCGTCCACGCTCAAGGTCAACGGGTAGTTGCTGCGCTCTTCACCGCCGAGCAATTGCACGCCTTCCCAGATGCCATGGCCATCGCGGGCCATTTCGTCGGGGCTGCTGTGACGGTAGTTGAGCAACGCACTGAACAACGGCGATGCGTTCGCCACGCCGCTGCAACGCTGGGCCAGCGCCAGGGACGCGTGTTCATGGCCGAGCAAGGCGCTCAAGCGCCCATGAGTCGCCTTGACCGCAGCAGCGGCAGTCGCCGCCACGTCGACGCGCAGCGGCAGGGTGTTGATGAACATGCCCAGCGCGCGGTCCGCACCGTCACCGGCCTGCATGCGGCCCATCAACACGGTGCCGAACACCACGTCGTCACGCCCGGACACCAGCCCCAGCACCTGTGCCCAGGCCAGGTGCATCAGGCTCGCCGCGCTGACCCCCAACTGCCGCGCCTGCTCGCGCACCCGCCGAGCCAGCGCGGCGTCCACCGGCTGTTCGGCCTCTTCGATATCACGCCCATCGCCCTGCACGTCCTGCACACCAAACGGCAAGGTCGGTTCCTCCACGTCGGCGAGCATGTCGCGGAAGAACGCCTCGTGCTCCTCCACGCTGACGCCCAGGCGCGCCTGGGCCACGTAATTGCGAAACGGCGCCGCCACGGGCAAGTCCTGGGCCTGGTTGAACATGAACGCACGCATCTCCTGGCCCACCACGGCCATGGCGGTGTGGTCCAGCGCCAAGTGGTGGAACAGCAGGATCGCGGCGACCCGGTTGTGCTGCGGATCCTGGGCATACACCATGCGCAGCAACGGCGCCTGGGTGATATCCAGACGGTAGTGGCGAGCGTCGAAGCGTGCGTGAAGCTGCTCGATGATGCCGCCGTCCGCCGGGTCCAGGGCAACCTCCTGAACCACCAGCTGCGCCTCGCGCCACACCACTTGCACCGGGCTGTCCAGGCCTTCCCAGACCACGCCGGTACGCAGGATGTCGTGGCGGGCCACCACCTGTTGCAGCGCGCCCATGAACCCATGCAGACGCTCCAGGCTGTCGAACGCCATGCGCGATTGCAGCAGGTACGGATCGCCCTGCTCGGCGCTGATGTGGTGGTAAAGAATGCCTTCCTGCAACGGCGCCAGTGGGTAGATGTCCTGCACATTCGCCGCACCACCCGGCACGTTCGCGACAATACGCTCGATGGACGCCGGGTCGAGCTGCACCAACGTCAGCATCGACGGGGTGATCTGCGTGCAACCCAGCGGAATACCATTGGCCGGCACCACGACTTCCCGGCCGCTGCCCACTGCAGCGGCCAGCGCCGCCAGGCTTGGCTGGTTGAACAAAACGCGTACGTCACAGCTCAGGCCGACCTGGCGCATGCGCTCGATCAGGCTGACCGCCAGCAACGAATGCCCGCCCAGTTCGAAGAAATGATCGTGACGCCCGACCCGCTCCAGCTTGAGCACGTCCTGCCAGATCTGCGCCAGTTGGGTTTCCACTTCGCCTTCCGGGGCTTCAAACCCGCGACTTAACAGCGCGCTCTGGTCCGGCACCGGCAGACCCTTGCGGTCGAGTTTGCCGTTGGCGGTGAGCGGCAACAGCTCCAGCCACACATACGCCGACGGCACCATGTAGTCCGGCAACTGGCCCTGCAAATGCGCACGCAGGGCTTCGATCTCCAGCGCTGCACCGGCCGTGTAGTAGGCGACCAGGCGTTTGTCGCCCGGTTCGTCTTCACGGGCCAGCACCACGGTGTCTTTCACACCAGGGAAGCTGGCCAGGCAGGTTTCGATCTCGCCGGGCTCGATACGGAAACCACGGATCTTAATCTGCAGGTCGTTGCGCCCCTGATACAGCAAGGTGCCGTCGGCCTGCCAGCAAGCCAGGTCACCGGTGCGGTACAGCACGCCGTCGCCAAACGGGTTGGGGATGAATTTCTCGGCGGTCAGTTGCGGCTGGTTCAAATAGCCCGTGGCGACGCCCGCACCGCCGATGTACAGCTCGCCGACCACGCCCAGCGGCACCGGTTGCTGGCGCGCGTCCAGCACGTAGGCCTGGGCATTCGCGATCGGCTTACCGATGGGAATACCGCCCTCGCCGACCCGAGTGATTTCAAAGGTGGTGGAAAACGTGGTGGCTTCGGTGGGCCCGTAGCCATTGAGCAGGTGCTGGGGTTTGCCGTGTTCGAGCACCCGGCCAATCACCTGCGGGTCGAGCACGTCACCGCCGACAATCAGGTAGCGCAACTGGCGGAATACCGGCATCAGCGCATCGGCGTACTGGTGGAACAGCCCCGCGGTCATCCACAGCACGCTGACGGATTGCTCCTGCAACAGCGCAGCGAACGCGGCCTGGGACAACAGCACCGCATGCTCGACCACCACCACGCAACCGCCATTGAGCAACGGCGCCCACACATCCAGGGTGCTGGCGTCGAACGCCGGGTTGGAGGCGAACGCCACGCGGTCCCGCGCGTTGAACTCGGCATAGCCGTTATTGAGCACCAGTCGCGAAATGGCGCGGTGCGGCACTTGCACGCCTTTGGGCGCACCGGTGGAACCGGAGGTGTAGAGGATGTAGGCGACGCTCTCCGAGGACTGGGGCAGTTCAGGGTTACGCGGCGACAGGCCGTCCAGGTTCAGGTCGACCAGGCTGCTGAGCACCCGATGCGCGCCACTGTCTTGCACGATAAATGCCTGGCGCTCGACCGGCGCATTGACGTCCAGCGGTACATACACCGCCGCGCATTTGAGGATCGCCAGTTGGCAGATCAACAGGTCGAGCGAACGTGGCAGCGCAATCGCCACGCTTTCGCCCGGCTGCACGCCCTGGTTGAGCAGGTGATGGGCCAGGCGGTTCGCGCGCCGATTGAGGTCGCGGTAGCTCAACGACAGCGGGCCATGCACCGCTGCCACCGCTTCCGGACGGGCCAGCGCCTGGGCCTCGAACAGTTGATGCACGGTGAGGTGCGCTGGGTAATCACGGGCGGTGGCATTGAAGTCCACCAGCAATTGGTGGCGCTCTGCGGCCGGCAGGATCGAGATGGCCTGCAGCGGCGTGGTGGGCGCCTGCTGCAAGGCGGTCACCAGATGGCGCAACGCGGTGAGCATGTAGTCGCCCACGCGCTGCACGTCCAGGCTCGCCACGCCTTGCACGGTCAGGGCAAAGCCGGTGCCCAGGTCATCGACGTTGAGCACCAGCGGGTAATTGCTGCGTTCTTCGGAACTGAGAATCTGGATGCCGGAGGCCGCGAACGGGCTGTGCCCCGGCGCCTCGCCCGGCGCGCTGTGACGATAGTTGAGCAAGGTGCTGAACAACGGCAGCGAACCCGGCACGCCACTGCAACGCTGGGCCAGGGACAACGACGCGTGCTCATGCCCGAGCAACTGCGCCAGGCGCGCGTGGGTGGCGCGTACACCGGCTTGTACGCCGACGCTGCCCAGGCTGACGCGCAGCGGCAAGGTGTTGATGAACATCCCCAGCGCCCGGTCGGCGCCCTCGCCGCCCTGCATGCGCCCCAGCAACACGGTGCCGAACACTACCGCCTGCTGACCGGACACCTGCCCGAGCACCTGCGCCCAGGCCAGGTGCACCAGGCTCGCCGTGCTCACGCCCAATTGCCGCGCCTGTTCGCGCAGGCCCAGGCTCAAGGCCGGTTCCAGTGGCAGGTGGGCTTCAAGGATGCCGCTGCCGTCGCCATTCACGTCCTGCAACCCGAAGGCCAAGGTCGGCTCGTCGATATCGCCAAGCATCTCGCTGAAAAATGCTTCGTGCTGCGCCTGGCTGACCCCAAGCCGTGCCTGGGCCACATAGTTGCGGTACTGCACGGCGTCGGGTAATTGCGCGCTGCTGCCGGACAGGCTCGCGCTCATTTCTTCCACCAACACCTGCAGGGCGGTGTGGTCCAGCAGGATATGGTGCAGCAGCAGGATGCCGACGAAACGGTCCTGTTCCTCGGCGTAGGCAAAACGCATCAGCGAGGCACGGCTCAGGTCGAGGCGGAAGTGGCGAGGATCGAAGCGTTGCTGCAGTTGCTCAAAAGGCTCGTCGATACGCTCGACGGCCAGCGCGGCCTGGCGCAACACCACCTGCACCGGCTCATTGAGGCCTTCCCAGAGGATCGCGGTGCGCAGGATGTCATTGCGCTCGATCACGCTGTGCAGGGCCTGGATAAACGCGTCCACCGCCGCCTGGTCGTTGAAGCTGAACTGCACCTGCAACACGTAGGGATCGCCCTCGGTGGTTGCCAGGTGATGATAGAGAATACCGGCCTGCAACGGCGCCAGGCCGTAGATGTCCTGCACGTTGCTGATGCCGCCGGGCACGCGCTGGATGATGTGGTCGAGGGCCGCCTGGTCCAGTTCCACCAGGGGCAGCATGTCCGGGGTGATGTGCGTGGTGGCGTGGGTTATCAGGTTGGTCGGGACCTGCACCTCTTGCTGCCCGCCCACCGCCGCCGCCAGTGCCGCCAGGGTCGGCTGGCCGAATAGCACACGCACGTCGGCGCTGAGGTCGACCTGGCGCATGCGTTCGATCAGCTTGACCGCCAACAGCGAATGGCCGCCCAGTTCGAAGAAGTTGTCGTCACGCCCCACGTGCTCGAACTTGAGCAGGTCTTGCCAGATCGCCGCGATGGCGTTTTCCACCGCGCCTCGGGGGGCTTCATAGCCCCGTCGAGCCAGGGCATCGGCGTCCGGTGCGGGCAGTGCCTTGCGGTCAAGCTTGCCGTTGGTGGTCAACGGGAATTGATCCAACTGCACAAAGGCGCTGGGCACCATGTGTTCGGCCAGGCTCAGCAGCAGGTGGTCACGCAGGTCGGCGGCGCGCAGTGCGCCTTCGGCAATCACGTAGGCCACCAGGCGCTTGTCACCCGGCGCGTCTTCACGGGCGATCACCACGGCGTCACGCACACCCTCGGCGCTGGCCAGGTGCGCTTCGATCTCGCCCAGTTCGATGCGGAAACCGCGGATTTTCACCTGGTCATCGTTGCGGCCCAGGTATTCGACGCTGCCGTCGGCCAGCAGGCGACCGAGGTCACCCGTCTTGTACATACGCAGGCCGGTGGCTGGGTCGGGCAGGAAGCGCTCGGCGGTCAGCGCGTCACGGTTGAGGTAACCGCGCGCCACACCGGCGCCGCCCACGTACAACTCACCGACCACACCCAGCGGCAACGGCTCGCGACGCGCGTCGAGCACATACAGTTGCAAATCGGGAATGCGCACGCCAATCGGGCTGACACCCACCAACTGCGCGTCCGCCGCCTCCAGGGCGCGGTAGGTCACGTGCACGGTGGTTTCGGTGATGCCGTACATGTTCACCAGCTGCGTGCCGGCGTTGATCGCCCGGGCGTACCACGGCTTGAGCATGCCCGGCTCCAGCGCTTCGCCGCCGAAGATCACCTGGCGCAGGGAATGGGACTGCGGGTTCTGGCCTTGTGCGGCGATCAATTGGCGGAAGGCGCTGGGCGTCTGGTTGAGGATGCTCACGCCCGCTTCGCACAGCAGCGTGTAGCACTCGTCCGGTGAGCGGCTGACCAGTTGCGGCACGATCAGCAACTGGCCGCCGTGCATCAGTGCGCCCCAGATTTCCCAGACCGAGAAGTCAAAGGCGAAGGAGTGAAACAGCGCCCAGACGTCGTTGCGGTTGAAGTCGAACCAGTGCTCGGTGGCCGTGAATAAGCGGGCAACCTGGCGGTGCTCGATCATCACGCCCTTGGGCTGGCCGGTGGAGCCGGAGGTGTAGATCACATAGGCCAGGTGGGCCGGGCTGACGTTGACCCGCGGGTTGACGATGGATTCACCGCGCAGGCCGTTGAGGTCGACCTGTGGCAAGTCGCCAACCAGATGGCGCGTGTTGGCTTGTACCAACACGGCCAAGGGTTCGCTGTCGGTTAGGGTGTAGGCGATGCGCTCCAGCGGGTACGCCGGGTCGATCGGCACGTAGCCGGCGCCGGCCTTGAGGATGCCCAGCAGGCCGATGATCATTTCCGGGCCACGCTCCACGCAGATCGCCACGCGGTCATCCGGGCGGATGCCCTGGGCCAGCAGGCGGTGGGCGACTTGGTTGGCGCGCTCGTTGAGCTGGCGGTAGGTGAGGCGCTGGTTGTCGAAGCGCAAGGCAATGGCTTCAGGCTGGGCGGCGGCGTGGGTTTCGACGTGCTGGTGGATCAGGGCGGTGTCGGCGTAAAGCGCGGGGCTGTGATTGAAGCGATGCAACAGGCTGTGGCGTTCGGTGTCGGGCAGGATAGTCAGGCCGCTGAGCGGCATATCCGGTCGCTGTTCAAGGGCCTCGGCCAGGCTTTCCAGAGCGGTATGCAGGTAGGTGGCGACACGTTCGGCACCGATGGACGCGTCGACCATCACGGTCAGGGCGAAATCTTCACCCAGGTCATCGACGTTGACCGTCAGCGGGTAGTTGGTGCGCTCCTCGGCGCTGAGTACGCGGATGCCCTCGGCGATCTCGATCACCTCGGCCATGTCCGTGGCGGCGCTGTGGCGGTAGTTGAGCATGGCGCTGAACAGCGGCGTCGGTGCGGCAACGCCACTGCAACGCTGGGCCAGCGCCAGGGAGGCATGTTCGTGGTTGAGCAAGGTGGTGAGGCGTTCGTGAGTCGCCTTGACCCCGGCGCGCACGCTCTGCTCGCCCACGTCTACGCGCAAGGGCAAGGTGTTGATGAACATGCCCAGGGCCCGCTCACCGCCCTCGCCCGCGCCCATGCGGCCGAGCATCACGGTGCCGAACACCACCGCGTCGCGCCCAGAGACCACGCCCAATACGCGCGCCAACGCCAGGTGCATCATGCTCGCCACGCTCACGCCAAGCGGCCGCGCCAGGGTGCGCAGACGGCGGCTCAGCGCGCTGTCGACGGCAAGGCGTGCCTCGTCGATACCCAGGCCGTCGCCCTGTACGTCCTGCAAACCGAAAGGCAGTGTCGGCTCCTCGATATCCGCCAGCATCTCGCGGAAAAAGGCCTCATGGGCCTGCTCGCTGACGCCATGACGCACCTGGGCGATGTAGCTGCGAAACGGCACCGGTTCTCCCGCCTGGGCTTGCTCGCCGGCCAGGTACAACTGGATTTCATGGCGCACCACATCCAGGGCGGTGTGGTCGAGGATGGTGTGGTGAAACAGCAGGGTTGCCGCCACACACCCGGTGAGCGAATCCTGGGTAAACACCAGGCGCAGCAGCGGTGCCTGGCCCAGGTCCATGCGGTCGTTGCGCGCATCGAAATCCACGGCTTCGCACGCCAGGCTTGCCTTGCGCCACACCACTTGCAGCGGTTCGTCGAGACGCTCCCAGACTATCGAGGTGCGCAGGATATCGTGGCGATCGATCACCCATTGCAACGCTTCGGTAAAGGCGTGCAAACGTGCGCGATTGTCGAATTCGAAATGCGCGTGCAGCACGTAGGGGTCACCCTGCTCCGCCGACAGATGGTGGTAAAGCATGCCTTCCTGCAGCGGCGCCAGCGGATAGATGTCCTGCACATTCGCCGCGCCCCCAGGGATGGCCGCGACGATACGGTCGATAGCCGCCTGGTCAAGGCTGACCAGCGGCAGCATGTCCGGCGTAATGCGGTAGGCCGGACTCAGCCAGTCACCGCCATGCTCGGCCACCAGTTCCAGCAGCCGGGGTTTGTGAGCAATCAGTTGATCCCACAGCGCATCATCCAACGCCTCGTCGTCACCGAGGATGATCAGGTCGCCTTCTTCCAGTTGCAGACGGATCGCATGGGTGGAAATCGCTGCCAATAATTCGCTGAACTGCATGGGGTAACCTGCCTGGTAAGTCACGGTTGAGGAGAAAGTCCGTTTTCAGCTGCCGCGTAAATCGGGTGCTGGGCGCCGCGCGCCCAAAAAAAGCGGGCGCAGCCGGGGGCCTGGAGAGGCTTCCGGCAGGCTTGGAAAATTAAGGGATTTGGCAGGCGGGGGGTGACATGGTAAGCGGGGACAAGAGAGATCAGGGTTGGTTCAATCTCAATGAAAACACCTTACGCCTGTGGCTGGCGGGACCTTGTGGTGAGCGGGCTTGCTGTGGTGAGCGGGCTTTTTGTGGTGAGCGGGCTTGCCCCGCGCTGGGCTGCGAAGCAGCCCCAACACGGCCACCGCGTTCTTTCAGGTAAAACGAGTTGGCCGGATTAGGGCCGCTTCGCAGCCCAGCGCGGGGCAAGCCCGCTCACCACAACAGGCCTGCCCACCACAGCAAGCCCGCGCACCACAGATTCAGGCAGAGGGTAATTTGAGGTGGCGGGCGTACCACGGTCGTCTTGGCACGCGCTTGAACAGGCCCTGTAATAGGTTTTCGTCTTCACCGAAGGTAATGCGCAATGCCAGCTTCATGGTCTCCGGGTCCATCTCCATCGACCGGCCCATCTGCAGGCCCGGCGTGGTGCTGCAGCCATGGGTGTCCGGGCCGAGCCAAGGGTCGCCGACTTCCACCCAGCGGCCCGGTGCGAACCAGGCTACGCCGTTGACCTCCATGCGCCTGACTTCGCCTGGATTGAAGCGTTCATGGGCGCGGAACCAGTCTTCGATACGGTCATCGATCCAGCCGTGGAAGTGCCAGAACACCGGGTTGACGTGCGAGGAAAACGGGTCGCCGAGGAAGTCGTTTTCCGCCGCGTACCAGCGCGGGGCGAAGTCGGAGGGGTCGCGGGCGAAGGGCACGGGCGCACCGTTTGACGGGTCGCGCGGCACTGAGGCCCAGCGCATGTGCAGCCAGTCGTGCAGGCCGAGCTCCATCTCAGAGCCCAACTGCCCCAGGGTGAATTTGGCCAGGTAGCGTGGGTCGCGGTATTGGGACTCCCAGACCTGGAAGTTGCTGTGGTAGGTCTCGGCACTCTTGATGTCGCTGACCCACTGGGTGTAGTCGCCGTCGTCCGGCGCCGACCAGGTCGGTGGCAGCGCAAAGCCGTCGTGGTTGTCGAAGTAGCGCAGAAAGCCCAGGCGATCACGCTCCAGGGCCGGTTGCGGCTCGGGGAACTGCGGCCATGAGGGCAGGTCCTGCATTGAGCGCGCGGTGCCGAGCATGTGCCGGTGCATGAAGAAGAAGTCGATCCCCGAGCCATTACGGTCCTTGCGCTTGCCCCGTGCGTCGCGCTCCTGGCCACGCGGGCCGGGCTGCCAGCCGATGCCACGCAGGGCGTCGCGTTTTTCTTCGGAGAGTTTGTGCCACTGGTCACGACTGGCGTGCCACAGCTGGTGGAACAGGCGGTGCTCGGGGGAAATCAGCCAGGCCAGCAGGGTCGGGTTGAGGCCGATACGCTGGCGGGCTTCGGGGAACCACTGTTTATGGGCGATGAAACGGTTGTCGCGCTCAACGAGCGCCAACGGGCGGTCGAGGTCGAGGATCTGCCCGCTGAGGGTGCCACTGCCGGCGTTGCCGAAGTCGGCCCAGACTTCGTCGAGGGTCATCTTGAATTCATAGGCCGGCGTGCCATCGGCCGAGTCCCGGTCGATCAACCGCCAGTACAGCACGGCGCTCTCCCCGGTCAGCAGATCACCGAGCACGCGGTAACGCGGTTCGCCTTCGGCGCGCAGGTTGGCGGCGGTGTCCAGGTAGCCGCGCAGGCCACGCCCACGGGGGGCGATGTCGAGCAACAGCGCCAGGCCTTGCAACGGCAGGCCCTTGAGGCCGGCATCGCGGCCTTCCAGGCGCAGGTCCCAGACCCCGCGCAGCGTGTTCGCCAGGTGCTGGCCGGCGGTGTCGGCCAGGTCCACGGTGGCTTCGCCGGGGGTGATGGGGAATTCTTCTTCGCGCGTCAACTCGCGATGGGCATAGAAGGCTGCCGGCACAGCGGCGCCTGTCAGTGCCAGGCCTGCGATGAACCCACGTCGAGAGATGGTCATTGTCTACCTTAGGAAACGGCTTTATCAGAGCTAGAACGTTTGCACGCCGGGGAAATTTACCGCCGCGCCCTGCCCGCCTAAATTTCCCCGCCCATCACTCGTTCTTCCCTGATAGCGAAGGCCTCAACTGACTGAGATGGCAATGACAAAACCACGTTCGAAAAAGGCGCTGTATATCGGCTTGCCGCTGGCATTGGCCATCGGTGCCGGGGCCGGTTTCCTGGTCTGGGATCACTGGTTCAAGGGCAATGCCGGTTACCCGCTAGAGGTGATCAAGCAGGCCAATGAAATGCAGGATCGGCTGCTGTCGTTCGACAGCCACATCACCGTGCCGGTGGATTTCGGCACCGCCGGCAACGAGGCCGACAAGGACGGTGAGGGCCAGTTCGACCTGGCCAAGGCGGCACGCGGGCGCCTGTCCGGTGCAGCCCTGACGATTTTCGGCTGGCCGGAAATCTGGAACGGCGCCAACGCGCCGCACAAGCCCACCGACGGTTTTGTCGAAGCCGCGCGCCACGAACAGGAAGTGCGCTACAAGATTATCAGCGGCATGGTGCGCGACTACCCCAACCAGGTCGCCATCGCCTACACCCCGGATGATTTCCGGCGCCTGCATGGCGAGGGCAAGTTCGCGATCTTCATCAGCATGCTCAACGCCTACCCGCTGGGCAACGACCTGAACCAGCTGGACCTATGGGCGGCACGCGGCATGCGCATGTTCGGCTTCAGCTATGTGGGCAATAACGCCTGGTCGGACTCGTCGCGACCGCTGCCGTTTTTCAATGACTCCACCGACGCCCTCGACGGTTTGTCGGAGATCGGCAAGCAAGCGGTGCACCGCCTCAATGACCTGGGGGTCATCATCGATGTGTCGCAGATGTCGACCAAAGCCTTGGAGCAAGTGGCGCAATTGAGTCGTACGCCGATGGTGGCGTCGCACTCGGCACCGCGCGCGGCGGTGGATATCCCGCGCAACCTGAGCGACAAAGAGCTGCAACTGATCAAGCACAGCGGTGGCGTGGTGCAGATCGTGGGGTTCTCCGCCTACCTGCGCCCACTGAGCCAGCCGACCCAGGACAAGCTCAACGCCCTGCGCGCCCGCTTTGACCTGCCACCCCTGCCCAACCTGGCCATGGCGCTGATGCCGGGCGACGCAATCATCGCCGCCTGGCCCGAACACAAGTTCGGCGAGTACGCCAGCGCGCTGTACGCCATCCTCGATGAGGAACCCAAGGCCACCCTCAAGGACCTGGGGGATGCCATCGACTACACCGTGCGCAAGATCGGCATCGACCATGTCGGCCTGGCGTCGGACTTCAACGACGGCGGCGGCGTCGAGGGCTGGAACAACGTCGGCGAAATACGCAACGTCACCGCCGAACTGATCCAGCGCGGCTACTCCGAAGCCGACATCGCCAAGCTGTGGGGAGGCAACTTCCTGCGGGTGTGGGACCAGGTACAAAAAGCCACCAAGCCCTTGGCCAACCGCTAATCATCCAGAAGCCCGTCCATGACCGACCGCCGTACGTTCCTCAAACAGGCTGGTGTATTTGCCGCCAGCCTGCCACTGGGCGCCGCCCTGCTCCCGCAGGCCGTCGCCGCCAACGCAACCGATGACCCATGGACGGGACTCAAGCAACTGTTCAACCAGGACCCGGACTACCTGCACTTTTCCAATTTCCTGGTGGCTACGCACCCCAAGCCGGTGCGCGAGGCCATTGAGCGTTACCGCGCACAGATCGACCGCAACCCAGGGCTGGCCATGGACTGGGACCTGCAGGAAGCCTGGAAACGCGAAGGCCAGGTGCGCGAGTGGGCCGGCCGCTACCTGAAGGCCGCACCGGGGCAGATCGCCCTCACCAGCAGCACCTCCGAAGGGCTGGCGATGATTTATGGCGGGATCAAGGTACGGCCGGACCAGGAGATCCTAACCACCGTCCACGAGCACTATGCCACCGAGTACAGCCTGGACTTTCGCGTGCGCAAGGAACAGACCCAGGTTCGCAAGATTCGTCTGTTCGACAACGCCAACCGCGTGTCCATCGACGAGGTGCTGGGCAACATCCAGCGCAATATCCGCCCCAACACCCGCGTACTCGGCATGACCTGGGTGCAGTCCGGCAGCGGCGTGAAACTGCCCATCGGCGAAATCGGCAAACTGGTGGAAGAACACAACCGCAACCGTGACGACAAGGACCGCCTCCTCTACGTGGTCGACGGCGTGCATGGTTTCGGCGTGGAAAACCTCGATTTCCCGGACATGCACTGCGACTTCTTCATCGCCGGCACCCACAAGTGGATGTTCGGTCCACGCGGCACCGGACTGGTGTGCGCCCGCGACCCGCAAAACAACTACGTGATTCCCATGGTGCCGACCTTCTCCGAAGACAAAGACTTCGCCACCAGCATGACCCCAGGCGGCTACCACGCCTTTGAGCATCGCTGGGCAGCGGACGAGGCCTTCAAGCTGCATCTGCAGCTGGGCAAGGCGCCGGTACAGGCGCGCATCCATGCACTGAACACCGAACTGAAAGAGCAACTGCTGGCCCACCCGCGGATCGAACTGGTGACCCCGCACAGCCCCGAACTGTCGGCCGGCTTTACTTTCTTCAGGGTTAAGGGCCAGGACAGTGACGCCGTAGCCGCCTACATGATGAAAAACCGTGTGGTGATTGACGCGGTAGACCGTGATGTCGGCCCGGTGATCCGCACCGCGCCTGGGCTGCTCAATTCTTCCGCAGAGATCCAGCGCTTCATGACGTTGCTGGGCCAGCGGGTGTAACGCACACCTTTTCCACGTTGAATGAGAGGACTCCATGAACAAACCCCTCACGGCATTGGCACTCACTGCCCTGTGCGGTGCCTTGCTGCCAAGCCTGGCCCAGGCCGCCGCGCCACAACCCGGCAAAGTGTTCAAGGACTGCAAGGACTGCCCGGAAATGGTGGTGCTGCCCGCCGGCACCTTCACCATGGGCACGCCAGAGGATGAAGTCGGCCGCGAGCCGGATGAAGGCCCGATGCACGACGTGACCTTCGCCAAGCCGTTCGCCATGAGCCGCTTCCACATCACCGCCGGCGAATGGGACAGCTACATCCGCCAGACCGGGGTGAAGATCGCCGACGGTGACACCCGCCCCGGCCGCGAGTGCATCGCGAGCAAGCCGCGCTACCCCCAGGGCCCGCGCCAGCCGGCAGTGTGCATGGACATGGAGGACATCAAGCAGTACGTGGCCTGGCTGTCGAAAAAAACCGGCCAGCAGTACCACATGGTCAGCGAAGCCCAACGTGAATACGCTGCGCGCGCCGGTTCTACCGGGCCGTTCCCCTTCCCGTTCGATGAGGGCAAGGATTACAGCATCGCCAAGCACGCCAACACCTATGGCCCGGCCGATGGGTACAGCTACTCGTCGCCGGTCGGCAGCTACCCGCCGAATGCGTTTGGCATGTACGACATGCATGGCAACGTCTACGAACGGGTGGCCGACTGCGAGCACGCCAACTACATCGGCGCGCCTACCGACGGCAGTGCGTGGATGGAGCCGAACTGCGAGGGCTACATGATTCGCGGCAATGACTGGGGAGAAGCGCCGGTGTTCTCGCGCTCCGGCAACCGCAACAACATCTACCCGCAGACGCGGGGGGATTGGATTGGGTTTCGGGTGGTGCGCGACCTGTAATAACGCAGGAGATCAAATGTGGGAAGGGGCTTGCCCCCGATGGGGGTGTATCAGTACCTGACCCACCGCCATCGGCGGCATAAGTATCTACACAACGCTGTAGCAACCACGGCAACCACGATGCGAAGCGAGCCGCTCTTGATCTTGATCTTGATCTTGATCTTGATCTTGATCTAGCTTTTGATCTCAGGCGCCCCGTCAAACACGCTGGCCGGAATTCGACAGGGATTTGGGGGGTAAACCGGCAGGGATGCCGGTTTAGCCGCCCCGCGCCATGAATGGCGCGTGGCGGCGGCCCCCCCACATCCCTGTCGGATTACGGGCACACCGAGCGTGAGCGAGGTGCCGAGTGTTGGGGCAAGAGCGTTTTGCTTACTTTTGCGCTTTTCAAAAGTGAGCCGCTGTAAAAGCGGACCCCATAGTGGCCGTTACCTAAATAAAGGATATGTACCCGGTCTGATCCAGCATCCAGGTCAGCTGTCAGGCCGCCAACGGGAGCAAGCTCCCTCGCCACAGGTCCAGCGCCATAGCCAGAGTGGTGTAGATACCGATGCCTCGATGGCGCTGAATCAGTCACCTGATGAATCGACTGACACACCGCTATCGGGGGCAAGCCCACTCCCACATTTGGATCGCAGCCTAACCGTTAGATGGCGCTCGTCTGCCAGGCCGCCACGGGAGCAAGCTCCCTCGCCACAGGTCCTACGCCATAGCCAGAATTGTGTAGATACCGAGTCCCCGATGGCGCTGAATCAGTCACCTGATGAATCGACTGACACACCGCTATCGGGGGCAAGCCCCCTCCCACATTTGGATCGCAGCCTAACAATTAGATGGTGGTCGGCTGTCAGGCCGCCAGCGGGAGCAAGCTCCCTCGCCACAGGTCCTGCGCCATACCCAGAGTGGTGTAGATACCGATGCCTCGATGGCGCTGAATCAGTCACCTAATGAATTGACTGACACACCGCTATCGGGGGCAAGCCCCCTCCCACAATTGGATCGCGGTCTAACCGTTAGATGGTGGTCGGCTGTCAGGCCGTCAGCGGGAGCAAGCTCCCTCGCCACAGGTCCTGCGCCATACCCAGAGTGGTGTAGATACCGATGCCTCGATGGCGCTGAATCAGTCACCTGATGAATCGACTGACACACCGCCATCGGGGGCAAGCCCCCTCCCACATTTGGATCGCGGTCTAACAGTTAGATGGTGGTCGGCTGTCAGGCCGTCAGCGGGAGCAAGCTCCCTCCCACACTTTTAACTGTGCCCGCTTTAGAGTTCCTTCCGTGCCAACAACGCCAACCCTTCATGCAGCGCCGGAAACAGGCTGTTGTTGAAGTTGTTCCAGCGCAGTTCGAGGATGGTGTCCTCCGGCGAGATCTCGGTCTTGAGCACGTCATGGAACACTTCACCCGAGTCGATGCCGTTGTCCACGTAGTGGAACGACGCGCCGGTGAGGTACAGCGGCTCCGATGGCGTCGTGGCCTTGGTCGTCCAATCGGTGACCGTCAGCCCACGCGCACCGTACAGGGCGTTCCAGGTCGCGTAGGCGCCACGGCGCTCGTAGGGCGATTCGATGCGGGTAATGCCCGGATGAATGTTCATGATGCGGCGGGCAAACGGTGCACCGGGACGCACCAGCTCGTCGAGGATCACCAGCAGGCCGTCCAGCACCACGATATCCGCCTTCAGTTCCACCAGCGTGTCGTGCAGGCGGCGTTCGAAGTCCTGCTTGCCGGCGATGTGTTCCGCACTGCCCCGTGGCAGGCGGCGATAGGTGGACGGCACGCTCAACAGCAAGTCATTGACCAGGCGCCCCTGCACCCGCAGGTCGGCCGGGTACAGCCACTGGCGGCCCGGCGTGTAGGTAAAACCGTAGTCGCTGACCAATTGCTGGTCACGCGGGTTCTGCTCGTCATCGTCATACACCACCCCCACCAGGTTGTAGGCCTCGCCCAGCGGCGTGTCGTTCAGTGCCCCCGCCAGGGATTCCAGCACCGACATCATGTAGCGCTCGTGGTCCTTGTAGGCCACCGGCTGCCCAGCCTTGTCGGCAGCGGCATTGCGCAGGGACCACACATACACCAGGTTCTTTTTCGTCATTGTTTCGCTCTCACTGGATAGATCAGGCACGCGCCGATACGCGTGCGCCTACACCACAAGAACGAACCAGGCCCCGCCCAATTTATCCATCGCGGCCACCGCCTGGCACGCCGAGCTAAATAGTCGCGCCGACACTTCGTTTGTCATGGGTAAGGGTCTGTGTGCCCAGCCCCCTCTTTTTCACTTTCCGGGAAGTATTTATGACCGACCCCAAGCGCGGCGCCTTCAACGGTTTGCTCGCATTGCTCAGGCCCTTTCGCACCCTCGTGACCGTCTCCGTCGCCCTGGGCATGGCCGGCGGCCTGGCCATCACGTTGCTGCTGGCGACGATCAATAATGCCCTGCACTCGCCACAAGGCATGACCCAGGGCGTGATCCTGACCTTTGCAGCCTTGTGCGTGCTGGCGCTGGTCAGCTCGATCATTTCCGACATCGGCACCAACTACGTCGGTCAACGGATCATTGCCGCCCTGCGCAAAGACCTGGGTGAAAAGGTGCTGTCGGCGCCCATCGGGCAAATCGAGCGCTACCGCTCCCACCGACTGATCCCGGTGCTGACCCACGATGTCGACACCATCAGCGACTTCTCCTTCGCGTTCACGCCCTTGGCCATTGCCGCCACGGTGACGCTGGGCTGCCTGGGCTACCTGGCGTACCTGTCGGTGCCGATGTTCCTGATGATGGTCGTCGCCATCGTGATCGGCAGCGCCGTGCAGTTCATCGCTGGCGGCAAAGGTATCCAAGGCTTTGACCTGGCACGCAGCCATGAAGACGAATTGCAGCGTTATTACAACGCCATCGCGTCCGGCGCCAAGGAACTGCGTATGCATCGGCCACGGCGCTTTCGCATGAACACCCACCGTATCCAGGAAACGGCGGACCGCATCAGCGATATCCAGGTGCGTTCGGTCAACATCTACATCCTCGCCAAGACCTTCGGCTCGATGCTGTTCTTCGTGGTCATCGGCCTGGCCCTGGCGATGCAGGCCTATAACCCGAACCCGGACCCGACCGTGATCACCGGCTTCGTGCTGGTGCTGTTGTACATGAAAGGCCCGCTGGAACACCTGCTGGGTTACCTGCCCGTGGTGGGCAAGGCGAAGATTGCCTTCGGGCGTATCAGCGAGTTGTCGGAGCGCTTCTCCTCGCCTGAACCGCACCTGCTGATGGATGACAGCGAGGCGCCGACACCGATCGTCAACAGCCTGGAACTGCGAAACGTGAGCTACAGCCCACCGGCCGTGGAAGGCAGCGAGCCGTTTCACCTGGGGCCGATCAACCTGAGCATTGCCCAAGGCGACATCGTATTTATCGTCGGCGAAAACGGCAGTGGCAAGACCACGCTGATCAAATTGCTGCTGGGGCTCTACCCGCCGCAGTCCGGCGAAATCCTGCTCAACGGCGAGGCCGTGACCGACCCCGCGCGCGATGACTATCGCCAATTGTTCACCACGGTATTCGCCGACTACTACCTGTTCGACGACCTGGTCCAGGGCAGCGCCACCCAGTCACTGGACAGCGCCACTAAATACCTGGAACGCCTGGAGATCGCGCACAAAGTCAGCGTCAAGGACGGTGTGTTCAGCACCACTGACCTGTCCACCGGCCAGCGCAAGCGCCTGGCACTGGTCAACGCCTGGCTGGAAGAACGCCCGGTGCTGGTGTTCGACGAATGGGCCGCCGACCAGGACCCGGCCTTCCGCCGGATTTTCTATACCGAGCTGCTGCCGGACCTCAAGCGCCTGGGCAAAACCATCATCGTGATCAGCCATGACGACCGCTATTTCGACATCGCCGATCAGCTGGTACGGCTGCGCGCCGGCCAGGTGGTGCATGAAATGGAGCCTGCATGACATTTTCTTTTCCGGTTTTCCGAAGTAGGAACGTCTCACTAGTGGTAATGAGAACTAACCTCAATAAACATTAAAATTTGCCCACTTAAAACATAGAAGAGAAACCATCCATGTCAGCACGACTCGGTCTCAGCCCACTGAGCAAAGCGCTAACCAGGGCCCTGAACATCAACCTCCTGCCGAGCGCGCTTGCCGTAGCGGTATCGCTGCCGGTTGCCGGCTATGTGCAGGCACAGGAGATCGAGTTGGATATTCCAGCACAGGCACTGGGGAGTGCACTGCAGGAATTCGGCCGCCAGGCCAACCTGCAGGTGCTGTACAGCCCGACCGACGTGGCGGGAAAAAACAGCACGGCGATCAAAGGTAAACTGGATCCGCAGCAGGCGATCAACACCTTGCTGGCAGGCACTTCGACCACTCACAGCCTCAGTGGCAACGCGCTGACCGTTACCGCCGCCGGCGCGTCCGCCGGGCTGGAATTGAGTCCGACCCAAGTGACCGGCAACGTGCTGGGCAACATCACCGAGGGCTCCGGCTCCTACACGCCGGGCACCATTGCCACGGCCACGCGGCTGACCCTGACCCCGCGGGAAACCCCGCAGTCGATCACGGTGATTACCCGCCAACATATCGAGGACTTCAGCCTCAACAGCGTCGATGACGTGATGCGCCACACGCCTGGCATCACCGTATCGGCCTATGACACCGACCGTACCAACTATTACTCGCGTGGGTTCTCGGTCAACAGTTTCCAGTACGACGGTATTCCGTCCACGGTGCGCAACGTCGGCTACTCGGCGGGGAACACCCTCAGCGACATGGCGATCTACGACCGCATCGAAGTGCTCAAGGGTGCCACCGGCCTGCTCAACGGCGCCGGCTCCCTGGGCGCGACCATCAACTTGATCCGCAAGAAGCCGACGTCGGAGTTCAAGGGCCATGTGCAATTGGGCGCCGGCTCCTGGGACAACTATCGCAGCGAAGTGGATGTGAGCGGCCCGTTGACCGACAGCGGCAATGTCCGGGGCCGTGCAGTGGCGGCGTACCAGGACAAAAAGTCCTTCATGGACCACTACTCGCGCAAGACCGAAACCTACTACGGCATTACCGAGTTCGACCTGTCCCCCGACACCATGTTGACCGTCGGCTTCGACTATCAGGACAACACGCCCAAAGGCTCCAGCTGGTCCGGTTCGTTCCCGTTGGTCAACTCCAACGGCAGCATCAACAAGATGCCACGCTCCTACAACAACGGCGCCACCTGGAGCTCCTGGGAACAGAACACCCGCACCGCCTTTGCCATGCTTGAGCATGATATGGGTGACGGCTGGGTCACCAAATTCCAGCTCGACCACAAGATCAACAGCTACCATGCCGACCTCGGTTCGATCCAGTTTGTCCAGCCGGCAGCCGATGGCACCGCCGAGATCAACGGTCAGAAATACACCGGCGAAACCAAAAGCACTTCGGCCGACCTCTACGCCACCGGGCCTTTCAGCCTGTTTGGCCGCGAACATGAACTGGTGGTGGGCGGCTCGATCGGCACGTCGCGTTGGCAAGGCAAGGGGTACTGGTCGCCGGAATGGCCAGGCGGCAATAAAGTCGATTTCTATAACTGGAATGGCCACATTGCCAAGCCGATCTACGGCCCTGTCCAGCAATACAACGACGATACCATCCGCCAGACCGGCTACTACATGACCACACGCTTGAACGTGATGGATGACCTGCACGTGATCCTCGGTGGGCGCGTCGCCAACTACCACGTCACCGGTATCAACCCTTCCTACAAGGAAACCGGCCGGTTCGTGCCGTATGCCGGCGTGATCTACGACCTGAATGACAATCTCTCGGTGTACACCAGCTACACCGATATCTTCCAACCCCAGGAAAGCACGTACAAAGACCGCAACCAGACGTTGCTGGAACCGGACGAAGGCCAAAACTACGAGCTGGGCCTGAAGGGCGAGTTTCTCGACGGTCGCTTGAACACCAGCATTGCCTACTTCGAAGTGCATGAAGACAACCGTGCCATCCCGGACGATGCCTATAACAACCAGACTCCTTCCCCGCAAAACTATGCGTTCAAGAGCTCCAAGGCGGTCACCAAGGGTTACGAAGCAGAAATCTCAGGTGAGCTGGCGCCCGGCTGGCAAGTACAAGGCGGTTACACCCACAAGATCGTGCGAGACGCAGACGACAAGAAAATCTCCACCTTCGAGCCTGAGCATCAGGTCAACCTGAACACCACTTACAAACTCAAGGGCGACCTCGACAAGTTCACCATCGGTGGCGGCCTGCGCTGGCAGAGCAAGGGTTGGAATGAAATCTACAACTCGCCGCTCAACACCAACCAGGACATCACCCAGGAGTCCTATTGGCTGGTGGACTTGATGACCCGCTACCAGGTCACCAAGAACCTCTCGGCGACTGTCAATTTCAACAACATCTTCGACAAGTCCTACTACACCAACGTGGGCTTCTATAACTCGGCCGCTTACGGCGAGCCGCGCAACGTGATGTTCAGCACCCGCTGGGACTTCTGATGTGATGCCTGATCGCCCTGGCGGCGATCAACCAAAAGCCCGATGGAAGCGCTGCTTTCATCGGGCTTTTTTGTATTCCGCCCCCCTGTGGCGAGTCCCTTGTGGCGAGAGAGCTTGCCCACTCGCCACAGGTTCAGTGTTCATCACCTGAGGTGTTATTCCATGGCGGCCACCAAGCTACGGATGAACTCGGCACTGTCGATGATCCCGTCGTGATCAGTCTCGATCACCACTGAACGCTCGATCCGCCCCTGAACAAGGGTGTTTGCCATGTGCTGCTCGATGAGGTCCTTGAACTGCCCGGCGCGGCTCATGGAGGCCCACCAGCAACTGACCGGCGCCTTGATCGGCTTGAAGTCCGCCGCCGACAGACGCTCACTGAGCGCGCGGTCGACCTCCCAGGAAATCTGCGCCTCATTGCCACGCAGCAACTCGTCCTTGATACCGGTAAAGGCGTCGCCCAGGGTCTGCTCGGCCCAGGCGATAAACCCTTGCCATTGCCCCGCTTCGTCTTGGGCATCGCGCTGACATTGCTGCCAGGCCGTCTGAATCCGCTCGGCAAACACCGGGAACATCACGCCCAACAAGGCCGCACGCCGCTCGTTCACCGAGACTTCACGGTCATCCTCGGTGACGACCGCCTGCCAATAGGGCGTGAGCCACTGCGGCGGCGCGGCGTCGATCCAGCCGACAAACTCGACGTCGCGTCCCGCTTGCTCCAGCACGTAGGCGACTTCCATCGCCAGGTTGCCACCCAACGACCAGCCTGCCAGGCGGAAGGCGCCCTGAGGCTGGGCCAACAGGAGTTGCTCGGCGTAATCCTCGACCATGGCTTGCCATTCGGGTACTGCTGCACCGTCTTCGGCCAATGCACGGCAAATCACCCCGAACACCGGACGCTGCTCCCGGAGCGCGAGGGCAATCGCGGTGTAGCAATGCACCGAACCGAAGCTTGGGTGGAACATGAACAACGGTGTGCCTTCGGTCTGGCTGTTGAGCTTGACGATCAACGAGCTGCGCGCGTCGCCCTGCAGGCAGTTGACCTGGCCGCGTACGGTCGGGTTAAGCATCAACTGGCTGACGGACAAGCCGACACCGCTGACTTTACGGATACGCTCCTTGAGCATCAGCACCAGTAAGGAGTGACCGCCCAACTCGAAGAAGTTGTCGTTCAGCCCTACGCGCTCGACACCGAGGACATCACGCCAGATCGCCGCGACTTGCTGCTCGATGGCGCTTTGCGGGGCCTGATAAGCGTCCGCGCCTTGCGCCTCCGGTTTAGGCAACGCCTTGCGATCCAGCTTGCCATTGGGGCTCAGCGGCATCTGTGTCAACACTACCCACTGCGCCGGCACCATATAGTCCGGCAACTGCGCCGCCAGGTGCATCGCCACCTGTGCTTTCCAATCCTCGCTCGGCGCCTGCAGCACCAGGTAGCCCACCAGGTGCGTGCCGTCCACGGCGAGCACCGCCGCTTCACGCACGTACGCATGCTCCAGCAGGCGGGCCTCGATTTCACCCAACTCGATGCGCAAGCCACGCAGCTTGACCTGGTGGTCGATGCGCCCGGCGTACTCGATCACCCCATCGTCGCGATAACGCGCCAAGTCCCCGGTGCGATACAAACGGGTGCCACTGCCGAACGGATCGGTCACAAAGCGTTCGGCGGTCAGCGCCGGCCGACGGTGATAACCACGCGCCAGGCCGACGCCGCCGAGATAGAGTTCACCCAATACGCCAACGGGTGCCGGTTCCAGGTTGCCGTCCAACACGTAGCAGCCCAGGTTGGCGATCGGCCGACCAATCGGCACGGCGTCACGCCCTTCGTCGACGCAGGTCCAGTGGGTCACGTCGATTGCCGCTTCGGTCGGCCCATACAAGTTGTACAACCCGGCACGTGGCAGTTTGGCGAACACCTGTTGCTGGGCATCCACCGGCAGCGCTTCACCGCTGCACACAATGCGCTGCAGGCTGTGACAGGCGCCGACGCCGGCATCCTGCAAGAAGGCCTGGAGCATGGACGGCACAAAGTGCAACGTAGTGACTTGTTCGGCGTTAATCAGGCTCACCAGCCTGGCCGGATCACGATGGTCGCCCGGCGCTGCCACCACCAGGCGCGCACCGGTCATCAACGGCCAGAAGAACTCCCACACCGACACGTCGAAACTGAACGGCGTCTTCTGCAAGACCGTGTCACTGCCGTCCAGGCCATACGCCTGCTGCATCCAGCACAGTCGGTTGGTCAGCGCCGAATGGCGGTTACCCGCACCTTTGGGTTGGCCGGTGGAGCCCGAGGTGTAGATCACATAGGCGAGGTTTTCGCCATCGACGACGACCTGCGGATTCCGCTCGGCGTAGGCCTGCAACCCCTCATCGCCCTGCTCCAGCACCAGGCTGTGCAAGCCCGCTGGAATCGGCAGTTGCTCCAGCAAATGCGCCTGGGTCAACAACAGCTTCACGTCGCTGTCTTGCAGCATGTAGGCCAATCGATCGCGGGGGTATTCCGGGTCCAGCGGCACATAAGCGCCACCTGCCTTGAGTACCGCCAGCAGGCCAACGACCATTTCAATCGAACGCTCAACCGCCAGCCCCACGAGGACATCCGGCCCGACGCCGGCCGCCATCAGGCGATGCGCCAAGCGGTTTGCCCGGCGGTTAAGCGCGGCGTAACTCAATACCTGCCCGGCAAATACCAGCGCCGGTGCGTCCGGCGTGCGCACCACCTGGGCTTCGATCAACTGATGCACCGGCAGGTGCAACGGGTAGTCCGTGGCCGTGGCGTTCCAGGCATGCAGGACCGTTTCGCGCTCGGAACGGGCCAGCGAAGGCAACGTTGCCAGACGCTGGGCGCCATCCACTGCCAATGCCTGCAACACCTGCTGGAAGTGCTCGGCCAACCGTTCGATATGCGCCGCGCTGAATGCCTGGCGGTCGTAATTGAACTCCAGGCCCAAGGTGTCACCGATGCCCAGCAAGACGGTCAACGGATAGTGGGTTTGCTCCAGGCTGTGGACGGCGCCAAACGTGAGCCCCGAAGGTGCGCCCTGCTCCAGCGCTTCGGACACCGGGTAGTTCTCAAACACCAGAATGCTGTCGAACAGCGCCTCGCCACCCAGCCCGGCCCAACGCTGGATCTCGAACAGCGGCGTATGCTCCTGCTCACGCAAGCGCACGTTCTGCGCCTGGATCTGCTGCAGCCACTGGCTGACCGTCATCTGTGCATCCGGCGTGGCCACGACGGGCAAGGTGTTGATGAACAGACCGACCTGTTGTTCGATACCGCGCAATTGCGCCGGACGGCCTGCCACGGTGGCGCCGAACGCCACGGTGGACTGCCCGGTGTGATGCTGCAACAGCAGCAGCCAGGCGCTTTGCACCAACGTATTGAGGGTGACTTTATTGCGCTGGGCGAAGGCCTTGAGCTGAGCGGTCTGGCTGGCGTCGAGGTTCAGACGATGCTCGCCGTTGACCGCCAGCGCCTCGCTGTGCGCAGCCTGTAGGCCACGGGCCAGGCGGGTTGGTTCTTGCAGGTTGAGCAGTTGCTCTTTCCAGAATGCCTCGCTGACCGACTTGTCCTGTGCCTGCAGCCAGGCAATGTAATCGCGGTAACGCCCGATGGGCGCACGCAGCGGTTCACCGGCGTAATGTTGCAACACCTCGCCAAACAACTGCGAACCACTCCAGCCGTCCATCAAGATGTGGTGGTTGGTGTAGATCAAGTGATAACGGGACGCCCCCGTACGGACCACCGTCAGGCTCAGCAACGGCGCCTGTTCCAGCACGAACCCCTGGGCCCGCGCGGACTCGGCCAGGCTATCGAGTGCCGCACTGCTGCCGGGCCGATCTTGCCAGTCCAGCTCGGTGAACGGCATGCGCATCTGCTTGTAGACCACCTGTAACGGCTGCTCAAGCTCGGTCTGCCAGAGAAAACCGCTGCGCAGGATCTCATGGCTGTCGACCGCCGCCTGCCAGGCCTGGCGGAAGCGCGGTACATCCAGGCCCTCGACATCGATGCGCATCTGGTTGATGTAGTCACCCGAGCCTTCGCCGTACAGCGATTGGAACAGCATGCCTTGCTGCATCGGCGACAGCGGGTAAACGTCTTCGATGTCAGCCACCGTCACCGGCAAGCTGTCCAGTTGCGCCTGGGACAAGCGCGCCAGCGGGAAGTCCGAAGGCGTGACACCCTGGTTGACACCACAGTGCTCGATCAACGCCTTGAGTTCCGCGGCGTAGTCATCCGCCAGGCGTTGTACGGTCGCCTCATCGAACATCTGCTGGCTGAAGCTCCAGTTCAACTTCAATTCGCCGGCGTAGACCTGGCCGTTGATTTCCAACCAGTTGCCCAGCGGTGCCTCGGCACTCTGTTCGGCACCACTGCCATCACCGGAGGGGACGAACAAGCCTTCTTGTTCGCCGCCGTCAAAACTGCCGTCGAATTGCCCCAGGTAGTTGAAGGTGATGCGTGGGCGCGGCAGTTCACTCAGGGCCTGTTGAGCCTCGGCATTCCCCAGGTAACGCAGGGCACCAAAGCCCAGGCCCTTGTCGGGAATCGCACGCAACTGCTCCTTGATCTGCTTGAGGGAGCCGGCCAGCGAATCGGTCGGCACCAGCTTCACCGGGTAGAGGCTGGTGAACCAGCCGACGGTACGGGTCAGGTCGATCTCGTCAAACAGGTCTTCACGACCGTGGCCTTCCAGGCGGATCAACATCGACGCGTCACCGGTCCAGCGCACAACGACGCGCGCCAGTGCGGTCAGCAACAGGTCATTGATCTGGGTGCGGTAAGCACTGGGGGCGTCCTGCAACAGACGCCGTGTGAAGGCCTGATCCAGATGGGTGGTCACGCTCAGCGCATGCCGGTTGCTCACGCTGGCCTGTGGATCGGCCCCCGGCAGGCCGGTGGGGCTGCCTTGCAACTGCGTCTGCCACCAGGCCAGTTCCTGCGCCAGTGCGGCGCTGCGTGCATAGGTTTGCAGACGCTCGGCCCAGGCCCGGGTCGCGCTGGTCTTGGCGGGCAACACGACCGTGGCACCTTGGGCAAGCTGGCGGTAAGCCGTTTGCAGGTCTTCCAGCAGGATGCGCCAGGACACACCGTCCACCACCAAGTGATGAATCACCAGCAGCAAGCGCTGGGAGCCGTCGGCCAGGTCCACGAGCACTGCACGCAGCAGCGGCCCTTCGCTCAGGTCGAGGCTGCGCTGGGCTTCCTCACCCAGGGCCTCCAACTCTTCGACCGCATTCAAGGTGGTCTGCCACAGGACCTGTTCGGCCTGATGCTGCTGCGGCCCGCGATACGCCGCGCTCCAGCCTGCCGCGCCCTGGACGAAACCGATGCGCAGGGCGTCGTGATGCACGATCAAGGCCTGCAGCGCAGCCACCAGCAGCGGCGCCTGCAACGCCTGGTGTGGCTGTAGCACCACCGACTGGTTCCAGTGGTGACGCTGGGGAATGTCATCGGCAAAAAACGCCTGCTGGACAGGCAGCAACAACAACTCGCCGGTCAATGCCGACTGATCCAGCACCACCGCGCCCTCGCCTTCCCGGGCCACGGCCGCCAGGCTCTGGACCGTCTGGTGCTGGAACAGATCCTTGGGCGTGAAGCGCACACCGGCCTGGCGGGCACGGCTGACCACCTGGATCGAGATGATCGAGTCACCGCCCAATTCGAAAAAGTTATCGTGCAAACCGACACGTGGCAGACGCAGCACGTCGGACCAGATCGCCGCGATCTTCTGCTCCAGCTCACTCTGTGGCGCCACGTACACCTGCTGCATCTGGCTGACATCCGGGCGCGGCAGGCCCTTGCGGTCGAGCTTGCCGTTCGGCGTCAGCGGCATGCGCTCAAGGAACATCAGGTGCGTGGGCACCATATAGTCCGGCAAGCGGGTTTTCAGGGCGCGGCGCAAGGCTTCGCGGCAGGTCGACTGCGCCACGGCATCGTCGACGAGCAACGGATCCAGCGGCACCACATAGGCGACCAGTTGCTTGCCGCTCGGCCCTTCCTGGGCCACCACCACGGTTTCGCCGACACTGTCCTGCTCGCGCAGGCGCGCTTCGATCTCGCCCAGCTCAATACGGAAGCCACGGATTTTCACCTGATGATCGACGCGGCCGAGGTAATCCACCACGCCATCCGGGCGGCCACGGGTCAGGTCACCGCTGCGATACACCCGGCTGCCGGGCTTGCCGAACGGGTCCGGTACGAAGCGCTCGGCGGTCAGGGCCGGACGTTCCAGGTAACCCCGGGCCACGCCCTCGCCGCCCAGGTACAACTCACCGGCTACGCCGATGGGTTGCAGGTTGAGTTGCGCGTCCAATACGTAGCCGCTGCGATTGCCCAGCAATGTGCCGATCGGCGCGTAGACGGCACCGCACGGGTCACCACGGCGGGCTTTCCACAGCAACGGCGTGACCACGGTTTCGGTCGGGCCGTAGCCGTTGAACAGGTAAGTCGGCTTGAACGCGCGCCACGCCAGGTCATAGCTGGCCTGGGCCACGGCATCACCGCCGAAGCAGTACACACGAACCTTCGGCGGGTTACCGTCGCGTTCGGCATGTTCGGCCAGCTGCTGCAGGTACACCGGCGGGAACACCGCCATGGTCACGTGATGGCGATGCATCTGCTGGTAGGTGTATTCCGGCAGCCACAGGCTGTCATCGCGAATCAGCACGCTCGCGCCGTTGATCAGCGGGTGCATCCAGCCTTCGTGGGAGCCATCGAACGCGAACGACATGAAATGCAGTTCGCAATCGGCCGGCGACGTTTCATAACGCTCGCCGGTGGCAATGATGTGCGCCACCAACGGGCCGTGGGACACCGCCACGCCTTTGGGCATGCCGGTGGAGCCGGAGGTGTAGATCACGTAGGCCAGGTTGTCGCCGTCCAGCGCCACCTCGGGTGCGGTGTCGTCGTCAGCGGACCAGGCTTGCGTCTGGTCCACGGCAAGGGCTTCCAGGCCGTCTGGAATCGGCAAGCGCTGTTGCACCGCCGAATGGGTCAACAGCAATCGGGCGCGGCTGTCCTGCATCATGTACAGCAGGCGGTCACGCGGGTATTCGATGTCCAGCGGCACGTAGACGCCACCGGCTTTCATCACTGCCAGGAACGCCACCATGATCTCGGCGCTGCGTGGCATGGCAATCGCCACGCGCACTTCGGGGCCGACGCCACGGGCGATCAATGCATGGGCCAGGCGGTTGGCCTGGCGGTCCAGCTCGCCGTAAGTCAGCTGTTGCTCGCCAAATTTCACCGCCACCGCCTCGGGGGTTTCCCCGGCGCGGTCGGCCACCAACTCGTGCACCAGGCGCTTGGCCGAGAAGCCGGCATCGCTCTGGTTCCACAGTTGAAGAATCTGTTGCCGTTCGGCGTTGTCCAGCAGGTTTAATTGGCTGAGATTCTGCCGTGGGTCGGCAACCATGCCTTGCAACAGGTTCTGCCAGTGTCGCGCCATGCGTTGCACGGTACTGGCCTCAAACAGGTCCTGGGCATAGCCGAGCGTGGCCCAGATACCTTCGGTGGATTCCTGGATATCCAGGTCCAGGTCGAAATGCGCCGTCTTGCTGTCCCACTCCAGCCCTTCTACCGAAAGATTCGGCAGTTGCTGCTGAACCTGAGCCTGGCCCACGTCGGTCTGGTGGTTGAACATCACTTGGAACAACGGGTTGTGGCTCAGGCTGCGCTCGGGTTGCAGCGCTTCCACCAGTTGTTCGAAGGGCAGGTCCTGGTGGGCCTGGGCGTCCAGCGCCCGTTGCCGGGCCTGTTGCAGCAGTTGCTCGACGCTCATCTGGCCGTGGAGATCGGCCTTGAGCACCTGGGTGTTGACGAAGAAGCCGATCAGACGCTCGGTCTCGCTGCGATTGCGGTTGGCGATCGGCACCCCGACACGGATCTCTTCCTGGCCACTGTAGCGATGCAGCAACGTCTGGAACGAGGCCAATAGCAGCATGAACAAGGTCACGTCCTGCTGCTTGGCCAGGGCCTTGAGGCCTTGGGTCAACGCGCCGGGCAGTTCGAATGCCAGGCGCGCGCCACGATGGCTTTGCACAGCCGGACGCGGGTGGTCGAACGGCAACGCCAACACGCTCTGCTCACCGCCGAGCATGTCGCGCCAATACGCCAGTTGACGGGCCTTCTCGCCCGCCTCCATCCAGTTGCGCTGCCATACGGCGTAGTCGGCGTACTGAATCGGCAGCGCCGGCCATTGCAACACCTGTCCCTGGCTGTAGGCCGCATACAGTTGCACCAGCTCTTCAACCATCAGCTGCATCGACCAGCCATCGGACACGATGTGATGCTGCACCAATACCAATACATGTTCATCAGCGGCGATGCGCAGCAACGAAACCCGCAGCAAAGGCCCTTGCTCCAGATTGAAGGGTTGGGCTATTTCGGCCTCGACCCGCGCCTTGAGCTGCGCTTCCTGCACCTCGGCGTGCGCTATCTGCAACGACACCTGCGGTGAAATGATTTGAACCGTGCGGTCGCGCTCCTGGCGCAAATGGGTGCGCAGGCTTTCATGCCGGGCCAGCAAGGTATCGAAACTGCGTTGCAGTGCACCCAGATCAAGCTGCCCTTTCAAACGCAAGGCGCTGGGGATGTGGTACGCGGCGCTTTGCGGCTCCAGCTGCCATAAAAACCACTGGCGCTCCTGGGCGTAGGAAAGCGGCAACGGCTGGTCCCGCCCTACCGGCAACAGCGCGGGCGCGGTCGGCGCGCCTGGGGCCTGGGTGGTCAGTGCGGCGACAAACCCCTCCAGGCGCGGCTGTTCGAACAGCAACTTGAGCGGCACTTCGAGCTGCAATGCCTGGCGAATGCGCGAGACCACCTGCATGGCCAGCAGCGAATGCCCGCCCAGTTCGAAGAAGTGGTGGGTCAGGCCCACACGCTCGACGCCAAGAATATCGGCCCAGATCGCCGCAACCTGCTGTTGCAGTGGCGTAACCGGTGCCTGCCAGGCCTGTTGCACCGCGCTGCCATCGGGTTTGGGCAGCGCCTGGCGGTCAAGCTTGCCGTTGGGGTTCAACGGCATGCGGTCGAGGAAGATCAGGTGCGCAGGCACCATGTAATCGGGCAGTTGCTCACGCAAGGTGGCCTTGAGCGTTTCGCCCACCGCCGCATGCTCGGCGGCGGACAACGGCTGGGCCGGCACAAGGTAGGCCACCAACTGGTTGTCAGCCGCCAGCAGGAAGGCTTCGCGCACCGCCTCCTGGGCCAACAGCAGCGCTTCGATCTCACCCAACTCGATTCGGAAACCGCGGATTTTGACCTGATGGTCGACGCGACCGACGTATTCGATCACCCCGTCGGCGCGATAACGCGCCAGGTCACCGGTGCGGTAAAGACGCTCGCCCTGGGGGCTGAACGGGTCGGCGACAAAACGTTCGGCGGTCAGGCTCGGGCGTTGTAGGTAATCACGGGCCAAGCCACTGGCACTGGCAATGTACAGCTCCCCCACGGCGCCAACCGGCAACAGGTTAAGGTCACGGTCCAACACATACAGGCCACGCCCCGGCAACGCGCGGCCAATCGGGCTGGCAGTGGCGCCAATCACGGCGTTGTCATCGCTGCAATCGAGCACGCTGGACACCACCGTGGCCTCGGTCGGCCCGTAGGTGTTGAGCAGGCGTACATGCCCCAGCCCCGCGCGCCGCCACAGCACCGGGCCATCCAGCGGCATCGCTTCGCCGCCGATATGCACCTGGCGCAATGCGCCATAGGGCCGTGGCCCCGCGGCCAGGCAATCCTGCAGGAACAGTTTCCAATAGGCGGTGGGCAAGTCGGCCAGGGTGATACCTTGATCGATAATCTGCCGGTACAGCTCAGCGCCGTCCCACAACTGCGGCCCGCGCAACACGACCGTCGCGCCCAGGGTCAGAGCCGGGTACAGCTGCTCGACAAAACCATCGAAGTTCAGGGTCGCGAACTGCAGTACGCGGTCGTCCGCGACCAGGCGCGAATACTCGGCCGCGATACCGGCGAATTCGCTCAATGCCGCATGGCTGATGGCAACGCCTTTTGGCTTGCCGGTGGAGCCGGAGGTGTAGATGACATACGCCAGGCTGCGGGGCTCGAACGCGGTAGGCGGATTGTGCTCGGCACACTGCGCCAACTGCGCGTCGGCCAGGTCGATGTCCAGCGCCGTCAGATCGGCCGGCAATGGCAAGCGGTCGCGCAGGTGGGATTGAGTCAACACCAGTCGCACACCACTGTCGTCGAGCATATGCACCAGGCGTTCACGTGGGTATTCAGGGTCAAGCGGCACGTAGGCGCCGCCCGCCTTGAGCACCGCCAACAGGCTGACCACCATGGCAAAGGAGCGCTCGACCGCGATGCCCACCAGCACCTCCGGGCCTACGCCCTGGGCGATCAGGTAGTGCGCCAGGCGATTAGCCTGGCGGTTCAGTTCACCGTAGCTGAGCGTTTGCTCATCCAAGGCCAGTGCCTGGCGCGCCGGATGTTCGCGGGCCTGCGCCTCGAACAACTGGTGCACGGCATCCGGTGCGGCGACGGTGGCGGGGGCATTCCAGTCCTTGAGCATCCGCTGTTGTTCGGGTGCATCGAGCATCGACAGCGCGCAAAGACGGCTGCGTGGTGCACTCACTGCCGCCTGGAGCAGGTTCTGCCAATGCTGCGCCAAGCGTTCGATGGTTGCGCTTTCGAACAGGTCGGTGGCGTAGGTCAGCGCCGCCCAGAGGCCTTCGGCGGACTCATGGGTGTCCAGGCTCAGGTCGAAATGCGTGGTCTGGCTCTCCCAATCCAGTTCCGCCACTCGCAGGCCAGGCAATTGCTGGCCATCGCGCCCGCCCTGGGCGTCGGTCTGGTGGTTGAACATCACTTGGAACAGCGGGTTATGGCTCAGGCTGCGTTCAGGTTGCAGCGCCACCACCAATTGTTCAAACGGCAAGTCTTGGTGCGCCTGGGCTTCCAGGGCGCGGCGCTTGGCCTGTTGCAGCAGTTCGGCGAAGCTCATCTGCCCGTCAAGGTCGGCCTTGAGCACTTGGGTGTTGACGAAAAAGCCGATCAGCCGCTCGGTTTCCACGCGGTTGCGGTTGGCATTCGGCACGCCGATGCGGATGTCCGACTGGCCGCTGTAGCGAAACAGCAGGGTCTGGAACGAGGCCAGCAACAGCATGAACGGGGTCACGCCCTCTTGCTGGGCCAGGCGCTTGATACCGGCCACCAGGGCCGCCGGCAGATGCACCTGCAAGCTGGCGCCGCGATGGCTTTGCTGCGCCGGGCGCGGATGGTCGAGGGGTAATTCCAGCACCGGTTGCTCACCGCCCAGCAGCTCCTGCCAGTAGGCCAGTTGACGGGCCTTCTCCCCGGCTTCCATCCAGCTGCGCTGCCACAGCGCGTAGTCGGCGTAGTGGATCGGCAAGCCCGGCAATTGCACCTCCTGGCCTTGGCTGTGCGCGGCGTAGAACTGCACCAGTTCCTCGACCATGACCTGCATCGACCAGCCATCGGAAATGATGTGGTGCTGCACCATCACCAGCACATGCTCGTCTTCGGCCAGTTGCAGCAAGGTCACGCGCAACAACGGCCCCGCCTGCAAATCGAAAGGCCGGGCTATCTCGGCTTCGATGCGCGCCATCAATGGGTGTTCGTCGGCAACGTCCTGGTGTATCTCGATGCGCGCTTCGGGCGCTACGTTTTGCAGCAGGCGCTCGCCGTCCTGTACCAGGCGTGTGCGCAGGCTTTCATGGCGGGCCAGCAGGCTGTCGAACGCGCGTTGCAGGGCCGCCAGGTCCAGTCGGCCCTGCAGACGCAGTGCGCCGGGAATATGATAAGTGGCGCTGTCCGGGTCCAGTTGCCAGAGAAACCACTGGCGCTCCTGGGCGTAGGACAACGGCAGACTCTGGCCGTCCTCACGGATCGAGGCAATCGGCAGTTGGGCGAAGCTCATGCCCCGGCTTTGCAGGCGCTGGTAAAACTGCTGGCGCTGTTCCAGAGGCAGGCGAAGAAAGCGCGAAACCAGATCGATATTAGGGTTGGAAAGCATGGGTCAAATCGCCTCTAGTTCGCTCAAAAAGTCACGAAGATCATCAAAATCTTCCGCGCTGCCGGCGCGGAAGGTGGCGGCGGCCTGGACGTAGGCGCGCAGCGTTTCGGTCTGGAACACTTCCAGCAAGGGCACTTCCAGGCCCAGTTCGGCCTGGACCCGCGAGGTGATCTGGATCGCCAGCAGGGAATGGCCGCCCACTTCGAAGAAGTTGTCGTTCAGGCCCACCTGCGGCAGGCGCAGCACGTCGGCCCAGATCGCGGCGACCTGCTGCTCCAGCTCGGTTTCGGGGGCCACATAGGCCTGTTGCAACAGGCTCGCATCCGGTTCGGGCAAGCCCTTGCGGTCGAGTTTGCCGTTGGGGGTCAGCGGCATGTGCGCCAGGAACATGAAGTGCGTCGGCACCATGTAGTCCGGCAGGTGGGTTTTCAGCGCGCGGCGCAGGCTGTCGCGGAACTCGGCTTCATCGGCCAGGTGGGTGTCTGCCGGTACCACGTAGGCGACCAGTTGTTTGCCTGTCGGGCCTTCCTGGGCCACCACCACGGTTTCACCGACATTGTCCTGTTCGCGCAAACGCGCTTCGATCTCGCCCAGCTCAATACGGAAGCCACGGATTTTCACCTGATGGTCGACACGGCCGAGGTAATCCACCACGCCATCCGGGCGGCCACGGGTCAGGTCGCCGCTGCGATACACACGGCTGCCGGGCTTGCCGAACGGGTCCGGCACGAAGCGCTCGGCGGTCAGGGCCGGACGCTCCAGGTAACCCCGGGCCACGCCCTCGCCGCCCAGGTACAACTCACCGGCTACGCCGATGGGTTGCAGGTTGAGTTGCGCGTCCAGCACGTAGCCGCTGCGATTGCCCAGCAGTGTGCCGATCGGTGCGTAGACGGCACCGCACGGATCGCCCTTGCGCGCTTTCCACAGCAACGGCGTGACCACGGTTTCGGTCGGGCCGTAGCCGTTGAACAGGTAAGTCGGCTTGAGCGCGCGCCACGCCAAGTCATAGCTGGCCTGGGCCACGGCATCACCGCCGAAGCAGTACACACGAACCTTCGGAGGGTTACCGTCGCGTTCGGCATGTTCGGCCAGTTGCTGCAGGTACACCGGCGGGAACACCGCCATGGTCACGTGATGGCGATGCATCTGCTGGTAGGTGTATTCCGGCAGCCACAGGCTGTCATCGCGAATCAGCACGCTGGCACCGTTGATCAGCGGGTGCATCCAGCCTTCGTGGGAGCCATCGAAGGCGAACGACATGAAGTGCAGTTCGCAATCGGCCGGCGACGTTTCATAACGCTCGCCGGTGGCAATGATGTGCGCCACCAACGGGCCGTGGGACACCGCCACGCCTTTGGGCATGCCGGTGGAGCCGGAGGTATAGATCACGTAGGCGAGGTTGTCGCCGTCCAGTTTCACCTGCGGCGCCGTGTCGCTGAAGCCTGTCCATTCCTCGGTACGATCAATCGCCAGGCTATCAAGGCCGTCGGGGATCGGCAGTTGCTGCAAGGCACGGGTGTGGGTCAGTAGCAGCTGCGCGCGGCTGTCCTCCATCATGTACAGCAGGCGGTCACGCGGGTATTCGATGTCCAGCGGCACGTAGACACCACCGGCTTTCATCACCGCGAGGAACGCCACCATGATCTCGGCGCTGCGCGGCATGGCAATCGCCACGCGCACTTCGGGGCCGACGCCACGGGCGATCAATGCATGGGCCAGGCGGTTGGCCTGGCGGTCCAGCTCGCCATAGCTCAGGGTTTGTGCGTCGAATTTCACCGCAACTGCCTCCGGGTTTTCCCGGGCGCGGTCGGCGACTAATTCGTGGACCAGGCGCTTGGCCGAGAAGCCGGCGTCGGTCTGGTCCCACAGCTGAAGAATGTGTTGTTGCTCGTCCTGGCCCAGCAGGTTGAGTTGGCTGATGGGTTGCTGTTGGTCGGCGACCATCGCCTGCAACAGGTTCTGCCAGTGGCCGGCCATGCGTTCAATCGTGGCGGGCGCAAACAGGTCGGTGGCGTAGTTCAGGGAGGCACGCAGGGTCGCCTGGCTTTCCTCCACATCCAGTGCCAGGTCGAACTGGGCAACGCCTTCATCCCAGCTCAGCACCTCGACATCAAGTTCGGTGAGGCGCTGCAGGTGATTGGCTGCCGAGGTCACGCGATGGTTGAACAGCACCTGGAACAGCGGGCTCAGGCTCATGCTGCGCTCGGGTTGCAGGGCTTCTACCAGTTGCTCGAACGGCAGGTCCTGGTGGGCCTGGGCGTCCAGCGCCCGTTGCCGGGCCTGTTGCAGCAGTTGCACGACGCTCATCTGCCCGTGGATATCGGCCTTGAGTACCTGGGTGTTGACGAAGAAGCCGATCAGCCCCTCGGTTTCCAGGCGATTGCGGTTGGCAATCGGCACGCCGACGCGCACGTCTTCCTGGCCGCTGTAGCGGTGCAGCAACGCCTGGTAGGACGCCAGCAGCACCATCGGCAACGTCACACCGGCGCCTTGCGCCAAGCGGCGCAAACCGGCCAGGAGCTGCGGTGGCAACTCAATGCCCAGGCGTGCGCCACGGTGGCTTTGTACCGCGGGACGCAGGTAGTCGAACGGCAACTCCAGCACCGGCTGCACGCCACCCAACTGGGCCTGCCAGTACGCCAGTTGGCGGGCCTTCTCGCCGGCCTCCATCCAGTTGCGCTGCCACAGGGCGTAGTCGGCGTACTGGATCGGCAAGGCTGGCAAGTCTGGCATGTGGCCTTGGCTGAAGGCGGCGTACAGCTGCACCAGTTCCTCGACCATCAGTTGCATCGACCAGCCATCGGAGACGATGTGGTGCTGCACCAGCACCAGCACATGATCATCAGCCGCCAGGCGCAGCAGGTTGACCCGCAGCAGCGGCCCGCGCAGCAGCTCGAATGGCTGCGCGACCACCTCAGCGACCCGGGCCTTGAGGCTGGCTTCATCGGTGTCGGCCAAGTCGATTTCGATCAGGCCCGAGTCCTCAATCACCTGCACGGTAGCGGCGGCGTCCTGGCGCACATGGGTGCGCAGGCTTTCATGGCGCGCCAGCAAGGTATCGAAACTGCGTTGCAGCGCACCCAGGTCAAGCGGCCCTCGCAAACGCAAGGCGCTGGGGATGTGGTACGCGGTGCTGTGTGGGTCCAGTTGCCAGAGGAACCATTGGCGCTCCTGGGCGTAGGACAGCGGCAGCGGTTGGCGGCGGTCGGCCTTGAGCAAGGCCGGCGCAACCACGCCCTCCTCGCCCAGGGCCTGCACGAAGTCACCCAGCAGCGGGTGTTCGAACAGGGTCTTGAGCGCCACTTCCAGCGCCAGTGCCTGGCGAACCCGCGAGACCACCCGTGTGGCCAGCAGCGAATGCCCGCCCAGTTCGAAGAAGTGGTCATCGAGACCGACCTGCGGCAGGTCCAGCACGTCGGCCCAGATGGCCGCGACCTGCTGTTCACGCGGCGTCACGGGCGCCACATGACCTGTGCGCAACAGCGCCGCGTCCACCGCCGGCAATGCCTTGCGATCGAGCTTGCCATTGGGGGTCAGGGGCAGGCTGTCGAGGAACATCAGGTGCGCCGGCACCATGTAGTCCGGCAGGCGCTCGCGCAGGACCGCCTTGTAGACCTCCGGGGCGTCGGGCGCGGAACTGACCAGATAGGCGATCAAGCGGTCGTTGTCGGCCAGGACCACGGCTTCGCGTATACCGGCCTGCTCGCGCAGGCAGGCTTCGATTTCACCCAGTTCGATGCGGAACCCACGTACCTTGACCTGATGATCGACCCGGCCGATGTACTCCACCACACCGTCGGCGCGGTAGCGGGCCAGGTCGCCGGTGCGGTACAGGCGCTCGCCCGGCGCACCGTACGGGTTGGGCACAAAACGCTCGGCGGTCAGCGCCGGGCGCTCGTGGTAACCGCGCGCCAGGCCGACGCCACCGATCAGCAACTCACCGGCCGCGCCCACCGGGCTTGGGGTCAAGCCGGCATTGAGGATGAACAACGTGGTATTGGCGATGGGCCGCCCGACAAAAGGCTGGGCCTCGTGCAGACGATGGGCCGCCGACCAGATAGTGGTTTCCGTCGGGCCATAGAGGTTCCACAGCGGGCCTTGCAGGTCGAGCAGGCGCTGGGCCAGGTCCGACGGCAGTGCTTCGCCGCCGCACAGACTTTTGATACCGCGCAGCCGTTGGGCGCGCGGGCTTTCCAGCAGCATGCGCCAGGTCGACGGCGTGGCTTGCAGGACGTTGGCGGATTGGCTGTGCACCAGGTCGATGATGGCTTCGGGGTCGAGGGCCAGTTCCTGACCACTCAGCAGCACGGTGGCGCCGACCGTCAGCGGCACGTACAGCTCCAGGGCGAAGATGTCGAACGAGAAGGTGGTCAGCGACAACACGCGGGCGTCAGCACCGATGTCCAGGGTGCCAGCCATGCCGCAGGTGAAGCTGCACAGCGCCTGGTGGCGCACCATCACACCCTTGGGCTTGCCGGTGGAGCCGGAGGTGTAGATCACGTAGGCCAGGTGTTCCGGCGTGACGTTGACCTGCGGGTTGTGCTCGGCGGCGTTGTCATCCGCTTCGACCATCAGCACCTGCACACCCTGCGAGTGCGCCAGGCTGCCATCCAGGTGCGGCTGGGTCAGCAACACTCGCGCACGGCTGTCTTCAAGCATGAAGGCCAGGCGGTCCGCCGGGAATTGCGGGTCGAGCGGCACGTAGGCACCACCCGCCTTGAGGGTCGCCAACAGGCCGATCACCATGTCCAGCGAACGCTCGACATGCACCGCCACCAGTACGTCCGGCCCTACGCCCGCCGCGATCAGGCGATGGGCCAGGCGGTTGGCGCGACGGTTGAGTTCGCCGTAGCTGAGGGCCTGGCCATTGAACTGCAGCGCCAGCGCGTCCGGTTGTGCCAGGGCCTGGGCCTCGAACAGCCGGTGCACGCAACGCTCGCGGGGGTAATCAACCGACGTGTCATTCCAGGCCTCGACCATCTGTTGCCATTGCGGCGCGCTGAGCATCGCCAGCTCATCCACAGCCTGGGATGCATCGTGCACCACGGCGCGCAACAGGTTTTGCCAGTGCTCGGCCAGGCGCTCGACGGTCGTGGAGTCGAACAGGTCGGTGGCGTAGGTCAGGGACGCCCACAGGCCTTCGGCGGACTCTTCGGTTTCCAGGTTCAGGTCGAACTGGGTGCTGTGCCCGGCCCAATCCACCGCTTGCAAGTCCAGGCCCGGCAACTGCAGCGGGGCTGCACGCAGGCTGTCCTGGTGATTGAACATCACCTGGAACAGCGGGTTATGGCTGAGGCTGCGCTCCGGTTGCAGGGCTTCGACCAGTTGTTCGAACGGCAGGTCCTGATGCGCCTGGGCGTCCAGGGCCTGCTGCTTGACCTGGGCGAGCAATTGGTCGAAGGCCATCTGCCCGTGCACATCGGCTTGCAGCACCTGGGTGTTGACGAAGAAGCCCAGCAGACGCTCGGTTTCCAGGCGATTACGGTTGGCGATCGGTACGCCGACGCGGATCCGGGACTGGCCGCTGTAGCGATGCAGCAAGGTCTGGAACGACGCCAGCAGCACGACGAACAGGGTCACCTCCTGACGCTGGGCCAGGGCCTTGAGCTCAGCGACCAGCGCGTTGTCGAGCTGGACTTGGCGGCGTGCGCCACGATGGCTTTGCAGCGCCGGCCGCGGGTGATCCAGCGGCAGCTCAAGCACCGGATGCTCGGTGCCCAGACGGGTGCGCCAGTAATCGAGTTGGCGCTGTTTTTCACCAGCCGCCATCCAGTCACGTTGCCACTGGGCATAGTCGACGTACTGGATCGGCAGCGCAGGCAACGAGGACTGGCCCTGATAGAGCGCCACCAGCTCGTCGACCATGACTTGCATCGACCAGCCGTCGGAGATGATGTGGTGCTGGGTGATCACCAGCACATGGTGCTCGGCCTCGACCTCCAGCACGTTGACGCGCATCAGCGGGCCATTGACCAGGTCGAACGGGCGCTGGATTTCCTGCGCCACCGCGTGTTCGATCGCCGAGGCCGCGACCCGCTGGTGTTCGATCGGCATCGCCAGGCGCGGATGAATCACTTGCCAGGTGTGCTCGCCCTCTTCCACAAAGGTGGTGCGCAGCGGCTCATGGCGCTGCACCAGGGCCTGGAACGCCCGCTCCAGCGCCGCGACGTCCAAGCGGCCACGCAGATGCAGTGCACTCGGCACGTGGTAAGCCGCGCTGGTGGGGTCCAGTTGCCAGAGGAACCATTGGCGCTCCTGGGCGAACGACAGCGCCAGCGGCTGGTCCCGCGTCACCGCCACCAGCGGCAGCGCCAGGGCGGTCTGCAACCCGGCGCAAGCGGCTGCGAACGCTTCCAGCGTCGGTTGTTCGAACAGTGTGCGCAACGGCACTTCCAGCTTCAGGTCATGACGCACCCGCGAGACCACTTGGGTCGCCAGCAACGAATGGCCGCCACGTTCGAAGAAGTGGTCGTTGAGCCCCACCTGTTCCACTTGCAACACCGCTTGCCAGATGGCGGCCAATCGCGCCTGCAGGGGATTTTGCGGCGCCAGGTAGGCCTGTTGCGCTTGATTCAGGTCCGGCGCTGGCAGTGCGCGACGGTCAAGCTTGCCGTTGTTGTTCAACGGCAAGGCCTCGAGGATGACCCAGTGCCCCGGCACCATGTAGTCCGGCAGGGACTGGCGCAAGGTGGCCGCCAATGCTTGCGGGTCCAGCGTCTGCCCCGTGACGGGCACCACGTACGCCACCAATTGCGTGCCCGTCGCGCTCGATTGCGCGATGACCGCCGCTTCACGCAACGACGGCAAGGCTTGCAGGCTGGCTTCGATCTCGCCCATTTCCACGCGGAAACCGCGAATTTTCACTTGATGGTCGATACGCCCGACGTACTCCAGCGCACCCGCCTCGTTGTAACGGGCCAGGTCGCCACTGCGGTAGAGCCGTGCACCCGGCACGGCGGAGAACGGGTCCGGCAGGAAGCGCTCGGCGGTCAACGCCGGGCGGTCAAAATAGCGTTGCGCCAGGCCGCGCTCGGCGCCGATGCACAGCTCGCCGACGCCCTCGGTGGCCAGCAGCTCGAAACCACTGTCCAGCACATACAAGGCGCGGCCTGCGATGGCCCGACCAATCGGCACACCAAACGCATCGCTGGCGTCCGCCCACTGGCAGTCGTGCACGCTGGACACGACGGTGGCCTCGGTGGGCCCGTAGGTGTTGACCAGGCGCACGCCACCCAGGCCGGCGGCGTGCCAGGCGCGCAGACCTTCCACCGACATCGCCTCGCCCCCCACGTGGACCTGGCGCAGGTTGCCCAGGGTGCGTCGGTCGACGGCGCATTCCTTGGCGAGCAGATACCAGTACGCAGCCGGCAAGTCCGCCAGGGTCACGCCCTGCTCGACGATTTCGCGGGCCAGTTGCCCGGCATCCCACAGCTCATCGCCGCGCATGATCAACGCCGCGCCCACACACAGCGGCGGGTAGCATTGCTCGACGAAGCCGTCAAAGCTGAAGGTCGCGAATTGCAGCACGCGATCAGCAGCACTCAAGCGGCTGTAAGCCTCGGCGCTGTCGCAGAACTGGCTGAGGGCGGCATGGTCGATGGCCACCCCCTTGGGCAACCCGGTGGAGCCGGAGGTGTAGATCACATAGGCCAGGTCGGCAGCGGCAGCCTGGTTGGCTGGATGGGTCGACGGGTAGTCAGCCAACTCTGCACCGGCCGCGGTGAAGTCCAAACGCACCAGCCCTTGGGGCAGTGGCAGGTCGGCCAGCAGCCCGGTTTCGCTGAGCAGCAAGTCCAGGCGGCTGTCCGCCAGCATGTAGGCCAGGCGTTCGGTCGGATAGTTCGGGTCCAGCGGCACATAGGCGGCGCCACTTTTGAGCACCGCCAGCAGGCTGACGATCAACTGCGGGCCACGTCGCGCTGCCAGGCCGACGCGCTGGCCTGGGCCAACACCCAGCGCCAGCAGGCGATGGGCAAGACGGTTGGCGCGGTCGTTCAGCTGTGCGTAGCTCAGGCACGCGTCGCCCGCTTGTACCGCCAGCGCGTCGGGCGTGGCGGCCGCTTGGGCGGCGATACGTTCGTGCACGCGCAGCTGGCGCGGGGCGGCACCGGGCGCCCGGCTATGGGCGAGCACGTCGCGGCGAGTGGCGGCGTCGAGCAGGCGCAGGTTGCCAAGCGGTGCCTGCGCGTCTGCGAGCATCTGCACCAGCAGGTGATGCAGGTTGCCGCTCAGTCGAGCGACCTGTTGCGCGCTGAATCGGGCCTGGTCGTAGCCGAACTCCAGGCGCAGGCTGGCGCCCAACTCGATCCCCAGCGTCAGCGGATAGTGGGTCTGCTCATGGTTGTGCAGGCGGCCGAAGGTCAGGCCGGCGGGCGCACCTTGTTTCAAGGCTTCGGCCACCGGGAAGTTTTCGAACACCAGCAAGGTGTCGAACAGCGCAGTGCCCTGCTGCCCCGCCCAGCCCTGGATGTCGTAGAGCGGCACATGTTCGTGGTCGCGCAGGCTCAGGTTGAGGGCTTGCAGTTCGCTCAGCCAACCGGCCACCGACAACGCGGGCGAGGCCGCGCTGACAATCGGCAGCGTGTTGATGAACAGGCCCAGTTGCTGTTCGATCCCCGGCAACGGTGCCGAGCGCCCCGCCACCGTGGCACCAAAGGCCACGCAGTCCTGCCCGGTATAGCGCTGCAGCAACAGGCTCCAGGCGCCTTGAAGCACGGTGTTGAGGGTGACTTTGTGGCGGCGGGCAAACTCGCCGAGGGCACGCGTGAAGTCGTCGCCCAGCAGCACCTGATGCTCAGCCATGCCTTTGCCTTCGGCCGGCACACGCAGCGCCTGCGCCAGCAAGGTTGGCGTTTGCAACGGTGCCAGAGTGGCTTTCCAGAACGTCTCGCCCGAGGCTTGCTGTTGCAGCCAGCCCAGGTAATCGCGGAACTGCCCCAGCGGCGCCGGCACGGCGTGCCCGGCGTAATGAGCGATGACTTCACCGAGCAACTGGGCGTTACTCCAGCCGTCCATGAGGATGTGGTGGCTGGTGAAGATCAGGTGCCAGGCCGTACCGGCACCGCGTACCAGCATCAGGCGAAACAGCGGCGCTGCATTCAGTGCGAAACCTTTCTCGCGCTCGGCCACGGCGAGCGCATCGCAATCGGCGTCGATGTCTTCGATCACGTGCAACTGCACATCGACCTGGCGCTGGATCACCTGGTGCGCGCTGTCCAGGCCGAGCCAGTGGAAGCCGCTGCGCAGGATGTCATGGCGGTCCAGCGCGGCTTGCCAGGCACGGCCGAAAGCCAGCAGGTCCAAGCCTTCGATGTCCAGGCGCAACTGGTTGATGTATGCCTCGGCCTCAGGTGCATAGAGGGTGTGGAACAACATGCCCTGCTGCATCGGCGACAATGGGTAGAGATCGGCAATCGCCGGCCCGGCGATGGGCAAGCCATCCAGTTGCTGCTGGGTCAGGCGTGCCAGAGGGAAGTCCGAAGGCGTGACCTGCCCCGCCGGCGTGGCGCAACAGTGTTCGATCAGGGCCTGGAGTTCCGCCGTGTAGTCATCGGCCAGGCGCTGGACCGTCGCCACCTCGAACATCTCGCGACTGAACCCCCACTGCAAGGCCAGTTCACCGCCATACACCTGCCCTTCCACGGTCAGCCAGTTGGCCAGCGGCGCCTGCGAGTCCTGGGCCTGGCCACTGCCCTGGGTGGACGGGACGAACAGCGCCGACTCGTTGAACTGGCGGTCGAACTGGCCCAGGTAGTTGAAGGTGATGCGTGGCGCGGCCAAAGCCGACAACGCTTCGCGGGCGTCAGGGGTGCCGAGGTAGCGCAGCAGGCCGTAACCAATGCCTTTGTGCGGCACGGCGCGCAGTTGCTCCTTCACCGATTTGATCGCCGCCGACAGCTCGCCATCGGCATGCAGGCGCACGGGGAACAGGCTGGTGAACCAACCGACGGTGCGGCTCAGGTCAACCGTGTCGAACAGGTCTTCGCGGCCATGGCCTTCCAGTTGGATCAGCGCGGCGGGCTGCTCGCTCCAGCGGCTGATGACCCGCACCAACGCAGTCAGCAGCAGGTCGTTGACCTGGGTGCGGTAGGCCGCCGGGGCGTCTTGCAGCAGTTGCCGGGTGTGTTCGGCACTGAGGCGGACTTCGAGCGTGTTGCCCAGGTGATTTTGCAGGCCGCCCTGGGGGTTGTCGCACGGCAGATCGGCACTCGCGGTCTGCGCCTGCCAATACGGCAGTTGCTCGTCCAGCGTCTGCGCATGGCGCTGCAACTGCTGCGCCCACCGCTGGTAGGCGCTGGTCTTGGCCGGCAGCGCGACGTTGCGATAGGCCTGTTGCAGGTCTTCGAGCAGGATGCGCCACGACACGCCGTCCACCGCCAGGTGATGCACCACCAGCAGCAGGCGCTGGGTGCCGTCGGCCATCATGGCCAGGACCGCGCGCAGCAGCGGGCCCTGTTCGAGGTCGAGACTGCGTTGCGCCTCGTCGCACAGTGCGGCCAACTCGGCCTCGTCAGCGACGTGGGACTGCCACAACGAAGCGGTGGCAACCGGCTCGGCGTGAGCTTGCTGCCAACCGTCTGCCTGCTGCACAAAACGCAGACGCAGGGCATCGTGGTGGTTGATCAACCGGGTCAACGCGGCCTCAAGGCGCGCGGGCTCAAGGGGTTCACGCGGGGTCAGCAGCAACGACTGGTTCCAGTGCTGACGCGCCGGGATCGCCTGCTCGAAAAAGCTGTGTTGCACGGGCGTGAGGATCACTTCGCCGGTCACCGGTCCCTGATCGATAGCCGTCGCCTGCTCGAAGGTCGCTACCCGCGCCAGACTGCGCACGCTCTGGTACTGGAACAGGTCCCGTGGGCTGAGGCGAATGCCTGCCTGGCGGGCACGGCTGACCACCTGGATGGAGATGATCGAATCGCCGCCCAGTTCGAAAAAGTTGTCGTCCAGGCCGACCTGTTTCACACCCAGCACATCGCTCCAGATCGCCGCGACGGCTTTCTGCAGGTCATTTTCCGGAGCGACAAAGGCCTGCTGTGGCGCGGCATCCGGCAATGGCAGGGCCTTGCGGTCGAGCTTGCCGTTGGCGGTCACGGGCAGCTTGGCCAGGGGCACCATATGGCTGGGTACCATGTACTCGGGCAGGCTGCTGAGCAGCCAGGCTTTGAGGTCGACCGGCGCGGGGTCCTCCAGCACCAAGTACGCCACCAGTTGCTTGCCGCCCTGGACCAGCACCACGGCTTCGCGCACCGAGGGGTGTTGCATCAGACGTGTCTCGATCTCGCCCAGTTCGATACGCAGGCCACGCAGCTTGACCTGATGATCGAGGCGCCCCAGGTATTCGATCACCCCGTCGGCGCGCTGGCGTACGCGGTCGCCGGTGCGATACAGACGCGCGCCATCACCGAAGGGGCTCGGCACAAAACGCTCGGCAGTCAGGGCCGGGCGTCGATGGTAACTGCGCGCCAGGCCAGTGCCGCCCAGGTACAGCTCGCCGCTGACGCCGGCAGGCACCGGGTTGAGCTGGGCATCGAGCACATAAGTACCGAGGTTGGCGATGGGCCGGCCGATGGGCACGCTGTCGGCGCCTTCGTCGACGCAGGTCCAGTGGGTCACGTCGATGGCGGCCTCGGTTGGCCCATAGAGGTTGAACAGACCGGCCTGTGGCAACTTGGCGAACACCTGCAGCTGCGCATCCAGTGGCAAGGCTTCGCCGCTGCACACGATGCGCTTGAGGCTGGCGCAGGCCTGCACACCGGGCTCATGGATAAACGCCTGGAGCATCGACGGCACGAAGTGCAAGGTGGTGATGCCATGCTGCCCGATGGTCTCGATCAGCCGCGCCGGCTCACGGTGTTCACCGGGGGCCGCCACCACCAGGCGCGCGCCGGTCATCAGCGGCCAGAAGAACTCCCACACCGAGACGTCGAAGCTGAACGGGGTTTTCTGCAACACCGCATCACTGGCGTCCAGGCCATAGGCCTGCTGCATCCAGCACAGGCGGTTGACCAGTGCGCGATGGCTGTTGCCGGCGCCCTTGGGCTTGCCGGTGGAGCCGGAGGTGTAGATCACGTAAGCGAGGTTCAGCGCGTGCAGGCTGACCTTCGGCGCCTCAGTGCTGTGGCCATCGAGCCAGCTGGCGGGGCGGTCCAAAGCCATCACCTGGATGCCATCGACAGGCAGCAACGGCAACAAGCGTTGCTGGCTGAGCAGCAACTGGATGCCGCTGTCCTCGATCATGTAGGCCAGGCGTTCCTGCGGGTATTCGGGGTCGAGCGGGACATAGGCACCGCCCGCCTTGAGAATCGCCAGCAGGCCGACCACCATTTCGACGGAGCGCTCGACGCAGATCCCCACCAGCACGTCCGGGCCAACACCCTGCTCGCGCAAGGCGTGGGCCAGTTGGTTGGCGCGCGCGTCCAGTTGGGCGTAGGTCAGCGTGGTTGCACCGAACACCAGTGCCGGCGCACCAGGGGTGGCTTGCACCTGGTCTTCGATCAGGTGGTGAATGCCGCGCTCGGTCGGGTACACCTCGGCGGTCTGGTTCCACGCGTGGACCAGCAATTGCTGTTCATCTGCGGCCACCATCGGCAACTCGCCGATGCGCTGTTCACCCTCGGCGACCATCGCCTGCAACAGGCTGATCCAGTGCCCGGCCATGCGTGCGATGGTCGGCGCGTCGAACAGGTCATTGGCGTAGGTCAGCGCGGCGTGCAGGGTGCCGGATTTTTCATAGGTGTCGAGGGTCAGGTCGAACTGGGTGGTACGGCCTTGCCACTCCACCAGCGACAACTCCAGGCCGGAGGCGGTGCTGACGCCGGCAATGTCGGCCACCACCGGCTGGTGGTTGTACATGACCTGGAACAATGGCGTATGGCTCAGGCTGCGCTCGACCTTGAGCGCTTCCACCAGCCGCTCGAACGGCAACTCCTGATGGGCCTGGGCCCCCAGTGCGTGTTCCTTGATGCTTTGCAGCAGCTCAGTGATACGGGTTTGCCCGGTCAGCTCGGTGCGCAGGACTTGGGTGTTGACGAAAAAGCCGATCAGGCCTTCGACTTCCGTGCGGTTGCGGTTGGCGATCGGCACGCCGACGCGGATATCGCCCTGCCCGGTGTAACGATGCAGCAGCACGTTGAAGGCACCGAGCAACAGCATGAACAGGGTGACGTTGTGCTTTTGCGCACAGGTGCGCAATTGCGCGGCCAGCTGCGGGTCGATCGCAAAATCATGCCGCGTGCCCTGATAGCTGGGCATGGCCGGGCGTGGGCGGTCGGTGGGCAGCTCCAGCACCGGGTGCTCATCACCCAGGCGCGCCTGCCAGTACTCCAGCTGACGCGCCTGCTCGCCGGCTTCGAGCCAACGGCGCTGCCACAGGGCGTAGTCGCTGTACTGGATCGGCAACGCCGGCAATTGTGGGGCTTGGCTGCGCTCATGGGCGTCGTAGCAGCGGATGAACTCGTCGATCAGCACGTTCATCGACCAGCCGTCGGAGACGATGTGGTGCAGGGTCAGCAGCAACACGTGCTCCAGGGCGTCGAGCTTGAGCAGTTGCACGCGCAGCAGCGGACCGTTTTCCAGGTCGAACGGCAGCAGCGATTGACGGGTCGCAGCGGCGTTGACGGCCTCTTCACGCTCGCTGGGGGCCAGATGGCTCAGATCGAGTTGCTCGACGGTCAACGACGTGTCGGCCGCCACCTGCAACAGGCGTTCATCCGCCTGGCGCTGGAACACGGTGCGCAGGGTTTCGTGGCGCGCGACCAGGCTGGCAAACGCCTGCTCCAGCGCATCCAGGCTCAACGCGCCCTTTAGCCGCACGGCACCCGGCAGGTTGTAGGCCCCGCTGGCCGGGTCCAATTGCCAGAGAAACCACATGCGCTGCTGCGCGTAGGACAGCGCCTGGCGATCCTCCACTTGCACCCCTGCCGGAATCGGAAACCGGGAAAAGTCCACGCCTTCTTTCTGCAAGGCCTGCAGGAACAGTTGGCGCTTTTCCAGGGGCAACCCGATAAACCGGCGAGCAAGTTTCAAGGAGTCTTCAGCATTCATTTCTTGGAGTCCGGAGCAATAGGCAGGAAGCACAAAGGCACGTCGTCCCTATAAAACGAACCGGAGAGGGAAAAATTAGCGGGGGATGGGAGGCGCAGGGCGAGGTGTCATCAAGGGTTACATCAAACTCAGGAAGACCGCACAAAGTCGGGCTAGCATTGACGAACACCACTTTTTGCAACTACGTTTAGTTACACGCAGAGAGCGCCGTGTCCAAAAATGAAAAGCGGCTCGCCAAACTGCTCAATGAGCACATGGCATTTACCTGGCCCGAACTCGTCACGCTGCTGCGTCGACTGGGCTACACACAGATTGAAGGGGCTGGAAGCCGCGTCAAGTTCGACATCGGTGACCCCAGTGCAATGATCACCTTGCACAAGCCTCACCCTGGCAACGAACTGAAACACTACATTCGGCGCCAGATCATCGAGCAATTGAAATCAGGAGAACTGATTCAGTGAACAATCAACTGAAACACAAAGGCTACATCGGCTCTATCGAAGCCAGCCTCGAAGACAACTGCCTGTTCGGCAAGATTCTGTTCATCAAGGCGCTGGTGAGCTACGAAGCAAAAACCGTCGCAGAACTGGACGCCGCATTCCGGGAGGCGGTGGACGACTACCTCACTACGTGCCAGTCCCTGGGCCACACACCGGAGAAGCCTTGCAAGGGTTCGTTCAATGTCCGGGTCGGCCATGACCTGCACTTGGCGGCGGCCCTGGCGGCGACCCGCAAGAAAGTGACCCTTAATGACCTGACTCGCCAAGCCTTGAGCGATTTTCTGCAACACCACAGTGCAGACGCTTGCCCAGCGATAGGCTGATTATCCCAACCGCCGATACCCCAGTACCGCGGCCCCCAGCACCACCGCCCCGGCCACCAACGCGACCCAGAACCCGCTGGTGGCGCCAAAGTGGTCGATCATCCAACCGGAACTGGCGGCGCCGATGGCCACGCCGATGCTGAGGCCGGTGATCAGCCAAGTCATGCCTTCGGTCAGGCGGCTGGCGGGCACGATCCGCTCCACCAAGGCCATAGACACGATCAACGTGGGGGCGAAGAACAGCCCGGAGATAAAGATCGCCACCGCCAGCCCCGGAATGTTGCTCACCAGCAGCAACGGCAAGGTGGTCAACGCGGTGGCCACGCCGCAGAACAGGAACTGCCTGGGCAACGGCGCCTTGAGCTTCAGGGTACCGAACGCCAGCCCCGCCAGGCACGAACCGATGGCGTACACCGACAGCACTATGCTCGCCGCCGCCGGCTGGCCCTGATGCTGGGCAAAGGCGACGCTGACCACGTCCACCACGCCGACGATAACGCCCATGGCCAGCAGCAGGATCATCAGGATCAGCACCGAGGGCGATGCAATCAGCCAGCCGCCGTGATGCTCCTGATGTTCATGGACGGGAGGCTCGGTCTCACGTTGCAATACAAAGGTGGTGACGCCGATCGCCAGTAACAGCGCCGCCACCAAGGGCCCCGCCTCGGGGAACAGCACCACGCTCAAACCCACCGAAATGGGTGGCCCGATGATGAAGCACACCTCATCCAGCACCGACTCCAGGGCGAACGCGGTCTGCAATTTGGGCTGGCCACGGTACAACTCGGTCCAGCGCGCACGCACCATGGCCGACATGTTCGGCATGCAACCGGCCAAGGCGGCAAACAGGAACAACGTCCAGTTCGGTGCTTGCAAGCGGGTGCACAGCAACAACATCAACAAAGCCCCGCCGCCGATCAGCGCGGCAATCGGCAGCACCCGGCCCTGGCTGTAGCGGTCCACCAGCCGTGATACCTGGGGTGCGCAAAACGCCGTGGCCAGGGCAAACACCGCCGCCACCGAACCCGCCAGGCCGTAACCGCCGTGCACCTGGGCAAGCATGGTGATCAAGCCAATCCCCGTCATCGACACGGGCATGCGCGCCAGCATGCCTGCCAGTACAAAAGCCCGGGCGCCGGGGACCTGGAACAACTCGGCGTAAGGGTTTGCCATCCTGCTGGACCTCTTCCTGAATGCCTGCGACTTGCTATCTGCAATGACCGAGGCAAAATACATACGGTGCGTATGTGACAAATCATGCGTAACATACGCAACGTATGTCAATCGTTCACCTGCCCATTGTGAGACCTACCATGAGCCGAGCCCGTGCCGAAATGATCGAAGACACCCGCGCCCGGCTGATCGCCAGCGCGCGACAGGCCTTTGCCACCCAAGGCTACGCGAACACATCGATGGACGATTTTACCGCTCGCGCCGGCCTGACACGCGGCGCGTTGTACCATCACTTTGGTGACAAAAAAGGGCTGTTGGCCGCCGTGGTTGCCCAACTCGACAGTGAGATGGACACACACTTACAGCGCATCACAGATGAAGCAACTGATCCATGGGCCGGCTTTTGCGAACGTTGCCGCGCCTATTTGCGCATGGTTCAGGACGCCGAGATCCAGCGCATTGTGTTGCAGGATGCGCCGGCCGTACTGGGCGATACCGGCTCCCAGCTACAGTGTGTCGAGTCATTGCGCGAACGGCTGGAAGCCCTGATGCAAACCGGTGTCATCCGCCCCGCCCCAAGCACCGCGCTGGCGCAATTGATCAACGGCAGCCTGGTCAACACCGCCCTGTGGATCGCCCGGGATGAGCATCCGGGCGAGCGGCTGGAGCAAGGTTTGCAGGGCCTGGAGCTGTTGTTGCGTGGCCTCAGCCTTACACCAACCGCTTGATCTGCTTGTGTCGCCACACCAAGCGGTAATACGCAGTCTGCAACACCAGCATGGCCAGGTAGGTCACCGGAAACGCCATCCACACCCCTTCCAGGCCGAAGTGGGCGTTCAACAGGTAAGCCATTGGCAGTTCAACGCAGAGCACACAGAAAATCGAGATCACCACCGGCATCAGCACCACGCCGCTGGCGCGCATGATCCCGCCGATCACGGCCTGGAAGCCGAACACCAGGATGCTCCACAGCATGATATGCAGCAGGTGTTCGGCATTGACCCGCGCCGCGTCGTCGGTGATGAACAGGCCGAGCAACCAATGCGACAAGACATAACCCAGCACAATCAGGCCACCGGTAAGGCAGGTGTTGATCAACAGGCCGGTGCGCAGGATCGGGCCGATGCGCTCCAGACGCCCGGCGCCAATCGCCTGGGCGCCGAGGATCGACGCGGTGATGGCAATCGACAGCGCGGGGAACTGCACGTAGTTGACGATCTGCGTCACCGCGCCATAGGCCGCCGTGGCCTGGGAGCCGTGGCCGTTGACCAAGGCGAGGATGACCAGTTCCGACAGCGACAGCACCACCATCTGCAGGCCGGTGGGCAAGCCGATACGCAGGACTTTGCCAAGAATCACACGGTCCAGGCGCAAAGCCGCGAGCAGTTCGCGGTCTGGCGCCATCACATGGTTTTTATGCCGAAGGCGCAAGATCAAAAACAGCATGGCTAACGCGTTGCCCACCAGCCCGGCATACACCGCGCTCTGGATGCCCAAGGGTGGCAAGCCGACCCAGCCGCGAATCAGCGCCGGGGTCAGCAGCAGGCCGACCAGGGTCGAAACCATCAGCGCCAGCAATGGCGAGATCGTGTCGCTGACACCGCGCAGCAACTGGGTGTAGAGGATGAACACCAGCAGCAACGGCATGATCAGCATCATCTTCTGCGCATAGCCGACCGCATCGTCGAGGACATCAACCGGTGTGCCCAACGCCTGCAACGCCGGGCGCGCAAACAGGCTGCCCAACACTGCGGCAATCACACCCACCAGCGCGCCCAGGGTCAGGGTCGCGCCGGTGATAGCCTTGACCATTGCCGTTTCCTGGGCACCCCAGGCCTGGCCGATCAACACCGAGGCGCCCGCCCCCAGGCCAATCACCAGGGCGATGAAAAAAAACACGATGGGAAACATCCCCGACACCGCCGCCAGCGCTTGGGTGCCGAGCATTTGCCCGACATAGATACCGTTGAGGGTGCCGGAAAAACTTTGCAGGAAGTTGGACAGCACCATCGGTGCCAGAAAGATCAGGTAGATCTGCCACAGCGGGCGTTGCAAAGGGCTTTGCATGAAAAACGGGGCCTCGAAGAACTAAAGCGTCCGAGGGTTATACCGTAAGTGGATCCTATCTTCCTGTGCTTTCGGGTTCGACCACCAAACAGGCGTTGCGCACTGTCGCACTCAGGTGTCGGGCATTGCCTTGCAACAGGCATTCGGCAATCGCGGGTTCCAGTTCGACCCGCAAGCGCCTGGCCAGCGCCCTCGCGCCAAATCGCAGGTCGTGCTGGCGGCACAGCCAAGCCCGCGCCTGCGCGTCCAGCACCAACGAACGCTGCTGCACCGCCAGGCGCTGGTTGAGTTTGTCGAGTTCCACCGCCAGCAGCGCCTCCAGCCACTGCGCGTCAATGGGCTCGAACATCAGGATACGGTCGATCCGATTGAGAAACTCCGGTTCGAAATGCCCATGCAGCGCCTCTTCCAACACCTGTGCCTCACCCCGTACAAACACACGCAGCAGGCGTCGCCAGCCCTGGGTAAAACGCAGGCGATGCCGACGCGCCTGTTGCGCGCCGATGTTGCTGGTCATGAAGATCAGGCTGTTGCGAAAGTCCAACGTGCGCGTGCCGCCGGCTAAAGTCAGTTGACCATTTTCCAGTATGCCCAACAGGCTGCGTACCACCTCCTGGCTGGCCTTTTCCAGTTCATCGAACAGCACGATCCCCGGCCGGCTGTAGGTGCCCTGGATCAACTCGCTGTTGAACAGGCTGATGCCCTCCTTGCTGCCCACATACCCTGGCGGCGCGCCGGTCAGCGCGGCCGCGTAATGTTCCTGGGCCAGGGTGTGCATGTCGATGCGGCAGAAACCGTCGGCGCGACCGTGCAGCGCCTGGGCCAGCAGGCGCACGATTTCGGTCTTGCCGACACCGGTCGGCCCCATGAACAGGTTGACGCTGAGGGGGCGGTCACGCTCACTGATATCGGCCTTGACCACCTTGAGCAGGCCTTCCACCTGGGCCAGAGCCGCCTCCTGGCCGACGATCCGGCTGCGCAGCAGGGCCATCACCTGGGCCGGTTCAAAGGTAAAGCGCATGCCCTACCCCGCCGTCTGTTCTTTACCACCATGGGGCAAATTCCCCACCGGGCACTCCGCGACGCCTACCGTGCTGCGGGTGATTTTCTCCACGTTTTCCTGGGCTTTCTGCGCATCCAAGACCCAGGTGCGATAGAACTCGAACGGACAATCCGCCACGCCCTTGTCGCCATCGCCCGAGGCATGCATGCCGGTGTAGCCCCGATGCAGCAGCTTGAACAAATGGTTCTGCGACTGGTCATTGGCCCGCGCATCGCGGATCTGCGACACCGACAACTGCGCATACTGAATGCCCATCTCCTCCTCGCCGCACTCGCCCAGGGTGCGCCCATCAAAGCCGATGATCGCCGAGTGCCCGAAGTACGAGTACACCCCGTCGAACCCCGCTGCATTCGCCACCGCCACATAGCAGTTATTGGCCCAGGCCATGCTCTTGGACATCTGTACCTGCTGCTCCTTGGCCGGGTACATATAGCCCTGGCAACGCACGATCAGCTCGGCGCCCTTCATGGCGCAGTCACGCCAGATCTCCGGGTAGTTGCCGTCGTCGCAGATGATCAGGCTGATCTTCATGCCCTTGGGCCCGTCGCACACGTAGGTGCGGTCCCCCGGATACCAACCCTCGATCGGGCACCAGGGAATGCACTTGCGATAGCGCTGCACGATCTCGCCGAGGTTATTGATCAATACCAGGGTGTTATAGGGCGCCTTGTGCGGATGCGCTTCGTGGCGCTCGCCGGTCAGGGAGAACACGCCCCAGGTATTCGCCTGGCGGCAGGCCGCCGAGAAGATCGCGGTCTCCTCGCCGGGAATGCTCGCGGCGGTCGCCATCATCTCGTCATGGTCGTACATGATCCCCATGGTGCTGTATTCCGGGAACACCACCAGGTCCATGCCGGGCAGGCCCTGTTTCATGCCGATAATGATTTCGGCAATCTTGCTTGCGTTGTCGATGACCTCGGCCTTGCTGTGCAGGCGCGGCATCTTGTAGTTCACCACCGCTACACCGACGGTGTCCGGGCTGCTGGAAATGTCGCCATGGCGCATTACAACGCTCCTGTTCTAGTGACTGATCATCCACGGCCGTGGGCCGGTGCGGGTCTTGAGCCCCAAGGGATTGGCCTTGCTGGGCTCGACCTTCTTGCGGCTGCCGCAGCAACTGCAACCGGACGGGTGTTTGCGGCTGTCCTGGTATTCACCAAGGGTTTGCGGCGCGTTGGCGCTGCGCTCGTTGCCGGCGATGGCCCTGCGCTGGTTGGCCGACAGGGTTTGCAGCGCCGGAGCCGACACCCGCAACTGCCCGCCCGGCCCTGCGCAGTACGGGCATTGGCTGGGTTCATTACGCTGTGCAATCGGGCGCAACATCGTGAAAGTGCCGCAGGTGTCGCAGGCGTATTCGTAGGTCGGCATGGCTAGAGGTCCGGAGCGATGGGCAGGTCGATGCTGCCGTCGAGGAATTGAGTGGGGCCGCTGGCGTTGGGGTTGATGTCGAATTCGAAGATTTCCGTCGGCAGCCACAACGTGGCGCAGGCATTCGGGATGTCCACCACGCCGCTGATATGCCCTTGCACCGGTGCCGAGCCGAGCAGCGCATAACCCTGGGCCGGCGAGTAGCCGAACTTGGTCAGGTAGTTGATCGCATTCAGGCACGCCTGGCGGTAGGCGACATTGACGTCCAGGTAGTGCTGCTGGCCCTGTTCGTCCACCGAGATGCCTTCGAAGATCAAGTAATTCTTGTAGTTCGGGGTGATCGGGCTCGGCTTGAACACCGGGTTCTTGATCCCGTACTTGGCCATGCCTCCCTTGATCAGCTCGACCTTCATGTGCACCCAGCCAGCCATCTCGATCGCGCCGCAAAAGGTGATTTCGCCGTCGCCCTGGCTGAAGTGCAGATCGCCCACCGACAGCCCGGCGCCGTTGACGTACACCGGGAAGAAGATCTTCGAGCCCCGGGATAAATCCTTGATATCGCAGTTACCGCCATGCTCGCGCGGCGGCACTGTGCGTGCGCCGGTCGCTGCCGCATCGTCACGGGCCTGGCCGGTGAGTTTGCCCATGTGGGCAGTGGCGGCCAGCGGTGCGTTGGCCAGGGGCGGAACGCGAGTCGGGTTGGTGTCAATCAGCTCCTGCTCGCGACGATTCCAGTCGGCGAGCATCACCGGGTCGGGCAGGCAACCGATCAAGCCTGGGTGGATCAGCCCGGCAAAGTTCACCCCGGGAATGTGCCGCGAGCGGGTGAACATGCCTTTGAAATCCCAGATGGCTTTCTGCGCGCTGGGGAAGTGATCAGTAAGGAAACCACCGCCGTTCTGCCGCGAGAAGAACCCGTTGAAGCCCCACTGGGAATCGGCCTTGGCACCGATATCCAGCAAGTCCACCACCAGCAAATCCCCCGGCTCGGCGCCGTGTACACCCACCGGGCCCGACAGGTAGTGCACGGTCGACAGGTCGACATCGCGCACATCGCTGGCGTCGTCATTGTTCTTGATCGCGCCGGCGGTCCAATCGTAGGTTTCCAGGATGAAGTCATCGCCCGGCTTGACCCAACAGGCCATAGGGATATCCGGGTGCCAGCGGTTATGGATCTGCTCGTTCTCGGTGACAGGCTGGTTGAGGTCGACTTTGATCAGCGTTTCGGTCATGGACTGGCTCCTGGACGGATGACGGGGTGCGTGCGATCCAGTCTCGGGCGGCCAGGAAAAACGGGAAATACGTTGGATGACGTATAAACGACGGTGTCGCGGTTTTATTCCATCAATTCGCTCGATGACAGCTTAAGTATTTACTGATTGGACGCCAGGCCGGCAGGTCGTTAGATTCCACCGCGAAGATAGCTTTTAGCCATCACTCCTGACCCCTTGAATATCGAGCCTTTCATGAAAAACCCTGTGTCGTTGGCAATGCGTATCGGGCTGGGCTTCGCGTCCACCCTGTCGTTGCTGGTGCTGATCACTGCCGTCGGTATTCAACGCGTGGGTTTTATCGACAGTACGCTCAAGGATGTCGGTGAAAAAGCCGCCGTCGTCCAGCGCTACGCGATCAACTTCCGTGGCAGCGTGCACAACCGCGCCATCGCCATTCGCGATGCGGTACTGGTCAAGGATGAGCCGGCGCTCAACCGCCATCTGGCCGAGATCGATCAGCTCAAGCGCGATTACCAGGACTCTGCCGTGATGATGGACCGCCTGTTCGCCAACACCACCGCCAGCGCCGAGGAAACCCGTCTGCTGGGTGATATCAAAGCCATCGAGAGCCAGGCCCTGGCTTCCACCGAACGGGTGATCAACCTGCGTCGCAGCAATGACATCGCCGGCGCCCAAGACTTGCTGCTGGCCCAGGCCTCGGTCCACTACACCGAGTGGCTCAAACGCGTGAATGCGCTGATCGACTTCGAAGAAGCGCACATCAAGCAACGCCTGGATACCGTGCAATCGGCCGCCGGCAGCTTTGCCGTGCTGATGGTGCTGGCCAGCGCCGTCGCGATTATCTTGAGCGTGCTGGTGTCACTGCTGATTATCCGCAAGGTCAAGGCCACCCTTGGCGCAGAGCCGGAGGAAGTCGCCGAGGCGATCCGCCGCCTGGCCGATGGCGAGCTGAACCAGCGCATCAAAACCCGCTACCCCGACAGCGTGATGGGCATCCTGAAAAACGCCCTGGCACGCCTGAGCGACACCATCAGCGAAGTGCGCTCGGCAGCCCAGGCCCTGCGCCATTCCTCGGTCACCCTGCTGTCAGTGGCCAGCGATAACCGCCAGCAGATCAACCTGCAGACCAGCGAAGCCCAGCACGTGGCGGCCGCGATCACGCAAATGGCCGCCTCGGTCAGCGAGGTCTCGGGCTACGCTTCCGCCGCCTCCAAGGCGACTATCCTGGCCGACGCCGAAGTGGACAGCGGCCACCGCTTGGTGGGCGAAGTGACCGTGTCCATCGAAGAATTGGCGACGATCCTCGACCAGGCCACCCTTCGGGTCAACCAGGTGTCCAGCGACAGTGAAAACATCGAAACCGTGATCGAAGTGATCAACGCCATCGCCGCCCAGACCAACCTGTTGGCGCTGAACGCGGCGATTGAGGCCGCGCGTGCCGGTGAACATGGTCGAGGGTTTGCGTTGGTGGCCGATGAAGTGCGCTCCCTGGCGACGCGCACCCAGGAGTCCACCCAGGAAATCCGCGACATGATTGGCAAGCTGCAAAGCGGCACCCAGGACGCCGCCGACATCATGCAACGCAGCCGCAGCCTGGCCCAGGCCACCGTGACGCAGACCCGCGACTCCCAGTTGGCGCTGGGCAAGATCAGCCAGGAAGTCGGCGCGATCAATGCGATGAACGCGCAGATCGCCAGTGTTTCCGTGCAGCAAAGCGCGGCGGCTGAAGAGGTTGCACAGAACGTCACGCGCATCCACAGCTCCACCGTGCAATCGGCGGCGGGCTCCGAGCAGGTGGAAAATTCCAATCACGAACTGGCGGAGCTGGCGGATCGCTTGAGCACCAAGGTGGCGTTTTTCAACGTGGCCTAGTGTTTGTCGCGTTTCATCTGCATGGTCAGGGTGAAACGGTCGGCGGGGTAGACCGATTCCGATACGGCGATCAGCACGCCGGCCTCATCGCGGTACTGGCGAATAATGGTCAGCCCCAGCGCACCGCTCTGCGCCTTGAGGCTGGCGGCCAATTCGGACGATAACTGTACCGGGCGCACCTGCTGGTCGACCACTTCGATGTGCCGCGAGAAGGCCTTGCCGATCAGTGCCGCGATCAGTTCACCCGGGTGCTTGCGTGCTTCGGGAATCACCTCGGCAAAGGTCTGCTCGGCATACACGTCGGTCCAGCACAACGGCGCGTTGCCGGCGCCGGCATCGACCTTGATGCTCGACACGCAGAAGTAATGCCCGCCCGGCTCCAGCCCCAGGCGCCGGGCCAGGGCGATGTCGGCGACGAACTCGCGCACCGCCTGGATATCGCGGATATGGGTTTCGGCCACTTGCACGAGGTCGGCCACCGACGCCATCGCCTGGGAGTATCCCCCCTGGGGCGACGCCGCTTCGACGCGCGTGCCCACGCGCTTGCGCCGCGAGACCATGCCCTGCCCCTGCAACTGGTCAATGGCCGCGCGCACGGTGTGTCGGCTCACCGCATACAGCGAGCAGAGTTCGAACTCAGTCGGCAACAACGAACCCACCGGGTAATGGCCGCTGCCAATCCGGTCGATCAAATCCTTGGCAACCGCCGCATAACGCCTCTGGCTCACGCTTTCCATTTTTACCCTCGTTATCGAGTTGACAGTGTATCAGCACAGGCGCAATCATAATGTACGGACATATTAAATATGTATGGTTTAAAAATAACAATTAGGATTTTCCCATGTCGAGTACCGTTTTTGATTCCGCCCTGTTCCGCGACATGTTCGGCACCGCCGAAATGCGCGGCGTGTTCTCCGATAAAGCCCTGATCGAACGCTACATCGAAGTGGAAGTGGCCCTGGCCCGCGCCGAAGCACGTTGCGGCGTGATCCCGGCCGACGCGGCCGAGCAGATAGCCGCGCTGTCGCAGTACGAAGCCCTGGACCTGGCGCTGATGCAGCACGAAACGGAGATCGTCGGTTACCCGATCCTGCCGCTGGTTGAGCAACTGTCGACGATCTGTGGTGAAGCGGGCCGCTACGTGCATTGGGGCGCCACCACGCAGGACATCATGGACACCGCCGTGGTCCTGCAAGTACGCGCCGCACTGGCCATCGTCGAGCGCGATATCCAGACCGTGCGCGGGCTGCTCGCCGGCCTGGCCGAGCGTTATCGCGACACCCCCATGGCCGGTCGCACGCACTTGCAGCACGCGCTGCCGATCACCTTCGGCTACAAGTGCGCGGTGTGGCTGAGCATGTTCGACCGCCACGCCGAGCGCTTGGTGGAACTGCGCCCACGCGTCGAAATCGGCCAGTTCGCCGGGGCTGCGGGCACCCTCGCTTCCCTCGGCGACAAAGGCCTGGAAGTCCAGGAAGCGTTGATGAGCGAACTCGGCCTGGGCGTACCGCAGGCCACCTGGCACGTGGCCCGCGACGGGCTGGCCGAGACCCTGAACTTCCTCGGGCTGGTCACCGGTTCCCTGGGCAAGATCGCACTCGACATCATGATGATGATGACCAGCGAGCTGGGCGAAGTGTACGAGCCGTTCGTCAAGGGCCGTGGCGCCAGCAGCACCATGCCGCAAAAGCGCAACCCGATTTCCTGCGAGCTGATGTACGCCGCCGCCAAGGGCGTGCGCCAACACGCCGGGCTGATGCTCGACGCGATGATCCAGGACTTCGAACGCTCCACCGGGCCGTGGCAGGCAGAGTGGATCGCCATTCCCGAAGCCTTCGCCCTCAGCGCCGCGTCCCTCGGCCAGGCGACCTTTATGCTCGCCGGCCTGGAGGTGCGCCCCGAGCGCATGCGCAAGAACCTCGACATGACCCAGGGCCTGATCGTCGCCGAGGCCGTGATGATGGGCCTCGCCCCGGCCCTCGGCCGCCAGGTGGCCCATGACGTGGTGTATGCCGCGTGCCGCATGGCCAACGACCAGGGCACCAGCTTGCTCGACGCCCTGCTCGCCCAGGGTGAAGCCACCGCGCAACTGGACCTGGCCGAACTGCAACGCCTGACCGACCCGGCCAACTACCTGGGGCTCGCGCCGCAGATGGTGGACATCGCGCTGGCGCGCCCCGGCTCAGTCAAACGCTGAGTTGGCCAGGCTTTTGTCGTGAGCGAACTTGCCTCGCGCGGGGCAAGCCCGATCACTACAAAAAGCAGGGCAGAGCCCCCTATTAACATGTGCCCATAACAACAATGAGATCACAGACATGTCATCCACCCCCGCAAAAAAACCGCTCTACAAGGACCTGACCTTCCAGGTCGTCGCCGCCATGTTCCTCGGCATCGCCTTCGGCTTTCTCGCTCCCGAGCTGGCCGCCAGTTTCAAGATCCTTGGCGATATATTCCTCAAGCTGATCAAGACCGCCGTCGCGCCGCTGGTGTTTTTCACCGTGGTCCACGGCATCGCCTCGGCCGGTGATATCAAGCGCGTCGGTAAGGTCGGCTTGCGCGCGTTGATCTACTTCGAAGTGGTCTCCACCCTTGCCCTGGCCATCGGCCTGTTGTGGGGCAACCTGTTGCAGATCGGCTCCAGCATGCACGACGCCCACCCGAGCAGCGCCGCCGCGGCCGCCGCGAGTGCCGCCGTGGCCAAGGGGCATGCGCCTGCGTCGACCCTGGACTTTATCTACGGCATCTTCCCGGACAATTTCGTCGGTGCCTTCGCCGGCGGCCAGTTGCTGCAAGTACTGGTGATCTCGGTGTTGTTCGGCTTCGCTCTGCTGGCGTTGAAGCCCGAACGCCGCGAAGTGATCGAAGACGGCCTGAACCGCATCTCCGAGTGCTTCTTCGAGTTCATCAACCTGATCATGAAGTTCGCGCCCCTGGGTGCCTTCGGTTCGGTGGCTTACGCGGTGGGCAGCAATGGCACGGCAGTGCTGATGTCCCTGGCCAACCTGGTATTGATGTTCTACGTCGGCATCGCATTCTTTATCTTTGTGGTGCTCGGCGCCGTATGCCGGTTGAGTGGCTTCAGCCTGTGGCGCTTCCTCACCTATATCAAGGATGAAATCTTCATCGTGCTCGGCACCGCCTCGTCGGAAAGCGCCCTGCCGCGCCTGCTGCAAAAACTCGAGAAATTCGGCTGTTCCAAACAGAGCGTCGGCCTGGTGCTGCCCACCGGCTATGCGTTCAACCTCGACGGCACCTCGATCTACATGTCGCTGTGCGTGCTGTTTATCGCCAATGCCTACGGGGTGCCGCTGAGCTGGGAACAACAGCTGGGCATCATCGCGATCATGCTGGTGACCTCCAAAGGCGCGGCGGCGGTGTCGGGTGGCAGCTTCGTGGTGTTCGCCGCGACCGTCACGGCCATCGGCGTGCTACCGGCGGAAGGCCTGGCGCTGCTGTTCGGCGTGTACCGCTTCATGTCGATGGCCATTGCCACCTGCAACACCATCGGCAACAGCGTTGCAACGGTGGTGGTGTCGAAATGGTCCGGGGAGTTCTCCCAGCAGACCGCCCAGGATGAATACCAACGTGTGCTCGGGCGTGCTGCCGGCGCTGCGCTTTAACGGAGCCTCTTGATGACGACGCTGCGAATCGAACATGACGCGTTCGGCCCCGTGTCCATACCGGCCGACCGCTACTGGGGTGCGCAAACCCAACGGGCGCTGGAGGTCTTCGGCGGTAAACAGCCGTTCCCCGCCAGCCTGATCCGCGCCTTTGGCCAACAAAAACGTGCGTGTGCGCGTGCCAATGCACGCCTCGGCGTACTGGCGCCGGCCCTGGCGCAAGCGATCGAACAGGCCGCCGAAGCACTGGCCAAGGGCGACCTTGACCAGCACTTCCCGCTGTCGATCTGGCAAACCGGCTCCGGCACCCAGACCAACATGAACGCCAACGAGGTGATCGCCAACTGCGCCAACCTCGCGCTCGGCGGCGAACTGGGCAGCAAGTCGCCGGTGCACCCCAACGACCATGTAAACCGCTCGCAGTCGTCCAACGACAGCTTCCCCACGGTGATGCACCTGACCACCGTGCTGGAACTGCGCGGCCGCCTGCTGCCGGTGCTGGGCCATCTGCGTGATGAGCTCAGTAACAAGGCCGACGCCTGGCGGGAGGTGCTTAAAATCGGCCGCACCCACCTGATGGATGCGGTGCCCATGAGCCAAGGCCAGGCGTTTGGCGCGTTTGCCCAGCAGATCCAGCACGCTATCGCGCGCATCGAAGCGTGCATGCCGCGCCTACGCCTGCTGCCCCAAGGGGGGACAGCGGTGGGAACCGGACTGAATACACCGGAGGGTTTTGACCGGGCGTTCTGCGAGGAAATCAGCCGACTCACCGGCGAACGCTTCGAAACCAACCCGTGCAAGTTCGAAGGCATGGGCACCCACGATGCCTTGGTAGAGGCCTCTGGGGCGTTGAATGTGCTCGCCGTGTCACTGACCAAGATCGCCAATGACATCCGCCTGCTCGGCTCGGGACCGCGCTGCGGCCTGGGTGAATTGATCGTGCCCGACGACGGCCTGACCTCTTCGATCATGCCCGGCAAACGCAACCCCACCATCGCCGAAGTGCTGGTGCAGGCGGCGATGCAGGTGATCGGCAACCACACCACCATCACCCTGGCGGGGGCTTCCAGCACCTTCGAATTGAACGTGGCCAAGCCGGTGCTGATCCACAACCTGCTGCACTCGATCGAGGTACTCAGCGACTGCGCCAGCCTGTTCACCCACAAGCTGCTGGGCGGCCTGGAACTGAACCGCCCGCAACTGGCGCACAACGTGGAGCACTCATTATTGATGGCGACCGCGCTGAACCCGGTGCTGGGCTATGACCGCGTGGCGCAGATCACCCGCAAAGCCGCGGACGAGGGCCTGTCACCCAAGGACGCGGCGGTGCAACTGGGACTGATAACCGCCGAAGAATATGAGCGACAGGTGCGGCCGGAAAGGATGATCAGCCCCGGCTGATCACGGAACGTCGCGGCCCACACTCAACCCCGTAACGACTGCGCTTGTTTTTCTTTTTTTACGTAGTCGACATTGACCCAATTAAACCTTTCATCTTCTGCGCCCCTGCCGCCTTTGCCATCAGTGCCAATATCGACTTCTTTCATCAGGCCCGGGCGCCGGAGAAGTTCAGCCGCGAGTCCAGACCGGTCTGTCGGTGGAGACTCTGCAGCAGCACTTTTTAAGCTATCGAAGCTGATATAGTTATCCGCGCCCCAATACTGTTTGAACTTTTCGTCAAGGGCCTGAAGCAGTTCAACGTCACTCATTTTTTCATAGCTTGGCGCTGCATTCTGCCTGGACACCCTTTCAATAGTGTCGCGCCCAATAAGCCCGTCGGACTTGTCAGCATCATGGTCGGAATCCAGTTTGCTATTGAGTCCCGGCCGACTGATGATTTCCCTGGCCAACAGGGTCATCCGGTCATCCGACGCATTGCCAGTCAAGGGCTGACCCGCGACTTCACGAAGCGCTCCCTGAGTGATTTTTCCATTCGCGTCGGGTTTGAAATAATCAAGATTATTACCCAACTCGCTCGCCAAGTCTGAGTCCTTGGTTCCTTTGAACGCATTAGCGACCTCAGTATTCTGCGGGCTCATGCCTTCGCCTTGCGACGATGCGGACATGCCCCAGGAAAGAGGTTGAATGGGCGCATTTCTGCCGAATGCCTGGGGGCGATAGTTCTCGTCATAGGTGTTTTCAACACGTTGGCGCTGCATGGAACCGGTGTACCTTCCGGCCCCGCTCTGCATGGAGGGTGCCTCTTGGGTTTGGTAGTAATCAACCACCCTGTTCGCGTCACCCTGGCTGATCAGCCCGTCTTCACGGCCGTCTTGGTTGATTGCATCGAGCAAATGACTCATTTCAGGACGGCTGAGAATCTCGTTGGCCAGCATTGTCATGCGGTCGTGCACCGGGTGACCGGTCAATGGACGGTTGGCAGCGTCCTCAAGGACTGCACGTGTGACAAAGCCGGACGGTCCCTGGAAGTAACTGAAGCTATCGGCAAAATCCCGTGCAACCGTGGTATTTGAGGGCGCGCGATAGTCCCCCGATGAATGATTCATCGCAGCCTGGTTAAACGCTCCGACGTTATTAACGGGACGCTCATATTGCGCAGGGTAAGCCTGCGAAAATGAAGGTGCAGTGCTCGGCTCTCCGGCCCTGGACTGCTGGCCGGCAGACGCGTCATCGCTCGTGTAGTAATCAACGAGCTGTTCAACGTTTTCACGGTCAACAAGACCGTCGTGTATACCGCGCTCATTCAACTTATCCAACTTACGGTTCACATCCGGGCGATTCAGGATTTCGCCTGCCAATAGCGTCATATTGTCGTCGACGGAATTACCCGTCAGCGGACGAGCCGCCACTTCACGGAGTTTGGCCTGGTCCACAAAGCCGGTCTTGGTATTGACGAAGTAGTCAAAGTTATTCCCAAACGTCTTCACCAGATCCAAATTTGAAGTGTGCTTGTATTTGTCCTCCCGCGAGGTGGGTTGCCCGTCAAGATCAGGCCGATTGAAACTGAGTGGATAATTTTGACCGTATTGAGTATTTAACATGGCAACACCTCAGGGAGTAGATGCATCACAGCCGACCAACGCTCGGCTGGACACTTTGTCGACACCCATCTGTGGCCACACAAAGAGCAACGGTTCCAGTGGAATATAGGTAAAAAACAGCACTTACGAGGCGGCAAACCAACCTGCATTCACACCGATAAGTACCGGCTGATGATCGCCTCATCCACTCGGTCGCGGGTCTCTTCAATCACAAACCGCCCCTTCTCGATCACCAGAAAACGGTCCGCGATTTCCAGGGTAAACGACAGCACCTGCTCCGACACCACAATGGTCAAATCGCGCACGTTACGGATTTCCTTCAGCGTGCGGGCAATGTCCTTGATGATCGACGGTTGGATGCCCTCTGTCGGCTCATCCAACAACAGCACCTTGGGGTTGGTCGCCAGCGCCCGGGCTATCGCCAGTTGTTGTTGCTGCCCGCCGGACAGGTTACCGCCCTTTCGCGACTGCATGTCGTGGAGCACCGGAAACAGCGCATACAAGTCTTCCGGCACCTTGCCGCGTGCCGATGCCGGCAAGCCGGTCTGAATATTTTCCAGCACGGTCATACTCGGGAAAATCATGCGGCCCTGGGGCACATAGGCGATCCCCCGCGTGACCCGTTCATGGGTTTCCAGCGCCGAGACATCCTGCCCATCTACGCTGACTTGGCCCTTCCACTGCGGCAGGATGCCCATCAGGCTCTTGAACAACGTGGTCTTACCCATGCCGTTGCGGCCCATCACCGCGACAATCTCGCGCTTGGCGACGTTCAGGTCCAAGTCATGGAGAATCTGGCTCTGCCCGTAGCCGCAAGCCAACTGGTCGATCTTGAACATGCGCGGCTCCTCAGTGGCCCAAATACACTTCGATGACTTTCGGGTTGCTTTGCACCGACGCCATGCTGCCCTCGGCCAGCACCTTGCCCTGGTGCAGCACCGTGACCTTGTGGGCGATGCTTTTGACGAACTCCATGTCGTGCTCGATCACCAGCACCGAACGGCCCTGGCTGATGCGGTTGAGCAGCTCGGCGGTTTGCGCGCGCTCATTGACGCTCATGCCAGCCACCGGTTCATCGAGCATCAGCAACTCGGGGTCCTGCATCAGTAGCATGCCGATCTCCAGCCACTGCTTCTGGCCGTGGGACAGCAGGTCGGCCTGTTGTTGCAGCAGGTCGCCGAGAAAGATCTCCCGCGCCACCTCCTCCACCCGTGCGATCACCTGGGCATTGCGCTTGAAAAACAGCGCGCCCCATACCTTGCGACCGGCCGGGTAAGACATCTCCAGATTCTCGAACACCGTGAGGTTTTCGTAGATCGACGGGTTCTGGAACTTACGACCCACGCCGGCACGCACAATGTTGTACTCGCGCATTTTGGTCAGCTCCTGGCCGTCGAACTGGATGCTGCCGCTGGTGGCGCGGGTTTTGCCGCAGATCAGGTCAAGCACGGTGGTCTTGCCGGCGCCGTTAGGGCCGATCACCACGCGCACTTCATTGCGGTCGATATACAGGTTGAGGTTGTCGACCGCCTTGAAGCCGTCGAACGACACGGTGAGGCCTTCGATGGCCAGCACCGGTTTTTTCATTTCAAAGCCGACGGCGGTCATGGCTGGGTCTCCAGGATTTTGCTTGTGGCCTTGGGTGTTAACGGTGCGTTCACCGGGGTCGCCGCTACAGGTTTACGCCGCAACATTCTCGCCAGCGCCTGACGCCCATGGCTGTCCCACAAACCGGCGAGGCCGTTGGGGAAGTACATCACCACGGCGATAAACAGCCCGCCCATGAGGTACAACCACAACTCGGGGAAGGACTCGGAAAAGTAGGTCTTGCCGTAGTTCACCAGCAACGCGCCATACACCGCACCGAGCAGTGACATGCGCCCGCCTACCGCCGCGAAGATCACCATCTCGATCGACGGCACGATGCCCACGAACGACGGCGACATAAAGCCCACCTGCAAGGCAAACATCGCCCCGCCAATCGCCGAGAACGCGGCGGCCACGCAGAACACGAAGATCTTGAAGCTGGCCACGTCATACCCGGAGAAACGCACGCGTTCTTCCTTGTCGCGCATCGCCATCAGCAACCGGCCGAGCTTGGAAGCAAGGATGAACCGGCCAATGAAGATGCAGCCGAACAGCAACCCGGCGTTGATGAAGTACAGGATCATCTTCGCGCTGTCGGTGCGCAGGTCCCAGCCAAGCAGGGTCTTGAGGTCGGTGATGCCGTTGACGCCACCGGTCAGGCCTTGCTGGCCGACGATCAGCACCGTGAGGATCAGCGCAATCGCCTGGGTGACGATGGAGAAATACACATCGCCCACGCGCCGCTTGAACAGCGCCATACCGATGATGAACGCCAGCAGCACCGGCACCGCAATCACCGCCGCCAAGGTGAAGCTGAAACTGTGGAACGGCTGCCACAACCACGGCAGCTCGGTGATCTGGTTCCAATCCATGAAGTCCGGAATGCCCGGTGTGGACTGGATCTTGGTGCTTTCCGGGTCCGAGGCCTCAAGCTTGAGGAACATTGCCATGCAGTAGCCGCCGACGCCAAAGAACACGCCCTGCCCCAGGCTGAGAATGCCGCCATAGCCCCAGCACAACACCAGGCCCACCGCGACAAACGCGTAGGTCAGGTATTTGCCGACCATGTTCAGGCGGAACGCATCCAGGGTCAGGGGGAATACCACCAGGATCAACAGCGCCAGCAACACGATGCCGATCAGGTTTTGCTGGCCGCCCAGCAGCTTGTCTAAAGCCTTCATCCGCTCGCCTCTACTTGCGCACTTTGATGGAGAACAACCCTTGCGGGCGCAGCATCAGGATCAGAATCACCGAGGACAAGGTGAGTACCTTGGCCATCGAGCCACTGAGGAAGAACTCCGACAGCGATTGGGTCTGGGCAATCACGAAGGCCGAAGCGATGGTGCCGAACAGACTCTGCGCGCCCCCGAAGACCACCACCAGGAAGGTGTCGACGATGTACTGCGAGCCCGCCGTCGGCCCGGTGGAACCGATGGTGGTGAACGCCGCGCCGGCCACCCCGGCGACGCCGCAGCCCAAGGCGAAGGTCATGCGGTCGACCTTGCGCGTATTGATGCCCACCGCACGGCTCATCAAGCGGTTCTGCACCGTAGCGCGCACCTGCAGGCCCCAGCGCGAGCGGTAGAGCATCAGGAAGATCGCGGCGGTGAGCAGCAGGGTCAGGACCATCATGAACAGGCCATTGCGCGGAATCTCGATGGCATCGGTGAAATTCACCGAGCCCATCAGCCAGGCCGGTGGTTCAGCGCTGACCTCGCGGGCGCCGAACACTGAGCGGAAGGTCTGCTGCATCACCAGCGACAGCCCCCAGGTGGCGAGCAAAGTGTCAAGCGGGCGCTTGTACAAGCGGCTGATCATCGCCCATTCCACCAGCCAGCCGATGGCGCCGGCGACGAGGAATGACAGGGCAATGGCGAAGAAGAAGTAATAGGGTTGGAAGCTCGGTGCAAAGTGCGCCGTAAGGCTGGAACACACATACGTGGTGTACGCGCCGATGGTCAGGAACTCACCGTGGGCCATGTTGATCACCCCCATCTGGCCAAAGATGATCGCCAGCCCCAATGCCATCAGCAACAGCACGCAGAACACGGACAAACCGTTGAACCCCTGCATCGCCGCGATGGCTCCAAATTCCGATAGCCATTCCATGATGATGGTCTCCTGAGAGCCAGGTTGAATTGCAATCTGCGTCTGCTTTATGTGGGAGCGGGCTTGCTCGCTCCCACATTTAGCTCAGCGCCAAGACCAGGGTTATTGATAGCCTTTGGGGAACGGATTCGGCTCGATCAGATCCGACTCGTAGATCACCTTGAACTGGCCGTTGGGCTGCACTTCGCCGATGCGCGACTTGCTCCATAAGTGATGGTTCTCGTGAATCTTCACGTAGCCTTCCGGCGCGGTTTTCAGCTCGATGCCAGGCGACGCGGCCACCACTTTATCCACGTCGAAACTGCCGGCCTTCTCCACCGCCGCTTTCCACAGCCACGGCCCCAGATAGGCCGCCTGGGTCACATCGCCGATCACTGCGTCCTTGCCGTATTTGGCCTTGAAGGCCTCGACGAAGGCTTTGTTGTTCGGGTTATCCAGACTCTGGAAGTACTTCATCGAGGCATAGAAACCGGCCATGTTTTCACCGCCGATGCCGAGCAGTTCATCCTCGGTGACCGACAGGGTCAGCAGGGTCTGCTTGGCCGAATTCACGCCCGCCGCGTTGAGTTGTTTGTAGAACGCCACGTTGGAACCACCCACCACCGCCGCAAACACCACATCAGGCTTTTTCAGCTTGACCTTGTTGATCAGCGAACCGAACTGGGTGTTGCCCAGCGGGTAGTAGTCTTCGCCGACCACGGTGCCGTGCAGGACGTTTTCGATGTGCTTGCGCGCGATCTTCATCGAGGTGCGCGGCCAGATGTAGTCGGAGCCGACCAGGTAGAAGGTCTTGGCGCCCTTGGTCTTGGCGATCCAGTCAAGGCTGGCGAGGATTTGCTGGGTGGCTTCCTGCCCGGTGTAGATCACGTTTTTCGACTGTTCCAGGCCTTCATAGAAGGTCGGGTAGTAGAGCAGGCCGTTTTCCTTTTCGAAGATCGGCAGCACGGCTTTGCGCGAGGCCGAGGTCCAGCAGCCGAACACGGCGGCGACCTTGTCGTTGACCAGCAGCTTCTTGGCTTTTTCGGCGAAGGTCGGCCAGTCGGAGGCGCCGTCTTCCTGGATCACCTTGATCTGCCGTCCGAGGATCCCGCCTGAGGCGTTGATCTGTTCGATGGCCAAGCGTTCGGCCTGGATCGAACCGGTTTCGGAAATCGCCATGGTGCCGGTGGCGGAGTGCAACTGGCCGACGGTGACCTCGGTCGGGGTCACGGCGAGGCCTTCGTTATCGGCCAGCACGCCCTGGCTGAACAGAGCGGCCGCCAGCAATGACAGGGCCAACAGCGGTGTGGAGCGGATCAATCGTGGTGCCATGGGGCGACTCCTCTGCAATGAGGGGTCCAGCATGGCGGCAGTGGACCGGTGCGGGTATACGCAGCCTGACGTAACGGGGTACGTCATTTGACGTATGCCGCTGCGCACTGTTTTCGAGCAAGATCCCGCCCGCCCTGACAGCACCGATCAATGTGGGAGCTGGCTGGCCTGCGATGGCGGTGTATCAACCAACTTCCCCATGCCTGACCCACCGCCATCGCAGGCAAGCCAGCTCCCACATTTTGAATCGGGGCACGGAACTTGCTCATCCACCTTGCCCACTCCCCGGAGCCATCCCGCCGTGCACCCTCCTTCCGGCACCCAGCGCATCGTCAAGATCCGCCGCGACTACAACACCTGGGTCGCCGACGAGACCATGGAAGACTACGCCCTGCGCTACACCCCCAAGTCCTTTCGCAAGTGGTCGGAGCTGCGCATTGCCAACACCGCCCTCGGCGCGGTGTCGTTCCTGGCGCTGGAGGCCATCGGCGGCGTGCTGGCCTTGAACTACGGCTTTACCAACACCTTCTGGGCGATCCTCGCCATCAGCATGGTGATCTTCCTCACCGGCCTGCCCATCAGCTATTACGCCGCACGCTACGGCGTGGACATGGACCTGCTCACCCGTGGCGCCGGCTTCGGCTATATCGGCTCCACCATCACCTCGCTGATCTACGCCAGCTTCACCTTCCTGTTCTTCGCCCTGGAAGCGGCGATCATGGCGCTGGCACTGGAGCTGTATTTCCATATCCCGCTGGCCCTGGCCTATGTGATCTGCTCGCTGCTGGTGATCCCGCTGGTGGCGTACGGCGTGACGCTGATCAGCCGCCTGCAACTGTGGACGCAACCGATCTGGCTGTTGTTGCTGGTGCTGCCGTATGGCTTTGTGGGGTGGAAGAACCCCGACGCCTTCAGCGACTGGACCAGCTTTGTCGGACGCAGCGGTGACGGCGGCGGCTTCAACCTGTTGGCGTTCTGCGCCGCCTGCACGGTGGCGTTGTCGCTGGTGACGCAGATCGGCGAACAGGTGGACTACCTGCGTTTCCTGCCCGAAAAAACGGCTGCCAACCGCAAGCGCTGGTGGGCCGCCCTGCTCTGCGCCGGCCCCGGCTGGATCATTCCCGGCGCCTTGAAGATGTTCGCCGGGGCGTTCCTGGCGTTTCTCGCGCTGCAACATGAAATCCCCATGGAACGCGCCGCCGAGCCAACCCAGATGTACCTGGTTGCGTTCCGCTACGTGTTCAGTTCGCCGGAATGGGCGCTCGGCGCCATGGTGCTGTTCGTGATTATTTCGCAAATGAAGATCAACCTGACCAATGCCTACGCGGGCTCCCTGGCCTGGTCGAACTTTTTCGCCCGCGTGACCCACAGCCACCCCGGCCGCGTGGTATGGCTGGTGTTCAATGTGGCCATCGCGCTGATGCTGATGGAGTTGGGCGTTTTCGACGTGATCGACCAGGTGCTGGGGCTCTACGCCAATATCGCGATCGCCTGGATCGGCACGCTGGTGGCGGACCTGGTGATCAATAAGCCATTGGGCCTGTCGCCCAAGCACATCGAGTTCAAGCGCGCGCACCTCTACGATATCAACCCGGTGGGCGTCGGCTCGATGCTGATTGCGTCGTTGCTGTCGATCCTCGCCCACTTCGGCCTGTTCGGTGCCCTGGCCCAGGCGGCACCGCCCTTCGTGGCCCTGGGCACGGCGCTGGTGATGGCGCCGCTGCTGGCCTGGCTGACCCAGGGCAAGTACTACATCGCCCGCACCAGCGACGTGCAGTTGATTCACCCGGTTGCCCCCGCGACCCACGCGGTGTGCGGGCTGTGCAGCAACCCGTTCGAGACCGCGGACATGGCGTTCTGCCCGGCCTACAGCACGCCGATCTGCTCACTGTGTTGCTCGCTGGATGCGCGCTGCGGTGATCGTTGCAAGCCCCACGCCCGCCTGGTCACCCAGTTCGAAGGCGTACTGCGCTGGCTGCTGCCCAACACGATGATGCCGCGCCTGCACACACGCCTGGCCCATTACCTGGGATTGTTGCTCGCCCTGGTGCTGATGCTTGCCGGCGCTTTGGCGTTGATCTACGTACAGGCGGCCCAGGGCTTGCCCCATTCCGAAACACTGTACCAGGCGTTCTTCAAGGCGTTCCTGACGCTCTCGGTGCTGGCCGCCGTGCTCGCCTGGTGGGTGGTGCTGACCCGCGAAAGCCGTGGCGTAGCCCAGGAGGAATCCGACCGCCAAACCCTGCTGCTGATGCAGGAAATCGACGCCCACAGCCTCACCGACCAGGCCCTGCAGCAAGCCAAGGAAGCCTCGGAAGCCGCAAATGCCGCCAAGAGCCGCTACGTCACCGGGCTGTCCCACGAACTGCGCACGCCGCTCAACAGCATCCTTGGCTTCACCCAGATTCTGCAGCGCGACAGCGCCATGCCCGAGCAGCATCAGGATGCGCTGGCGACCATCCTGCGCAGTGGTTCGCACTTGGTGTCATTGATCGACGGTTTACTCGACGTGGCCAAGATCGAGGCCGGCAAGTTGCGCCTGGAACTCACCGAAATCCCCTTCCCCGAGCTGCTCCACGACCTGGAGCAGATGTTCACCCCGCAAGCCCACGACAAGGGTCTGCGTTTTCGCCTGGACTGCGTGGGCAAGATCCCGGCGGTGGTGCGCGGCGATGAAAAACGCGTGCGCCAGATCCTGATCAACCTGCTGGGCAACGCCGTGAACTTCACCGACAGCGGCGAAGTGCGCCTGCGGGTCAGTTATATGCGCGAGACCGCCAACTTCGAGATCATCGACACCGGCATCGGCATCGATCCTGGGCAGTTGGAGCGGATATTCCAGCCGTTCGAGCGCGGCGACCTGATGCGCCAGGACAACGGCGTGGGCCTGGGGCTGACTATCACGCGCATGCTCACTGCATTGATGGGCGGCGAGCTGCGAGTAACCAGCGAGCTGGACAAGGGCACCTGCTTCCAGGTGCGGCTGTTCCTGTCTCAGGTGCGCGCGCCGCAAGCGGTGGTGCACGTGGAGCACGACATCATCGGTTATCAAGGCGAGCGGCGGCGCATCCTGGTGGTGGATGACCATGTAGACCATCGCAAGGTGCTCAGCGGCATGCTCACGCCGCTGGGCTTCGAGGTGATCCAGGCCAGTAATGGCCAGGACGCGATCCGCCAGGTGGCGCTGCTGGCGCCGGACCTGATCCTGATGGACCTGTCGATGCCGACCCTGGATGGCTACGAAACCAGCCGCCTGATACGCCGTAATGCGCTGTGCACCGCACCGATCATCGTGATCTCGGCCAACGCCTTTACCGACGACCGCGAACGCAGCATTGCCGCCGCCTGCAACGACTACCTGGCCAAGCCCGTGCGCACGCCGGAGCTGCTCGGGCGCCTGCAACAGCACCTGGACCTGCACTGGCTACGGCGCACCCAGCGCTCGATACCGCCACCGCCACCCCGTGTGCTGCCCGGCGCCGAAGACCTGGCGGTACTCGCCGAACTCAGCGCCATCGGTTACGTGCGCGGCCTGCACGAAAAACTCGACACGATCCTTGCGCAGCACCCCGACACCGAGCCTTTCATCAGCAAGGCACGCGGGTTGCTCAAGGGTTTCCGCCTGGATGAACTCAACCGAACCCTCAAGGAGGCCGAAGATGAATGCACTCACCCGCAGCACTGAACCCGGCGTTGTGCTGATCGTCGACGACACGCCGGATAACCTCGCGATGCTCTCCGACGCCCTCGACGACGCGGGCTATATGGTGCTGGTGGCCCTCGACGGCCTCAGCGCGTTGAACCGCGTACAACGCCGGCGCCCGGACCTGATCCTGCTGGACGCAATGATGCCCGGCCTGGACGGCTTCGAAACCTGCCGCCGGCTCAAGGCGCAACCCGCCAGTGCGGACATCCCGGTGGTGTTCATGACCGGGCTGACCGACACCAGGCACGTGGTGCAGGGCTTTGAAGTGGGTGGCAGTGACTACGTGACCAAGCCGATCCAGACCGACGAGGTACTGGCGCGGGTGGCGGCACATTTACGCACGTCGCGTATTTTGTTGTCGGCGCGGGAGGCGCAGCAGCCGAGTGTGTTGACGCTTGAAGATGAGCCGGCGCATAGGCTGCTGTCGGCCCGGTTCCAGTTGACCGAGCGTGAGGTAGAGGTGCTGCGCTGGGTGGCGTGCGGGAAAACCAATCGGGATATCGGGGATATCCTGGGGTTGAGCCCGAGGACGGTGAACAAGCATCTGGAGCATGTGTATGTGAAGTTGGGCGTGGAGACCCGCACAGCGGCCACCTCCGTCGCCCTGGCCGCCCTCTGAATGTGCGGGGGGCCCGCTCGCACATTTTTTGCTCTTCATCGAGGCTGAAATCGGTTAGCCGCCGAAGGTGTGTGAGGGCCTGCGCAACGTCGGATCAAACGGATTGATCCGTGGCCCGATCGCCGCCGCTTCGCGCTTCAACAACTCCACCACCGTCGGCAACCGGCTCGGCCCCAGGCGGTCACTGATGGTCGCCACGCTCAACGCCGCCACCGCATGCCCGTCCCGATTCAGTATCGGCACCGCCAACCCCGCCATGCCTTCCAGCACTCCGGTATTGCGCGCCGCATACCCCAGGTTGCGCACGTTCTCCACTTCCGAGCGCAACAGCACTTCGTCATACAGGTGGAAATCCTTGAGCCGTGGCAGGTTGTAGCGGATCACCGTCTCGCGCTCTTCCTCCGGCAAAAACGCCAGGATCGCCAGGCTGCCCTGCCCCACGCCCAATGCCACACGCCCGCCGATATCACCGGTGAAGGTGCGGATCGGGTAAGGGCCTTCGCTGCGGTCCAGGCAGATCGCATCGAAGCCACTGCGCGCCAGCAGGAACAGCGAGTCGCCCAGTGAAGCACTCAGGCGCAGCATGCTCGGCCGCACCAGGTCGCGCAGGTTGCCGGTCTTGCCTGCATTGGCCGCCAGGGCGAAGAACTCCAGGCTGAGGCGATAGCGCTTGCTGCGTGCGTCCTGCTCGACCATGCCTTCGTCCATCAGGCTGCGCAGCAGGCGGTGGGTGGTGGGCTGGGACAGGCCCACCTGTTGCGCGAGCTGCGTAACGCGTTCGCCACCCTCCGGCACTTCACCCAGGGTGCGCAGCAGCGCGAACAGACGAGACACTCCGCCCACCCCGACTTCTTTGCTCTTTTCATTTCGATCAGTGGAATTCATAACAACCCATCTCTTTGCAAATTCCGGTGAGTGAATAAAACTGAAAATAACAGTCCGTTCAGTGAAATTCTATCTTCCGCCCATCCTAGTCTTCGTCCTAATCTGCGTCCACAGGGGCGAAATGAACAACAACCGGCAGCCGACTTGAGATCGAGCGCCAACGCACCCGCAACACCCTTTTCGCATCTGCCCAAAACAAAAAAGCGCGTCTCGACGCGACTCAAAAAAAGGTGGAACGCAGACATGGCATTTCTCCAACTCAACGCCTTGAGCAAACGCTACGGCGCCGTCGACGCGGTGGTCGCCACCGACCTCGCGGTGGAAAAAGGCGAGTTCGTTTCCCTGCTCGGCCCCTCGGGCTGCGGCAAGACCACCACCCTGCAAATGATCGCCGGCTTCGTCGATGTGAGCGGCGGGCAGATCCTGCTCGACGGCCGCGACATCACCCACGCCAAGCCCGCCAGCCGTGGCCTGGGCGTGGTGTTCCAGAGCTACGCGCTGTTCCCGCACATGAGCGTGCGCGACAACGTCGCCTTCGGCCTGAAGATGCGCAAAGTGCCGGCCGCCGAGATCGCCAGCAAGGTCAAGACCGTGCTGGAACTGGTGCGCCTGGCGCCGCACGCCGACCGCTACCCACGGGAGTTGTCCGGCGGCCAGCGCCAGCGCGTGGCCCTGGCTCGCGCGTTGGTGATTGAGCCGCCGGTGTTGCTGCTCGATGAGCCGTTGTCCAACCTCGACGCTAATTTGCGCGAAGAGATGCAGTTCGAGATCCGCCGCATCCAGTGCGCCGTCGGTATCACTACTTTGATGGTCACCCACGACCAGGCCGAAGCGCTGTCGATCAGTGACCGCGTGGTGGTGATGCAGGCCGGGCGCGTGACCCAGATCGACGCGCCCTACACGCTCTACGAACACCCGCGTACGCGCTTCATCTCCGACTTTGTCGGCAAGGCCAACCTGCTGCCGGGCGACTACGACATACTCGGCACCCCGCAAGTGCGCCACGAGAGCGGCGACGGCGAACTGACCCTGAGCCTGCGCCCGGAAAAGATCCAATTGGTGGACGCAGGCACAGGTCGCCTGCAAGGCCAGGTCATCAATCGCTACTTCTTCGGCAGCCAATGGCTGTACCACATCGACACCGCCCTCGGCGAAGTCACCGTGGTGCGCAGCAACGACGGCAACGCACCGCTGCGTTGCGGCACAGCGGTAGGCCTGGACTGGCACGCCAGCCTGTTGCGCGTGTTGGCGGCGGATGAGGTGCACCCATGAGTCGCGGCTACCTGCTCTCGCTGCCGGCGCTGGTGCTGTTTGCCGGGCTGCTGATCCTGCCGTTGGGCCTGACCCTGGTGCTGTCGTTCAACGTGTTTGACTACCAGGTGGGCGTGAAGGCCAATGAATGGACCTTCGCGCACTACCTGTCATTGTTCAGCGATTCGTACTTTTACGAGATTTTCTGGCGCACCTTCTGGATCAGCGCGCTGGTCACCCTGCTGTGCGTGGTGATCGGTGTGCCCGAGGCTTACATCCTCAGTCGCATGGGCACGCCGTGGCGCTCGATCTTCCTGATTCTGATCCTCACGCCCTTGCTGATTTCGGTGGTGGTGCGCGCCTTTGGCTGGAGCCTGTTGCTCGGCGCGGACGGGCTGGTAAACCAAGTGATCCAGTTCCTCGGTGGGCGCCCGGTGAAGCTGCTGTACACGCCGTTCGCGGTGATCATCGCCCTGGTGCACGTGATGCTGCCGTTCATGATCATCCCGGTGTGGACCTCCCTGCAGAAACTCGACCCGTCGGCTGAACAAGCCGCGTTGTCCCTGGGCGCCAGCCAGGCCACGGTGATGCGCAAGATCGTGTTGCCGCAGGTCATGCCCGGCGTGCTGTCCGGCACTTTGATCGTGTTCGGCCTGGCCGCCAGCTCCTTTGCGATCCCCGGCCTGCTCGGCGGGCGTCGCCTGAAAATGGTCGCCACCGTGGTGTACGACCAGTACCTCTCGGAACTCAACTGGCCCATGGGCGCGACCATCGCGGTGGTGCTGCTGTTGGTCAATCTGCTGATCATGCTGAGCTGGAACCGCATGGTCGAAGGCCGCTACAAAAAGTCCCTGGGGGTTTAAGCGCATGTCCAGAAACGGTCCTTTGGCCCTTGGTTTCCACGGTTTGGTGGTGCTGTTCATGATGGCGCCGCTGGTGGTGGTGTGCCTGGTGGCCTTCACGCCCGAAAACACCTTGAGCCTGCCCACGTCGGGCTTCTCGCTGCGCTGGTTTCGCGCGGTGTTCGAGCGGGCGGATTTTATCCAGGCGTTCTATAACAGCCTGATCCTGGCGTTCACCGCTGCGACATTGGCCACCTTGATTGCCGTACCGGCGGCGTTGGCGATCAGCCGGTATTCGTTTGCGGGGCGCAACTTTTTCAGTGCGTTGTTCCTGTCGCCGATCATCATCCCGCACCTGGTGCTGGGCGTGGCCATGCTGCGCTTGTTTGCGCTGATGGGCGTCAACGGTAGTTTTACCTGGCTGATGCTGGCCCATGTGGTGATCATCACGCCGTATGTGCTGCGCCTGGTGCTGGCTGCAGCCATCGGTATTGATCGCAGCGCCGAGCATGCCGCCGAATCCCTGGGGGCTGGCCGTTTCACGCTATTTCGCCAGATCACCCTGCCGATGATCCTGCCCGGTGTCGCCGGGGGGTGGTTGTTAGCCTTCATCAACAGTTTCGACGAGGTGACGCTGTCGATCTTCGTCAGCTCGCCGGCCACGCAAACCCTGCCGGTGCGCATGTATGTGTACGCCACCGAGTCCATCGACCCGATGATGGCGGCGGTGTCGGCGCTGGTGATTGCGCTGACGGCGGCGACCATGATTCTGCTGGATCGGGTCTACGGCCTGGACCGTGTGCTGGTGGGGAAACATTGATGGCCTTGTTCAAACGCTTAGCCGAGACCGGACGCCCGGTCCTGTCCTTCACCCTCGACGGCCAGCCCGCCAGCGGCTTGCTGGGTGACACGGTGCTCACCGCCGTGCTGACCTGCGCCGAGCACCTACGCGGGAGTGACTTCAGCGCCGAACCGCGTGCCGGTTTCTGCCTGATGGGCGCGTGCCAGGACTGCTGGGTGCGCCTTGAAGATGGGCGCCGCGTGCGCGCCTGTTCGACGCTGCTGGAAGAAGGTCAGGCCGTCAGCCGCGATCCGGGACGCCAGCCATGAAGCCGGTGGTGATTGTGGGCGCAGGCCCGGCAGGCATCAGCGCAGCGCGCACCCTGCTCGACCACGGCATCACACCCTGCCTGGTGGATGAGAGCCTGCGCGGTGGCGGGCAGATTTATCGGCGCCAACCCCAAGGCTTCCAACGCACCGCCAGGCAGCTCTACGGATTTGAAGCGAGCAAGGCCCAAGCCGTGCACCGCACCCTGGATGAGCTGGCGCCGCTGATCGACTACCGGCCGCAAACCCTGGTGTGGAACGCCGAGGACGGCCGCCTGGATATGCTCAACAACGGCCGCGCCGAGAGCCTCGACTACGCGCAGATCATCGTCGCTACCGGCGCCACCGACCGCATCCTGCCGGTGCCGGGCTGGACCTTGCCCGGTGTCTACAGCCTCGGGGCGGCGCAGATCGCCTTGAAATACCAGGGCTGCGCCATCGGTGAGCGCGTGGCGTTCTGTGGCAGCGGGCCGTTGTTGTACCTGGTCGCCTATCAGTACGCCAAAGCCGGGGCCAAGGTCGTGGCGGTGCTCGATAGCGCACCGTTCAGCGCGCAGTGCCGAGCGCTGCCGGCGCTGCTCGGGCAACCGGCGACCTTGGCCAAGGGCTTGTATTACCGCGCCTGGCTGACGGCCCATGGGATTGCCGTGCATCAGGGCGCCACGCTCACGCAGATCGAAGGCGAACAGCGGGTCAGCGCTATTCGTTGGGGTGAGCACAGCCTGGCATGCGACGCCGTGGGCTTTGCCCATGCCCTGCGCAGCGAGACGCAACTGGCGGATCTGCTCGGTTGTGAATTCGCCTGGAACACGTTGAACCGCGCCTGGCTTCCACAACGCGACAGCGCCGGGCGCAGCAGTGTCAGCGGTGTGTACCTGGCGGGCGACGGCGCCGGGATCATGGGCGCGGACGCCGCGCAGATGGCCGGCGAGCGTGCTGCGCTGGCGGTACTGGAGGACGCGGGCATTGCCATTGATCAGCGCCGCCCCGCCGTGTTGGAACAAAAACTGGCGGGTATCCAGCGCTTTCGCCAGGGCCTGGAAACCGCGTTTCCTTTCCCTGAGCAGTGGGCGGCACAGGCACCGGATGCGTTGATGGTGTGCCGCTGCGAAGAAGTCAGCGCCGGCGATATACGGGCGGTGGTGGATGAAGGCCACTGGGAGATCAATCGGGTCAAGGCCCACTGTCGCGTCGGCATGGGCCGCTGCCAGGGCCGCATGTGCGGGCCGGCGGCAGTGGAGATTGTCGCCGAGCGCAGCGGCCGGGGCATCGAAAACGTCGGCCGCTTGCGTGGCCAGGCGCCAATCAAGCCGCTGCCATTTGGCGTGGAGGCGCAGTCATGATCGACGTCATCGTGCTGGGCGGTGGGATTGTCGGCGCGTCGGCGGCCTTGATGCTCGCGCAGAAAGGCCAGCGAGTGGCCTTGGTGGAACGGGACTTCTGTGGCTCGCATTCCAGCGGCGTGAATTATGGCGGTGTGCGCCGCCAGGGCCGGCCATTGCATCAGTTGCCGCTGTCGCAGCGCGCCCATCAACTGTGGGCCGACTTGCCGGGCCTGATCGGCATCGACGGCGAATACGTGCGCTCCGGGCATTTGAAGCTGGCGCGCAGTCATGCCGATTTTGCTGCCCTACAGGCTTACGCCGAACAAACCCGTGGCTTTGACCTGGGCTTGCAGTTGCTCGACTACGCCGAGCTGCGCGCACGCTTTCCCTGGGTCGGCGATATTGCGGTGGGCGCCTCGTTGTGCCCGCAAGACGGCCACGCCAACCCACGATTGGTGTCCCCGGCCTTCGCCCGTGCCGCGCAGCGCCTTGGCGCATCGGTGTACGAGCAGGCTGAGGTGATTGGTATAGAACATGACGGCCAGCACTTTCAGGTGCACTGCGCTAACGGCCTGCACCTGCAAGCGCCCTGGCTGCTGAACTGTGCTGGCGCCTGGGCCGGCACCGTCGCCGCGCAGTTTGGCGAAGCGGTGCCGATCACCTCGGCGCATCCAGCGATGCTGGTCACCGAGCCGCTGCCGGTGGTGATGAATGTGAGCACCGGCGTTGAAGGCGGCGGGATTTATGCGCGGCAGGTCGCCCGGGGCAACTGCATCCTCGGCGGCGGTCGCGGTTTTGCCCTGGGCCCGCTGACCGCGCGGCCGGGGCAGGCAGCGGTGCTGGAGATCCTGCGCAGTGCCGGCGAGCTGTACCCGTTCCTCAAGGGTGCCCAGGCGATTCGCACGTGGAGCGGCACCGAAGGTTATCTCCCCGATCACGAACCGGTGATCGGCCCCAGCAGCACCCAACCTGGCCTGCTCCATGGCTTCGGCTTTGCCGGCGCCGGGTTCCAGCTCGGTCCCGCGGTCGGTGAAGCCCTGGCAGAGATCGTCTGCGACGGAGCCAGCCGCCAACCCATCGAAGCGTTTTCCATCCGTCGTTTCCAAGCCTGAGAGGAAAAACATCCATGAACCCACGTATTGCGCTGTCCTGCTTGTCCCTCGCCCTGCTCGCTTCCACCGCGCACGCCGCGCCCACGCTGTACCTGGGCATGAACGGCGGCACCATGGAACGGGTGTACGCCGACAAGGTGCTACCCGCGTTCGAAAAGGCCAATAACGTCAAGGTGGTGATCGTGCCCGGCACCTCGTCGGACATCCTCGCCAAGGTCCAGGCCAACAAAGACAACCCACAGATGCACGTGATGTTCCTCGACGACGGCATCATGTACCGCGCCATCTCCATGGGCCTGTGCGACAAGCTGGCGCCCAGCCCGCCCCTGGAACAGATCCCGGCCAAGGCCAGAATCAAGGAGGAAGCCGTGGCCGTGACCCTCGGCGTCACCGGCTTGGGCTACAACGCCAAGATGTTCAAGGAAAAAGGCTGGGCCGCGCCCACCTCATGGATGGACCTGGCCGACCCGCGCTTCAAGGAGAAAGTGGTGTTCCAGTCCTTGGCGTCGTCCACCTTCGGCCTGCACGGCTTCCTGATGTTCAACCGCATCCAGGGCGGCGACGAAACCAACGTCGAGCCCGGCTTCAAGGCCTGGCCGAAAACCGTCGGCCCCAACGTGCTGGAGTACATCGCCAGCTCGGCGAAAATCTCCGAGATGGTGCAGACCGACGAAGCCGCGATCTTCCCCCTCACCCCGACCCAGGTCGCCACCCAGAAACTGCTCGGCGTGCCGATGGAGTATGCACAACCCAAGGAAGGCGCGGTGGTGCTGAACGTGGCCGAATGCGTGATCGCACGCAACGACCAACCGGAACTGGCGCAGAAACTCGCGGCCTTTTTGCTGACCGCCGAGGCCCAGGCGCCGGCGTTGGAGGAAGGTGACCAGATTCCGTCGAACCCGACCACACCAACCACCGACAAGACCCGCGCGCGAGTGGAAGCCATGCAGGGTTACCTGCAGACCGCGATTTCGATTGATTGGGACCAGGTCAACCAAGCGCGGCCGGAGTGGAATGCGCGGTGGAGTCGGTCCATCGAACGCTGATGGCGGCTACAGCGGAGCAATGGGGAGCGCGCGTTTGTGGGCGGTCTTCAGGTAGGCGCGTTCCACAAGGTTCTTGACCCGCTCACTCACCGGTTCGCCCATCAGGTAGGCGTCGATCTCTTCGTACGTGCACGCATAGGCATGCTCGTCGAGCTTGCCCGGCGCCAGTTCTTCCAAATCGGCAGTGGGCGGTTTTTGCACCAGGTTGACGGGTGCACCGAGGGCGCTGGCCAACAGGCGCACTTGGGTCTTGGTCAGGCCCGACAGCGGGGCCAGGTCACAGGCGCCGTCGCCAAACTTGGTGAAAAAGCCCATCAGCGCTTCGGCGCCATGGTCGGTGCCAACCACCAGGCCGTTGTGCAGGTTGGCCACGGCGTATTGCGCGATCATGCGGGTGCGGGCCTTGACGTTTCCCTTGATGAAATCGACGTGTTCGGCGCTGGCGTCGGTGGCGGTCAGGCTGGCCATCAGGCCGTCGACGCTGGCGGCGATGTTCAGGGTGTCGATGTGGTCCGGGGTGATGAAGTCCAGGGAGGACTGGGCGTCGCGTTCATCAGCCTGGGTCTTGTAGGGCAGGCGCATGGCGATAAAGCGTGCGGCGTACGCCTCGCTGCGCAGTTGCTGTACCGCCAGTTGGCACAGGCGGCCAGCGGTGAGGGAGTCGACGCCGCCGCTGATGCCCAATACCAGGGCCTTGCAGCCTGAGTGGCGCAAGGTGGCCTTGATGAAGTCGATGCGCCGTTGGATTTCCTCGGGCTCGCCGCCTTGGACCAGCGCGCGGTTGATATTCAGTTCCCGTGCGATACGTTCTTGCATGTCACACCTCCACACTGCCAACGTTGAACACTTGTGCTGCGTACTGCAAAAACGAGGCGTCTTCGCAGACGTTCTTGACCGGGTCATCGGAGAATTTCACCACCGGTTCGCCGTGTACCCGCACCAGTTTCATCACGATGCTCAGCGGCTCGACGCCTTCCACATCACAGGCCAGGCTGGTGCCCATGCCGAACCCGAACTTGGCCTTGCCGCGCACGTGGCGCAGGATCGGCAGGCATTTCTCGAAGTTGAGGCCGTCGGAGAACATCAGGTCCTTGGTCATCGGGTCGATGCCCAATTGCTTGTAGCGGGCGAGCACCTTGTCGGCCCAGGCGATGGGATCACCGGAATCCTGGCGCAGACCGTCGTACAGTTTGGCGAAGTACAGGTCGAAGTCCTTGAGGAAAAAGTCGGTGCTGATGCAGTCGGTCAGGGCGATCCCGAGGCGACCACGGTATTCACGTACCCAGTTTTCCAGCGCGGCATTCTGGCTTTCGCGCAGCCGGCCCAGTTGCTGGTGCACCATCAGCCATTGGTGGGCCATGGTGCCGATCAGCGGCAGGTCGAATTCGTAGGCCAGGTGTGCGTTGCTGGTACCGACGAACTGGCCGGGGAAGTCGCGACGCATGATGTCGACCACTTCACGCTGGGCCTTGAACGACAGGCGCCGGCGCGTGGAGAAGTCGGAGACGCGCAAGTCGGCCAGTTCATCGCGGCTGAGGTTTTTCTCCAGCCAGTCGAACTTCTGGTAGAGCTTGCGGGTGACGTCTTCGAGGGTCACGTCAGGGTATTTGTCGCGGTTGCGCAGTTCGCTGACCAGGGCCAGTACCGGCTGTTCGAACATGATGCAGTGCAGCATCGGGCCGACCACGCGGATGTTCAGCTGGCCGTCGACTTCACTGACGTGGATATAGCGCAGGTTGAAGCGGAACAGACCGAGGAAGCGCTCGTAATCCGGCGTGAGGTATTCGCGAAAGCGTGGGTTGAACAGAAAGCGCAGCTCGCCTTCGCGCATGTGCAGGCCGGCCATTTTTTCAAGTTCGGCGCGCAGCTCGGGGATCAGGTGGCCGAGTTTTTCCTTCGAACGGACGATGAAGTTGTACTCGACATCGACATTCGGGTGCTGGTGCAACACGGCCTGCATCATGGTGAAGGTGTAGTAGTCGGTGTCGAGCAAGCCCTGGATCACCGGGGACTCGTAGTCGTATGCACTTTCCATGGTGTCTCTCCTTAACGCGTGGCCATCGCGGCCAGTTCTTCGCGGGTGCTGCTGATGACGGCACCGGCCTTGAGCAATTCATTGACGGCCCGTACGCCGCCCTCTTCCGTGATGCCCCTGCACGCCGGCAGGTGCAGGACCACGTCCAGGCCGGCCTTGAGCAGTTGCAACGCGGTGGTCTTGACGCAGTAGTCCAGCGCCAGGCCGCCGACGATCACGCGGGTGACGCCCTGGGCCTTGAGGTACTCAATGACGCCGGTGGACAGCTTGTCGTGCAGGTCGTGGTAGCAGGCACCGTAGGGGTGCAGGTCGGGTTCGACGCCTTTCCAGATGAAGTAATCGTAGTCATAGGGCGTGGGCAACGCGTCCAGCAGGGTGAAGCCTTCGGTGCCGGGGACGCAGTGGCTCACCCAGGTCACATCGGCATGAGCCAGGCCGGTGGGTTGCAGCATCTCGCTGTGCTGCGACACCACCCAGGGAGCGTGCGGGGTGTGGGCGTCCTTGCTGCCGACGCGATGGCCGGCGAGGCTGGCCATGTAGTTGAGTTCGGCACCGATCTGGTCACCGCCGGCCACAGGCAACTCGTTGGGGCACAGTGGCGTGAAGCTCTTCTGGGCGTCGACGTCAAATGAGGCAATGGCGGTTTTCGCGAGGGTCATGGCGTTTCTCCTGTGGCCTGGAAACAAAAGTACACGTCATGTACTTTCATTGCAAGAAACATTTGGTTATCTATCCTGGCGTCAGTACATGACATATCTGTTTGATCCGTTAGACTGTGCCCCATTGTTATTCGCAAGGAGTTCACATGCCGCTTAGCGCCTACCTCCACACCGTCGACCTGTGCGTACTGTTCTACTGCCGCCGCGCGGGCGAATTGAAGCTGCTGCTGAACAAACGCGAGGCCGAGCCGTTCGCCGGGCACTGGGCGTTGCCGGGGGTGGTGGTGAATGGCGGCGTGCAAGATCTGCGCCTCCAGGATGCGGTGGAGCGCTTGCGGGCGAGTGACAAGGTGGGGGTTGAACTGGCCTGGAGCGAGCAAGTCGGCACGGTGGGCGATGCGTTTCGCGATCCGCGTTGCTGGTCGTCGTCCACGTACTACCTGGCGATCGTGGCGGATGAGGTGACGCTGTCTGAGCATCAAGCCTGGTTTTCGTTGGCTGGGGTAGCGAATGGCAGCATCAAACTGCCGTTCGATCACAACAGCATCGTGGCCGCCGTGCAAGAACGCTTGTTTTCCAAATCGTTGTACAGCAGCTTGCCGCTGATGTTCCTGGGCAATGAATTCAGCGCGCCGGAAGCGACCACGATCTTTTCCCTGGTGCTGGCACGGCCGGTGTTGAAGACCAGTATTCGCCAGCGCATGTTGAAGCTGACCGAGGCGGGGTATCTGCGGGAGACGGGGCGTAAGAAGCAGGGTGAAGGCGGCAGGCCCCAGGCGACGGTGGAAAACCTGAAGCCTGGGGACATTTACTTCTTTGATCGAAGTTTCGCCGAGTAGGCGGCGTCAATTCATCCAGTTGCCGCCATCGACGTTGTAGGTCTGGGCCACCACATAGTCGGCCTCCTGCGAGGCCAGGAAGATCGCCATCCCAGTCAAATCTTCCGCCGTGCCCATCCGTCCAAAGGGCACCTCATCCCCTACCCGCTTTTTCTTCTCGCCGGGCGCCAGACCCTCATGCTTGGCAAATAACGCGTCTACCCCATCCCAATGTTCCCCATCCACCACGCCCGGTGCGATGGCGTTGACGTTGATGCCCTGCTTGATCAGGTTCAGCCCCGCCGATTGCGTCAGGCTGATCACCGCTGCCTTGGTCGCACAGTAGACCGCCACCAGCGCCTCGCCCCGGCGCCCGGCCTGGCTGGCCATGTTGATGATCTTGCCGCCGTGGCCCTGGCTGATCATCTGCTGCGCGGCGGCCTGCAGGGTGAACAGCGTGCCGGCGACGTTGATCGAGAACAGCCGTTCATAGCTGTCACGGGTGATGTCGACGAGGGGCGCCAGGTCGAACAACGCCGCGTTGTTGATCAAAATATCCAGCTTGCCGGCCTGGGCCACCACGGCGGCAATCGCGCCGTCAATGGACGCTTGGTCGGTGACGTCCATGGCTACCGCATAGGCTTGTGGGCCCAGTTCAGCCGCTGTGGCCTGGGCCCGTTGCAGGTTGATATCGGCGATGGCCACCGTGGCGCCTTCGGCGATATAGGCCTGGGCGAAGGCGCGGCCGATACCGCGCGCCGATCCGGTGATCAGCGCGCTCTTACCTTCCAGTCGTTTCATGGGTATGTCCCGTCAAAAATCACTTCGGATAACCGGCGCGTTTCATCTCGCGCTCGGTGGTGGACTGCGCTTGCAGCAGGGCCTGGTCAACCGACATGCCGCCGGTCAGCGCCGCCGAGAACAGCTTGCCGACCGAGGTGCCGATGGCCTGGAACTCAGGGATCGTCACGTATTGAATGCCCACGTACGGCACCGGCTTGGCCGATGGGTGCGCGGGGTCGGCGTGTTTCATCATTTCCAGGGTCACCTGGGCAAACGGGGCGGCCTTCAGGTACGCCTCGTTGTAGGTGGACTGGCGGGTGCCGGGCGGTACGTTGGTGATGCCTTCCTTGTCGGCGACCAGTTGGATGTAATCCTTGGAGGTCGCCCAACTGATAAAAGCCTTGGCGGCGTCCTTGTGCTTGGACGTGGCCGGGATCGCCAGGGACCAGGCGTAGAGCCATGACGAGCCTTTATCAGTGACTTCGGTCGGCGCGGCGGCAAAACCGACGCTGTCGGCGACCTTGCTCTGGCTTTTATCGGTGGTGAAGGAGCCGGCCACGCTGGCATCGACCCAGATCGCGCACTTGCCGCTGTTGAACAGCGCCAGGGTTTCGTTGAAGCCGTTGCTGGACACGCCCGGCGGGCCGTATTGCTTGAGGGTGTTGACGTAGAAATTGGCCGCGGCGGTCCACTCGGGACTGGTCAGCTCGGGCTTCCACTGCTCGTCAAACCAGCGCGCGCCAAAGGCGTTGGCCATTGTGCTCAGCAAGGCGATGTTCTCGCCCCAACCGGCCTTGCCGCGCAGGCACATGCCGTATTGGTCCTTATCCTTGGCGGTGAGCTTGGAGGCGAACTCGCCGAGCTGGGTCCAGGTAGGATGCGACGGCATAGTCAAGCCTGCCTGCTTGAACAGGTCGGTGCGGTAATAGGTGACGGTGCTTTCGCCATAGAACGGCAAGGCGTACAGGGTGTTATTGACCGACAGGCCTTGGCGTACCGAGGGGAAGATATCGTCGGCGTCGTAATCGGCGGGCAGCTGGGTCAGCGGTTCCAACCAGTGCTTGGCGCCCCAGAGCGGGGTTTCGTAAGTGCCGATGGTCAGCACGTCGAACTGGCCGCCCTGGGTGGCGATATCGGTGGTGAGGCGCTGGCGCAGCACGTTTTCTTCCAGCACCACCCAGTTGAGCTTGATGTCCGGGTGCTGTGCTTCGAACACTTTGGACAGGCGCTGCATGCGGATCATGTCGCTGTTGTTGACCGTGGCGATGGTGACGGTGTCGGCAGCCTGGCCGGGCATGGCCAATGCCAGGCCGGAAAGCAGGAACAACGCTTGCGGGAGCTTGAACATAGCGGTTTCCACCTGTTGTTTTTGTTGTTGAGGGCCGATTACAGCAGCTTGGCCAGGCCCTCACAAACGCAGGGCGGATGCTCGACTGATACTTTTTTAACCGTCGCCTGTCAGTTAAAAAAGTATCAGTGCCAAGCGAAACCGGGGGTAGCGCGGGTATCGCCAACCCGCGTATTTTGAGGCGATTCCACCCATACAAGAGGCATTACCATGCCCATCAGCCGCGCCCAACTGTTTGAACACCGTCCCGCCGAACTCGAAGTGATCCTGCCCGAACCGGATCATTGCTTTCGCTGGTTCGAACACGACTATCCCTATGAGCTGGCGCGCTGGAACCACCACCCTGAATTCGAAATCCACCTGATCCGCCAGGGCAACGGCAAGCTGGTGGCCGGCGACTACATTGGTGCGTTCAGTGCCGGGCATGTGGCACTGATCGGCCCCGATCTGCCCCACGACTGGATCGGTGAGCTGGCGCCCGGCGAATACCTGAGCGGCCGCGACGTGGTGCTGCAATTCGACGGCGCCGCCCTCCTCGCCCTGCGCAAGACCCTGCCGGAGCTCGGGGACCTCTCGGCGTTGTTCGAACAGGCCCGTCGTGGCCTGGAATTTATTGGCGAGGCCGCTGTAAAGGCAGCGCACTTGATGGAAGCCATCGGCAACGCCCAGGGCCTGCAACGGTTGATCCTGTTCCTGCAACTGCTCGACAGCCTGAAAAATGCGCCGACGCAACAGGTCAAGGCCCTGGCCAGCCCCTGCTATGCGCCGACCCTGGACGCACGCAGCGCCGAACGCATCAACAAGGCGTTCGACTATTTGATGCGTGAGCTGACGGGCGATGTGCGCCTGTCGGTGATCGCACAACAACTGGACATGAGCGAACCGGGCTTCTCGCGTTTCTTCAAACGCAACACTGGCCACGGTTTTATCGACTTGATGCGCAAGTTCCGCGTGCAACGCGCCTGCCGGCTGTTGCTGCAAAGTGATATGTCGGTGGCCGATATCTGCTTTGAAGTGGGCTACGCCAACCTGTCCAATTTCAATCGGCACTTCCGGATCGAAATGAACCAGACACCGAGTGACTATCGGCGGGAAACAGCCATGCACCTGTTCCAGCGCATTGAAAAAATGACACCCAGTCAATTCTGACCAAAAGGTCGACTAATCCCGTTTTTTTGCAAGCTGATCAATCGATTGAGCAAAGTTGGTACAACCTGTGCAAACGTTTGCGGTATGAACTTGGCCACCCAGTTCACCTCTTCCCGAAGCATCGGGTCTAAACCGCGTACGAATAGGGATTTTCAATGCACTTCACCTCAAGGCGTCCTACCCCCTTTGGTGTTTCCTTGCTACTGGCTGCCGTTACGGGAGTACTCAGCGCTCCCATTTTGGCGCAGGAAAAACCTGTCGATGACTCAGCACAGGGCGAAACGCTCAGCCCTGAGGCAAACCCGGCAAAAAAAGGCGTGTACCTGTCGGACTGGTTCAACCAGGACCTGACGTTGATCGGCAGCAAAGACATCAGCTTCGGCCCCAAGCCGCAGGATGATATCTACCTGGAGTACGAATACTTCGGCCGCAAAGGCCCCTTCGAGCTGTACGGCTATATCGACGTGCCGAAGATCCTCACCATCGGTAACAGCAATGACAAAGGCGTGTGGGACCATGGCTCGCCCGTGTTCATGGAGCATGAGCCACGTATCTCCATCGACTACCTCGCAGGCCGCAGCCTCGCCATCGGGCCGTTCAAGGAATGGTATGTCGCGTTCGACTGGATCTACGACCACGGCAGCAATAAGGAAAACCGCGCCAACACCCTGTACAGCGGCCTCGGCACCGACATTGACACCCACTCGCGGGTCAACCTGTCGGCCAACTTCTACGGGCGCTACCAGTGGGAAAACTACGGTGCCAGCAATGAATACTCCTGGGACGGTTACCGCGCGCAAATGAAGTACATCGTGCCCATCGGCAAATTCGATAACGGCGCCTCACTGACCTATATCGGCTTCACCAACTACGATTTCGGCTCGGACCTGCACAAGGACAACCCGGCGCGCACCGCCAATTCCGTGGTGGCCACCAACGTGCTGTTGTATTCGTTTACCCACCTGCGGTTCACCCTGGTCGGCCGTTACTTCCATAACGGCGGCAACTGGGAAGACGGCAGCGAGTTGAATTTCGGCGAAGGCAACTTCCGCGCCCGCTCCGACGGCTGGGGTTATTACGCCGGCGTGGGCTACCAATTCTGATCAAGGAGCTATAGATGAAAGCATTTACCCGTCGCTCTGTTACCGGCTTCTCAATGGCTGTCGGCCTGGCGCTGCTGCCCCACGTGGTGCTGGCGAATACGCCTGCGCCGATCAAACCCAAGGTGATGCTGATCACCATGTTCGCCCCCGAGGCGCAAACCTGGATTGATCGCCTGGAACTCAAGCAGGAAGTGCGTGTACCAGGGCTGTCCGCCGAATACCCGGTGATCCGCTGCAACACCCAGGACGTGTGCCTGCTGGTGACGGGCATGGGCCAGACCAATGCCGCCGCGTCCACGTTGGCATTGGCGCTGTCACCCAAGTTCGACCTGCGCCAGAGCTACTTCCTGATCGCCGGGATCGCCGGTATCAGCCCCAAGCACGGCACCCTCGGCACCGCCGCCTGGGCGCATTACCTGGTGGAGTTCGGCACCCAGTGGGAGCTGGACTCACGGGACGCGCCCAAGGATTGGCCGACCGGCTATATCGGCATCAACACCAAGGGCCCCAACGAAAAACCCCCGTTGGACTACAAGACCGAAGTGTTTGAGCTGAATCCCAAATTGCAGGCCAAGGCCTTCGCCTTGTCGCACAACGTCGAGCTGACGGAAAGCAAGGAATCCAGCGCCTGGCGCAAACACTACCCCGCCGCCCCTGCCAACCAACCGCCGCAGGTCACCCGCTGCGACACGCTGGCCGGCAATACCTGGTTCTCCGGCACACGCCTCAGCGAACGTGCCGAAGTCTGGACCAAGCTGCTGACCGACAACAACGGTGAATACTGCACCACCCAGCAGGAAGACAACTCCACCTATGAAGCGTTGCTGCGCGCCAGCCGCGAAGGCTTGGTGGATATCCAGCGCCTGGCGGTGGTACGTGCCGGCTCGGACTTCGACCGCCCTTACCCTGGCTACAGCGAAGTGGACAACCTGCTGAAATACGCCGATCAAGGCGGCTTCGTGCCGGCGCTCGAGAACCTGTACCGCACGGGCAACCCGTTGGTACAGGCGATTCTGAAGAACTGGTCGGCCTGGGAGAAAGGTGTTCCCGAAGCTTGATGGAGATCGACAGGTGGGAGGAGCAAGCCCCTCCCACATTTCATCGTGTCAGGGCAGGAAGATGATTTTGTCGGGGCTGCCCTGGTTCACTTCTTCGTAACACTCCACGCCATTTGCCAACGCGACTTCACGCAAGCCCGTCGGCAACGGCAGCAAGCCTTCATCAAAGAAGCGCCCGAACTGTTCCAGCATCACCGCGCATTGCTCGCCGTTGTAGAGCAGCGAATTGATCCCCACCACCGAGCCGCCCTTGCGATACAGGGCCAGGGCCGGCAGTTGCACATGACCGTCCACCGGTGCCGCGATAATCGCGATACGACCGAACGGCGCCAGGCCCGCCACGGCCGCCGGCAGCCAGAAACCGGTGGTGTCGAAGATCACATCGGCGCCGCCCTTGAACACGGCATTCACCTGCGCACCCAGTTCTTCCGGCATGCCCAGGGCAATCGCCTCGAAGCCCTGCGCTTGCAAGACTTCAACCTGCTCCGGTCGACGCACGGCGGCCAGCACTTGGGCGCCGCGGATTTTCGCCAAGGCCAGGGTCGCGCTGCCTACCGCGCCATTGGCGCCAATCACCAACAAGCGCGTGCCCTGGGTCACCCCACTGCGCTCAAGGGCGTCCCAGGCGGTGGTGTACGGTACGCCGAGGCTCGCGGCCTGGGCAAAACTCAGGTGGGTGGGTTTATGCGCCACACCCTTGGCCGACACGGTGAGGTACTGGGCGTGGGAACCGTCGGCAAAGAACCCCAGGTCGCGGCCGGTGCCCCAGACTTCCTGACCCACCAGTTCCTGTGGCCCCTCCACGACGACACCGGCAAAGTCGCGGCCGGGAATGCGTGGCAAGGTGGTGTAGGGGAAGCGGCCGAGCACGTTCTTGACGTCGCTGGGGTTGAGGCCCGCGGCCTTGATCTGTACCAGCACTTCACCCGCGGCCGGCACCGGGGTGGCGACGTCGACAAAGCCGAGGGCGGCGAGATCGCCGGTGGCAGTAAATTGCAGTGCTTTCATGGCCAATATCCATCGAAGAAAAAAAGGAGGTCAAGACAACCAGGTGCCCACCAGCTGCCGGCCCATGGGCCAGAGCTTTTCGCCCAGCAGCATGCCCATCAGGCCTATCAAGGCGATGGCCGGGGGCGCGGGCGAGCGGAAATCCAGGGCACCATAGATCACGCCGACAAACAGGCCGATGGCGAGGGAAATCAGATAGTTCATGGTGAGCAGCGCCGTGTGGTGAGAGGCGCTCAGTGTAGAGAGGCGATTCCTGAAGCATCGGCCAAGTGCTTCAGTATTTCGGCCATCCGTTCAACCGGCGTAGTGCGAGGGCGCCACGCCGAGTTCGCGGCGAAACATGTCGCTGAAGCTGCTGGGTGAATAGCCGAGCGAGCGGGCAATCCCGCTGACCGACTGGCCCTGGATCAATTCCGCCACCGCCGTGGCCAGTTGCACCTGGCGACGCCACTCGGCGAAGCCCATGCCCAGGTTGTGCTGGAACAACCGCGCCAGGGTGCGCACGCTGGCACCAGCGGTTTCGGCATGTTGCTCAAAAGGGATCTCCAGGGAGGGCGCGGCCATGACCGCCTGGCAGACATTGATCAGTCGACGGTCAGCCTCAACCGGCATGGCGATGCGGATCGGCGAGCGGCGCGCCCGTTGCAGCTCCAGCAAGGCCAGGCTGACCACCGCGTCGTAGTACGCCGCCTCACCGTTGTCGCCCTCGTCCACCAGCGTGACGATCAACTCGCGGAGCAGCCCTCCCACCTCAATCACCTGCACCTGGCTGTCCAGCGTCGCTGCCAATGCTGGTCGCAGGTAGATATTGCGCATCTGCAAATCCGACACCACGCGGATCCCATGTTCCACCCCCGGCGGCAGCCACACCGCACGCTGAGGCGGCACCACCAGGGCTTCACGGGGCGTCTCGACCCACATCACGCCGCTCATGGCATAGAGCAACTGGCCCCATTCGTGGCTATGCGGCTCCACGTACAAACCACGCGGGTAGGTACGCGCCAAGGGCTGTACGGGAACGGCGTGGTCACTGAGGTCGGGGGGCGCGGCCAGGGCCATGGGGATGCACATCAATCAAGGAAGAGTCGCCATGGTAATGACCACCGCTGGAGAATCCGAGTGAATTTTTGCGGCACGGGACGATCACTTGTTTATACATGGAGGGTTAATGGACCAATGAATAACGCAAAACTATTTGTGATCGACTACTGCCTGCACGGTGAACCCAAGTCCTTCATCATTCGCCTGGAAAAGCTTGATGCAGCAGAAGCCTGGCACTGGGCAAGCTGTGACGCAGGGGTGGGTCGTATCGGTCGGTTCGCCCGCGAGCAAGTGAAGAAGACCAGCCAGCAGCAAGCCGAAAAGTTCGGTATTACCCACGTACAATGGCGCCGCTCGGACGCGCGCGCCCAGGCTTGATCAGGGAGTGACAAACATGAATTTATCTATACCGGTCAATGGCAAGGCGCGCATTGATTACACCCAGGAAACGCTTTTTGGGCCTATGGCCAAGCATGTCGAGTGCCAAGTGAGCGTGCAACGGCGAGCTGGCGGGACTGTGCTGAAGGTGTTCCAGCCTTTGCCGGACGATCTGCACGCGGCGCAGACCGTGGTGTTTGCGCTGGAGGGGCGGCGTACCCGTGCAGTGGTGAAGGATAGCCAGCACCTGTCTGACCATAGCTTGCGGCTTGAACTGGAAACCCAATAGGGAATAAACCGCAGGTTACCTGTGGGAGCTCGATGGCCCTAGGTATCTACACCACTCTGGATGTGGCGCTGGACCGGTGGCGAGGAAGCTTGCTCCCGCCGGCTGCCTGACAGCTGACCACAATCTAACCGTTACCCCGCGATCCAAATGTGGGAGAGGGCTTGCCCCCGATAGCGGTGTGTCAGTCGATTCATCAGGTGACTGATTCAGCGCCATCGGGCATCGGTATCTACACAATTCTGGCTATAGCGCGGGACCTGTGGCGAGGGAGCTTGCTCCCGCCGGCTGCCTGACAGCCCACCGCCATCTAACGGTTAGACCGCGATCCAAATGTGGGAGGGGGCTTGCCCCCGATAGCGGTGTGTCAGTCGATTCATCAGGTGACTGATTCAGCGCCATCGGGCATCGGTATCTACACAATTCTGGCTATGGCGCTGGACCTGTGGCGAGGGAGCTTGCTCCCGCCGGCTGCCTGACAGCCCACCGCCATCTAACGGTTAGACCGCGATCCAAATGTGGGAGGGGGCTTGCCCCCGATAGCGGTGTGTCAGTCGATT